>JANOFR010000074.1:0-18359 GCA_031413755.1 Chitinophagaceae bacterium
ATTCATCAAGACTTGTCTTCCTCAAAAATTTTCCAATTACGGTTACACGGGAATCATTTTTTGTTGCCTGTTTCAGATCAGCGTCGTTATTTGATTTCATGCTCCTGAATTTTAAACACTTAAATGTTTTTTTATTTTTGCCGGTTCGTAACTGCCCGAAAAAAACCGGCCCACGGGATTCCAGTAAAATTAATAACCCCAAAATGGGTATCAGCCATGATAAAATAAATACGATCACAAAAAAACTAACTATAATATCCAATACTCTTTTCTTAATCCTGTTTCCCACATCATCCAATGGCTCACTGCGTAATGAAAGTATAGGTAAGTCTCCAAAATATTCAATATGAACTTCCCGGGTAATAAAAACAGAAAGATTAGGAACAATTTTAAACCGGATACATTCTTTTTCTGACTGAAACATCAGGTTATAGATTTCTTTATTCTGTTCCGGTGTTATTGTAGAGAATATTTCCTGAATTTCCAATTCTTTCGCCACCTGCAACGTGTTGCTTATATTACTTAATATCGGGTAGTGAGTTAACTCCCTTACATTATTATCATCCTCAATAAAACCCAATACTTTGGTGTTTATACTGTCTTCTTCAAAATATTTTGCAAGTTTTTTGGCAGTATCATTATATCCGAGTATCAGCACCTTTTTTAAAATAGTATCACTCTTTTTATAATAATTACGAATACCCAGGTATAAAAACCGGTTTACCAATAAACCAAAACCAAAACTGATAATGGTTGAAAAAATAAATATTCTGGAGATTTTAAATTCAAAAGAGAAAAATAAATAAAACAGGATTAAAATAATCCACAGCATATATACCTGGGTTGTCCTTTTTGTAAAATGCTCAAAACTTAAAATTGTTTTGCTGGCATAAGTGCGTAAAATAAATGAAGGCACCAACCATAAAAAATTTGACACCATCCAGTAATTAAAATAAGAATTTGTAGTATCAGTATGTATCTGCTTAGCTAATATAAACTGAGTTATAAAAAAAATTGAGTTTAATACCAGCAAATCCAATATTACCAATGTCATTTGTAAGTATCGTTCAAACTGCCGGTTCATACAATAAAATTTTTAACAATTTCGGATTTACCAGTGATTAAATTTTTGTTTTTATAAATGAACCCTGCCTGTACTGGAGGATCACACTGTATAAATAGCAATTAATATATTGATTATTCTTTCTGATGTCTTACCGTCCCAAAAAGGCGGGACCGTACCTTTTTTCCAATTTCCTTCAATGATTTTTTTTAAACTGGGTTTTAATTTATTAATATCATCGCCAATTAATTCATTGGTGCCCATTGTTACGGTTTCAGGCCTCTCTGTTGAATTTCTTAATGTTAAGCAAGGTATGTGTAAAACTGTGGCTTCTTCTGTTATGCCACCGGAATCTGTAATAATTCCTTTCGCATTTTTTATTAAATACATAAATTCAAGATATCCCTGCGGATCGATCATCAACATCTTCTCTTTATTAATCTTAAAATTATCAATTATTTGACGCGTACGGGGATGTACGGGAAAAACGATTGGGAAATCCATTGAGGCCTCTTCAATTGCAGAAAGAATTAAAGCTAACTTTGCCGGATCATCTACATTTGAGGGCCGGTGTAAGGTTACTAAAAAATATTTATCCCTTTTTAGATTATATACATCCCAAAAATCCGGTTTTTGTATCCTGTCTATGTTTTGAAGCAGGGTATCTATCATTGTATTGCCAACCAAATGTATATTCTTATCAGCGGCTCCGTTAGTTTTCAACTGTTTATTTGCCTGTTCACTTGTAGTAAAAAAATAATCACAAAGCGAATCAGTAACAATTCGGTTGATCTCTTCAGGCATTGACATATCACCTGACCTTATTCCTGCTTCTACATGTGCCATATCTACACATAGCTTTTTTGCCGTAATCGTACAGGCCATTGTAGAAGTAACGTCTCCCACAACTAAAACCAGGTCTGGTCTGTGTGCAATTAATTCCTTTTCGAATTTAACCATGATAGCAGCTGTTTGTTCTGCCTGTGTACCTCCTCCACACTCCAGGTTAATATCCGGTTCCGGAATACCCAATTGATCAAAAAAAGCACCGCTCATTTTTTTATCATAATGCTGGCCTGTATGCACCAACCGGTAAGCAATTTCTTTTCCATCTGCCTGTGCCGTTTTTATTGCTTTAATTATTGGAGCAATCTTCATAAAATTTGGTCTGGCGCCTGCTATTAAAGTAATATTCATTATGGTTAAGGAGGTTTTTTATCAGGTATTATTAACAGTAATACAATAACGAATTAAAAAAACAATTATTTTGTCTTAAAAATTTGTTTCATTTTTTCTTTTATAACCAGGTAGATGAATTGAGAGTTCCCAAATAAATACCGTTTCCACATCCTACCAGGCTCCTGAATAACCCTGTAAAACCATTCTAACCCGCTTTTTTGCATCCACAATGGTGCTCTTTTAACAAGGCCGGAAACTACATCAAAACTGCCTCCAACCCCCATAATGAACGGCGTTTGAATAAGATGCTTGTACGTATTTAAAAATATTTCCTTTTTTGGTGAACTCATAGCAACAAAAAGTATGCTGGCACCGGAAGCGGCTATTTGTTTAGCAACCGTTTCTTCTTCCTCTTTTGTAAAGTATCCATTTCTGTAACCGGCAATAATATCTACATTATACAATTTAGTATACACATTTACCACTTCTCTAACCACCTCTTCTTTTGCACCCAAAAAGAAAATTCTGCGCTTTTTTTCAGCAGCTAATTTCACAAGGTTTTCCATCAGATCTATACCAGCTACCCGTTCAGGTAAAGGATTATTTAAAAAACGGGATGCCCATACAATAGCCTGACCGTCTGCATTTATAATATCGCAACTAACAATAGATTCTTTAAGTGCTTCATCTTTTTGTGCATTAACAACTTTTGCCGCATTGATAACAACATGGTGAATTGCTTTATTATCATGAATTGCTTTATCAATCAGCTGAATAGTTTCCTTCATGGTAAGCGAATCAACCGGAATATTGCAAATATTAATCCTGCCCATTGCTTTCATATTTAAAGTATGAAGTTAATGCATAAAACATCCATGCCTGTGCCCAGCGTATATATGAAATTTTTGATGAAAAATATTTATTACGCTGATAATAAAAAAAACCTTTTTTTGATTGCATATTATTAATTGTCCAATTCAATACCGTGTTCATTCTATCCTTATATTCTTCAGATTTCCCCAGTTTTAACAGTGTGATAACCATTTGCGCAGGTGCATGAATATCAACCGGGTAAACAGAATTGTTATAATATTTCGGAACTCCCTGATCCGTAAAAAAAGTATTTATATAGTAATTGAACCCCCGATTTAAATTATTCACATACTTCGTATCCCCCGAAAATTTCATGTAATCCGCAATACATTCTAAATTGTATCCTGTATGAAAATTATCCACCCATTGATGAAATGGTAATGTTCCATAACCCCAGGAGCCATCTTCTCTTTGAAAATCACAACAATAAGTTACTGATTTTTTTGCTGCATCAACAAGTTCATTTTCATTGGTAATACTAAACACCCTGCTAAGTAACCTGCTGCCCAGTAATGAAGCATTAAATACAACAGCTTTATCCAAAGGAGAATAAGAAAATGCAAAATTATTTTTATCATCACAGGTCCTGTTCAGATCTTTTAAAATAAAATCGCAGGTACTTCTCGCAGTTTTAAGTAATTGATCATCTTTGGTAATTTCATATGCATCAAGCAGTGCATTTGCAATAAATACTGAAGCTACTATTGTTGGCGTGCCCTTTGGTTGAAAAAAGGCACGTGCCTGCCAGTCAAAATTATAACCCCAACATGCGCCACTGTATCCTTTACTGACTGAACTATATATCTTTTCAATAAAAAAATTACATGTATCCAGGTATTCCTGCTGGGGCTTTGCCTTATACAGCTGGCAATAAGCGGAAAGAAACAAGCCCAATGCTTTAGGATTATAATCCTTTTTAATACCTACACAAGGTCTTAAGTTTACAGGAGATCTTTTAAAGAACTGTATCCAGGCAAGTCTTGCAATACGGCTTTTAGATAAAAAAGGAATTGCCTGAAAAAAACGGCTGTTTAATCCGTCATAAGGATCATATCCTTTAAATTTTTCTGATTCACAATATATTTTCAGCCTGTTTAAAGACTCTGTAAATTCTTTGTTCAATGCTTTTGGTTTGATAGTGGATACTTATTCCCCCCACTTTTACTTTAAAATATGAGAAGCTATATGACTATTCAGCCAGGGGTGAATCTCATAAAAAGTAATTCCCATTTCTTTTACATTTTCTTTTGCATTAAACCCTGCAGCACCTGCCAGTTTTATTGCAGCCACAGCCCGTTCCGGCATTTTTTTTCTTATAATATCCCTGACTTCATTTACCGTTTTTGCCTTGCTGTAATCACAGGGATAATATCCTACAATAGGGCCAGAGTCAATTCCCTTATCAATTAAGTGAATGGTTGGTATAACAGGCACATTCAACAGTAATGAATATGCAATGGTGGATTTCCCTCTTAAAAAAGGAAGGTACCCCCAATGATCATTAAGCAGTCCCTTTTTGAATGCGCTGAAAATATTTTCCTTTATTATCAGATTCAGTTTATGAAACCCGATATCAAAATTACCTTCTCTTAATATTTGACCAATTTTTTCATCTTTATAATTAAAATTCAATGTACGGTAAGCATAAATATTGCCGGCAATAAACGACAGTATTTTGACTGGTAAACTGAATTTTAATACCCGGTTTATATAGCGGTTAGGATGATAGGGTAAAAAAAATTGTTCTACCTGGTGGCCTTCATTTCTAAGGGCTTTTATTATAGTACCAAAAAACGGAGGGAAACCAATAAGGCATACTCTTAGTGCCGTCTCATTTTTATAGCTCAACTGATTTAGATCACTGCTGATGGTATTTACCGGATCCTGATTCAATTGGTAAGGCAACCGGTGACAACCCTTTGCATTCAGATTAGTGTTGAACCGCTGCTTACAGGCATCCATCTGTATTTTATCGATCTTATTATCATTATAAAACCAGAGAAACTCGTTGAAATATCTTATATCATCTGTAGATAAATAACCAATAGAAAGAAAATTCAGGATCCTTGAACGCTTATTTTCAGGCAATGATTTTTTCCTTTTATAATGAATTTTAAAAAGTATTTCCTCAAATTTTGTCGGTTCGGTTTTGAATGTTTTTTGTATTGATCCCCAATCTGTCTGTTCTGCTGCAAGTAATTCATTAATATCAAACCAGTTCAACTTTTCAGGTTGAAACTCATCAGCTTTAATTGAATTGTAAGGATCCATGATCAGCATTTCTCTGTTAAGCAGTTTTTAACTTTACCATCTTATCTGTTGCATTGATCTCTTTTAAAAAATCGCTAAGTGTGCTGAACTCAACAATATTGCCATACTCCTCTATAACATAAGAAAGGAATCTTTCAATATCACTATAATAGGTATTGTATTGTTTGGTATGACACTCTATCAGTATTGGAATTCTTTCATAAGGCGTTTGTGAAAGTTGTTTTATAACCTGGTCAAAACTTGTTTTTAAATAATGAAAAGGCTGATTGCCGATTTTCAGGTGAGTTTTATAAGAGATGAAAGGAAATTTTGGTTTAGACTCTTCGGCTATTGGAGATAATGCTTTGATCGTTGCCGGTATGTTGTAATTGTAATAATAATGCAAAGAATCTTTTTTTGAAGCTTTTCTTTTAACCATATCTGCAGCCAGGTAACTGAGCCCTTTAATCCCAGGCGTCACAGTCTGAAGCGGGATAACAACAATCTCTTCTTTTTTAGTAGAAATTTTACAAAGATCATTATAGTCAGGATAGTAGGGCATGATACTTTCTTCCAGGTTTCTGTAATCTACCCCGTTGCCGGGCAAATACATTCCTTTACGAACTCCTGTTACTATTTTTATACCGTATTTCTCCATATTTCTCAGAAGATCTCCCGAAGGTTGGAGGCCCCATGACCCTCCTTTATAAGCAATGACTTTATAACCGGGGTCAACAGGGGTAATAAGATTTTCAAGATAATTTATTGAATCCCTGATCATCGTTTCCTGTTCTGCCTGGCTGTACATTCCAAAATTCCAGTTATTTCCCAGGTAAAAGAAATCATCTTTAAGTGTTGCATTCATCCATTGCGGATGTAAATGAAGTTGTACATCAAAGCCATAAGACTTCATCAGTAAAACGGTATCATCCCAAAGATTTTTCTGAAGTTTCAGGTTATAGTCAGTATCAATATGATTTTTGTAAACTAACTGTTGTACAACATCAACCATAAATGTTAGCCTTATACCTAGGCGCTGCGCAAGTTTCATAAAAAACAAAGATGGCAGGTATTGCAACTGAGCAACATTACCAAGCCCGTTTCCCATTAGTTCCCAATCGTCTTCAATTAATATATTAAACCGTTTACTCATTTTGGCTTCAATTTATTTCAGCTGTTCAAATTTTCTTCCAGGCTAATGTTTTGCGGCATTCCTGTGAATAGACTATCGTGTATTTTAAAAGTCGTTAATGTTGTCAGGCATATTGAACGGAAACTAATCGGGCTGGTATTACCTGATTTAAGAGCGTTGATAAATGCTCCGATTTCTTCTTTATGCCCTTTACCTGATGATTTTAATTTAGTTGTTTTGCCATTCTTATAAATAAGCCCGTCTTTGAAATCATTAATGACCCCGATTCTTGATCCGCTGAAAACCTCTATCAGTTCTTTTGGCATTCCTTTATCGCCATTGGCAAGATAAGTAAGGTTCCCCACCGAACCATCTTTGAATTTTATCACTATTGCTATATTATCGGAAGGAGTTATTTTATCATTTGTACTGTTTATACAGTCTGCATAAACTTTTACCGGTTCTGAATTGGTGAAATATTGCATAATATCTATAAAATGACACATTTCGCCAATGATCCTGCCGGCACCAATATCTTTTTGTTGCAGCCAGTTATCTTTAGGAATAAACCCTGCATTGATCCTGATATTGATAACCAATGGTTCGCCGCTATTATTAAATTCATTCTTTATCCGTTCACTAACCGGGGCAAACCGCCGGTTGAAACCTACCATCAGCGGTTGTGTATGTTTCTTTTTTATTTCAATAACTGAATTCAATTCTTCAATATTAACAGCAAGTGGCTTTTCTACAAATACATTTTTATTAGCAGCAAGTGATTTTATAACCAGGTCTGCATGTGATGAATGCGGAGTAGCAATAAATATTGTATTTACCTTTTCATTCTTAAGTATATCATTCACATCCGAAGAACAGAAATTAAAACCAAATTTATCGCCAACATTTTTTGCGGTAATACCACGTGAAGTAACTACCCCATCCAATGAACCGCCAAATGCTTTTACATTTGGTATCAAATAACTTTGAGCAAAGCTGCCTGCACCAATAAAACCGGTATTTATTGTTGCTAATGGTTTAGTGGAAATATTTATTGTTGACCTTGATTTTAATTCATTTTCAGCATACTTCAATAGTATGCCGATATGGTGTTCTTTAACTTTTCCTAAAATAATGTCGTAAGCTTTTTCAGCTTCTGTAATGTCAATTATATGGGTAGTCAAAGGTTTTAGATTGATGTATTTCCTGGCTATAAGATCCAGAAAACTTTCCATATTACGTTGTTCAGTCCATCTGACATACGCATATGGATAATCTTTACCATTTTCTTCATAATCTACATCATATCTGCCCGGACCATAGGAACAGGACATTTTTATATCAATTTCTTTCCTGTAATAATGCGGGTCTCTTGGAACATTCATGGGTACAACTCCCACAACAACAACCTGTCCTTTTTTCCTGGCAAGTTCACCTGCAAGTTCAACCGGGTCATTTGATTGTGTAGCTGCTGTAATTATAACGGTATCAAACCCACGTCCGTTTGTAAAATTATCACAGGCATTCATCAGATTTGGATCATTTCGTAAAAGCGCCTTTTCAGCGGAATGATCGTTTGCAATAGCTACAAATGATTCAGATAAATCAATGCCGAAAACAGCACAACCACTAGCACGAAGTAACTGGCAGGTAATTTGTCCCAAAAGCCCCAGTCCAATAACACATACTTTTTCACCAATACGGGCTTCGGCCTGTCGCACACCCTGCATGGCTATTGCACCAAGCGTTGTAAATGCTGCATCATCCAAACTTACTTCATCAGGAATCTTAACAACAAGATTCTGCGGTACAGCAACAATTTCTGCATGCGATGCATAATCAAATCCGGCACAGGCAACCCGGTCACCTGTTTTGAACAAGCCATTAGTGTCCATACTCGATAAAACCACACCACTGGTACTATAACCCAAAGCTTTTAAAGAATCGAGCTTGGCCCTCACTTTGCTTATTGTTGCACTGAGCCCTTCCTTTTTTATATTTTGAATTACCTGGGCAACCAGATCGGGTCTTTGCCTTGCTTTATTGAGCAGGTTTGCCTGTGCCACTTTTACAGTACCCCTTTCTGTTCCGGCACTGATTAGTGAAAATTTATTTTCAACAAGAACCATCCCTTCAGAAAGTGATGGAAGGGGTACATCATCTACATACAATTCGCCTGTCTTAAAATTCTGAATTACCTGTTTCATTATTATTCCGTTTTTGGAAAAATTGTGTTTCATTCAGAATCACAATTTTAACTAATTAAAAGTTTCTTTTTTTAAATTTGAAAAAATAAAGAGCTTAATATACAACTACTGCAATCAAACGCAATATTCTGTTCATTATTATATTAATATCTTATATAAATAAGTTTTTATCGCTGATATAATTTCCGGAGTGTTCTTAGCAGCAACTAACAGGCTTGTGCGGCATTATTTGTTTCCGTAAGCATTGTACTTAGAAAATACAGCATATTCAGGTTTGTTTAAAATCATCTCCCGTATCATGATCCTTGAAACGGAATCAATACTATGAAGCGGATCTAAAAAATTATTTTTATTCTCAGTAATGACATTTGGCCAGTTAAAATCATACAGATCCCCAAATGATTTAATATCATTCTTAAATTGTTCGTATTCTTTATTCAGTTTAAACTCATCTACTTTACGCTGTAACTCGGTATGTGTTGGCGATATAACAAAAACAAGTTTAATATTATGTTGTAAACAGTAGCCAGATATTTTCTTTAATTCATTATAATAATTTTTCGGGTACGTATAATTTCTCAAATACCTTTCTTCCTGTTTCAGTTCATATTGCCAAAACTCTTCCCTTGAAAACGGGGGATTATCTGTTTCAACATCCTGGTTAAACAATTGTGATTTTAGTATAAGCATGGTATTTTCCAGGGTAAATTTATTCATCAAATACAGCGGTACCGAATTTTTTACTTCTATTGCCTGTGATACCCTGTCTTTGAGCAGTGTACCACTATACCCTTCAATTGAAATACCAATATAAACTTTATCGAGTTTGTTCCGGGAGCTCAGATCCCAGAATATTTTAATTACATCCTGTAAAGAACCGGCACCGGCAGCAAGATTAACGACTCGTTCTCCATTAACTTCCTCAAAAAAATCAGGCATTAAACGCTGAGCCCGTGAATCACCCAATACAATTACGGGAGTTGGATTTCTTTCAAACTCAATTAACCTGTACAAATAGGTATTTTTTTTCCGTGCAAGATTATTTTTTAATTCAGCCAAAGATTTGTTTTTTTCCTGGAAAAAAAAATTAAACGGATCTACAATAACCTCAAGTACCAATAAGATTATAAAGGGTGCAATAAAAATCAATATTTTTTTAAAAAAAATCCACATATTGAAACAATGCTTTAAAATTGGAAATAAACAAATTGTTCACCGCTGAATATTCCCAGGTAAAAAATAAGGAAAATTACAAAATAATAAGAAAGCCACCTTATGGTAACATTCTTATTGTTGAATAGAAGAATGCGCCCCTGGTAATATTCTTCCATAAAATCCTTTATTAATAAAACTGCAAATGCAATAAAACTATACAACATGGTGTCGCCATCTTTATAAGGCAGGTGATTTGAATCTGTAAAAATTCTATACAGAATATTCAGCACTTTAGGAACCGACTGGGAATCTCCGCCAAAGCTTAAAGAAAAGGCAAATAAAAGATACGTGAAAACGCAGC
Organism: Chitinophagaceae bacterium; assembly: GCA_031413755.1. Taxonomy (GTDB): domain Bacteria; phylum Bacteroidota; class Bacteroidia; order Chitinophagales; family Chitinophagaceae; genus Ferruginibacter. Next base: position 10,218 of record JANOFR010000074.1, read on the forward strand.
CCCATAAAATATACCACCACTTAGATTTTAAATTGAATTTTTTTTCAAATGTTTCTTTTCGCTTCCATGTTAACGCTTCTATGCTCAATATTAATCCCTGTAAAGCACCCCAAATAATAAAACACAAAGCGGCACCATGCCAGGCTCCTGAAATAATAAAGGTTAAGTTCAATGCGATCACAATCCCCAGAATTCCATATTTCCGCAAACTAAAAGCCAATGGCGTATAAATATAGTCTGTAAGCCATTTAATCAACGACATATGCCAGCGACGCCAGAATTCTGACATGGTTGTTGAAAAAAACGGGCGGTTAAAATTTGGGGTTACGTCAATACCCATCACTTTAGCACAACCGATTGCTATCAGTGAATAGCCGCCCAAATCAGCATAAACCCTTATGGGCTGCATCAGTGTTGCTAAAAGTAAAGAAGAGCCTACATGCTGATCAGCATTATTAAAAACCGCATCAATATATATACTTATCCGGTCGGCCAGTGCCAGTTTCATAAAATAACCCCAAAGCATCAACTGTAAACCTTTTACAACCATAGCAGTATTAAGCTGAATATTGGCCTTGAACTGATGAAACATATTTGTTGCCCGTTCAATGGGCCCGGATAATACAACAGGGAAAAAAGATAGAAACAAAGCTACAATTCCAATATTTTTTTCTGCTTTTACTTCTTCATTATATACATCGATTATATATCCTAATGCCATGAATGTATAAAAAGAGATACCGACAGGTAGTAGTAAACTTATTTTTGGAAGAGACAAATGTAAACCTGAAAAATTGAGTAACGCATATATACCTTCATTTACAAAGTTAAAATATTTAAAGAAAAACAGTGGTAGCAGTGTAATAATTATATCGGCAATGAGCAATTGTCTTTTCTTTCTTTCTGATTTTGTTTTGTCAATTAATCTAGCGAATACATAAGTCGTTAAAGTAACCCCAGCCAGCAAAACAGCATAAATCGGTTTAATGTTAATATAAAAATAATAGCTGGCTATTAAAAGAAAAATCCATCTAACCTTTTTCGGAAGTAAAAAGTAAATAAGAACAATAGCAGGAAAAAATATCAGGAAATTAAGCGAAGTGAAAACCATGAAATCTATAATTTAGAGCTAATAATAGAAATCATCTCTCCTACATTAGCCATTTTATTTAAGTCTTTTAATTTAAACTTTATTCCAAAATTTTTCTCTACTTCGGCAATAAGGAGCATGTGAGATAATGAGTCCCAGTTTTCCACTTCAAGGGCACTAAGCTCATCTGAAATTTCCAATGAGTTATCAGAAAATATATTTCTAAAAAGTGGTGTCAGTTTATTAACGATTTCAGTTTTTTCCATAATCCTACTTATTTAATATTATTCACAATTTAACTTTCCTGTTAGAGAGCAGGTATTTGAATATCCCGCTATTTTTTGATTTATTTTATTTCACAATTATAAACCCTTGACTTAATAATATTTTTATACCAAAAAGATACTTTTAAAAAATCTGCATTATCCCCTTTCCAATGCCGGATAAATGGCAACTCCTTTTTCTAAAATATCAACAACCCAAATTATTGACTATATTTTCTAACGTTTAATTAACGTTTTTATTATATATCTTATTTACAAATTTCTTTGAATGCAAATAATACAGATGCAACCCAAAATGTAAATAAGCTTTTTATTTATTCAGTTTTGAGGTTACCAACCCTATCAAACTACCTACATCTTCCAGTTTACTCAACTCTTTCAATTTGAATTTTATAGAAAATATATTTTCGACTTCGCTGATCATTACCATATGGGTTAAAGAATCCCAGTTAGCAATATCATTGGCAGATAAATCATTTCTTAATATAATTGTATCATCATTAAACACTTTTTGGAAAACTTTTGTCAGTTTTTCAAAAATTACTGATTGTTCCATAAGGTTAAATTTAATTTTTAAATTTTAATTTATTTCGAAATCATCTGATACTAAAAAGCCATCTTTCAGTTTTATAATAATTTTATCAGCAGGTTCATCAAAATAGAAACCAATCTCTTTATATTTATTTTCCAGATCTGATGTTAATTCAGCTAATTCCGCTGTCCAAATTGTATAATTTTTATAAAAAGCTCCTTTATAAGGTAAAGATACAGCCCTTACCAGGTTATATACTTCTATTGTTGATCTTGTTAAATCAATTTCCCTGTCACTTTTTTTTAAGGGGCCGAAATAACTTTCAAATATCAAATCCTGTTTTACCGGTTTAAAGAAAGGGTCTTTCAATAAATCAAGTGATTCAACTACAATTCGTTTGTAAATATCAAGCATTTTTATCTGAACGTTCTTAATATATTCATCTTTGGAAATGGTGAATTTTTCTGTTTTGATTATGTCCCCGGTATCTACAGCATCTTCAATAAAATGTATTGTAACACCAGATTCTGCATCTCCATGCATAATTGCCTGGTGCTGGGGTGACAAGCCTCTGTACCTGGGTAGTAATGAAGGGTGAATATTTATTGCCCCCATAGCCGCCAGAGAAAATATTTCTTTCCGCAATATTTTTCTGAGATGTGCCGCAATAATCAAATCAGGTTTTACATCTGCTATAAGATTTCTGATATTCTCCGAATTTATATTTTCTGCTTTTACAAATTTAATTCCATATTTAGAAGCCGTTTGTTCCAGCCCCTTGAAATGATCATTAAAATGATAAGGGGCAATTATCAACAAAATTTTATGCTTATGTTCAATTAATGATTCTATCACCGCAGCAGTGTACATATCATCGCCAAAAATAACAAGATTCATGTCCTTAAAATTTTTGTTTTAATACATTTTTATCAATTTTTCCATTTGTATTAAGGGGAAAAACCTTTTCAAATAACAGCTGCGTCGGAATCATATATACCGGCATTTTTGTTTTCATATAATCTACAAGTTCTTTAGTAACAAATTCGTCTGCCTCTATTACCATTCCAATTTCTGTATTGCCTATCTGATTTGTAAATGCTATGGCAACAACATTTATTTTTTTCAGGTATTCTTTTGCAAAAAATTCAATTTCAGAAAGCTCTACCCTGTATCCCTGCACCTTCGTTTGTGAATCTAATCTTCCCAAATACATAATATCACCATCATCATCTGCCAGGCACAGGTCGCCGGTTTTGTAAAACCTTGTAGATTTACCATTAAACATTGTATAAAAGAACGCCTCTTTATTTTTTTCATCATTCTTCCAGTAACCCGGTGTCAGCTGCACGCCGCCAAGACATAACTGGCCTTTTTCAAGAGGCTTAACGATTTCGTTATTTTCATTAACAATAATTGTATAAGTACCCTTCATAGCTTTTCCAATACACAATAATCCATTAGTGGCTTTGTTATCCTTTTTATGCCTGTATGTATAATGGGTACAAAAAATTGTGTCTTCAGTTGGGCCATATACATTCATAATCTTTGCATTGGGAATACAATTTGCCCACTCGGCTGTTACGTCCAGTGGCAGTGCTTCGCCGCAAAACAAACTATACTTCATCCCGGTACATTGTATTTCATCAAAATAAGGCCGCAGGTAATGAATTATTGAAGGTACCATCAGGGCTACAGTCAGGTTATGTTCATCCAGCAATTCAGAGATATAATGAAACTTGATTTTACTTTTTGGTATAGTATAAACACATGCTCCTTTAAGTAGTGGTGCCAGGTACGACATTACAGATAAATCAAAAGTCAACTCAAACATCTGTAAACATTTGTCATCAGCATCCATCTTAATGTCCATGGCAAAGAATGCATCTATAAAACCCGCAAGGTTTTCCCTACTGATAGGTACCCCTTTGGGTACCCCGGTTGTTCCGGATGTAAAAAAAATGTATGCCAATGCATTATCAGAAATGTTAACTGGCTGTATATTAATTTCCTTAAAACTCAAATATTTTGACTTTATTACCTGCAGGTCAGGAAATAATGAATGCTCCGATGAATCAATAACAACTGAGATACCTGCCTGGTTTAAAACATTACTATTCCGCTCACTGGGTGTATCTGGATTTACAGGTACATAACATTTTCCTTCAAGCCATAATGCAATAATTGCTGCATAAGTTTCAATATCATCATTAGCCACTAAACCAATATTAATATTATCCTGCCCCAGCTCTTCAACTGCAGTTCTGATTGCAGAGATTGTTTCAGCAAATTGATTGTAAGAATAAAAAATGTTATCTATACAAAATGCATTTTTATCTGCATATTGCTTAAAAGAAAGTAATAAGGGCCCCAGAATCTGGTCTTGAAATAAAACTTTATCTGCCATTTTAATTGTCAATTAGTAATAATTCTTAAGTTTATCAGGGTCAGACTAAATCAATACCAATGAATATAATTTACTTTAAAAGTCTATTTTTATTCAAAATTCAGGAGTCTAAATATTCTCTGCACCATAACTCTAATGTAAGTAATTGATATATCTGATAAGCGTTATCTGCTATTCCATTTCTGTCATTTTCAATCAGTTGTTTTACTACTGCATAGTTTACAAATCCTCTTTTAGCAATTGTTTGTTCAGATAACAGTTCGTCAACCATACCTCTTAAATCATTGGAAATCCATGACCTGATGGGTGCACCAAACGCGGCTTTGGGTCTGTAAATAATTTTTTTGGGCAGGGTTTTTTCTGCAGCTTTTTTTAATATATACTTTGATTCGCCGTTTTTAATTTTAAGACGACTTGGAATTTCCATAGCCTTAGTAATTACCAGTTTATCTATAAACGGTACCCTTACTTCTACAGATGCAGCCATTGATGCCCGGTCGGAATAGGTTAAATTCAATCCCAGCATAAACATATTAATGTCCGTATTACAGATACGGTTGATGGTATCATCTTTAAATTTTGAATTGAATATTTCTTTATGTTCATTATTAATCCCTTCAATCCCCGGCCAGTATTTACTATTCAATAATTCTTTAAGCTGGTTTGTATCATAATAAGAATAGCTCCTCATGTAGGCCTGGTCAAGCGGCATTGTTGCGAAACTCATAAAACGTTTTGCCCATCTACCGAATTTAAATCCCCTGTTCGAGATTTTAACCGGAAGCATATTTACGGTTTTTGATATGATGTATTTAACAAACTCAGGCAACCTGTTAAAACGAAGTGCCATCAGTGTAGCTTTTTGCCGACGGTATCCAAAAAATATTTCATCGGCACCCATGCCTGATAATAATACCTTAACTCCTTTTTCCTTTGCTGCTTTACAAATTAAATAAGTATTTATAGCAGCCGGATCTCCAATAGGTTCATCTAAAAATTTTACTATCTGCGGCAGATCATTAAGAATATCGGGGCTTATTTTTATAACATGGTGATCTAAATGAAACATTTCAGCAATTAAATTGGCATACTTTTCATCATCGGGCATACTTTCAGCTTTTTTATCTTTATCTGCTGTACCGATTGTATAAGTTGACAAATGATCATTCGATCTTTTTGCAAGAACTGAAATTAATGAAGAGTCAAGGCCTCCGCTTAAAAAACAACTAACCGGCACATCAGCAACCATATGGCGTTTAACTGATAACTCCATTGTATTTGCAATATCTTCAGCAACAGTATTTACATCTGAAGATCCTTTAGTGCCCGATTGATCTTTAAGTTCCCAGTATTTTACAAGTTTAATGCCATCAGTAGTGTTGTAGATCATAAAATGGGCCGGAGGAAGTTTAAAGCAACCATTAAACATGGTTTCATTACCTGATATCCATATATAATTTAAACAGCTAACTAATGATTTGGAATTAATTTGTTTATTGAAACCCGGAATTCCTACCAGTGTCTTTAATTCAGAGCTAAAGGCAAAGGCCCCGTTAATATTGGTATAAAACAACGGTTTTATACCAAAGTGATCTCTGGCAATAAATAACTCATTATTGTTCTTATCATAAATTGAAAACGCAAACATACCTTGAAAAAGATTTAAGCAATCAGTACCATAATGCTTATACATTTCAAGAACTACTTCAGTATCAGAAGAGGTAAGAAAAATTACGTGCTTTTCCTGCTTAAGTTTATCCTGAAGCTCCTTATAGTTATAAATTTCGCCGTTAAAGACTGTTACCAGGTTGTGTTTATGAAATGGCTGGTTGGCTGCTTCGCTTAAATCAATAATGGAAAGACGCTGATGAGCAAAAGCAATATATTCATCATGCCAAACAGATTGATTGTCCGGTCCCCTATGCTGCTGTATCCTGTTTGCATTCACTGCAAGCTCAGCATTATTTTTAAACCCTGTAAATCCGGCAATTCCACACATGTAAACTTATTTTTATAATTTTTATACCCCTGATCAGTAATATTTTGGGTTAAATTTTTTTAAAATATTCAAGTAAATTACCAACGATCCTGTCTGCTGTAAATTTTTCTGACAGCAACAAATTATTTTTCATTATTTTATGCCGTAAGATTTTATCATTGACCAGTACCCGTATTTGCTGATATAATTGTTGAGGATTCTTTTTTTCAACCCACAAACAATTTTCATACTCGGTAAAATAATCAGCTGCTGCCCGTATATTAGTTGTTATAACGGGTTTACCCGCACCTACAGCCTGAAAAACTGCCATTGGGAAACCCTCCTGGTGGTAAGTAGGTAAAATAAGCATGTCGCAATTGGAATAATAGTACCTGGTTTCAATTTCCGGAATATGCCCAAGTAATTTAATGTTTTTTTCCAAGCCATAAGTATTAATAAACGTGGACACTTCATCAACCAGCGGACCATTCCCCAGGCAAAATAACTGAAAATTAATTTTATCTGCCTTTAATAACCTGCATGCTTCTACCAGATCTAAAATACCTTTTTCGTTCATAAACCTGCCTACAAACAACAAAACAGTGGTTTCTGTGGTCAACCATGCTTTATTCTTAAATTCCAGATCAGGTACATATAGTTCTTTCTGTATTACATTGGCAGTAACCTGCACTTTGTCGGCAGCTATTCCTGTGCTTAAAAAATTATTACGCTCTTCATTTGATAAAACCAATAGTAAACTTGCTTTTCGAAAAATATAATTTTTAAGAAGGTTTGTTTTTGATAATACAGCAGCACTTTCAGATCCATGAAATTTTAATACTATTTTAATTTTTTTATTGTGATTTTTTAAAATAAAAATAGTGATAGAATCCCTGATCAGTGTTTTAAAATCGAGTGCTGTATTTAAATAAACAATATCACTAATTTGCTTTGCCGCTCTTTTTTTTAAATCAAATGCATTTTGCAGAACAAGTTTAAAACTGCTGATCAACCCGTTTGTTACTCCCCAATTACCATAGGTACAGGTCTCTGTTTCTGCACCCGCCCTTTGAAAGGCATCTATTTCAGCATATGCAATTTCAGAATGTGTTGTACCATGTAATCCAAATAATATTTTCATTATTTCCTTTAAAATTCTAAATTAAAAATATCTATTCCCCATGCCTGGTTGAAATTTTATTTTTTAGTTTGCTTAATGAACTCAATAAGTTCCATGGATTTTTCAAGGTATCCGAATTTTTCCAGGGCCGTTTCTTTGCTCTTTTTTCCTACATTTAATGCATGGTCATATTTATTAAAAATATAATCAATTTTTTGTGCTATGGCAACAGGATTATTTGGTTCAACAATGAAAAGGGTTTCATTGTCTGTAAAATAATCTTCAATGTCGCTTACCATTGTTGCAATAATTGGTTTTGCGGTCATGCAATACTCTCCCAGTTTCCATGGAAATCCATGATTTGCAAAAGGGCTGTTGGACCTGCATACGAATAAAATATCTGCCATAGTATTATAACATAAAAGTTCATCGGCATTTACAAATCCAGCCAATATAATTTTATCATCCAGATTATTCTGTTTTATGAGGCTCTTTACCCTTGCCATTAATATTTCACTGGGGCTTTTACCTGTCATTACAAAAACAGTATCCGGGTATTTTATTACTATTTCCGCAAATGCCTCAATAAGATAAAACAGGCCGTCTTTTTCGCCAAAAGATCCGCTATAAACCAATAAACTTTTTCCTTTAAATGAAGCAGCCGACTGTAAAATTTATGAAGACTAGCACGAGCGACAATCTTGTATATCGGCAAATATGCTTTTGTCATTATG
>JANOFR010000075.1:0-28558 GCA_031413755.1 Chitinophagaceae bacterium
ATATCCCTGCCAAAATTATCAAGTACCGGAGTTTTTGTTTTTGGCTGATTGGCAGTACCTGAACGTGGAGATTTTTGTCCACCGTATTGTTTTTTTTCTTCATCAAAATCATCTTCGCCTTCATCACTGAATTCGGCAGCCGGCGGGTTGCTGGTAACAAAACCCAGTTCATTTTTAAATACATCATAGTCCACATCAAACTGATTTAAAATTTGAGTAGCAATATTTTCTTTATTTTTTAAAATGGAAAGCATTAAATGCTCACTTTCAACCAATGCGCTTTTCTGTGCCTTGGCTTCAAGTACTGTAATGCGGATCACTTTTTCGGCCTGCTTTGTTAATGGAAGGGAGTTAATATTGGCGATGTTTTTTCCTGTTTTATCCTTTACTGCAATTTCAATCTCTTTACGAAGTTCGAAAAGGTCGATATTGAGTGATTTTAATATTTTAACAGCCGTATTTTCCCCGTCCCTGATCAACCCCAGTACCAAATGTTCTGTTCCAATAAAATCGTTTCCCAATCTTAAAGCCTCTTCCCTGCTATAGGAAATGATCTCTTTTACCTGAGCTGAAAAATTATTATCCATTTTGTATTGAATTTAGCTTGTACAATAATAACGTTAATTTCAAAGATATAGTTTGCTCCAATCAGAAAATGTTAATATGTTAAAAAGTTAAAAATAGTTTTTTGCAAAGTTTTTGAAAAGGAACCAGGCTTGATTCAACTTTTCAATAATTTTAAATTATTTTAAACCATTTGTCATTCAAATTACTGAAATCAGCGGATTTTGTAATCCAACCATAACAAAATTTCCTTTACTTTACAAAGAACAACTTACTATAAATCAGAACCTAGTATAATGAATGTCAAAATAGATACCAAAGAAAGATTTACTGTTATTACGCCGGAAGATGCACATTTATCTGTTAATATGACAGAAGAACTTAACCAATTGTTGCTTAGCCACCTGCAAAAAGACATACCACACCTTGTTTTTAACATGCTGCATGTAAAATCAGTTGATGAGTTGATGGGAGAAAACCTTGCAAAAGTTCAACAACAATTTTATGAAAAAAACTGCTCTTTTGTGATTTGCAGTTTGCAAACCCCGGTAACACAATTATTGGATAAAATAGGGCTTTTAGAATTTATGAATATTACAGCCTCCGAAAGCGAAGCATGGGATATTGTTCAGATGGAAGAAATTGAGAGGGAATTATTGGCAGATGACTAAAAGTATTTGATTTATCAGCCAGGGGTTATGCAGCACTTTTAAAACTTAACCAGTCTTAGCCATTAATATTAGCCTTTGCCCAAATGAACACAATATTATAAACACATCCTGAAAGCTATCGGGACAAAATTCAGCATTTGCTTGCACTAACTATACTTGGCAATAATTCTGCAGTACCGGCTTTTGACAGAAACCCTACAGCCCAGGTTTTACAAACCCCGGATGAGAGTTTTTTGATTGATTGTGGAGAAGGTACCCAAATGCAGTTATCCAAATACAAGATCAGGCGCAGCAAAATAAATCATATACTTATTTCTCATTTACACGGTGACCATTATTTTGGTTTAATTGGTTTGCTCACCAGCATGAGCCTGCTTAACCGGACACAGGAACTGCACCTGCATGCTCCTGCCGAACTGGAACAACTTATTAATTTACAATTAAATTTTGCATCAACACACCTGTCATTTACTTTACATTTTCATCCAATACTAAAAGAAGGTTTAATTATTGATGAAAAAAAAATGACGGTAACCTGTTTTAAGGTACAGCACCGTATTGACTGCTGGGGATTTTTATTCCTGCAGAAAAAAAATCCCAGAAAACTTAATGCTGAACGTGCAAAAATTTATGAAATACCATCCGCTTTTTATGAAAAACTGCAACAGGGCGAAGATTATGTAAATAAAAAAGGCACCATTGTCCCTAACGAAGAAGTAACAACAGCAGCTTCAAAACCCAAGAGTTATGCTTATTGTGCCGATACGATCTATGATGAAAGCCTGGCTGAAAAAGTGAAAGGGGTTGATTTGTTATATCATGAAACAACATACTTAAAAGACCTGCATGAAAGAGCAGCAGCAAGATTTCACAGCACTACCGTGCAGGCTGCTGCCATAGCAAAAAAGGCAGGGGTTAAAAAATTACTGATCGGGCATTTCTCATCCAAATATGAAAGCCTTGATGAATTTTTAATTGAAACAGCAGAGGTTTTTGAAAATACAGAATTGGCGATCCAGGGAAGTTGCTATATCATTTAAATCAATCTTTAACTTTTATCACCGTATTATATCCATCTGCCATTATCCAGTTATAAAATTCAGCAAACCATTTACGCCATGCCTGCTCATTATGATTACTTTCAGAATCAATTACAGAATAAATCATTGCTGACGATTTTTCTCCAAGAACCTCCTGTACCTCCTGCATATCTTTTATGTAAGTTCCTCCTTCCAATCCGCCCATATAAAAGAAAAATTTACCGCTTACTTTACCGGCTAAAGAATCTGTAAGTGACCTAATCGAAGGAGCCGTCCAGAATGCCGGAGAAAAAATGCCGGCCTTTCCAAAAATATTCGGCTGCTGCAACATAGCATAATATGAAATTAATCCCCCCATTGAACTGCCGGCAATAATGGTATTTTCTTTTGATGGTAATGTTCTGTATTTTTTGTCGATAAAAGGCTTAAGGATTTCAACTAAAAAGTTGACGTATTCTTTTCCTTCAGGCAAAAACTTTTGCGATGTATTGGTGCTGCTTTCCAAAATGAACCCATAAGGGTTGTATTCATTCATTCTTGTTGTTAACCCATTATCAATACCTATAATTATACAAGCTGGCTTACCTTTTGCAATTAAACTATCCAAACATTCATCTGCTCCCCATTCTCCAAAACCCGAAGTGTATGCATCAAAAAGATTTTGTCCGTCTTGCATATACATAACCGGGTATTTTTTTTTACTTTTTGCATATCCTTCCGGTAAATAAATCCATATACGGCGTGTTCTGTTAAGCTGGGGAATAAAAAAAGCAGTATCCAATATTTGAACCTGGCCACTTGCAGTATGTTCTTTTGGAACGGCAACAAAGTCATCTTTCCAGGCTTCAATATTTATTTCAATTGTAGTGTCCCTATTTAGTTTAAAAAAACGATTTTCTATATCCTTTCCGTTATTGAGGCTCTCCACTTTTTTCCAGTTTCCCCTTGTGCATTTATATTCATATTCACCGGCAGGCAATTGAAGGGAAAAAGTATTTTCATCAGCAGGAAAAATTTTATATGCAATGTTATGGGGATCCCAGGCATTAAAACTTCCGGCTAAAAAGATAGTGTCGTTACTATGCTGAAGTGGATGACTGTCTAATTTAAAAACAACATTATATTGCGCTTCGCTTAAAAAATAAGCCGGTAAGAAAATGAAAAGACACAAAAAATATTTCATTAAATATTTTATTTATTAAGATATGACTTGATCTTTTGATGAACTCCATTGCTTAAAGGCACCAATGGCAGCCTTAACACATTTTCAATAATTCCCAATTCATATAAGAACGCTTTTACGCCAGCCGGATTATTTTCGGCAAACAACAGATCATTTCCTTCCAGGCATTTATTATGCAAAGGCCTTGCCGATGCAAAGTCTCCCTGCAAAGAAAGGCGCACCATATTGGAAAAATCATGAGGAAAACAGTTAGCTGCAACACTGATCACCCCATCCATGCCACAGGCAATTAAAGGCAGTGTCAGATGATCATCGCCGCTTACCACTAAAAAATCTGGTGGCCTGTCTCTGAGAATATGCATGCATTGGATCATATTTCCACTGGCTTCTTTTATTCCTGCAATGTTCTCAACCTCATGAGCAAGTCGCAAAGTTGTTTCTGCAGTAATGTTGCTTCCCGTTCTTCCCGGAACATTATATAAGATTACCGGCTTAGGGCTTGCATCAGCCACATTTTTATAATGCTGATAAATCCCTTCCTGGGATGGTTTGTTATAATAAGGACTGGCACTTAATACTGCTGCAGCTTTTTGTAAAGGATAACTTTGCAAATTCTCCATCACGTCTTTGGTGTTATTACCGCCGATACCAACAACCACCGGCACCCTGCCGTTTATTTTTTCGTACGTATAATTGATAATATCGAATTTTTCTTCTGTATCCAGTGTAGGTGTTTCCCCGGTAGTACCTAAGGTTACAATATACGCTGCTTCATTTTCAATGATAAAGTCAATAAGTTTTCCCAAAGCATCATAATCCACCTCCATGCCGGATTTAAATGGAGTAATGATCGCTACCCCGGTACCCTTCAATTGCGTACGTAAACTCATGATACAATTTTTTTGTGAAGGTATTGAGAAGTAGTGAATTTGTCTTTATTAAAAAATCCACGTTTTACGCAGAATCCGTTATACTTTAATATAAATGGTTATTGTATTGTACCGGCAACATTTAAAATGGAAGATCTTTCCAGATAGGCCTTATCGGGGTTGTAAATAAACAGGCAGGTTCCGTTTTTTATTTTATTAATTATCGGCTTATACAATCTTACCGGCAGTGCGGGGCATCCTAAGCTGCGGCCGATATAACCCTGGGTCTTTATCAAAGCCTCATCAACATAATCTGCCCCGTGAATGACTATAGCTCTTCTGTTTGCATTGTCATTAATACCCTTTTCAAGGCCTTCAAGCTTTAACGAATAGCCATGACCACCCTGGTAAGTATTTTGTGTAACATAAAAGCCTAAACTACTTTTATTACTTTGCGGCCTGTTCGAAAACAGGTTTGCATATTCTTTACCGGAGTTAACAGCATGGGCAACATAGGTACAGTATAAAACTGTATTCCTTTTCAGATCGATCACAAAAAATCTTTTTGCAGAAGACGGCAAACTAAAATCAACTATTGAAATAATATTAACATTAGCCAGTTTGCCCTGTTGCACGAGGTAATTAAAACCATCCATTGCATAATTAAAAGTTTGCAACGGCAATCCCATTTGCTGAAGCTTCATACTGTCATAGGCCGAAGTTTTTAAAGCAAGTTTAATATTATTATCGATCGGCACTGAATCTTTTGCAGGATAATTACTTATGACCATACTTTTGGCTATAGCTTCATTACGTGACTTGTTCATTGCAAAAACAAATGGCGAATGAAGCAATAGTATCAACAAAGCCGGAAGAAATATGAAATTATCTTTTAGGCCTGTTTTATTCTTAGCTGAGAAAATATTTAATTTCATGTTATTGTTACCTTTTTTAAAATAAAAACTGCCCTTTTAATCAAAAAGATTTAGAGGGCAGTTAGTTTTGGTAACAGGTTGATCCAAAAGATCCGACCAGAAATTTATAGTACATGAACCAAATGAGGTTTAAAACTATTTCATAACCCTTTACGGTTCATATCTTTCCTGAATTTCAACTTATATATTAACCATTTACATTTAATGACCTGGTTTGGTCCATTGATCAATAAATAAGGATCTCAAATTTACTTGTTTTTATTCAATCAAATGATAACGATATCATAAAAAATCACAGATGATCATACAAACCGAAATCTGAATGCCTAAACAAATGATATTTCCAGATATTCATTTATACCAGTTTATAAATGAATAAACATTTTAAAAATGAATGCTGCCAGTAAACCTCCGGCAATGGGTCCTATAACCGGAATCCAACTATAACTCCAATCGCTTTTCCCCTTACCCTTTATAGGTAAAATTGCATGTATAATTCTGGGGCCTAAATCTCTTGCCGGATTAATGGCATAGCCTGTAGGCCCACCTAATGAAAGGCCAATGCCCAATATCAATAATGACACCGGTAATGCATCTAAGGCGCCTAATGCGTTTGCAGGTTTTGCAATAAATAAAACACCCAATACCAAAATAAAAGTACCAATGATCTCCGTAATCAGATTGTGACTGGTACTTCTTATTGCCGGCGCGGTACAAAATGCAGCCAGCTGTAAGGCCGGATCATTAGTTTCATTAAAATGCTGGCGATAACAACACCAAACGAGGAAAGCACCGGCCATGGCACCTTCAAACTGAGCAACAATATAATCCGGTACTTCGTTCCAGGGAAAACCATTAAAAGCAGCCATGGCTATTGTTACAGCCGGATTTAAATGCGCCCCGCTTCCATGAGATGCTATAAAAACCCCAACAAAAACGGCTATAGCCCAGCCAAATGCAATTACGATCCAGCCGCCATTGTTACCTTTAGTTTTAGATAAGACAACATTGGCAACTACGCCATCACCTAATATGATCAGGAACATGGTACCCAGAAATTCTGCTAAAAATGCTGACATAAAAATTGATTTTAATGGTTATTAATTGAGTAAATAATTTTTTGCCAGTCTGTTAAACTGATCCAGCTGCTCCTGTTTCCATGATGCATTATTGCCGGTAAGTGCAGTCAACATTTCGGCTACCACCGGTGCAGCTTCCATTGCAGCTTTTGCATCAAGAAAAAGTAACCGTATTCTTCTTGCTAAAATATCTTCTACAGTTATTGCCATTTCATTTTCAATAACCCATTTCACTTCAGCTTTTGTATAAGGATAGGCCGGGTGAATTTTTTCAGATAATGAAATATTATCTTCCATCATTCTTTTTATAAATAATGCATCAGTGCCATACACTGAAAGCTGATCTGGAATTTTATCAACCTTACTTCCATGAATTTTTAAATGCTTTGTTTTACAGGGTGAAATATGTAGCCTGGCATACCGCATTGCTTTATTTACCGTATGTTCGGCCATACTGCGATAGGTTGTCCATTTGCCACCGGTAACATGTATTAAGCCTGATGGCAGCACTTTGATCACATGGTCTCTTGGCATTACTGCTGTTTTCTTTGTGCCGGATACTTTAGCCAATGGCCTGAGGCCGGCAAAAACAGATTTTACATCTTTATACGAAATTACTGAAGCCGTATACCTGTTAAAATGTTTAATGATAAAATCAATTTCTTCAGGCAAAGGTTTCGGTTCTGCTGTAATCTGATCAACCGGTGTATCCGTTGTACCTATTAATAATTTATCGTGCCAGGGAATCGCAAATAAAACCCTGCCATCATCAGTTTTAGGAATCATCATGCCTGCACGCCCTTTAAAAAAATGTTTTTCCACAACAAGGTGTATTCCCTGAGAAGGTGCAATTGTTGTTTCTGAATGCCCTTCGGCTATCTGCAACAGGCTATCCGCAAAAACACCTGTAGCGTTTATCACTGCTTTTGCTTTTATTTCAAATTCATTTCCACTTATGGCATCCTTTGCCTTTACCCCGTTAATTATATTCCCATCTTTTGTAAAACCGATAACACTGCAATAATTAATAACTATGGCTCCCTGCTCAATTGCTGTCTGGGCAAGATTTACAGCCAGCCTGCTATCATCAAACTGACCGTCGAAATACAGAATAGCGCCTGACAAATTATGTACAGACAGATCCGGAAGCAGCTGTAAAACTTTATTTTGTGAAAGCAATGTTGTTTTACCCAAACTTAAATTACCTGATAAAAATTCATACCCCCATAAGCCAATACCATAATACCATTTTTGCCACCACTTATAAGAGGGTACAACAAAAGATAAACTGTTACAAACATGTGCCGCATTTCTTAAAAGCCTTCCTCTTTCCAATAAAGCCTCTCTTACCAAACGAATATTTCCCTGTGCCAAATACCGCACTCCGCCATGTACTAATTTTGTAGCACGGCTTGAAGTACCTTTTGCAAAATCATATTTTTCAAGTAACAAAGTTTTATATCCCCGGCTGGCAGCATCTACAGCACAACCTAAGCCGGTAGCACCTCCACCAATGATAAGTATATCAAACTCCTTTACCTGGCTGAGTAGATCTAACTGTTCTTTTCTTTTCATGAATTGCCTGAAGCTATTGATAAAGATGCTTTAACAGCATCCTGCCATCCTTTGGTTAAATCATTTCTTTTCGATTCGGTTATTGCTGCAGTAAATACTTTTTCTATCTGCCATTGTTGTTGTAACTCATCAATACTTTTCCAAAACCCAACGGCTAATCCGGCCAGATAAGCTGCTCCCAAAGCAGTAGTTTCTGTAACAATTGGCCGCACTACTTTTGTATTCAGCATATCACTCTGAAACTGCATGAGCAGGTCATTTTTTGTTGCACCGCCATCTACCCTTAGTTCTTTAATGCTGATCCCGCTGTCTGCTTCCATTGCTTTCAGTACATCCATCGTCTGGTAGGCAATACTCTCCACTGCTGCCCTGGCAATATGAGCAGCAGTACTGCCTCTTGTAAGACCGGTAATTGTTCCCCTTGCGTGTTGGTTCCAGTATGGTGCACCCAGGCCTGCAAACGCCGGAACAACATAAACACCATCGGTTGTCTCTACCTTTCGGGCCAATGCTTCCACATCTGCAGAAGATCTAATAATACCCAAGCCATCTCTTAACCATTGTACTACTGCACCTGCAATAAACACACTGCCTTCTAATGCATACTGTGTAACGCCATTAATTTTCCATGCAATGGTTGTCAATAAATTATTGTGGGAGGGGATCATTTTTTCGCCTGTATTCATCAACATAAAACAACCCGTGCCATAGGTATTTTTTACCATGCCGGGTTGTGTACAAAGTTGTCCGAAAAGTGCGGCTTGCTGGTCTCCTGCAATACCTGCAATGGGTATTTCTGTTTTACCATCGAGTAACGTTGTTTTACCGTACACTTCACTACTGCTGCGTATTTGTGGCAAAATATTACCCGGCACATCTATTATTTTTTCCAACTCACCATCCCATTGGCCGGTTTCAATATTGCAAAGCATGGTACGGCTGGCATTACTTACATCCGTTGCATGAATTTTACCGCCTGTTAATTTCCACAGCAACCAGGTATCAATGGTACCAAAACACAATTCACCTTTTATTGCTTTCTCTCTTGCTGCAGCCACATGATCCAAAATCCATTTTATTTTTGTTCCACTAAAATAAGCGTCAATTATCAACCCGGTTTTTTGCTGAATGGTTGTAGCCAATCCTTTTGCTTTCAGATCATCACAAAAATTGGCCGTTCTCCTGTCCTGCCAGACTATTGCATTGTAAATGGGCTTACCGGTATTTCTGTCCCACACAACGGTTGTTTCCCGTTGGTTGGTAATTCCTATTGCCGCTATATCTTTTACCAAAATTTTTGCTGTTGCAATTACTTCCCTGGCTGTTGCCAACTGTGTTTCCCAAATCTCTTCAGGATCATGTTCTACCCAACCCGGCCGGGGAAATATCTGTGTGAATTCTTTTTGTGCTACAGCAATTATATTGCCTTTATTATCAAATAAAACAGCACGGCTGCTGGTTGTACCCTGGTCTAATGCAAGTATGTAATTTGGCATTTTAAAAAATGGTTTACTATAAATTATAATAATGTATCGTGTTTTCTTTTCGTTATACTATTAAAATTTTAAGGTAGTTATAATTTTTTAAATAATGCCTATTTCATCTGCTTTAAAAAAGAAACTGTCAACTGTAAGTCTTATATCATATTTACCACGGAGAAAATATTTATTATCTAAGTAATTGCTTTTGGTACGGTAATAAAGATAGAAAACAAGAATACTGTCGAAATAATTCTTCAGACGGCACTCTTTTTTATAGGGGTAATTCATTTCAAGTATAATCTTATTACCTCCAGTTTCCACAGCTGACGAAACTTGTTTTTCTGTTTTATTCCCTGCACTTCCGCCGAAGTATTTTATATTATTTCCAATTTTATTTATTTATGATCGGATACTAAATTATCAATACCACAAATCAATTCGCTGATATAGAAAAATACTTTTATTTTCCAACTTATTACTTATATTTTTTGAATGATTCATTTAATTAATCAAGGGGTAGTTTACCTTAATATGTTACATATTACATCATCAACGGTGAAAAAAATATCTTTTCTGATCCTTAGCAATATCTCCTGTGATTTGTGCGTAGATTGAAGGCTTTACGGTGTTATGTGAACCCACTAACGCAACGTCCCGTGTCTGAGAAGTTGCTGAAAAAAATCAGTTTCCATATATAAGATCCTTGTATAGTGAAAACCTATTTATTTGTTTGTTGTAAAAAGACTTTATTTTGCCAAATACTTCACAAAGAATATTAAATCTTTATACCCTTTTTTACCGGCACCCTTCGGAACTTTTAATTGCATTTTAGTTGTCGTTTTTACTATTCCTTCATTACCTACATTCGCTTCTAACTTGTTTGAAGCTCCTAGGATAAAGCTTTTCGCTTCTACACTTGTTATATCATCAATATTAGTAAAATAAGGGAAATGTTCTTTTTTCAAATCCAATAAAATATCTGCATTGTTGGTAGCCATGGACAGTATATGCCATTCATTTGGAAAATCATGGCGCAGACTAAAAGCTCTGATGATTCCGGTACCATGAATTTTATTCAATTCAGCAATTAAAGTTGATTCAACGGTGCCTTTGAAAACGCCGTCATAGTCGGCAGTGTAGCTAACATGAAAAACCACATCCGAAATTGAATTATAATCGAATGCCTGTTTTGCTTTTGGCAATGATAGTGTCCAAGAGCCAATCGCACCAGCTCCTTCAAAGGGCAGGTAACGTTCATCTCTAAAATTAAGTTCAAACTGACCACCATCGTTTTGTGCATTGCTGGTTGCAATCATTGCACATCCTTTAAAATCATAAACAGCCAGAGCGCTGTTTACTTCTTTTCTGATTTTATTATTCCCAAGCGTTAATGTAGCTCCGATATTCGTATACGGACCAACAATACAAGGAATTGTTACTCGAACAGATTTGATGATGCGCCTAAAATATCCAGGGTAAATTAAATCGAATGCAGCTTCGGGTATCTTGAAATCAACACATTCACCTGTTGTTTTTAACTCCAATAATTTATCAGGTGCCAGTTGAAGCATGCTGAAATGTTGGGTAATTTCAATTTTTCGTTTATCCGTATCGATGTATTCTTTTTCCAATTGATGCAATTGCAACATCAGACGTTCCCCGGCCAGCAATCCCAATTTATCCGCGTTCCAATTATCGGTATTAATAAAATTCGTGTTATACGTTGTACCAAACCGCTCGAATTCGAATGCTTGTTGTGCTTTTAATGCAAAGTCATTGGCTAGATTAAAAGCCATACGATATAGCTTTTGCAACTGTTGTATTTGAAATGTATAATGTTGCAGATTTGAAAATTTTTGAGTGTAAAAATCATATAGTTCTTTATACTGTTCAATATTTGTGGTGTGCAAATCCAGATCATACTCAGCCATGGCCATTGTGATTTCAGATGCCTTTAATTGCTCTGCCATTGCTTTTAGCTCCTGCGTTGCTGTTTTCATTTGAAACGTCCAATCTTGTTCTCGTCTTTGGTGGGAACCTTCCAAACCTGCCAGCATCGCAACATTGTCAGCTATTTTTGCAGTGGCTTCAAGGGCATTTCCAAATTTTTCGCTACTGCCACTTAATTCAACACCTCCATACTTCATAGCAAACGGACTTCCCAGTTGTGGAACAAGTCCGAAAACACCGGATAAAATTTGAAGAACCCCTTCCGCAGTTCGAATGGT
Organism: Chitinophagaceae bacterium; assembly: GCA_031413755.1. Lineage (GTDB taxonomy): Bacteria > Bacteroidota > Bacteroidia > Chitinophagales > Chitinophagaceae > Ferruginibacter. The sequence continues at coordinate 11,626 of JANOFR010000075.1, forward strand.
ACCGGATGTCCATTTTGCCACCTGCTCCACACTTTCCCATGGAATCAAACCTTCATCAATAAGGTTTTCATAATGAACTAGTCTTTTTTCAATATTGGCTTTATTTTCGAGCAGGCCTGCAAAGTTGGCTTTGGCTTGTTCAATTTGTCGCTTTTTATTCTTTGTTGTTAAGAGTAAAATGTTTTGTTCGTGCGTTGCTCTTAATAAGGTTAATTCTTCTCCGTCTCTTTTTTCCATAGCTGCAAATAGTGCGCCACCAAAACTTTGCACGGTATTGCAAAATTGTTTTGCTTTTTCGATTAGGAAAGTAAACCGCTGATTTGGAAGTTGAGCATTTAGAGCAGCCACTATTTCATCGAAGGACATGCCACCGGCAACCATTCGTGCTAAAAGAGCAGGGTCTATTTCAGGTGCATAAGAGGGCATTAGTTTTTTAACGCCATTTATATCCAAGCAGTTATTTAGTTTGTAAATGCGGTCATTTACACGATCCCAATATTGCATAAAATCTTTATTGACCGGAAAACAAAAAATTAAATCGACATCGATATCAAAATACACTTTTGGGTCTTTTGGTCTGCCATTGTGTTTATCAGCTTTTATTGCATCCTTTATATGTTTCGATATTTCGTATATCCCATTATTTTTATACTCTTCTTTAGCTGCGAATGCTTCTGCTTTTTCTGCTGACTTCAGGCTAGATTTTAAGTTGGACAATCGCCTGGATATTTTTTCATGGACGGAATGTGATATTTTCTTTTTGATATGTTCTTTTGGCCATCTTTGATGTTCTTTCGTTTGTTTAAGAGAAACAGTAAATAGATTATAGATGAATTCTGAATTTTTATTGATATCAATTTCAGAATAAGATAGATCCCTTGTTTCCTTGCACTTTCCGGTACTTTCAGGTTTATCGCCCAAAATCGTTTTCACAATATTGTATAAGTGCCTTGCTTCGCTGGTACTTTCAGGTGTATATTGTTGAAACAGGTAATCGCCCCAATCCATCAAGTTATCGAGGTATTTCATAACCACGTTTTTTTGATAGGCACCAATTCGAAGCCTCGCAATCGCGTGTGGATTACCAGGATTACGCTGATACATTTCAATGGCGTTGGGATCACTATAAATGTCTTTCAATTTTTTTATCCCGATGTTACGGAAGGCATCAAATCTCCAGTTGACATCATTCGGAAATGCCAATTGTTCAAACTTATCTTTGATTGCAGTTGGATTGTAGACATAGTTGTACCAATGATTCGCTTCGCGATATTTTCCGGCAGCATTTAAGTGATCGGCAATTCGCATAGGAATATGAAAGAATAATTCATAAAAGTAATTTCCAAAGCTTTTGCTGTAATCTATTTGGGTTGAAACATTCCATTGCGTATTGTGATCCAATAAATCATCAATACTCAAGGATACTTTGTCCCAAAGCATTTGGATGTGTTCAGGATTTAATTTATGGCCATTGTTACTGTTGGGAAAACTTGGTGTGGTAAGTATGGCAACCATGTCCCGTTGTTGTACTTTGTAATCGTTTGTGCCATTAGCATAAGCGGTCGAACCATCTGTAACATAAAAATCAGAAAAGCCATCGAAATAGGTATTGTATTCGTTCTTTAATGAATATTGCATTTCTGCAGTCGAGGAATCTACTTGTTTTTGATCCGCTAATTTGATGTAGCTACTTGCATAGTCTATTTTACTGACTTGTTTATATTCTATTTTATCCTGTAGTTCAACACTTCCTTTTGATATTTCCGTATTATTATTTTTAAAGAAAATAAATTTATTTGCACTTGTGTCACCCGTTTTTAAAGAGTATTCCGAATTGTTTTTCTTGTATTCAAGGAAGAACTCAATATTATCCAATCCTAAATACAAGGTGATTTTTTTATTAGGGATGCTGAAGTTGGCCGGTGCTTCGCTTTGATTAGCGGAGGTTGCCACGTTAACAATTTCATCTACTCTGTCAAACGAACACTCGATTTCGGTTACTATGTCGATATGGGTTGCATAATATGGAATTCTCAATTTTATTTTAACCTTTACAGTGAAGGCATCGATAATCGCTTTGGTATATTTATAGAAAGGTTGAAGTGCGTCCAGTTTATCGGTCCATATATAATCGAGTTGTAAAATATTTCGGTCTTCCGTTTTTACGGGATAGGGTTTTCGAAATACTGTTCTTTCAAATTCTTTTAATACATTCTCTCTGATTTCTGGAGCCTCTTTTGTTAATTCCACCGTATTGGGGGCTTTGAAAACCACTTCACTTTTGTATTTTTTTATTCTCAAAAAAGGATCAAATGGAGAGCTTTTTCTGTAATCGAGTTCAACTCGTTGTGGGGCACTCCATTTTTTGTCTACCTGCAAGTAAGAATAGTTAACGTACACATCATAGGTATGTTTTTTTATATTTTGATTTCCGCTCATTACTTCAGAAATATCATTGCGTTGAAAAGTAGTCCAGAAAACATACAGTTTTCCATTGTATCTGAGTGCTGAAACATCTTCGGTAGGGATTGCCACATTCATCTTTTCCCAGTTGGACCAAATGGCTCCACCATTTTTTAAAAATTCAACGTTACGGTAATAATATTCAACCGGTTGACGATTGGTTTTACCAAAGAGATATATGCGATTTTTTTCAACGTCGTGATAGGCTCCTGCAATTTTTAATTCCGCCAGTGACATGATTTGTTGTAAATACTTTTTGTAAGCATTTTCAACAACTTCCATGTTCAGTTTTTGTTGCAACAGTTCATCTTCCAGCTCTTTAAATTCCGGGCTTTTGTTGTCTCTGATTTCGGGTTCAATATAATTTTCGGGATACAAAAATATTTTTCGATTGGCTTCCCATACACGATAATTCTTACGCCATTCCCATTCTTCCTTCTCATCCAAATCGAGTAATACCGAAATTGTTTCATCCTGCGATTGTTCGAATCCCATTATGCACCGGTCAATATAAACTTGCAAACTATTCGTTGCCGCTACTATTCGAGGCAATGTAAAACAGTCACCCATAGCCACATCCAATAAAAAATATCTATAAAGATCTTCTTTGTCATCAAAACCAAAGTTTTTTAAACGCAAAGCCTGATTAAAAATTACAAAACTGCAAAGTGCATCTCTTTTGTTACTACTCAACTTGTTTTTAAAATCCTGAATTTGTGTTTCCCAGGTTTCATTATCATTAAATTTCGAACGTATTGCATTTTGGAGTGTTTGACTTTGAATGATTAAATCAGCGATGCTGTTATCTGTTTTCAATCGATCAATTAAAGCTCCACTCAGATTAAGTTTTTTACCCCAATCGATACGGTCCAATACTTTTTTTGTTTCATTTATTGAACTTGTTTTTCTAATTATAAGGGATACCTGAGCCAAATCAATTTGTTTCCATTTTGCAATTGCCTTTTGTGTGGCAAGTGGCAAGTTGTTTTCTTTTTCGATATGACGCAAGGTTAACCAAAGATTAAAATTTCTAAGATTCTTCGTTTCATCAATCCAGCTGGCTAAGTAGGACAACTCTTTTACCCATTCCGTAGTTTTCCAGGTCACAAAACCTAATTTGGTATAGATGCAATCAATAGCTTCGGTGGCGATGTGCTTCAGTGTGTCGATGTTAATTTTGTATTTACTGATTAGGAACTCCAATCGCTCCAATCTCTTTTTAATGTTTGAAAGTTTAATGTAGGTTACATCGGTTGTTGTAGCCGGTGTTGCGAGATCAATGAACAATGCATTCAAAGCTGCATTGGAAGTTTCGATGAAGTTTTTGTAATACGATAAAACATTGCTATCGATGGACGTCCATTTGTTAAATAGTAAAAGGAATTTATCTCCATTCTTAAAAGCATCACTTGCAACCATGTCTTTTATTTCACTTGTGTTCAAGGATACTTTGTCGGCATCGATTACTTCGGTGGAAATAGATTCCTTACCGAAAAGATAAATTAAATCTTCACTGCTTATGTTGTTTTGATGGAAACCTTTTAGAAACTTTATGAATTCAGGTATATCATCATTTGGAGAATCAAAATATTTTACGGCCCCATTGCCCCAAACTTCAATTAGATTAACAAAGTTTGCGAATGAAGGCGCCCCTGACCATTTATACAAATGTACATAACGGTAAATTTGATTGAGCGTTGTTGTGCTAAAGGTGATCTTAATTCGATTTAGCATCACGGTATTTTGCAATTTCGTTTTTAAGAGGCTGAGACAAGCCAACATATCATCCGAGTTCACACCAAAGGCTCCTTGCAATCGAAGCAATAAATTAAATGCATCGTCATCAGAGTTTTCCAACAAATCGTCCAGAAAGGCTTCTTCATTTGTTTTCCAGTCGGAAGGTAATAACTGACTCCAGGCGATGGACAAATTATCTGTATGCGTTTCATTCAATCCCTTTAGTATTCCAATCAACACAGCTACATCTGCGTTAAGCAATTTTTGTATTTTTTTAAAGGCTGCTAAATTTAAAATGGCTGCTGCATTCAGACTATTATGATTAATGCTGTTGGCACTAAGAATTAGATCCAACTCTGCGATGGTCCATTTTGATAATTTCCATAGTCTGAATAAGCGATGTAATTTACCTTGCCAATTTGTGATGGTGCTGCTGAATTCAATGTTAAACTTTTGGATGTCTGTAGGATCTTTCTTTTGAATTATTGAAAGATTATTGTCCCAAAATTTCATTTTTGTAAGTTGTTCCGTTTCTTCGGGGTTGGAGCCACTATTCCTACGAAATTTCAGAACATCTTTATCTACTTGAACATTTAGGTTTTGATTGATAATTATTTCGTATTGCTCTTTTGACAAATTCAGCATTTCGATTGCCAGCATGCGCTTTTCATCAATCGTTGGATTGGGGTACAGGTATTCTAAAACTTCTAACCTATTTAAGGAAAAGTAAGAAAGCCAAATTCTTACTTCATCGAGTGGTTGATTGTAGGGTAATGTAAACTCCAGGTCAGGTTGCTCTTGAATGAGTCTTTCCGCAATCGTTTTGCTGGTTCCTAAATGCTTTTGTATGAATGATGATATAACTTCATTTACTATTTCTACATAGGGGATACGCTTGTTTGTATTCTCGCAGGTAAGTTTTAGGGTCCATAAATCTGGACGTCTTACTTTGAGATGGATCGGATGCGTATCATCCAATATTTTCACCTCGGTGTTTCCTGATTTTTGCATGAGTACCCTTTTCTCGGTAAAGCGCATCAAGTCTACAAAATAGGCTGCCGGACTGAGAACAGATTTACAACTTTCACATTCGCAATAATTTTGAGAGCCAAATAAATCTTCAATGTTGTCAATATCTTTCAGTCCATTTTGTTCCTTAACTTTGTTCCAGTCCTTTCCGATGCCTTTTATAATGGCCTCTTTCACCGGATTGAGTGTTTGCAAGGTGTTTTTAATATAGGGGTTGGATATTATATCGCGATAGGCAAAATATCCATTCATAACTTCTTCGTGATGTCCCTGTGCCTTTTGTTTTATTTCTATGGCGGTGGGTGCATCTATTTCTAACTCCCGCATCAAGGCCTGTTGCGTCATATTTACCGCTTTCTTAATATTGATTTCGTGTTTAAATAGCAAAGCGGCCATGTTGCTATCGTTGCTCAAAAGCAAGGATTGCTGTGCATGGGATAATTCTTTTATCAATTCAGGAGTGATTTTTGAGATGTCTTTAATATTTTTATTCAGCTCTCCTGTTTCAAGGGAGATAATTGGTTCATTTTTTAAATCAAACGTTTTGTTTTTTTCATAAAAGTCTTTGAAGTTTTTGCTGGGTACTGGTCGCTTCGATTCTGCAAGTCCTAGCCATGAAGGTTTTTCCATGATTCGATACATGAAAAATGCAGAAGGTTGTTCCGCTTCCGCTTCTGCCAGAATGTCTTCGGCATAGGTATTAATATCTGCCTCATCCGGTGCTGTCACCTTATTTTTACGCATCAAATCTGCCAGCGAATCTTTGTTTAGTCCAATCAAATCACGTGTTTGAATAATGCCTACCTCCGAAAATACTTCCATCATAGAGATATTGTTGCCGCTTAGAGCATAGAGATCCATTGTATTTAATAAACTTTCTGAACCTGCTTGGGTTAATTTTTTATTATTTTGCCATTGCGTCATTAACATGGTTTTATGGTCATTTGACGCTGATAAAAACAACGACAAGTCATTGTTATCTATAAGCTTGAGGTTTTTCAAGCTCGGCAAGTCATTCAATTTGTTTGCATGGAGCATGAATGGATCAACAGGTTGTTTATCTGTCGTAATCTTAACTTTTGATCCTGTATTTTCATTTGGGCTTCTTGATTTGCTCATGATGGTATTTTTTATGATTATGGTTCGTTGATATGGTTATTTTTAATGATTTTATTTATTTATTTTTTTGAGTAGGCTCCAGTTACCCAACCTCCAATATCCCCGAAATGAGTGCCGTAAAATTTATCTGCAACATCAATTGGAGTTTCTTCACCTTTTATTGCTGCTCGAGCAGTCTCAGCTGCAAGTCCAACACTGGCTGTTGCAACTAGTGTTACAACAGTCACAGCAGCTGCACCCCCACCCGCTACTAATGCTCCAGATTTAAGAAGAACGGGAACCCCAATTGTCATTCCAAGATTTACGCTTCCCTCAGTTAGGTTAATAGCTCCTTCTCCTGTCTTACCTTGGGCTAACTGGTCAATACCTGTGCCTACTTGCCATCCACCAGTCGCTGCTCCTAATGTACCTCCGCCAACTTCAAGGACTTTACCGGCAACTTTAAGAACCTTGCCGAGTTTACTAGCTTTTTCAGCAGCGGGTGCAACATGCTCAACAATGTCAAAATCTTCAATGACATCACCAGCATTGGCCATTTTTTTAGCACTTTCTTCTAACCTTTGCAAACCAAAAAGATTTCCATCCTGTCCCAAAGCACCTCTATTTATTGCTTCATTAGTGACTAGAGATTTGGTTTTATCACGAGCAGATTTAGCATTTTCAATTGCGTCGATAAACACATCTCTATAATTAATAGATTTATTATCAGCAACAGCTGCTTTAAGTGCCGCAGTTCTTGGATTGTCGGCCATAAGATTTCCTGCAGTCTTCTCTAAAGCAAAACCGCGCTCAACTCTTACAACTGTATCTTTGTGATAATTTTTAGATGTATAATCTGCAATACCTGTTGCTGGATTAGTTGTAACGGCTTCTAAGTTTCCTTTTGGAATAATGTGTTCATTTTCGGTTAAGCGTTTACCAGCAGCATCATATAATGCTTTAAATTTTTTCATTATGTTATATGGCAAAACGCTACCCCAATCTCCTTTAGTAGGTAAAATCATTGTTTCTGGTAGAACTGGTCCAATTGGTGTTTCTCCTATCATCCCTGTTTTATCAAGGAGTTTAATTGGGTTATTTTTTGTATACCTATAAACATTTACTCCATCTTGGATTCCAATTGGATCAGCACTCAACCACCTGCCTAACCATGGTAAATAATACCTAGCACTATGATATTCCAAACCAGTTTCTTCATCGCGCTCTGTGCCGGTATATCGGTAGCGTTTGGCAGTAGTTTTTATTTTTGCACTATTTGCCTGAAAGGCAGTTGTGCCAAAGGGATGAAATTCTTCGTAACTGATGACTTCTGCTGTTTCATTTAATTCAAGTGCGGCAGAACCGATGTGGTTGTGGAGTTGGTAGCGCACTGTTTTCAACCCAAGCATTTCGATGGGAAGAGGATTAGGTTTTGTATTTTTTATTACCATTTCAACCATCACAAAACAATGCCCCTGGTCCATCAAGCTCAACGTTTCGCGTTCAAAGTCAATAATGTTTGATTTGAAAGTGTGGTAGGTTTCGTAACCTGCTATATAAATACGCTCTTCTTTTTTTGCAGGCGTAGCTGAACCTACAGCCGGATTCTCTGTTATTTTTCGTATACGTTGCCCGCTGCCATCGTATTGGTAATAAGTAATAATAGGGATATTATCATCGGTGCAATGTTGCCTGGATGTTAAAACGACCTCTTCCTTGAAATTCCAATTTATTTTTTCCAGGTGTGGTAGTTTTTCTAAATAGCCATGTTTTGCATGGTGTTGGTATTTGGTGTAGTTGGCAGGGTTGCCATTGTCGCCAATAAAGGTTCGCTTCAGGCGGTTGTTGTTGGTTTCATATTCATAACCTCTGGTCCAGTTACCACCTGCAGCCAGGTGTTTCATCTCCATGATATTTCCCACCGCATCATACTGATAGCGTTGGGTATAGTTACGGATAGCCATAGGGTCGCCAGGATTCATGGACTGCATAAAGGGCTGGTCGTTCCAATTGTCGCAGTCGCCAAAATTTAAGGCGGCATTGTTTTCTCTGCCGGTTGCTTCTATTAACCTATACAAGGCATCATACGTGTAGGTTGAAACTCCCATAATTTTTTGATTACCAAAAAACGATATTGGAATATTTTTATCTTCAATGTGTGTGATGTTTCCAACAGCATCATAAGTGTAATTCCAATCTTGCAGTGGATCACCGTTCAAACATTTGCTTTCTAATTTTTTCAAACGAAAGGTTTCTTTGTCGTAATAAAATTTCGTACTTACATCATTTCCGTAAATGATTTTATTGCGTTGTCCCTTTTCGTTGTAATCAATGTCTTTGATGTAAACAGAAGCCGCTGCTGCTCCTGAATTCAATACGCTTTCACTATTCAAAAGTCCGGTCTCGTTGTACAAAGGTTTGCTGATGCTACCATCCGGGGATGTTTGTTTGGTTATTCTACCCAAGGCATCGGTTTGTGTACTGAATGTAAATCCTGCACTCGACTCTAAATCATTAATAAAATTTGCAGGTATCCAGTTGGCTACTTCTTTATATTTTTTAAATAACTTACGAGTGGTTGATAAAGGTTGTCCTTTGAAGTCATAATCAGGGGTATCTATTAAACCTCCAGTATCATAGTGCTGTATAACTTTACCCAAAATATTTTTGTCTTGCAAATTGCTTTCATTAAACCTATTGGCATTTGTTCTAACACCCGTCAAAAGACTTTCTCCGTATACTATTCTTTCGTATAGGTTATCAAGCGGTGTTGTTCCATCACTACCAATCACTTTGCTTTGTATAGGTCTTTGCGCAATGTCATATAAATATTGAAACTCATGGTTTCTTTCGTCCCAGGTTCTGAGTGGCTTGCTTAAGATATTCGTTAAAAGCCATCGCTGTCCTGCATCCATACTATTTTGATACACCTTGTTACCCAACATATCGTATTTGTATAGCATTACGCTATTGTCACGTGCATCTATTACAGTTCGCAAGTTGCCTTCGGAATCCAGTTTAATTTTTGTGAAGTAAAATTCATCGGCATTGGCCGTAGTATTTTTATTATGGTCTATAGATAAAACAGGTCTGCCTAAAGTATCGAAATGTAAAACAGTTGGCGTATCAGCATGTTTTGCAGCTTTATCGGCAGCTTGTTTTTCTCTGCCCGGGTCTTTCCCTTCTGCAGAAAGTTGTGCGTCTATAAGTTGATTGGTTCTATTGATGTACCATGATGATTCTTTAACCGTATCATTTGCATCGTACGCTTTTTGTTTCCAGGAATCAAATTCTACTTTAGAAAAAGTGCCATCCGGCATTTCAGTTTTTGTCAATCGCCCGGCTGCATCATAAAACATAATGGGTGTAACACCTGTTTCTACTAATTCTTTATAATCTTCATAGTGCCAGGTTACTGAAAAATAAGGCTGATATTGTTTTACCGCGTTGCCTTTATTGTTTTTGATGGTTCTTCCGTTTCCAATCCAGCGTAGTTGTTTGGGAATTAATTTTGAAGTGTCAGGATCAGGAGTAGTTAATGCATAAGTATTATTTACATTAACAATTACCTGTTTAGCTATACCAGGTTCCGCCTGCACTTTTTTCATCACTACTTCGCCAATGCCATTGGAATACTCAAAGCCTATTTGAACAGGTGAATTAGCCAATTGCTGAAAATGCTGTTCCCTTGTAATGGCAACCACCACAGCGGGTTTACCAGATGTAATGTAGGCTTCAACATCATATACAAATCGTGAAGATGCACGATTTAATAAATTCTTTCCAATAGTGGTGAGTTGAACGGAGTCTGGAGCTTGGAAAAAGTTAAGAATGACTGCTGATTCTGCTGCATCTGTTATTTCTGATAGTCCTGTCAGTTCATCGGCTTCATTGCCTTTACCCATGATTGCAAAGGCTTTTACCAATCCTAATTCATCACTGATAGCTTCTGAAAAATTCCCATTAACATCTTTCATCCTTTTGGGAGATAATGTGCGGAAATTAAAACTCTCTACTCCCGATCTGTTTCCTAAAGCATCTTCTGTTTCTTCAATAAATAAGAAATAATTACCATAGTATTTTACTTTAGTAATAGCTCCATAAGGGTCGGTATAAGAGATAGGTGCATAAAACCGATTTTGTGCATCGGTCAGGTTTTCAGCAAGTGTTTTAAATTGAATAGTGCCTGAACGTATCCACCAGTTATTATCGCCTTCGCTGTGGGTGAATTTACCTTCTGTTAAAAGTGCTGCATTTACTTTTGTACCGAAAATATCAGTAACTAATTCAGGGATATACGCCAATTGATAACTCTCAAAAGGAAGAGACAGCGACTCCAATTGATGCAGAGGCAAAGCACCGGTTAAATTGTTTCGGTAATAGGTGGATCGAATATGCTCGATGAGTCTTTTTTGAGCTTTACCGACAAATAAGGGTTTGTTTAATTCATGATAAAAAGCGGTGTCAGATTTTGCATCAGAAAGGATGTCTGTAAAGTCGGTTGGTTCATAATAGGGATTGGTTTTTGAAATGCCTTTCAACTCATAAGTTTTTACTTCGGAGGGCAAACGCAATCGGTAAACATTATCTCCAATCACATCATTTGTAAATTGATTTTGAGTATAACTGATAATCGTTTCCCTTTGCTCTGCTTTCGTTTCTTCCGGCAGCAAACTTTCCTGCAGAATCTTTGCTTCACTCCTTGGGTAAACTACCGAAGCAGATTCCAATACATTGCCATATTCATCAAACTTAATATTCAGGCTATGCGCTATTCTGGGGTCTTCGGTATTTCTTTCATAGCTATAAGTAATGGCTTCACTTTCTTTTACTACAAAAATGGCATGTTTGTTATTTCCTTTGGGTTGGATTAATTCAATAACACAATTATGCGTAGCTACTGAAAAAGGCGTAAGTTCTTTTTGTATGGCAGCCGGTGTGTTGCTAAACTTTACTGCATCCTTGGCAAAAGTCTCAGAACGCAAAGCCATTCCTTTGCAGGCTCTCAGGGCTTCCTGCCATTCTTGAGCTGAAAGCTGATTAAGTATTGCAGGATCCATTCCGGGTGCTACAACCAATCGGGCATCAGGCAAAGCAACTTCATGATGTGTTACAGGGAATCCTTGCCGTTGCATTTCCTCATACCAGTAATCCTTTTGAAACTGATTGAGGATTTTATTCCTCTGCAAAAATGCTCCTGTGTGATGCCATGATTTTGAAACAACAGGTTCCTGGTGTAAGGCGGTATTGGTAATATTTGTTGCTCCACTCTTTACCCAATGTTCAAAGGTTTCCGCATCGGTTTGTTCCACCATTCCAAATCCCCTGAATTCTCTTTCAGGATGATCGTAATAACCATGATGATACTTGTATTCACTTACAAACTTGTATCCTGATATTTTATCTATTGTTGTTGTTTTGGTAACACAATGTACCGGAAAATGCAACTTGGTTACCCATGGATTGCCAGCCAGCTTATCTTCAATATAGAATTTGGTAGAAGGAGTGTATTCAAGTGAAACTTCTTTGCCCAAATTGTTCTTATATGAAACCATGATGTGTGGTTTCATACTGTTCATCAGGTCTATATATTTCAATGGAGCATTGGCATCTTTTGATAAAGGACTTGACCAGACAATGCAGGCAACACCATTTCCCAACAAATCAGTTACGGTAATTTTGGCTTGGGAATGAATTTCAGGGAAAGGGTCAATTTCAAATGGCGTTGTATTAAACCGATTGCCGCTTAGATTTTTCCAACATGTAAACTTGTTTTTACCCAAATAAATAATGTCAGATGTCCCAGACCCATCAATATCTGCCAATCTCAGGTATGATGGATTAAATGCATCCGGATGGTCAAAAACGGGAGCATTGTCCAAAGCCACTTTAGCTCCAAATTTTCCGTAACCCAAATTCGGCCAATAACAAACCTCTCCATTTTGGATTCTTAAAATGTCGGACATACCATCTCCAGACATATCGGCTAAATAAATAGTTTGTTTTGCATTAGCAAAAACAATGTGCGGTCCGACTTCTTCATCGAAAGGTTTAGTAGTTTTTTTTGCTGCTGCATATCCATCTCTTCCTTCGGAAGGATACCAGGTAAAAACATTCTCTTCTGAAATTACTACTTCCGGTTTACCATCGCCATTCAAATCAAGCAGCCGGGTATTAGTATCACCGAAATCTACATTTGGCAATACTTTGAAGGATCGTAAACCTTGCCATTCATTATTATCATCTAATTCAAAATATCCTTTCGGTTCGCTTCCATAACTTACTAACTGTTTGCCACCATCAGCATCAAGGTCCGCTAATTGCAACTGTCCGCCCAATCCTGCAAAAGAAGGTTTATGAGAAACCAATTTTGCTTGCTCAAATTTCCCATCTCCTAAGTTGTGTTTATAGTACCAACCGTTGGCTTGTTCGGAAAGAATTCCAGATAAACCTTCATTGAATAAATCTGTGAACTGATATTGTTGTTCATCCAAACCTACAGGAGCATGAATCAATGCATCGGTGGAAATCGTCTTTATTTCATTGTTCCAATCATGTTTCTGGTATTTAAACTCCATTGGTGGGAGTTTTTTAAGGGAGTAGGTTCCATCCGGTTTTTTGATATAGCCGAAGGAAATAATCTTTGTGAGAAATGTAAAATCTTGTTCAATAGCAGTATCGTATTCAAAGTTTACAGATTTTATGAGTGTTTTCTTATCCGATTTATCAGGCTTTAATGCTAATTCATCAAATACATGAAACAACAAAATCCTTTTGCACAATCTTGTTGTTCTGATTTCAAAACCTGCTTTATAATCGGAAAAAGCATCAGGTCTGAAATCCCAATCATTTATTTTTTCATATGGTTCGGAAGTAACATCAGTTGTTCCATAATCAAAAACAGTTTGAAACATATAATCTGTTTCAATTGGGAAAACATTTCCGAATTGTCGATAAGGTGTTTTATTGCCATATAGTACTTTATCAAAATAAAGATTGGTATAAGTGATTTTGCCAGCTTTGAGCCGATTTCGGTTGTGCAGTAAGGATTCATCAAATCTAATTGTGTCATCCTTTTTATAAATGTATTGAGAACAGTTCCCCTTATCATCAAACACAAATGCCGGAAGCCATTCATATATTTTAGTTAGATCATTAGGGTTTGCAATGATCGAATTGTCAGTCCAACCAAAAAGTGTTGTGGTGTTTTCTTTGGTAATAACCCGCCATTTGATTCTTCCAGTTGCTTTCTCAGTCCAACGTTCTATACGGGCAAAAAGACCTTCAATGCGGGGTTTGTAGAATTTGATTTCAAAAAATCCATCGGGTGAATCTTTTTCGTTTATTATAAATTCACCGTCCAAATCCAACTTAAAACTTCCATCATCATTTTTTTTAAACTCAGGCACTAGATCTTCTGCTTCGGAAAAAAGGAAAGTATCTGAATCGATTGAATCTAAATATTGTGGAAGTCCTTTATCTGTTTTCCGCTTAATCGAACCTAAACTCAAATTCCAACCCAAACCAAAAATGCCATTGCCTGCCCCTGAACTATAGGAGAGCCCTAATGAAGGAGATGCTCCTCTTGCGGGTGATAAAGGAAGTGGTATTGAAAATGAAGATGTACCATTTACAGCATTTACAGAAAATTTTTCGTCAATGCCTTTTATGGCACCTCCGCCTTTTGGTAGGGAAATAGATGGAATCTCAATTGAATTTGATTTGGTTTTGCCAGCATCTGTTTTAAGAAATGCTGAAGGGTGCGATTTAGATTCGCCCCCGGATGAGTCTGTAGACCTATTGCCAAAATTAGTTTGCATACTAAAATTTGAACATTTTCACATAAAGGGCAAGGCTAAATTCCAAAGGGAGAGACTGAAACTAAAGATATACTTAATAGTTTGTAATATTATATACCCTAAAGTGGTAGTTTTTAAGCGGCTTAGATCAATGAACATTTCTTCCTTTTTTTTCTGAAGCAACTTGATTTTTTGGTATAATATCTTTGCTGGTAAGCATTTCTCAAAATAAATAAGGCCTAACTCGTTATTATCACAGATTTTGGAACAATCTAGAATTGAAATTAGCTATTAAACCGCACTGAATTAAAGTCGAATTATTTTTAAGGCCTTCCGAATGACTCATTTTTTATATGAATTCATTGAATGTTTTGCTGATCACTCACCAAACAAAAAGCCCGTAAACTTAATGTTTGCGGGCTTTTGCTGAGATTTGACTCTCTCTTTGCGGACCGGACGGGACTCGAACCCGCGACCTCTGCCGTGACAGGGCAGCATTCTAACCAACTGAACTACCGATCCAACATCCCAAGTGTTGAGTTTAAAGCCAAATACCGGCTTTTATCTCATTTTTCAGGACGGCAAAGATATGTTTCTTATTTTCCCGTTCCAAAACTTTTATAAAAAGATTGTAACCACTAATTTTACAAACTATCTTACAGTTTCTTAAGGTTCAACTAACATTTAATTGTTAATTTAAATTGTAACTCAACTACATGATCGAATTAAAAAAAAGACAGTTTCTCGACTTTGAAAAACCCATCAAAGAACTCTACGATCAGATTGAACAGTTAAAGATCACTTCGGAAAAGTCGAAAACAAATATGAGCGGCGCTATTGCCATGCTGGAAGAAAGGATCCTGGAAACAAAAAAACATATTACAACTAATGTTACTCCCTGGCAAAAAGTGCAGTTGAGCCGCCACCCGGACAGGCCATATACCATGAAGTATATCGTAAATATGTGCACCAACTTTATTGAATTACATGGCGACAGGAATGTGAAAGATGATAAAGCCATGGTGGGCGGATTTGCTCAACTGGGAGGGGAAACAGTGATGATACTGGGGCAACAAAAAGGATCAAATACAAAGACGAGGCAATTGCGAAATTTTGGTATGGCAAATCCGGAGGGATACCGTAAAGCCCTTCGACTGATGAAACTGGCCGAAAAATTTAATAAGCCGGTGATCACTTTGATTGATACCCCGGGTGCTTTCCCCGGTTTAGAAGCTGAACAAAGAGGTCAGGGAGAAGCCATTGCCCGAAATATTTATGAAATGATCAGGTTGAAAGTACCGGTGATCTGTGTAATTATTGGTGAAGGTGCCAGTGGTGGTGCTTTGGGAATAGGGGTAGGTGACCGGGTTTTTATGATGGAAAATACCTGGTATACCGTATTATCACCCGAAAGCTGCAGCAGTATTTTGTGGCGCAGTTGGGATAAAAAAGAAACAGCAGCAGAGCAGTTACGCCTTACAGGAGAAGATATGCTGAGCTTTGGATTGGTTGATGGTGTTATACCTGAACCACTTGGAGGAACTCACTGGGATTACCAGGGAGCTGCAGATATTTTAAAAAATTATTTATTACCGGTACTTCAGGAATTAAAAGCGATATCACCCGAAGACCGTGTACAACAGCGTATTGATAAATTCGGAAAAATGGGATTTTGGGAAGAAACATAGGAAAAGTCAAAAATCAAAATTCAAAAGTAAAAAGGAAGAACCTCCAACTGTTTGAATTTCATATTTTGACTTTTGAATTTTAACTTTTGACTTTCATTAAACTACAGCAAAATCATTATGCTTAAAATAGGAGTTATTGGAGCAGGACATTTAGGAAAATTTCATTTAAATAACTGGGCAAATATAGAAGATGTTCAACTGGTAGGATTTTGTGATACGGATGATGCCAATGCCGGCCTGGTAGCCCAAAAATATCAAATTCCGAGATTTGAAGATGTTGAAGCATTGATTGATGCCTGTGATGCATTGGATATTGTTGCACCCACTTCCTTTCATTTTTCACTTTGTGAATCAGCCATTAAAAAAGGTAAACATGTTTTTGTAGAAAAACCATTGGCCAATACCATGGATGAAGCAAAAGAACTTGTAAAACTGGCAAAAGAAGCAAATATTAAATTCCAGGTGGGCCATGTCGAAAGATTTAATCCTGCATTTCTTGCATTGAAAGACCAGGTTTTACAACCCATGTTCATTGAAGTACACCGCCTGGCACAGTTTAATCCGCGTGGTACAGATGTAAGTGTGATACTTGACCTGATGATACATGATATCGATATCATTTTAAGTCTTGTAAAAAGTAATGTAAATTATATCAGCGCAAATGGTGTGGCTGTAATGAGTGACACACCCGATATTGCCAACGTACGTATTGAATTTGATAACGGCTGTGTAGCCAATCTTACCAGCAGCAGGATATCGATGAAAAAAATGAGGAAAATGCGTTTGTTCCAAAAAGACGCTTATATAGGCATAGACTTTTTAGAAAAGAAAACTGAAATAATAAGATTGAATACACCCGGCGACAGTAATGTTTTTACATTTGATATTGAAACAAATAATGGTAAAAAAACAATTGCTATTGCCAATCCCCCGGTTATGGAAGTAAATGCCATAAAAATGGAGCTGGAAGAATTCAGAGATGCCATTTCTAATAAAACGGATACGCCCGTAAGTGTGGTAGATGGTTTTAGAGCAATGGAAGTTGCCCACCAGATACTGGAAAAGATCGGAAAAGCAACACAACATTAAATCCTAAATTATTATTCGCAACAACACCCC
>JANOFR010000076.1:0-71421 GCA_031413755.1 Chitinophagaceae bacterium
ATTGAAAAGATGACCAAAGAAGTACTGGATTTAATTTCAACGATTAAAAAATAATTGCCAAATGAGCCAAGCAACGATTGGAAAGTACAGGTGGACAATTTGCGGCCTGATATTTTTTGCTACTACCATTAACTATCTTGATAGAACAGTTATCAGTTTTCTAAAGCCATATTTGGCCGCTGCATTTAATTGGACACCTGTAGAAGAGGTTGCCAACTATGCCGATATAGAAATGGCTTTCAAATTATCGTATGCTATTGGTTTCATATTTGCCGGACGCATTATTGATAAACTGGGAACAAAGATTGGATATGCCTTAGCTACCGGTTTGTGGAGTATTGCAGCCATATGCCATGCTTTTGCAAGAGGCACATTGGGTTTTGGTATCGCCAGGGTTTTCTTAGGATTAACTGAAGCAGGTAATTTTCCCGCAGCCATTAAAGCAACAGCAGAATGGTTTCCCAAAAAAGAAAGAGCGTTGGCAACGGGCATCTTTAATTCCGGAGCAAATATCGGAGCAATCATTGCGCCGCTTACCGTTCCCTTTATTGCATCAAAATTAGGCTGGCAGTGGGCTTTTGTTATTACCGGATTAACCGGTTTTGTGTGGTTGATATTTTGGTTTGTATTGTATGAAGTCCCTAAAAAGCATAAAAAATTGTCGCAACCCGAGTTCGACTATATACACAGCGATCCTGATGAAGAAAAAGATGAAACCGGTGTTGTTAAAGAATTCTCCTGGGCTAAATTATTAACCTATAAACAAACATGGGCCTTTGCCATCGGTAAATTTTTAACCGATCCTGTATGGTGGTTTTATCTTTTTTGGTTGCCCGATTTTTTAGAAAAGCAATATGGATTATCCAAAACTGATATTGCATTACCCCTGGCATTGGCTTATTCATTATCTGCTGTGGGCAGTATATTTGGAGGCTGGCTACCTATGCGGTTTATAAAAAATGGATGGACTGTTTTTCGTTCAAGAAAAACAGCGATGCTTATTTATGCATTTTTTGCCTTACCTGTTTTATCAGCTCAATATCTTGGAGGCTTCAATATGTGGCTTGCTGTTTTCATTATTGGTTTGGCAATGGCTGCACATGCGGCCTGGAGTGCCAATATTTATACTACAGTAAGCGATATGTTTCCTAAAAGTACCACTGCATCTGTAACAGGTATTGGGGGCATGTTTGGCGCAGTAGGTGGTATTTTAATTGCAAAAAGTGCCGGTAAATTGTTTGATCACTATAAAGTCATTGGTGATAAAGAAACAGGTTATTTAATTATGTTTATTATTTGCAGTATTGCTTATTTATTGGCCTGGCTCATCATGCATTTCCTGTTGCCTAAAATGAAAAAGATTGATTTCTGACGACGGGTATCAGGTTCTGAAGCTGGATTATTCTGTTAATATTCAGCAGCCTCACATACACATGTAGAAATTATTTTCGGGTGGAAAGTACCAGCCCCTGTAACTTGCAGGAAATGCCGGTTACCATGCTGGTAATGGATAAAGCGCTGCAGTAAGAACTGTTTATTCCGGAAATTATTTTTACGGAATATCTGTTTTTAAAACGTATAATTGTTATAAATAATAGTTACTGCAAGTATATGATCCCATTAAATTTCCTGATTTTTTAAATGCAAGTGAATTAAACGATCCATCATGAGTAAAAAACTTCGCAGCCAGGATTGGTTTGGCAGAAAAGATAAAGATGGAATTATTTACAGAAGCTGGATGAAAAACCAGGGCATGCCCACTGATATGTTTGATGGCAGGCCGGTTATTGGGATCTGTAATACATTCAGTGAACTTACTCCCTGCAATGCTCATTTCAGAGATATTGCTGAAAGTGTAAAACGGGGGGTACTGGAAGCGGGCGGCTTTCCTGTTGAGTTTCCGATTATGAGTTTGGGTGAAACTTTATTGAAACCTACCGCAATGCTTTTCAGAAATCTGGCAAGTATGGATGCCGAAGAATCAATCCGTGGCAATCCAATTGACGGCGTTGTATTATTAACCGGTTGTGACAAAACAACTCCCTCCACCATAATGGGTGCAGCAAGTGTTGGTTTGCCAACGATTGTTGTTCCCGGCGGTCCCATGCTGAATGGAAAATATAAAGGGCAGGATATTGGCAGCGGTACTCATGTGTGGAAGTTTGATGAAGATATGAAGACAGGAAAGATGACACAGGAGGATTGTGAGTTTGCAGAAAGTTGTATGAGCCGCAGCATTGGTCATTGTATGACGATGGGTACAGCATCAACTATGGCTTGTATGGCAGAAGCATTGGGCCTTACTTTATCAGGTGCGGCTGCAATACCTGCAGCTGATAGCAGAAAAAAAGTAATGGCGCAATTAAGCGGAAGAAGAATTGTACAGATGGTAAAAGATAATTTAACCATTGATAAAATCCTAACGAGAGAAGCATTTGAAAACGCCATAACAATAAATGCCGCGGTGGGTGGTTCATCTAATTTTATCATTCATCTTACAGCTATAGCAGGAAGAATTGGCGTGGATTTAAAATTAGAAGACTTTGATACTATAGGCAGTAAAATTCCTTTGCTTTTAAACCTGATGCCATCAGGAAAATATTTAATGGAAGATTTTTATTATGCCGGCGGCTTACCTGTAATATTGAATGAATTAAAAAATCATTTGCATAAAAATGTAATTACGGTTACCGGAAAAAATCACCAGGATAATATTGAGGGTAACACTACCTGCTACAACGAAGATGTAATTGCCACTTACGAAAAACCATTACAGCCCGAAGCAGGTTGTGTGGTGGTAAAAGGAAATCTGGCATTGAATGGTGCGGTAATAAAACCATCGGCTGCCACACCTGCCTTACTAAAACACAGGGGCAGGGCAGTTGTATTTGAAAGTATAGAAGATTATCACAAAAGAATTGATGACCCCAATTTAGATATTGATGAAACTTGCGTGATGGTATTGAAATATGTTGGGCCGGTTGGCTACCCCGGTATGGCAGAGGTTGGTAATATGGCATTGCCAAAAAAAATATTACAAAAAGGAATTAAAGATATGGTTCGCATTTCGGATGGCAGAATGAGTGGTACAGCCTATGGAACGGCAGTATTGCATGTTTCCCCGGAAAGTGCCATTGGCGGAAACTTAGCTTTGGTACAAAATGGTGATATGATCGAGCTGGATGTGGTACAACGGAAATTGCATTTGGAGGTAAGCGATGATGAACTGGAAAAGCGCAGGGCTACATGGGAAAAACCTAAGCCTGCTGCCAATCGTGGGTATGTACATTTATATATCAATCATGTAATGGGTGCAGATAAAGGGGCTGACCTGGATTTTTTGCAGGGAAGTTCAGGAAGTACAGTAACAAGAGATTCACATTAGAAAAGGGAGCAATCTTGAATGATACGATCAGTCAATGAAACAGACAATTGAGCTTACCCTTTCTGTGAAAATGAAATAAGTTTAGCTTTCCATAATAATGAATTAAAAGGAAAAACCGGCCCACTGTTTTCCGGGTTTACTTCAAAAATTATTTAAATGACATTCATTTTCATCATACTGGCAATAGCGCTCCAGGTTTTTCTTTCTGTAAAAAAAGTAAGCCCTTTTTTGTCATTGATTTTTGTATCCATCGTCACGGGTTTGTGTTTGGGAATCCAGCCGTTTGAATTGGTAAAGACCATAGAAAAAGGAGTTAGCAGCACATTGGGCGGACTGGCATTGATCATTTGTCTCGGGGCGATCCTTGGAAAAATTCTGGAAATTAGCGGGGCTGCCGAACAAATTTCAACCACACTGATAAAAAGTTTCGGAATAAAAAATATTCAATGGGCTGTACTGCTCGCCGGCTTTTTTATTGGTATACCCCTTTTTTATAATGCAGGATTTATTATTCTTGTGCCATTGGTTTTTACCCTTGCCAAAAAAACAGGATTGCCATTATTGTATATTGTAATTCCGATGGCTGCTTCTCTCAGCACAACACATTGTTTTCTTCCACCACACCCCGGCCCGGTATTATTGATCAATGCATTTCATGCAGATTTGGGTAAGGTACTGATGTACGGATTGAGTATAGCAATACCAACCGTTATTATTGCAGGACCTTTTCTTGGACGGATATTGCAAAGAATTAAAACAGATACCACTTCACTTTTTACATCTGAACAAATACCTGCAGACCGGAAAATGCCTGCAATTTTTCCAAGTTTTATGATTGCATTATTACCGGTATTCCTGATCACCCTTTCTGTTCTTGCAAATAATTTTTTACAGGCACCTTCCCTTTTAAAAACGGTTATTCTATTTACCGGTGATTCAACGATCGCTTTGCTTATTTCAGTTATTGCTGCCATTTATTTTTTTGGATTGCGTAACGGCCACAAAATGGAATCAATAATGAAATGGTTAAGCGATGCCATTTCAGGTATCGCCATGATATTATTAATTATTACGGCCGGAGGTATTTTTAAACAGGTATTGATAGATAGCGGCACCGGGGAATACATTACCTCCTTCAGTACAAAGTGGCAGATGCCCCCATTACTATTTGGCTGGGTGATCACTGCCTTATTAAGGGTGGCCATTGGTTCTGCAACGGTAGCAGCTATTACAGCAGCAGGGATTGTAACACCTTTAGTAACTTCAGGTGCTGTTTCTGCAGAATTAATGGTGTTGGCCGTGGGTGCAGGAAGTGTTTTTGGTTCACATATTAATGATTCAGGTTTCTGGATGTTTAAAGAATTTTTCAAACTTACCCTGAAGCAAACATTTTTATCGTGGACGGTTATGGAAACCGTGATTTCATTATTGGGACTCATTGGCGTGTTGCTGCTTGATCTGTTATGAAGATGTGTAAAGCTCCAGGTATGTTAAAAGCCGCATCATTAATTTAATGTGGTTATTTAAATTTGAGTACTACACTGTATCTAATTTAGTAAAATAGTTAAAACGACTTTATCATGCAATACATAGCCAATGAGCAGCGGTATAAAAAAATGGAATACCGCAGATGTGGAAACAGCGGATTAATGTTACCGGCCATATCACTTGGCCTATGGCACAACTTTGGCCATATTGATTCATTGGAAAATGCACGCAATATGTTACGGATTGCTTTTGATAACGGCATTACCCATTTTGATCTGGCAAATAATTATGGCCCGCCTGCAGGTTCAGCAGAAGAAAATTTTGGAAAAATATTCAAGGATGACTTTATTCCTTACAGGGATGAATTGGTTATTTCGACAAAAGCAGGATGGGGTATGTGGCCTGGCCCCTATGGAGACTGGGGTTCAAAAAAATACCTCGTGGCAAGTCTTGACCAGAGTTTAAAACGGATGGGACTTGCGTATGTAGATATTTTTTATCATCACCGCCCTGATCCGGATACCCCGTTGGAAGAAACGATGGGAACACTTGATCTGATGGTGCGACAGGGAAAGGCGCTCTATGTTGGTATATCAAGCTATCAACCCAAAGAAGCAGCTAAAGCAATTGAAATATTGAAACAATTAGGCACAGCTTGCCTGATTCATCAACCAAAATATTCTATGTTCGATCGGTGGGTTGAGTATGGGCTGTTGGATCTATTGGGAGAAAATAAAGTGGGATGCATACCGTTTTCTCCGCTTGCACAAGGGATGTTGACCAACAAATATTTAAAAGGTATTCCCGAAGGTTCAAGAGCAGCAAGTCATCGTGGTAACGGAGCCATTGATGAAGACCAGGTATCTGATGAAAAAATTAATAAAGTACGGCAATTAAATGTGTTGGCCGAAGAACGTGGACAAAACCTGGCACAAATGGCACTTGCATGGATATTGAAAGACAAGCGTATCAGTTCTGTGTTGATCGGCGTAAGCAAACCTGAGCAGATAACAGATTCTATCCGTTGCCTGGAGAATTATTCATTTACATGTGATGAACTTGACAGGATCAATGCCATTTTAAATTAGCAGTGTAAATTTTTTTTACTTAAGAAACTAAAGTGATAAGTATAATTATAAAAATAGTTTAAAACGCTTTACGTGTTTTATTACTTCCCCGGGTTATAATGTTGCATGAAAATGTAGGCATTGGATTTGAAAATAAGAAAGATATAATTTGAATAACTGCAGATTGTTTACTTACATGAAAAATGAAAGGCGAAACTTGCATTTCGTAACCAATAAAATTTATACCATGAAATTTAAGATGCGCTTATTGCCTTTAATTTTCTTCCTTATCATTTCCTTACTGGCTAAGGCACAGGAAAAAGGATGGCAGCCTCTTTTTAATGGTAAAGACCTTACCGGCTGGAAATCCCTGGGTGGTAAAGCAGCCTTCACAGTTGAAGATGGGGTAATTGTTGGCAGAACAGTTGTTGGGTCACGAAATACGTTTTTAACTACAGAAAAAGAGTATGCTGATTTTATTCTGGAAGCTGATGTATATGTGGAAGATGAAGCAGGTAATTCCGGTTTACAAACCCGCAGTCATTTTAATGCGGAGTCTTTTAAAGGTGAAGGAAGCGTATTTGGACGCCAATGTGAAGTGGACCCCTCACCCAGAAGATGGACGGGTGGTATTTATGATGAAGGAAGAAGAGATTGGCTCTACCCGATGCAGCTAAATGCAGCTGCTCAAAATTTGTATAAAAAAGGGGCGTACAATCATTTTCGGATAGAATGTATAGGTAATGAAATGAAAACATGGGTGAACGGAGTAGCAGCCGCTTATGTGGTAGATACGCTTGATGCAAAAGGATTTATAGGCTTGCAGGTTCATGCCATCAATGCTCCGGAACATGCAGGAAAAAAAGTATGCTTTAAGAATATTCGTATTAAAACAACTGATTTAAAGCCTGCCGAATTTGGAGCCAATATTTATGTAGCCAATTTAGTCCCTAATAATTTAACGGCGTACGAGAAAAAAGATGGATGGCGTTTATTATTTGATGGAAAATCCAATAGGGGATGGAAAAGTGCAAAAGGGAATTCATTTCCTGAAAAAGGTTGGGTAATAGGTAAAGGTTTTCTTTCTGTTGAAGATTCCCAGGGAAAAGAAGCCAGCAATGGAGGTGATATTGTAACTGAAGAACAGTTTGCTGCCTTCGATCTTTCCTTTGAATTTAAATTAACAGCAGGTGCTAACAGCGGAATAAAATATTTTGTAACATTGGCAGAAGAAAGCAAAGGATCGGCCATTGGATTAGAATACCAGTTGCTGGATGATACGCTTCATCAGGATGCTAAACTTGGCTGTGATGGCAACCGAACACTGGCTTCTTTATATGATCTGATAAAAGCGCAAAAACAAAAACGTTTTTTGAGGCCAATCGGGCAATGGAATGTGGGGCGCATCATTGTATATCCAAATGATAAAGTGGAACATTTCCTGAATGGCGTAAAAGTATTGGAATATATAAGAGGTTCAAAAGAATTTAAGCACCTTGTAGCCATTAGTAAATATGTGGTCTGGAAAAATTTTGGAGAAGCTGCCCGTGGGCATATCCTTTTACAGGATCATGGTAATGAAGTATCCTACCGTAGTGTTAAAATAAAAGAGTTGAAATGGTAAAAACAATTGTAAATAACTAAGTTATTGAATAATTATTTGTAACGCATAAATGTATAAACATGCCATCATCACGCCGCCATTTTATTAAGCAGTCGGCCAAAGCCTCGGCCGCTATATATTTAGCTGCCTCGGGTTTCAACGCTAAAAGTTATGCAAACATAATTGGGGCCAACGATCGTGTTCGTTTGGGTGTTGTTGGATTTTCTGATCGTTTCCGCCAGTCATTGTTTCCTTCTTTTCTTAATCATTACAAGGAATTGAATTTTGATATAGTGGCTGTTAGCGATCTGTGGAAATTGCGCAGGGAAGAAGGGCAACTTTTTTTAAAAGAAAAACTGGGACATGATGTGCAGGCCTGTATTAACAATGATGAATTGTATCGCATAAAAGATATAGATGGGGTTATAATCAGTACCGCCGATTTTCAACATGCCCTGCATACCATTGAAGCAGTGAAAGCGGGTAAGGATGCCTATGTAGAAAAACCTTTTGCAGAAACCATGGAAGATAACAGGGCTGCTTTAAAGGCAATCAAAGCATCCAAAAATATTGTGCAAATCGGTTCTCAACGCAGGAGCGGAACTAACTATACAGCAGCCGCTGATTTTATTCAATCCCGAAAGTTTGGGCCCATTACCATGGTTGAATTAACCTGGAACGTAAATCAGCCCGGACGTTGGAGAAGACCAGGGCTCGTTGCAAAATGTAAAGAAGAAGATACCGACTGGAAAAGCTTTTTAATGAATCGCCCTTTTGAGGCTTGGGACCCAAGAAAATATTTGGAATATCGGTTGTTCTGGCCTTATTCATCAGGTATGCCGGGGCAATGGATGAGCCACCAGATAGATACGGTACATTGGTTCAGCGGGCTCAAACATCCACGGACAGTAGTAGCCAATGGGGGTATTTATATGTGGAAAGATGGACGCAAGAACTGGGATACGACCACTGCAGTATTTGAATACGGTCCACAGGAAGATCCGTCTACCGGTTTCCAGGTTACTTTTGGATCCCGTATGCATAATGGAGATGAAAACCCGGCTGAAATATATTATGCAAATGGAGGAGAACTCAACCTGATCACGAATACCGTTTCTCCAAAAGGTGGGTTGCGTGAAAATCATGCTGCCGCCATGAATATGAAACCAAACCTGCTTCCTGAATTGAAACTAACTGGCAATTCAGAAAAAGTTGTGGCTTCTGCCAATACCGGTGGCGATATTTTAACGAGTAACCACATGCGCAATTTTATGGAATGTGTACGAAGCCGCCAACAACCCAATGCACCGGTAGAAGCCGGTTACTATCATTCAATAGCGACCATCATGACCAATGCTGCAGTGCACACCGGCAGTAAAGTTATTTTTGATGAAAAAAGACAGGAGGTTATGGCGGATGGCAAAATATGGAAGGGTTGGTAGAACCGGGTACATTTGAAATAATGACCCGAAGTTCAAGTGAAAGTATAAGCGTAAGAAAGAAATTTATTATTGCAGGTTAAAAAATAAACTATGATTGAAAAGGATTTGTTTTCGTTAAAAGAGAAGGTCATTGTTGTTACCGGCGCTACGGGGGTTTTAGGCTATTCGTTTATTAAAGCAATTTCCCGGGCAGGGGCTACCGTAGGGGTCCTGGGAAGAAATGAAAAAGTGGCCAATGAACGGGTTGAAGAAATAATTTCTGTAGGGGGCAAAGCAATTGCATTGATTGCGGATGTGCAAAACGTGACAGCATTAAAAGAATGCTGTACTAAAGTGATACATGCATTTGGTAAAATTGACGGCCTGGTGAATGCTGCCGGTGGAAATATACCTGAAGCAGTTTTGCAACCCGGTGATGATATTTTTGCAATGAATGTAGAAGGGATGAAAAAGGCAATGGATGTGAATTTGTGGGGAACGGTTTTACCAACATTAATTTTTGGGAAAGCTATTGCAGAAAATGGCAATGGCAGTATTATAAATATTTCATCAGTTAGTGTTCCAAGAACCCTTACAAAAGTGTTGGGCTACAGTATGGGTAAATCTGCTGTTGAATCTTTCAACAAATGGATGGCGGTAGAACTTGCAAATCGGTATGCTGATAAAATAAGAATGAATGCGTTAGTCCCCGGCTTTTTTCTTACTGAACAAAACAGAACGCTGTTAACCAACAAAGATGGAAGTTATACAAGCCGTGGAAATTCGGTAATTACGCAAACTCCATTTAAACGTTTTGGTAATCCTGATGAGTTAGCCGGGGCTTTGATCTGGTTACTGAGCGACGCTTCAAAATTTGTAACGGGAACCACCATCACCGTTGATGGCGGTTTTACTTCGTTCAGCGGAGTATAAAAAAGTAAAGAAAAATGAAGAATTTCCAATCATACGGAAATGCACAATACAGCATGGAACAAACCATGCGCTGGTATGGCCCCAATGACCCTGTGTCCTTATCAGACATAAAGCAGGCAGGTTGCACAGGTATTGTTACGGCATTACATCATATTCCAAACGGCGAAGTATGGCCGATTGGGGAAATTCAGAAAAGAAAGAAGGAAGTGGAAGCTGCGGGCATGGTATGGAGTGTGGTGGAAAGCCTTCCGGTACATGAAACTATCAAGACACAAACCGGGGAATTTGAAATGTATATTGAACATTATAAAACTTCGCTCAGGAACCTAAGTGCCTGCGGTATCTCAATTGTTACCTACAATTTTATGCCGGTGATGGACTGGACAAGAACAGACCTTGACTATATAGTAGAAGATGGGAGCAAGGCGATACGGTTTGAAAGAGCAGCTTTCATTGCATTTGATGTGTATATGCTGCAACGTAAAAATGCAGCGGATGATTACAGTGCTGCTGAACTGATTGCAGCAAAAGAAAGGTGGGAGGCAATGAACAAAGGCGAAAAAGAACTGGTGCAAAGAAATATAACTAAAGGATTGCCGGGCAGTGAAGAAAGTTTTACACTGGAGCAGTTTCGCCAGACATTAGATACCTATATAAATATTGATGCAGCAAAACTCAGGGCACAGCTTATTTATTTCTTACAGAAAATAATTCCTGTTGCCGATGAGTGTGGCGTTAAAATGGTCATCCATCCCGACGACCCGCCTTATTCATTATTGGGCCTGCCAAGAGTGGTTAGCACGGCCAATGATATTGATGCATTGGTAAAAGCAGTACCTTCTTTGAATAATGGTTTATGTTTTTGTACCGGGTCATTTGGTGTAAGGCCGGATAATGATTTGCCGGCAATGATAAAGCGGTTTGGCAACCGGATACATTTCATTCATCTGCGAAGTACAAAAAGAAATGAGGTTGGCGATTTTTTTGAGGATAATCATTTAGAAGGTGATGTAGATATGTATGCAGTTGTAAAAGAAATCATTTTTATAATGAAGGAAAGAAAGATTTCTATACCCATGCGGCCCGACCATGGCCACCAGATGCTGGATGATTTAAAAAAGAAAACCAACCCCGGTTATTCTGCTATCGGCAGGTTGCGGGGCCTGGCGGAATTAAGGGGATTAGAACTTGGTATAAGTAAATCCTTTTTTAATTAGTGATATGAAAAAATTCTTAGACGAAAATTTCCTGCTTCATAATAAAACAGCAGAGAAGCTTTACAATGAATTTGCAAAGCCGATGCCTGTTATTGATTACCACAATCATCTTCCGCCCGATCAGATCGCCAATGATATCAATTTCGAAAACCTTACCCAGGTTTGGTTGTATGGCGATCATTATAAATGGCGGGCCATGCGTGCCAACGGGGTACATGAAAAATATTGCACCGGTAATGCACCGGATTTTGAAAAATTTGAACAGTGGGCTGCCACCGTTCCTTATACCCTGCGTAATCCTTTGTATCACTGGTCACACCTGGATCTGCAGCGCTATTTCAACATCGATACAATTTTAAATGCAGATACGGCTAAAGAAATTTATGAAGAGGCTTCTTCAAAATTACAAACTGCAGAATACTCGGTTCGTAATTTATTGCGTAAGATGAATGTGAAAGTATTATGTACAACCGATGATCCCACAGATTTGCTGAAACATCATCAAAAAATTAAAGCAGACGGATTTGAGATTAAGATATTGCCAGCCTTCCGTCCGGATAAAGCGATGAACGTTGATGATGCCGCAACTTTTAATTCTTATGCAGATAAAGTTGAAGAGGTATCGGGTATCTCTGTTTCCACTTATGCTGATTATTTAAAAGCGTTGAAAGCCCGCCATGATTTTTTTGCAACACTTGGATGCTTAGTTTCAGATCATGGACTGGAACAGGTATATGCAGAAGATTATACAGATGCCGAAATAAAGAACAGTTTCGATAAGATCAGAAGCGGAAAGGAATTGGATCACGGGGAAAAGCTGAAATTCAAATCGGCCATGCTGGTTGAATTTGCAAAATGGGATTGTGAAAAGGGATGGGTGCAGCAATACCACCTGGGTGCACTGCGCAATAACAATGCCCGTATGCTTAAGCAATTGGGCGCTGATACCGGCTGGGATTCGATCGGCGATTTTTCACAGGGGAAAGCACTTTCAAAATTTTTAAGTAAACTGGATGAAACCAATCAGTTGGGAAAAACCATTCTCTACAATTTAAATCCTGCCGATAATGAAATGATGGCCGCCATGACCGGTAATTTCAATGATGGATCCATTGCCGGGAAAATTCAGTTTGGATCGGCCTGGTGGTTTTTAGATCAGAAAGACGGCATGGTAAAACAGATCAATGCCTTATCAAACATGGGTTTGTTAAGCAGGTTTGTGGGTATGCTTACCGATAGCAGGAGTTTTATGAGTTATCCCCGGCATGAATATTTCAGGCGCATTTTATGTAACCTCTTTGGTGAGGAAATAGAGAATGGCAGCTTACCCAATGATGAAAAATGGATTGGGGAAATAATTCAGAATATCTGTTACCACAACGCAAAGGAATATTTCGGTTTTTAAAATGCAGGATTAATTATTTATACTTTCAATTTTACTAAATGCTGATTCCTGCAGCTCCAGGTATCATGATGAAAAATCCCCGCAAGCAAAATACAACGTAACAACAATTTGTAAAATCAAAAGAAGCGGCCCGGTTCGTTCCAAAGTAAAAGTATATTTATGCATTTGATTTTAGTATTCCCATTCGCTTTGTAATGAAATAGGCAACTATTAAATTGGGAACCCAGCAAAGCCAGGCTACAATAGTATATGCGGTAATAAAGTCGCCAAAAATATTTGTCAGAATGGGCAACCATATTCTTAGGGTTACTCCTGCAAAACAGGCAGCATAACTAAAGATCATCATTTTTTGATGTTGTGCAATTCGTTTATTCCTGATATTAAGGTATGCCAGCAGGGTTGTATAGAACCAAATTACACCCAGACAAATAAAACCCATGGAGGATACTAAACCGCCGGTTGCAAAAATACCAATGTATATACCCGCTAATGAACTTACAAGCGCTGAGACCACATAAACCTTGCCGGTCATTTGATGTACTGCTATATTTTTATTTCTGAGTTTTGAACTGAATTGTGTCCATCCGATCAATAACGCCAGGCCTGCAAAAAAGATATGCGTATAAAAGCCTATATTCCAAATCGGGTCTGCCAGCAGTTCATTGGTTTTTGAACTTAATAATCCAAATTTTCTATCTGCAAAAAGATAAATAGCCGGGTAAAGGCCCACCAATATTGCCAATACGGCAAATAATATCCAGCTAAATGTCTTGATCATTATATTGGTTTAAATAAATTCCCATTTTAGCGGGAACATATTTTCCTGCATTTTTATTTTGTTGTTTATTTTGATCGGGTGCCCTTTGGCAACAGAATTTAATGTCCAATGGTTATCTTTTCACCTACCTGTTTAAATAATTGGTTCTTTCATTCATGGCAAGGTCTATCACATCAAATCTTTTTGTAGAGGTATAAGAACCCATGTCACTATCACTGTTTATTAATATGGCTCCCATTAAGATTACATATTTACAATTGTATTTTGTATCGGCTACCAATTCATTTATTCTTTTATCAATCGCTTCATAAATTACTTCGGTTGCTTCTTTTAAAGGAATTGCAGATGCAGTGATTCTTTCTTTTTCTGCCAAAAGGATTTGCTCAATAGTATTCATCTGGTAATCCATGTCAGTAACATTTCCCTTTTCAATTTGATTATTGAGTAATTTATGTAAGGCCCCTTTGGCAGCACCACAACAACCTGAGTTTTTGCTTTGACCAAAACGGTGTATCTCTCCAATGGTTCCTGTTTTTGTAATGCCGATATGCGGTCCATAGTATATAAACACGGCACCTTCATCAGGAACATGGCTGGCAAAAGCTCCCATACCTGTTAAGCCTGTAAAGGGAAAACCATCGAGGCCTCCCATTTTAAAAGGCCCCAAAAACTCATGCGCCCTTGCAGGATATTGAATACTGTTTACATCATCGCTGCAAATACTGTCAGCAAGCATTACCTGAGTTGGTTCAAGGTCAAGTTTTTCTTCTACAAAATCTATTAATTGGTTAACACTGTCGATGGTAGTGATGGCATTGGAATAATGATTCCTGATAATTTCCAGCTTCTCTCTTTTTTTCATTTTAAACCAATTTATTTTTTACAATAAAACATTATTAACGGGCTCTAATTTTTCCGGCAAGTTGGTTTCATCCAGCATTTCCAGAATGTCTATTTCTATATTTCGGCAAATGGTAGAAATGGGAATATCATTTAAACCATTATCAAAAGGGTTTTCGCTGGCCTCGCCAATTTGCTCCATCGACATAAATACCCAGGAAATAAGTACCGCAAACGGAATGGTTAACCAAAAGCCATAGTCTCCAAACCTGCTCATTTCATTTACCAAAGCAAATGGCAGCAGAAAAATAAACAGCTCTACGAATATGCGGCTAAAAAGGCTGTACTGCCTGAACAAAGGTGTAGTTTTGATACGTTCGCAGCCTCCCTGCAGGTTGTACAATTCGGCCAATAGTTTGGTAAGGTCGCTGTGCTCGTAATCATCCAGCAGCTTCTCCCGTTTTAATTTGGTTAAAACTTCAAATTGATATTTGAGGGTATGGTTGGCAATATTGCCTTTAAGTTTTACTTTTTCAAAAATTTCCTGTTTATCAAGATGCACAAAGAGGGCAGCAATAGCTGTATCAAATTCTTTTATTTCTGAAGAGTCGGCTACGCTTTTTTTATGGTAATCTTCTTTATTGGTAGCCCAGGGTATGGTTTTACGAAGTTGTAAACGAAGTATGTTAATGTATGCAATATGCCGTAAGAGAAAAGCCTTTTGTTTTTCCTTATCTTGAACAAGCGAAATAAAGGATGCTGCCAACGTTCTACTGGTATTGGTAATTCCACCCCACAAACGCCTTGCTTCCCAAAGCCTGTCATAAGCCTGGTTATTTTTAAAGCCCACATAAAATGCTACTGCTGTACCAATGGTTGCAACCGGTAAAAAAGGAATAGCAATAAAATCAATCTTCAGAAAATGATACAGCACCACCACTATACTGCTGAGGATAAATGTTTTGATAATGTTTTTTCTTGCAAATAACCACATCAGTTGAAACGACATTTTTTTTCCTATGTACATACTTTATTTTTTTATTTGTAGAATGCTTAATTTAAAAATTTCGTTGCTTGCCGCTTCCTGAATTTAACTTGCATTCTAATTTGTATTTGTTACAAAAATAGAGCTTTGTCTGTTGCAGTCAAACCTACATGGTATCATAGATCTGCTAAATATTCATATCCTTATTTTCAATTCCGGCACTAAGTGAGTCACTTCTTTTTGGTAAGGGTGCATGAATATTGGCATTGTTTACATTTTTAATTTGTTTCAACATTTCTACACAGTTATCTACCATTTCCATGGAGGTACGTTTTATGTATTCGCTTTTTTTAAATTGCATCACATTTTTGTCCGTGTCTTCGGCTGTCCAGCCACGGCTCCAGCCTAAAAAACTAAAAGGTGGAAAAGTAAAACCAAGATCGGTAAAGAAACACATCATCTGCCCTGCTACCTGCTGTATGTTATCCTGCCCGCCGGTTATGATAAAAGAGGCCAGTTTATTTTTTACCAATATTTTATTACTGATGGTAATTTGATTTTGCACACAATTTAACCGTTCTGCCATTTTGTAATACAAGGCAGACGCATTCCCCCACCGAATTGGTGTGGATACAATTACAATATCAGCCCAAAGGATCATACTTTCATATACCTCCGTCATCCCGTCTTCTGGATCCATTTCGGTAATGCTGCAGGGCCAGGTGCAGGCATGGCTATGCTGGGAATAATATCCTTCACAATTGCGGAACTCCAGTTCCCTGAGTTTTACCATTTTTGTGGAAGCGCCATATTTCTCCTGTGCATAAGCCAAAGATTTTTCCAATGCATCTTCCGAAGTAGAAAAACGTGGTAAGGCAGCCGATAAGTTGGTGGTGCTGATACCGAGAATATTTAAACTTTTTTCAGAAATTTGGTATTTTAATTTTATCAGGTTTTCAAGCAAAGGATTGTTTTGATGTTCCCGGTGTGCTTTTACAATAGGTTCTTCGCTTACCAGGATGTATTCACCTTCTGACTTTACTTCGTATAATGCCTGCTGATCGGGAAAACCCGGAGGCGCACTGCCTGTTTCAATATTATATTCCCATCCATGCCAGGGACAGGTTACATACATGCCATCATACTTTGTACTTACTGCACCCAGGCCCAACGGGCCCGCCTTGTGCAGACAGGCATTGGCAATTGCAGATATTTTATTATTGAAATGGAAAAGTGCTATTTTCTTTTTACCAAGGCTTACCACTTTTTGTGAGTTGTCGGGCAACTCATCTTTGGTGCAAACTTTTATGAAATCCATTTTCTCAATATTTATTTCAATGTACAATAATTTACCTCACCGCTTGTCATCCCCTTTATAACAAACAATTTAAAACAAATTAAAATGACAATGAAAATTTTATAAGTAAACGGAATAAATGTTTATAGTAACACAAAGCCGGTGTTTCATAGAATTATCCTTTTTTTGTTATCTTTTTATTATATGCCATATTTCTTCTGCACCCTACAAATCATTTCGTCCCAAACACTGTACCAGTCAGCAAACTCACAAAGCCGGTTATATTGGCAATTTGGCGATATTGAAAAATATTGAGCCACTTCGTCCTGTATTCAGCCCAATTTACCGGGAAACTTTCTGCGGTCCAGGTGTTAATGACATCATTAACGGGCAAATTGCCTTTTAGGGTGAGTAAGGTATCTGCAAGTAAACAGATAAAAGCAACAGCAGCAGTAATGAATAATAAACTGCCTGGATTTTTTATATTTGAAATAACAAGAAGTAGATTTGCAAGCAGTGCAATATAAATTACATATTTAAAATTACTTCTCATACTGGTATCTATTAGTTTCCTGAATTCAATATAAAGTTTGGCTTCAAGCGAAAGCTGTACATTCTTTAATGCCAGTATGTACATGAAGGACTGGCTTACAATAATGCTGTAAGCCAGCAATGTTATCAGGAGAATGATTTTATTAGTCATGATTATTTTAAATTACAAGTATTAAAAGTTAGCTATTGTTTAATGTTTGAAAGCTTTATTGCTAATAAAGCTAAAAATAAATGCTGGAGAAGTATATTTTCCTGGCAATTTATACACTTTATCAGTTTTACTTTTATCTTCTTTCCATCACAAAGTTTTTATACGCTTACATATTTTATATTGTGATTGTAAAACCGAAAAATTAAAGCCATGGGCCGTTTTTGGTAACAAATAATATTTCTTTTCAGGTGCTTTAATTTTATTAAAATATTTTTTTGTTGTTTCTTTTGGGGTTAAAATATCTTCATTGCCTTGTATAAGATAGATAGGAATTTTAAATTCAACATTGTCTTTCATTAAATTTATTGTTGCACTCATTGATTGAACACCTAATTTTTTGTCTCCGGTATAATTTACAAACGAATAGTCATCGCCATCGCTTCTGTTTTGCTTGTCTTTTTCATTGTCATATGCAGGCGATTCTGCAAACCAGGATTCCGGCACAGGTATTGAATTTGCCTTTTCATATTTTTTTATGATCCTGAATAATTGGCCTGCATTTTTTGCCCTGTCGTAAGGAGGTTTACCAATGGTATTTAATACCTCTAATGCATCTTTGTCATTCTTGCCCTCAGCCATTTTATAAATTTTATTATAGAGTTCAATATCAATAGCGGGGTTAACAATTTGCGAATGTCCAACATATGCATAAAAAAGATTTGGTTGTTTTGTTGCCATCTTAACCACAAGTACTGAACCCCAGGAAGTACCAAATAAAATAATTTTCTGTTTTCCCAAATGCTTTAAAAGATAGGCTGATAACTCTATGCCATCATTGGTCATCTGTTCAAGTGTTAATGGGTTGGATCGTAAGTATTCAGGTGTTAACTCTTCCGGAGCATTACGTCCATAAGTTTTTCCGGTTCCACGCTGATCCCATTGAACAATAATAAAATCCTTTTCCCAGTCTTTGTAAAGATTGTCAGAATAGGGACTTATAGGACTACCGGGCCCACCATGCATAAACAAGATTACAGGTTTTGAACTTTCACCCTTGATGGTAACCCATTGCTCAATATCATTTAGTAAAATGTATTTTTCTTCTGAAATACGGTTTTTAATAATTGAATCACTCAAAGTATGTTTATTAACACTATTAATTTGAGCGGTTACCAAAAGTGATAATGCTAAAAATAAATGAAGGATCATTAAATTGATAGCTGCCCGGAATGGTATTTTTTTAATCATATTTTTTATTGTACTGTTATGATCACATTCCCGGTTTTTTGCCCGGTTTCCACATACCTGTAAGCATCCACTATCTGTTCTAAAGTGTATCTGCAGTCAATCACTGGTTTGTAGCTGCCTGCTTCCACCAGCTCTTTTAAAAAGACAACATCTTCTTTACTGATTGTTGGAATGGGGAATAAAACTTTTTTACCGCCAAGCAATGGAGTAATGAGCGCTAAAAAAGGGTTTTGAGACATATAACCCAATTCGGTTGACATATAAATACCCGC
Organism: Chitinophagaceae bacterium; assembly: GCA_031413755.1. Lineage (GTDB taxonomy): Bacteria > Bacteroidota > Bacteroidia > Chitinophagales > Chitinophagaceae > Ferruginibacter. The sequence continues at coordinate 18,643 of JANOFR010000076.1, forward strand.
TTTTTTTAAAAGGGGTTTACATTTTCCAAAGGAGCTTTTGCCAACAGCGTCAAATATCACATCAAATGACTGATTCAATTGGGTGAAATCTTCTTTGGTATAATCAATGACTGTATCAGCGCCCAATGATTTTACAAGGGCTATATGTTTCGTATCACAAACAGCAGTTACAGTTGCACCAAAATGTTTCACGAGTTGCACGGCTGCTGAGCCGATAGCACCTGTGGCGCCATTGATTAGAATATGTTGCCCGCCTTTAATTTTTGCGGCTCTGATATTACAAAGGGCATAGTGCCCGCCTTCTGTTATTGGAGCGGCTTCCTCATAACTCATATTGACTGGCATGGTGGTTAATGAATCACCCGCTGCCATCACTTTATAGCCAGCATGGGCCCCAAATTTTTTGTCATCATAACCAAAAACTTTATCCCCTGGCTTAAAGGTTTGTACGTTTTTGCCAACAGATTCAATTTCGCCGGCAAACTCGTTTCCAAGTATTTTGTTTTTTGGGTAGATTAGCCCGGCAAAAAAACGCACAATAAAATAATCGGCACTTCTAAACCCGCAGTCGGTTCGGTTTACTGTGGTAGCATGAATTTTTATCAATACCTCGTTGTCTTTTGGTACAGGCTTTTCTACCTCTGTAAGCTTGGCTACTTCCGGTGGCCCATATTTTTTATAAACGATTGCTTTCATTCGGTTTACATTTTTCTGCAAAACTAAATTGTTATCTGCTTGTTTTACCCAGATTCAACAGTCTCTAAATATAAACCATAAATACAAGAACCTTCACCCGAATTTATTATCTTATGTTAGCACACTGCCATTATACTTATTGCAGATTTGTTGAAAATTATACATGATGAAGTTAACAATATAAAGTTTATCAAATTCTTCATCTAAAAAAATAAATAATACGGTAAAGAGGCAGGTTTTTTATATCGGCAGGCTAAAAGAAAAGAGAAAAAGCAGTTCCTTCTCCTGCAACACTATGCACTTTGATATTACCTTTGTGTAACATCATGATCTGTTTGCAAAGGCTTAAACCTATACCACTGCCGGTTTTACGGGTACTAAAGAAAGGGATAAAGATCTTTTCCATTAAATCGGGCGAAATGCCAATCCCATTATCAGCTACTTTAATAACTGTTTTATTATTAATAGTAATGTATGCTGAGAGTAATATGCGTGGATCGGCAACTTCTTTAATTGCATCAGTTGCGTTTAAGATCAGGTTAATTAAAACCTGTTCAATAAGACCGGTATCGATCTCTAAACTGAGGTCGGGGTCTTTTAAAATAATATCCAGTTCAATATTTTTCTGTTCCAGTGTAGGTTGCATGAGGCGGTGCAGGTTTTCAAACATATCCCTTACATAGATCTTCTTTACATTGGGTGTTGTTATCTTATTCAGGTTACGGTATGTTTCTGTAAATTTTAATAAGCCTTCACTTCTTCTTTTAATGGTTTCAATACCCAGTTCCAGATCCTCCAGGGAGCCGGAATTATTATTCAGCTCTTTTAAGGATAATTGTAAACGGTTTTTCAGGGTATCAGCAAGTGAAGAGATGGGGGCTACAGAATTCATGATCTCATGCGTCATCACACTCAATAGCTTTTGCCATGCTTTTGATTCAGTTTCATCAAGAGCTTCATTAATATTTTGAAACGCAATGAGTTTATACACTTTTCCCTCAGTTTGAAAAGCAGTTGCAGAAAGTAAAACCTTCAAACTGTTTTTATCTGTTGTAATTGACAATACTTTGTTTTCTCCCGGTTTAAGCAAAGTAATTTCTTTGTATAAGGCCTCATCTCTTTTTTCCAGCGAATGAATGCTTTTCAGATACGGGATATTCAGTAACTGCTTCAGCGATTCATTCATCCACATTACAGAACCTTCTTTATGATCATAAGAAAGAATACCGGTATCAACGAGTTCCAGTATTTTTTGAAGGTACTGGTATTGCGTTTCCCGTTCTTTACTGATGATCTTAAATGTACTGTTGATCTCGTTAAATCCTTTACGCATAGGCTGTACAGCAACCGGGGCATTCTTTTCATCAAAGTGCCTCGAAAAATCACGGTAGTGAACTGATTCTACAAACTGCTCAAGTTCTACTCTGCTTTTATTGGTAAACCGGTAAAGTTCCAGTACCTGAAAAACTATTAATGCCATTACCAGTATCATGATAAGTAACTGGCCATTCGATAACAGTAAAGCAGCAGCACTTAGTGTTGCAAAAAGCAATACTATCCTTATAATTAAACTCCAGTCATATTTTTTAAAGTTCATAGCTCTATTTCCGTTTCATCTCCATCCTTTGAAAAACTCAGGAGAAAGGGCCCCGGATTTTTGTTTATTAATTTTACAGTTGTATTTACTCTTAAAAATTTGATCATAACTCGTACTTACTCAGCCGGCGGTATAAAGCGGTTCGGGTTATACCCAGTTCCTTCGCTGCTTTCGAAATATTTCCATTATATTTTTCAATTACTTTTAAAATAGTATTTTTTTCAACAACTCCCAGGTTCATATCCCTTATTTCTGCTGCTTCCTGTACCGCTGATTCAATGGGAGAAAAGATCAGGTCTCCGGCAGAAAGTATTTCACTTTCCGACATAATGATAGCCCGCTCCATGGTATACTGCAGTTCTCTTACATTACCCGGAAAATGATAATGATTTAATTTTTCGATGGCTTTTGTATCAAAGCCCGGTAGCGGTTTTAAATATTTGGCTGCATATACCTGTGCAAAATGTTTGGCCAGAATCATAATATCCCCTTCTCTTTTACGCAAGGGTGGTACCAGTATCTCAACGGTATTGATCCTGTAAATCAGGTCTTTTCTAAACCGGCTTTCATCAGCCAGTTCTGCAAGGGGCAGGTTGGTGGCACATATCAGGCGTATATCAATATTAACTGCAACATTACTGCCTACACGTGATACCTGCCTGTTTTGTAAAACACTCAGCAATTTTGCCTGTTGATGCATGGATATATTTCCAATCTCATCTAAAAATAAAGTTCCTCCATTTGCTGCTTCAAATCTGCCTGAACGTTCTTCTCCGGCCCCGGTAAATGCTCCTTTTTTATGGCCGAATAATTCACTTTCAAAAAGTGTCTCAGTCAAAGCGCCAACATCAACTTTTACAAAAGGTTTTTCAGCACGTAATGAATGTTCATGAATGGCTTTAGCTATAAGGTCCTTTCCGGTTCCATTTTCCCCAAGAATAAAAATATTTGCATCAGTAGGGGCAATTTTTTCTATCTTAAAAAAAATATTTTTTATTACTTCAGATTCGCCGATCATTTCCCTGCCTATGGTAACAGATTTGCTGACAGCAATGTCTGAAATGATCTTCCCTTTTGTTTTCAATATTCCCTTGATGGCATCCAGGAGTTTTTCATTGTGCCATGGTTTAACAATAAAATCTGTGGCGCCTTCTTTTAATGAACGAACGGCCAGATCTATATCTCCATATGCAGTGATCATGATTACAGAAATATGCTCATCCATTTCTTTTATCTTCTTTAACCAGTAAATGCCTTCATTACCTGTGTTAATACTGCTCTTGAAATTCATATCGAGCAATACGATATCAAATTTTGTTGAAGATAGTAATGATTGTAAGGCCTCAGGGTTTATTTCAGTTACAACTTCTTTAACCTCTGTTTTTAATAAAAGCTTTACAGCCGTAAGTACATCTGTATCATCATCAATAACCAATATCCTTGCATTTTTTAAAATCATGTTCTTAATTTTCAAATCGCTACACAAGTATAGCATATTTAAAATTATTTTATTAATGAAACTTCAAAATATAGTTTAAGTGGCGGAAAATGTATCAAAACCGGATATACATTGTATCAAAACCGTACAGTATTTTAAGCACTTTATTTTCAGTTTGTTGAAATACAAGCTGTTAAGATTTGGCATGGCATTGTATAAGTATATTTTAGAAAAACATTTTTTAAAATTTAAAAACTAAAGTCATGAAAAAGTTATCAGTTAATTATTTTAAACAAACAGAAAAGGCAGCATGTACAAATAACGTTGTTGATGCCAACGAAACAATGATGAATGATTTGACCCATGCGGATTGTAAAATATTTTCAGCTGCTGATCTATGGAGCATTCAGCGAAAAGGGAAAAATATAATGCCCAGAAGATGGTTATTATAAGTGGCCGGCCTTTTAAAAAAACAACCGGTATAAACATTGGATTTTTTGAGCAATGCACAGATGCAAAGCTTATATGATTTTTTCCGGTGCAGTAAAAATTTTTTAACTGCAAGGTTTATTCAAACGGTAAAGTGGTTTACATTCAACAGGCTTTTAAATTTTCGGCGCCCGTTATAATTGAGGGGGAATGGCGAAATAGGTAATGAAGATTACTGTATCAAAACCGGACAGTTCCTGTATCAAAAGCGAACAGTTGTGCGAGTCAGATATTTTTAAATACTTGGTAATCAATTATTTAGTTTGTGGCACAGCTTTGTATGATTTAATATCCGGCGTTTGGTAGTATATACATATATATATAGAGATTAACTCCGGAAAATAAAACCAACAGATTCAATAAAATTTAAAGTGAAATATGGACAGAGTTTTAGAAAAAAAAGTTTGGAGTAAAAAACGCATTATGCTTATAGCAGGCGTTGTTGCTTTGGGGGCACTTATTTTTGCCAGTTGGTATTTTACATCAGGAAATTCAAAACTGAATGTAAATACAGACCGTATAACCATACAGGAAATTAAAAAGGGAACATTCCAGGAATTTATTCCGGTTAATGGGGTTGTACTGCCGGTAACAACCATTTATCTTGATGCTTTGGAAGGAGGCCGTGTGGAAGAAAAATTTGTGGAAGATGGTGCCATCATGAAAAAAGATCAACCCATTCTCCGGCTCAGCAATACCGATCTTGAATTAAGCCTGGTTAACCAGGAAACCTCGGTATTTAACCTGCTGACGCAAATGCAGATATCCCGTAATGCGGCTCAGCAAAATACCATTGGCAAATTAAACCAGCTTACAGATGTTGATAATGCATTAAAAGAAGCTGAACGTATTTATAAATTAAATAAAAAACTGGTTCAGGATAAAGTTATCGGATCTCAGGAATTTAAACAGTCGGAAAATAATTATAATTACCAGTTGGAAAAGAAAAAACTCGCTGACCAGGTTTTAAAGAAGGATACCGTTTCTACCAGGCAGGAACAGGAACAGGCAAACCAGTCTTTTGCACGTACACAAAATGCTTTGCAGGTAATGCGGAAAAAAGTTGGAGACCTCATCGTAAGGGCTCCGGTTGACGGACAGTTGACTTCCCTGGATGCAGAGATTGGGCAGTCAAAAAATAAAGGCGAGCGATTGGGACAAATAGATGTGATGAGCGGATTTAAAGTAAGGGTGGATATTGATGAACATTATATTTCAAGAATTTACAGCGGCCTGGTTGGAGAATGTACAATTACCGGCAAAAATTACAAATTGAATATTAAGAAAGTGTTTACCCAGGTTACCAATGGGCGTTTCCAGGTAGACATGGAATTTAAAGATACGATACCTCCCGGAATACGACGTGGACAAACACTACAGATAAGGCTTGCATTAAGTGATGAAAAACAGGCATTGCTTTTACCCAGGGGCGGGTTCTACCAGCAAACGGGGGGCAACTGGATATTTAAAGTAAGTGCTGATGGAAGCCGGGCTTATAAAGTGGATATTCAGCTGCTTGGACAAAACCCCGATTATTATGAAGTGATGCAGGGGTTGCAGCCCGGTGATAAAGTAATAACATCCAGTTATGAAAATTACGGGAATATGCAGGAGTTGCTGTTAAAAAAAGAATAAACAATTTCTAATTCATCTATAAAAAACAGTTATGAAAAAACAATATTATTTAATAGTGCTGATCCTCGTTACTGCTGTTTGTTTCTGTTCCCAAAATGAAAACAGCCTGAAAGCCTGCGGTACAAGTGCGGCTGCCTGCAAGGCAATTAATATAAAAAACGCGAAAGATGTTTCCGCGAATTATATAGAGGATATGGATGCATCATTTAACATGTTTATGAACCCGTTCGTACAATTATAGTTTAAATAATATTATCAAAATTTAAAAGCTAGTTATGATAAAAATTTCTGAATTAGAAAAGATCTACCGGACTGAAGAAGTGGAGACAGTGGCTTTAAACAAGCTCTCCATTGAAGTAAAGGAAGGTGAGTTTGTTGCCATCATGGGGCCATCGGGTTGTGGCAAATCTACCTTGCTGAATATACTTGGTTTATTAGATGATCCGGATGCAGGTAGTTTTGTTTTTAATGGCACCGAAGTAGCCAAGTACAATGAGCGTAAAAGGGCTGAGCTGCGAAAGCGTAACATCGGTTTTGTTTTTCAGAGTTTTAACCTTATTGATGAGCTTACGGTTTTTGAAAATGTAGAGCTCCCCTTAATTTATACCGGTGTTAAATCAGGCGAAAGAAAAAAAAGAGTGGAAGCAGTACTGGATAAGATGCAGATCATGCATCGCCGCAACCATTACCCACAACAGCTTTCGGGAGGCCAGCAACAGCGTGTTGCCGTGGCGAGGGCAGTCGTTAATAATCCTAAGCTCATTTTAGCGGATGAGCCCACCGGTAACCTGGACTCAGCGAATGGAAATGATGTAATGCAATTGCTCACCGATCTGAACGAAAAGGGAACAACGGTAATAATGGTCACGCACTCGGAGCATGATGCCAGGTACAGCCATCGTATCATCCGTATGCTCGACGGACAGGCAGTAATTGAAAATATAATGCTATAAAACCAGTTGATATTATGTAGTATCCTGTAAAAGCCGGAAGCCGATCACCCACTTAAAGTATAGCCATGATTAAAAATTATTTTAAAATAGCTTTTCGGAACATTTGGAAAAATAAAGGATACAGCGCCATCAATATTTTTGGACTTGCCATCGGGCTGGCAACCTGTTTATTGATCACACTTTATGTAACCAATGAGCTGAGTTACGACAACTACACAAAAAATGCAAACCGCATATACAGGATCAACTCTGATCTGCGTTTTGGTGGCGGCGACCTGCACATGACCCAGACATCAGACATGATGGGTCAATTGCTTAAAAAGGATTACCCACAGGTGGAGGAGTATACCCGGATTTTTAATAATGACGGGGATAAGCTCATAAAAAAGGGCTATGAATTCATTAATGAACCCCGAGTGGCAAATGTGGATTCTACTTTCTTTTCTGTATTTGCACTGCCGGTTATTGAGGGCGATACCAAAACTGCTTTAAATCAGCCAAATACGGTTGTGGTAACTGAGTCAACGGCCAGGAAATATTTTCCGCTGGATGCAATACACAACATGACAAATGTGCTGGGCAAAATAATTGAAGTAAAAAACGATGCAACTACCGTACCCTACAAGATAACTGCTATTATAAAGGATATTCCACATAACTCACATTTTAATTTTGATTTTCTTTTCTCTATGAAAAATGTGGACTACCAGTGGGGTCAGCTGACCAGCCATAATTTTCATACGTACCTTTTGCTGAAAGCCGGAACAGACTACAAAGCGTTTGAAAAGAATTTGGGACAGTATATTGAAAAGTATGTAATTCCTTATGTTCAGCAGTTCATGAAAATAAGCAGCATGGATGACTTGAAAAAGTCGGGGAATAAGCTGGAATATTCTCTCCTGCCATTGACCAGTATCCATTTACACAGCGATTTCTCTTTTGAGATCACACCGTCCGGTAATATCCAGTATTTGTATATTTTTTCTGCTGTTGCCTTGTTCATTCTGCTGTTAGCCTGTATTAATTTTATGAACCTGAGTACGGCTCGCAGCGCCAAACGTGCTAAAGAAGTAGGCATACGTAAAGTGCTGGGTACCGAACGTCATACCCTGATCGCACAGTTTCTGGTTGAATCAACCATTACGGCAATTATTGCAATGATCATTGCGGTTACCATTGCCTATTTTGTTTTACCTCTTTTTAATGATATAGCCGCAAAATCACTGTCTGTAAAAGACCTGCTGAGTATTCAGATACTTCCTTATTTGATTCTGCTTCCCTTTGTGGTAGGCTTGCTGGCAGGCAGTTACCCGGCATTATTTCTTTCGGGCTTTAAACCCATTGTTGTTTTAAAGGGAAATGCCAATACCGGCTTTAAAAAAAGTAACCTCCGCAATGTATTGGTGATATTCCAGTTTGCCACATCGATCATGCTTATTATCGGCACCATCATCGTTTACAGCCAGCTTCAATATATTCAAACAAAAAAACTGGGTTTTAATAAGGACCAGGTGCTGATCATTGATGGCGCCTATGCCCTTAATAAAAATGTACAGGCATTTAAGAATGAAGTGCTGGCCTTGCAGGGGGTAAGCAGCGGCACCTTCAGTAGTTACCTGCCTGTTACCAATTCCTCAAGAAGCGATAATACCTATTTCAAGGGACCGGTGATGGATATTAAGGATGGCATTGATATGCAGACCTGGAGAGTGGATTATGATTATATCAAAACCATGGGCATGGAGATAGTGAAAGGAAGGAACTTTTCAAAAGATTACGGCTCCGATTCAACAGCCATTCTTATTACAGAAACCACGGCTAAACTTTTGGGCTATGCTGACCCAATTGGAAAAATGGTCTATGAACCATCTAACCTGCAGAATGATAATTCACTTTACCCCAAACAGGTCATTGCTGTTATAAAAGACTTTCATTTTGAATCATTCCGCCAAAGACTGGGGCCGCTTTGTATGAGGCTTGGTAACAGTACAGGGCTTGCTTCATTTAAAGTAACTGCAGCCGATACTAAGACCCTGATACCACAGATCGAAAGCAAATGGAAAATATTGGCCCCTGGCATGCCATTCAGTTACCGTTTTATGAATGATTCATTCAATGACATGTACCGCAGCGAACAGCGGGCAGGAACTATTGCCATAGTCTTTTCCTTACTTGCTATTCTTATTGCCTGCCTGGGTTTGTTTGGCCTGGTTACCTATATGGCCGAACAGCGTACTAAAGAAGTAGGCATACGCAAAGTACTTGGCGCTTCTGTAAGTAATGTGGTTACCATGCTTTCAAAAGATTTTTTATTCCTTGTACTCATAGCCGCTGTCCTGGCATTTCCATTGGCCTGGTGGGCCATGCACAAATGGCTGCAGGATTTTGAGTACCGGATCAGCATCAGTGTTTGGGTATTTGTAGCTGCCGGCATGTCGGCATTGCTGATCGCTTTACTAACCGTAAGTTTCCAGGCCATTAAAGCAGCCATTGCCAACCCGGTAAAAAGTTTAAGAACAGAATAAAGTATAACCATGTTAAAAAATTATTTCAAAATAGCTTTCCGGAATTTATGGCGTAATAAGCTGTACAGTTTCATTAATATTTCAGGGTTGGCAATGGGCATTGCAGCTTTCCTGCTAATACTGGAGTATGTAAGTTTTGAAAAAAGTGTGAACCACTTTCATAAAAACGTATCATCCATTTACAGGTTGCTTAACGAAGACACAAAAGGACAGACCTGGCCGCAGGTAGAACCCGGCTGGGCACAAAAAGCAAAAGAAAGTTTTCCGGAAATAATAGCGTATTGCCGTTTTGAAGAAGGAGTAGGCCAGGGTATCGTTCGCCGGGATGATGATAAAGGCGAATCATTCCGGGAAAGTAATATCGGATATGCAGAAGGCAACTTCTTTTCATTTTTCAGTTTTAAAATAAAAAACGGCAGCGCATCAGCATTTAATAAACCCAATGTTGTTTTTATTTCCCAGGCGGCTGCCGAAAAATATTTTGCTAAGGAAGACCCCATAGGCAAATCACTCACCCTGTTTAACCAGTTTGGAAAATCAGTTTTTACAGTGGCCGGTCTGTATACCATCCCTGTAAATTCTGATATAAAATATAATATGGTGTTTTCTCTTGAAACATTAAAAAATCCGGCCAATCTCAATGACAATAGTTGGGCGCAACTGGATAATCTTAACTCACAATACATCAATACTTATTTTCAGTTAAGCGATGGTACAGATTATAAAAAAACAGAACAAAAACTGATCATACTCCGCAATCAACTTAAAAAAGATAAGGATGGTGTGCAATTCAGGTTGCAGCCATTGACCAATGTGCATCTGTCTGCATCACTCAGCGACACCTATCAAACCACTGGTAACCTCAAATATGTTTATATACTTGGGATAATTGCTTTACTCATTTTAGCCATTGCCTGGTTTAACTATATAAACTTATCAACCGCCAATTCATTAAAAAGGGCCAATGAAGTGGGTGTTAGAAAAGTAGTGGGAGCTTCTCAACGTTCTTTGGTGATGCAATTCCTGGGGGAATCATTGCTGGTGAATGTAATCGGTTTTGCACTGGCACTCATAATTGTACAGTTGATCCAGCCATTGTTCAATGATATTATTGGTAAAGAACTTTCATTGGCAGTACTGCTGTACAGCCCTGTTTGGTTACTGGGTTTAATATTGCTGTTGCTTGGTTCTTTGTTATCCGGGGCTTATACTGCATTTAGTTTATCGGGTTTTAACCCCGTGGAAACTTTAAAAGGAAAGCTGCACAAATCAACCAAAGGTGCTACACTTCGTAAATCATTAGTTGTCGTTCAGTTCAGTATTTCCATTGCATTATTGCTGGCCACAGCCCTTATTTACCAGCAGTTGAATTATATGCAAGACCAAAACCTGGGGGTAAATACAGAGCAGCTGCTTGTAATACGCGGGCCCGAAGTGGGCAAAGACAGTACGTATAAAAACCGCCGCACTGCTTTCTGGAACAGTATTGCTCAACAAAGTTTTGTAAAAGAATATTGCCTGAGCGGAACTATTCCCGGCAACAATTACAATTTTGCCACATCCGGATTTACACAGCCCGGTTCAAAAAAAGGAGATGAACTTAACTCTTATTCCTTTGCCATTATTGATAACAGGTACCTGGGTACTTACCAGATAACTTTAAAGGCCGGAAGGAATTTTACCCCAGCCGAATGCAATGTTGACTGGAATGATAACAGTAAAGTGATACTGAATGAAAAGGCCATTGAAGAACTGGGTTTTGCATCGGCGGAAAATGCATTGCGTACAAAAATTCAGTGGGATGAACGACCCCTTGAAATTATTGGTGTAGTTAAAGATTATCATCACGCCGGTTTGCAAAAAGCCATAGACCCCATTATCTTTTATCCACAAAGTAACAGCGCATATTTTACCATCCGGCTCAGTTCAGATCAAGTGCAGAGCCATATTGCAAAACTGCAATCCCTCTACAAAACGTATTTTACCAATAATCCTTTTGAATACTTTTTTGCCGATGAAAATTTTAATAAACAGTATATCACCGAACAGCAATACAGCCGGCTGTTCACTACGGCATCTGTTTGGGCTATCATCATTGCATGCCTGGGATTGTTTGGCCTGGCTACCTACACGGTTGAATCCCGTACCAAAGAAATTGGGGTACGAAAAGTGCTGGGGGCAAGTGTATTCAGCATTTCGCAACTGTTATCAAAAGATTTTATTAAACTGGTATTGGTAGCCATTGTTATTGCATCGCCAATTGCCTGGTACGTAATGCACAAATGGCTGCAGGATTTCGCTTATCGTATACATATCAGCTGGTGGGTGTTTGTATTGACAGCCATTGCGGTGATTGTTGTAGCACTGGCAACGGTATGTTTCCAGGGCATTAAAGCAGCGATTGCCAACCCGGTAAAGTCATTGAGAACTGAATAAAACTATAGCCATGATAAAAAACCTGTTACTTATTGCCCTGCGCAATTTTAAAAAAGACAAGTGGTACAGTCTGCTGAACATTTTGGGACTCACCATTGGTATTACATTCTGCCTGTTTTTAATTTTTTATATAACGGATGAATTGAATTACGACCGTTACCATGAAAAGGCTGACCGCATTTACAGGATCGCTTCTTATATTCAGGAACCTGAAAAAAAGATGCAATGGGCCTCTACCCAGTTTCCGCTAGGACCCACCTTAAAAAAAGATTTCCCCGAAGTGGAAGAGTCTGTAAGATTTGTTGCCAAAGAAAGGACATTATTCAAAAATGGCAACACGAATTTCTATGAAACAAAGCTGTACTATACCGACAGTACAGTTTTCAACATATTCAATTATCAGTTTATCGAAGGCAATGCGGCCAATGCATTGAATAAACCCAACAGTATTGTAATTACAAGATCGCTTGCGGAAAAATATTTTGGTAAGAATACAGCGGCGGTTGGTAAAACGCTGCAGACATTTAATAATGATCTGTATAATGTAACAGCAGTAATTGAAGATGTACCTATGAATTCGCACCTCAGGTTTGACTTACTCATTTCTATAAATACACTGCAGGCAGGCTTCCTGGATAACTGGGGCGGGTTTAACAACTTTACCTATGTGCTGCTGAAGCAGGGCACCAATACTGCTGCTTTCGATAAAAAATTACTGCCGTTGTATGATAAATATATGGCACCCATTTTTGGCCAGTTCAACATTAAGATCAAATATGGAGTGCAGCCCATCACAGCTATACACCTGCATTCTGATCTGCAGGGTGAGCCGGAAGAACTGGGTAGTATGTCGTATATCTGGATATTTGCTGCCGTTGCTTTCTTCATGTTGCTGATTGCCTGTATCAATTATATGAATCTTACTACGGCAAGGTCAGCACGGAGGGCAAAAGAAATAGGTATCCGCAAGGTTACCGGTTCGTCAAAAAAGCAATTGCTGTTACAGTTCCTTAGTGAATCTTTACTTACAGCTTTTGTGGCCGTGTTGTTAAGTGTGGTACTGGTAATTTTATTGTTGTCTGTTTTCAATTCAATATCCGGTAAATCGTTTACCACACAAACATTGCTGCAACCTTTTAGCATCATCCTGTTACTGGGTATTGGATTATTTACCGGGCTGGTCGGTGGCAGCTATCCGGCATTTTATCTTTCAAAGTTCAAGCCGGTGAGTATTTTAAAGGGAGCACTTTCAAAAGCATCCGGCAATGTAAACCTGCGCCGCAGCCTGGTGGTGCTGCAGTTTTCCATTTCCATGATCATGCTTATCTGCACCTGGGTGGTATATGGACAGCTTTCTTATTTGCGCAAGAAAGACCTTGGGTTTAATAAAAGCCAGGTGATGACAGTAACGGTAAATACAGGCGAAGATGAACGTAGTAAAATATTTGCGATGAATAATGAATTTCGAAATCTGCCGGGCATTAAAGCGGTTGGTGCCGGAAACTCTTATCCCGGAAGTACAAACAGTTTCTTGAATCTGTATACTGTTGAAAGTAAAAACGGTAATATAGATAAAGGTATTGAGTTTTACAATATTGATGAACACTACTTTGGTGCACTTGGTATGCAGTTGATAAAGGGCCGCAATTTTTCCGGCCCTGCTGATACCCTGCAAAGTATTTTAGTAAATGAAGCGATGGTGAAAGATTTTGAATGGGGTGAAAATGCCATTGGTAAGCGGGTTAAATTCCCCGGAGATACATCCGGTAACTACCTAGAAGTGATTGGAGTGATCAAAGACTTTAATCAGAAATCTTTATACAACCCGATTACGCCGCTGATTTTGTTTTATTCGCCCAACCAGAATATCATGCAGTTGAAGATGAATACGGCTAATGTCAGTAAAACCATTGCAGGGGCAGAGGGGATCTGGAAGAAATATTTCCCACAATTGCCTTTTGAGTATAAATTCCTGGATGAAGATTTTAATTCACAATATGCTGCAGACCAAAAAAGGGGAAAAATATTTGTGACTTTTTCCATACTCACCATCCTTATTACCTGCCTTGGACTACTTGGGTTAACAGCATTTACCACACAGCAGCGGCAAAAAGAGATCAGCTTGCGCAGGGTTATGGGTGCCAGTATTGTGCAGGTGGTAACTATGATTACCCGGAACTATTTATGGCTGGCATTAATTGCTGCTGTTATTGCATTTCCGGTTGCCTGGTATTTTATGAATAACTGGCTAAACATATTTCCATATAATACCGGCTTGTCGGTGATCCCGTTCATCATATCTGCATTTGTAATTATTGTAACGGCAGCTGCAACGGCAGTATTCCATTCTGCCAAAGCAGCATTGACCAAGCCTGTAAATAGTTTACGGACAGAATAAAAGGAAAATAATGATAAAAAACTATTTAAAAATAGCCTGGCGGAATTTATTCAGAAATAAATTTCACAGTACAATCAACATAGCAGGCCTGGTAATTGGGTTTACCATCGGAATAACCATTCTGCTGATGGTTTACAGTCAGCTTGGGTTTGATAAATTTCATAAAAATAAAACCAGGCTCTACCAGGCTTATGAGGCTTTTAATAAACAAACCGGAGAAGAGATCTCTGCAGTATTTGGTTTTCCGGCTGCAACAGTTTATAAAGCAGAAGCACAGGCTATTGATAAAACGAGCCGTTTTTTATTTGGAGGCAGTGTTGCATTTTATAATGATAAGGAACTGGAGGTTCCGGTAATGCTGGTTGATGAAGACTTTCTTTCGATGTTTACCTTTCCGGTAATAAAGGGTAATAAGGCCAATCCTTTAAAAAACCTGACGGATATTGTAATTACAGAATTTACGGCAAAAAAAATATTTGGAACGGAAGACCCGGTTGGTAAAACCATTAAAGCCTCTGCCGGCAATGGATTACAGGCCATGACCGTTTCTGCGGTAGTAAAAGATTTTCCGGTAAACTCCAGTATTAAATTTGATGCATTGGCCCGTATCGAAAACAGCAGTAACTATGCTGCCGATAAAAATAACTGGAACAATCAAAATCATCCGCTGTATATACAACTTAAGGATGGCGCTACTCAGCAGCAGGCAGAAAACCAATTAAGGGAAATAAACAAAAAATATTTGTCAGAATGGTACAGCAGTTTACAAAAAGAAGGCGCAAAACCTGATAAACGGGGCGATATATTTGCCACCCGGTTACTGCCTTTTAAAGACATTCATTTTTCTCCACAGATATCAAGGAGTGGTACCATCAGCAGGGCACAGGTATTTACAGTGCTCAGTGTCGGACTTTTTATCATACTTATTGCCTGCTTTAATTTTATAAATATTAACCTGTCCAATGCTTTTACCCGGAGTAAAGAAATTGGCGTACGAAAATGCCTGGGTGCGGCAAAGGGAAAATTATTTACCCAGTTATGGGGCGAAAGTTTCCTGGTATGTCTTATTGCTTTTATGCTGTCTCTTGGGTTGGTAAATATTGTAATTCACCTGATCAACAGTAAGGTGAAACTTAATATGCCACTTTCTTCAATGATGTGGCAGCCGCAGTTTTTAATGCTGGGTGTAGGGCTGCTGTTATTTGTTTCGTTGATTGCCGGAGGTTATCCCTCCTGGGTAATGGCAAAATTTAAGGTAGTGGAAACGTTGAAAGGAAAAGTAAACCTGAAGCGTAAAAGTATTTTAAGAAATTCTCTTATTGTAATGCAGTTTGTAATTGCCTGTATTATGATCAGCAGTACTTACATTATTTATAAACAGTTTAAACATTTACAGCAGGCTGATCTGGGAATTAATAAAGACTATATCATCAGCGTTCCCTTATATAAAGCTGATAAAGGAAGAGAAACAATTGAAAAACTAAGAACAAGGCTTGCTTCAAATCCCGGTATCCTTTATGTAACAGGCAGCAGTATTAATATCGGACTTGGAAAAGATAAAAGCAGCTCTAAAAGTACCAATGGATTTGATTATAAGGACAAAAAAATAACGACCAATATCGCTTCAATAGATTACGACTATCTGAAAACATTTGGATTAAAACCCATTGCAGGCAGAGAATTTGACAGATCCTTTGGTACGGATACCCTGTTTAATGTTATTGTATCGGAAAGTGTGGCAAAACAATTCAATGAAAAAGAATTGGTAGGGCAACAGATCCTGGTTGACAGTGCTTTTCCCCGCTGGAACATAATCGGGATATTCCCTGATTTTCATTTGTACTCCATGCATGAAAAAATTGAACCATTAACACTGGTGATGGATAATCATGCAGGACTGAATTATTGCTTTATAAAAGTTACTTCACAAAATGCGTTGTCTTGTATGGAGGCCATAAAAACTGAAATGGCTTTGCTTGAACCGGGACGGGAGTTTAAGGGCTCTTTTGTTGATGAAAATATAAATAACTGGTATGCACAGGAAAGGTTAATGTCTGTCTTATTCAGTATTGCAGCTGCTATCGCTGTTATTCTTTCCTGTATGGGTTTGCTGGCCATGGTTTTATTGATCATTCAGCAACGGGTAAAAGAAATTGGGGTACGAAAAGTATTGGGAGCCAGTGTACAGCATATTTCCATTCTTATTTCGAAAGATTTTTTGATACTGGTATTTATTGCTGTGCTGATCGCAACACCGATAGCATGGTTTGCTATGAATAAATGGTTACAGGGTTTTCCTTACCGTATAGAAATACGTTGGTGGATGTTTGCTTTAGTGGCTGTAGTGGCCTTACTTATTGCTTTAATCACAATAAGTATAAATACCATCAGGGCTGCCATGCAAAACCCGGTAAAATCCCTGCGCACTGAATAAATAATAAATAAGTAAAAAACCTGCTGCAGTTTTAAGAACCAAATAAAAGTAAAGCCATGATAAAAAATTATTTTAAAATAGCCATCCGGAACCTGGGCCGGAACAAATTATTATCATTTGTAAATATTGCCGGCCTTGCCATTGGCCTGGCTTGTGTAATACTGATACTGTTGTTTGTAAAAGACGAATGGAGTTTTGACCGGTTCCATAAAAACGGGAACAATATTTACAGGCTGGTACAAACCACAATTGATACTTCGGGTAAGGAAAGAAAAAGCGGCAATACAGGCTTGCCACACGGGCCGGTATTTGCAGCAGAAATTCCGGAAATTGAAAGCTTTTGCCGAATCAAAGGATGGGGCATGACAACCAAAAAAGGAAATGAAGGAATTGAAGCACAGGTTTTGTTTGCCGACAATACAATTTTCAACATCTTCTCCATTGATGTGTTAAAAGGCAATACAACCGAAATGCTGAAAGGAAGAAATTCGGTAGTATTAAGCGAAGATGCTGCCACCAAATATTTCGGACATGAAAATCCAATGGGTAAGACAGTTGAAATAGAAGTGGATGATGTTCCTGAACCTTTTGTAGTAAGTGGTGTAGTTAAAACGGCTCCATTAAATTCTTCCATTCAGTTTGATATGCTGATTCCATTTGAGCGGCAAAATCCAACTGATGCTGCAGAATTAAATCAAAGAATGAGCAACTGGCATAATCTTTATCTTAATACTTTTTTTCTGCTTCATAAAGATGCAGATGTAAAAGAAGCAGAAAAAAAATTATGGACAGTATATCTCAATCATAATGCAGCGCAATGGGAAAAAGTGCAGAAGGGGAATGGCAAAATTAAATTGCACTATGCCCTGCAGCCTTTTCTCAGCATTCATTTGGATAAAAACTTTTTTGCATCTAATGGTTTAAGTAACTGGAGTGATTCAACATATTCATACATTCTTTCGGGCCTTGCGCTGTTGATCCTCATTATTGCCTGTATCAATTTTATAAATATTGCCCTGGCAAGAAGTATGCAGCGCAGTAAAGAGATTGGTATCCGTAAAGTTTCGGGCAGTTCACGTGGGCAGGTAATCCTTCAGTTTTTAAGCGAATCATTTGTGGTTACCGTAATTGCATTTGTAACGGCCCTGTTGCTGGTACAACTGGCAATACCGTTATTTAATACCATCTCTCACAAACAATTCAGTTTTTTATATTTGATACAGCCTGATACCATTGCAATTTATATTGCATTGATATTTCTTGTGTCATTTATTGCAGGCTTTTATCCGGCATTTATTGCATCAGGCTTTCAACCGGCGCAAACACTGTACAGCCGGATTAAATTATCGGGGGGCAATGTGTTTGGAAAATCTTTGGTGGTACTGCAGTTTGTAATTGCGGTGGCATTAATTATAGGCACTATTATTTTTAACCGGCAGTTTAATTTTATCAGCAAAGCAGATCTTGGCTATAGTTCAAAGGATTTGATTTATCTGCAATTCCCCTGGGAAAAGCCAAAGGCATTGCAGCAATTTAAAAATGAACTGGCAAAAAATCCTGCTATTCAATCCATTGGTACCAAAAGTGGCAACTGGAATAAAACTGCTTTTAAAATCAAGGGTAAGCAAACCGACTGGACCTATTATGAAAATATAGATGATAATTATTTGCAGGTATTGCAAATTCCATTGGCTAAAGGAAGATATTTGAGTTATGCCAATGTTGCGGATACCGTTTCCAACTGCATGGTCAATGAAGCTTTTGTGGAAGCATTTATGGATAAAAGCAGTAGCCCTGTCGGGCAAAACATAAGCTGGCAGGATCAGGAATTAACCATTGTTGGAGTAGTGAAAAATTATCATTCAGCCGATTTCAAAGAAAAAATTGAGCCTGTCTTTTTTTCTTTAGACTCACAGGGTGACCTGCTGAATACCTATGTTAAATATGTTCCTGGCAAAGAGAAGGCTGCCGCAGCAGCTATTGAAAAATCTTACAAATCAATTCTTCCTTATGCCACGCTGGAATATTTTAATATGGATGACTGGCTGATGCAGCGATATGAAGAGGATGCTCAATGGAAAAAGATCATTACTTCATCAGCATTCATTGCCATTTTGATTTCTGCGTTAGGTTTATTTGCCCTTACAACATTATCAGTACAGCAAAGAGTAAAGGAAATTGGAATCCGGAAAGTACTGGGTGCATCCATTGCCAATATTGCTTTGATCGTTTCAAAAGATTTCTTAAAGCTTGTTTTTATTGCCCTTATAATAGCATCACCAATTGCGTGGTGGGCCATGAACAAATGGCTTCAGGATTTTGCCTACCGTGTCAGTATCAGCTGGTGGGCATTTGCAATTGCAGGGATAGTGGCATTGTTTATTGCTTTGGCCACAGTGAGTGTTCAGGCAATTAAGGCAGCTATTGCAAACCCGGTAAAAAGTTTAAGAACTGAGTAAATTATATCAATTATGTTTAAGAACTTTTATAAGATCGTTTTTCGAAATATGTGGCGCTATAAGGGCTACACTTTGTTAAATATTTTTGGAATGGCCATTGGAATAGCTGCCATCGTATGGGGCTACCAGGATTACCGGTTCTGCTTCAATTTTGATAATTTTCATAAAGACCGTGATCATATTTACCGGGCGCTCTCTTATAAAGAAGGCGCCAATGGAGTGAAAGGAATTTTTCCGATGGCAGCTGTAAAGCAGGCGAAAAATGATTTTTCAGGAATAACTGAGGCGGTAAGGTATGATAGCAGGGGCCTCAATGTACGATATGATACAAATGAACCATTTGCAGAACAGGCCCATTTTACAGATCAGGCTTTTTTTGATTTATTTAACTTCCCTCTGGTTGCAGGCAACAATAATATCACGGATAAGAATGCAGTACTGATAACCGAAAAGATTGCCAAAAAATATTTTGGAAAACAGGATGCTGTTGGAAGATCTTTGATTTTCTACCCTGGTGATTCATATGCAATGCCACTAACGGTGGCAGGAGTGCTAAAAGATATACCGGTTAACTCTACACTTCAATTTGATTTCATAACAAACTTTGAAAACTATTTGAAGGGAGATGGAACAAAGATCGCACCGGATGACTGGAGCTGGATGTTAGATGCTGCCTATTTTAAAATACCTGATCCTGCAGATGCAGCCAGGCTCGCTAAAGAGTTTGATGTGTATATTCCTGTTCAGCGCAAAGCAAGAGAAGATTGGAAAACTGCCGGGTTTAAACTCATTTCGCTGAATGAAAATGCTAAGATTGCTGATATGGATAATAATAATCTTTACCGGAGACCCGATGATTCTGCGGCATTTGGCCCTTTTATTCTTGCCATCTTGATTTTTCTTTCTGCCTGCCTTAATTTTTCCAATACCACCGTTTCCCGTGCCAACAGGAGATTGAAGGAAATAGGTATGCGCAAAGTAATGGGCAGCTCATACCGGCAGTTAATTTTTCAAATGCTGCTTGAATGTGGTTTTATAGTGCTGATAGCCACATTACTTTCAATGCTGTTGAATTTTTTCTGGCTCCCTGCATTTAATGAAATGTTTAATGGAGTTAACGTTACAGCTGATTATTTTCATGACCTTAACCTGGTACTTTTTATTATCGGTTTACTGATTACAACTACATTACTGGCAGGTGCCTATCCGGCATTTTATATCAGCAGGTTCAATCCATCCGCTATATTCAGGGGTACTGTAAAATTTGGCGGAACAAATCTGTTTTCAAGAATTATGCTGGGCATGCAGTTATCCATCGCCATGATCACCGTTATTGCCGGAATTGGATTTGCACGTAATGCCGAATTTCAAAAAAACTATGATTACGGATATAATATTGAAAACACAATTGGTATGATCGTGACCGATACTGCTGCTTTTCCCGTTTTTAAAAATGAAGTAGCTGCTATTCCCCAGGTAAGTGCCTTAGCAGGAACAAGAAACCACATAGGGTATGGTTTTAGGAATGTAGTGGCCGAAGCAGAAGGGAAAAAAAGCGAAACCAATTACCTGGAAGTGGGGAGGGATTATGTAAAAACAATGAACCTTAAAATTGCGGAAGGAAGAGAATTTGATGCACAAATGGAAGGAGATTATACCAGTTCAATATTGATCACACAAAACCTGGCGGTACAATATGGATGGAAAAATAAAGAGGCGTTGGGGAAAAAGATTTTTATTGACAGTATGCATTATTCTGTCGTTGGTGTACTTAAAGATTTTCATCTTGATATGTTGTTTGATCCTGTTGAGCCGGCTGTATTGAAACTGGCGAAGGAAAACAGGTACCAGTTTCTTGTGTTGCAAGCAAAGATCTCAGATCTGGAATTGGTGTACTCGAAAACAAGGGATGCCTGGAAAAAAATATTCCCCATGAAACCTTTCACCGGTTTTTACCAGAATGAAATAAAAGCTGAGGCATATAAAACAACAAAAAATATTGCAAAAATATTTTCATGGTTTGCTATCATTTCAATTTTACTTACCGCAACAGGTTTGTTTGCATTGGTTTCACTTACCGTTCTTAAAAAAATGAAGGAGATAGCCCTGCGAAAAGTAGTGGGTGCCAATGCCCGGCATATTCTCCTTTTAATTAACCGGGGGTATTTCTGGATATTTATTGTGGGAACAGCTGTAGGTGGGTATGGCGGCTGGGCACTTACAAAACTTTTGATGGATCTGATTTTCAAGGTAAATGGAGGTATTGCCATTTCAACAATAATAAGTTCTGTTGTTGTACTGTTTATTATTGCAGCAATTACATCTGGTATAAAAGTATGGCAGGCGGTAAGGGCAAACCCGGTAAAAAGTTTAAAAGCAGAATAAAATTGTAAAATGATAAAGAACTATGTAAAGATCGCCATCAGGAATTTAATTAAGAACAGGACCTATAGTCTTATTAATGTCACGGGCCTTGGCTTGGGATTGGCAACCGGCTTCATCATGTTGTTGTGGGTGAATAATGAATATTCGATGAACCGGTATCATACCAATGCTGATCGTATTTATAAGATCAATGCCAGGTTATTTTCAGGGGTTGATGAAATAGTTTGGGAGAATACACCGGCACCGGTGGCAGTATTTGCAAAGGAAAATATCAGTGATATAGAAAAGGTAGTAAGGCTAAAAGCTGAATACGGCGCTAAACAGGTTGTAAAATACAATACAACTGTTTTTATAGAAGAAAAGATCGGCTATACCGAAAACGAGTTTTTTGAAATATTTGATTTCCCGGTCGTAAATGGCGATCCTATAAAACCATTGGCTGAGGGATTGTCTGTTGTTGTAACAGAAAGTACTGCCAGGAAATATTTCGGCAGCGATAATCCTGTTGGCAAAATACTCCGGTTTAAAGACACTACATTTTCTGTGAGTGCCGTTATGAAAGACTTCCCTGCCAATTCCTCTATCCAGTTGAACATGTTATTTTCTATGGATATCATACGGATCAAATTTCGTGGAAACGGAGAGTGGAAGACCATTGAGCAGGATTGGGGCAATCATAACTATTCTACCTTCTGCCTGATAAAGGAGGGAAGTTATACCGGTTATGCATCAAAAGCTATCCTGGCAGATATGAAAAAAAATAATCCCAATTCATCTGTTACTGCTTTCCCTTTTGTTCCGTTAAAGGATATCTACCTGTATAAAGCAGACGGAAGCAAAGGAAGGATCATCATGGTGCAGCTATTTTTCATCATCGCCATTTTTGTTTTGCTGATAGCCTGTATTAATTATGTAAACCTGGTTACCGCTAAGGCAACACAACGGGTAAAAGAAATAAGTATCCGGAAAATCATTGGGGGTGAAAAGAAACAGCTTTTCTGGCAATTCTTTATTGAAGCCGGTATGCTTTTGCTGCTTGCAACAGTTACGGCATTATTTCTTACAGGATTACTTTTGCCGGTCTATAAAGAAGTATCAGGTAATATTATAACTTTTAATCCGGCAGACTGGCAGTTGTGGAAGGTTTTCCTTAGCATATTGGGTGTGGTATGGCTCTTAACAGGATTATACCCTGCCTTATTTTTAGCTTCATTTAAACCGTTGTATTCTTTGCAGGGAAGAGGCTTGCTTTCCAGTGCAGGTATTTTACGGAAATCACTGGTGGTATTACAATTCATAGTAAGTATTACTTTACTGTTGAGTACCGTTTTTATTCACCGGCAAATGAATTTTATCAGGAACAAGGACCTTAATGTGAATACGGATAATGTGATTGTTTTCCCGGCATGGAAAATATATAAACACCTGCAGGAGTTTAAAAATGATCTAAAGCAATTATCACATATATCTGAGACCACATCAGCGAATATGTCTTTTTTTCAAGGTTCCAATTCTACTTCTGACCTGGATTGGGTGGGTAAACAAAAAGGGTTTGATTTAACAATTTCGCATATTGCAGTTGATCAGAAGTTCCTCCAATTTTTTAACACCGCAATTAAGGAAGGAACCGGTTTTGCAAAAACAAATCCGGGGGTCAGGGATTTCATCCTGAATGAAACGGCGGTACGTAAAATGGGATTGAAGTATCCTGTTGGGCAAACTATAAAATTTCATAATGAGCCCGGAACCATCATCGGGGTTGTGGAAGATTTTCATTTTGAAAGCCTTCAAAAAGAACTGGAGCCTGCGCTGCTTGAGTATGATCCTGATGAGGGTGCTGTTATTTATGCAAGGGTACAGCAAAAAAATGCTAAAGAAGTGATCGCTTTTGCACAAAGTGCCTGGAAGAAATATGAGGCTAACCTGCCGATGGAATATTCATTCCTTGACGATCAGCTTGCCAAACAATACGACAAGGAAACAAGGGCCTCACATTTGTTTGATGCATTTGCGCTCATTACTTTATTCATCTCCTGCCTGGGTTTATTTGGATTGGCGGCTTACAGTGCAGAAAGAAGAAAGAAAGAGATCGGTATAAGAAAAGTACTGGGTGCAGATATCACGCAGGTTGCTTCATTGTTATCAAAGGAATTTGTTTTGCTGGTGTTAATTGCCATTGCCATTGCCGTTCCAATTGTTTGGATAGGTATGGATAAACTGCTCAATTATTTTGCATACAGGATATCATTGGATTGGTGGGTATTTGTTCTCACCTGTGCGTTGGCAGTTGTAACAGCCATAGTTACTGTGAGTTTACAGGCTGTTAAAGCGGGCATGGCAAATCCGGTAAAGAGTTTAAGAACAGAATAAAAAAAATTATATGCTCAAAAATTATTTTAAACTTGCCTGGCGCAATATTATCAAACATCCTTTTTACGCCATTGTAAATATGGTAGGACTGTTTGCGGGCATTACTTTCGTATTATTGATTGGGGCGTATGTATGGGGTGAACTGCAGGTAAACCGGCAACTCAAAAATGCAGACAGGCAATACTTTTTAAAATCTGTATGGAAAGACCCAAACATGGGTAATAACATCACAACACTGGGTCCGCTTGCAAAAAGGCTGAAAGAAGATTATCCGGGTTTAGTGGCAAATTATTATCGCTGGGATGGTATCACTTCAGTTGTTTCAAAAGGGGATAAGCATCTTCGTGAAAATATACAACTTGGCGACAGCACCTTGCTTTCGATGTATGGTTTTGAATTATTGCAGGGCAATGCTGCAACAGCTTTAGTAGAACCATTTTCTGTTGTAATAACAAAGGATATTGCCAAAAAATACTTTGGTAAAACTGACGTGGTGGGTGAAACAATAAATATTCAAAATTTTTCAGGTGCTAATAAAGACTTTGCCATCACAGGGGTGCTTAAAGAAGTTTCGGATAATTCTGTTTCACATTTAAATGCAACAAACCTTAATACATTTTTTATCCCTGTAAATACTTTTTCTTTTTTTGGAAGGATGGACTTTGATTTGTGGACGAATATCTATGTGCCATCCTATATTGAATTGCAGCAGGGAGCAGGCATGGCAGGTTTAAATAAAGCAATAGAAAAATTAATACAAAACAATGCACCAGATGGAATAAAAGAAAATATAAAAGTTGACGCCATACTCCTAACAGATTATTATCTGCAACAGGGAAACGGAATTATAAAACAGATGCTATATATCCTTTCATTTGTTGGTTTATTCATTTTACTTATGGCAGTTGTAAATTTTATCAACATCACTATTGGCAGCAGCGGGCAACGGATGAAGGAAATTGGTTTACGTAAAGTACTGGGCGGATTACAGTCACAGGTAATTTTTCAATTCCTTACAGAATCATTTATATTAGCGCTCCTGGCCACTGGGATGGCATTAGCAGTATATCCGTTAGCTGCACCGGTTTTCAGTGTTATTGTTGGAAAAAATATCCCAACGCTTAGCAGTTTCCCTTTGTATTTTATATTTATTCCGGTTGCATTAGTGCTGTTGGTTGGTTTATTGGCAGGATTATACCCGGCTTTTATTTTGTCATCTGTCAACACAGTAAATTCTTTAAAAGGAAAACTAAAAACAGTTAAGGAAAATATTCTGTTGAGAAAATCACTGGTGGGTTTTCAGTTTGCGATTGCTTTAGTGGTATTGATTTCGGCAGCCATTGTAACACAACAGGTATCACATTTCTTTGGCCAAAGTTTGGGTTATAATAAAGAATATATTGTTGCATCACAGGTACCCAGGGATTGGAGCCAGACTGGTGTAAGAAAAATGGAGACGATAAGAAATGAATTTGCTGCTATGCCACAGGTAAGCAGTGTTACTCTTTCCTATGAAATACCCAATGGCAATAATGGGGGGCAGCCAGCAGTTTATAAAGCCGGTTCCGATTCATCACAGGCAATTGCTATGCAGGCATTGGTAACGGATGAAAATTATCTCAGTACTTACCGGATTCAATTACAAAATGGAGAATTTTTTGACAGCCGTAAATTGGATTCCGGTAAAGTAGTGCTGAATGAAAAAGCAGCAGCTGCTTTAGGTTATAAAGATGCATCAGCTGCAGTGGGGCAACAACTTAGAATTTCCGGAGACCCAACAGTGTTTATAGTAAAAGGGGTTACTGCTGATTTTTATTTTGGCAGTATGGAGCAGGGTATTCAGCCGATAATATTTTTTAATGTAACAACAGCCGTTGTTCACAGGTATCTTTCGTTTAAATTAAAACCGGGTAATGTAAATGCAGGTATTGAAGCCATTCAAAAAAAATGGGCATCACTATTGCCCGGCAGTTCATTTGAATATAGTTTTATGGATGAAACGCTAAGGAAGTTGTATGCCACTGAACTGCAGCTGAAGAATGCGGCATATGCAGCTGCAATGTTATCCATCATTATTGTATTGCTTGGCATACTTGGTTTAGTTTCATTGAACATACACAAGCGGGTAAAGGAAATTGGTATAAGAAAAGTATTGGGTGCATCCTTGCCTGATATTATACTGCTGTTTGTAAAAGACTTTGCATTTGTAATTATTCTGGCAGCACTGGTAGCCTGCCCAATTGCATATTGGATTATGAACAAATGGCTTAATAATTATGCTTCACATATTATTCTTTCGGCAACACCGTTTGTGTTTGCTGTTGTTACTTTAGGTGCAGTTACTTTATTGCTGATTGGGGCACAAACTATAAAAGCGGCTATTGTTAACCCGGTAAAAAGTTTAAGAACAGAATAAATAAAATACAGTATGATAGAATTTAAAGGAATTTACAAATGGTTTAACAGCGGTAATAACCGCACATTTATTTTAAAAGACGTAAACCTTTCTGTAAAGGAAGGAGAATTTGTTTCCATCATGGGCCCATCCGGTTCGGGTAAATCAACCGTACTGAATATTATTGGTATGCTCGATGAGTTTAATGAAGGGGAATATAATTTCCTGCACGAATCCGTTCATAAACTGAAGGAAAAGCAGCGGGCTGGATTGTATAAGCAATACATTGGCTTTGTTTTCCAGGCGTATCATTTAATTGATGAATTAACCGTGTATGAAAATATTGAAACACCTTTAATATACCAGGATATTAAATCTTCAGAAAGAAAGGCAATGGTGGCAGATATACTTGACCGCTTTAACATTGTTGGAAAAAAAGACCTTTTTCCAACGCAACTTTCCGGTGGGCAACAACAGCTGGTTGGTATTGCCAGGGCATTGATAGCGAAACCAAAACTTTTACTGGCAGATGAGCCTACCGGAAACCTCAATTCAAAACAAGGTGAAGAAATAATGAATTTATTCCGTGAATTAAATAAGGAAGGGGTTACGATCATACAGGTAACACATTCAGAAAAAAATGCAGCCTATGGGTCAAGAATAATTAACCTACTGGATGGCCGGGTTGAACTTTAATAAAAAATAATAAAAGTAACAATGATGAAAATAAAAAATGCATCGATATTTTGTATAGCAATTTTAATAACCTGTACCGGTGTGCAGGCACAAAACAACAGTTCAAAATTAACATTGCAAAACTGCCTGGATATTGCTATGGCAAATAATATTACCCTGAAACAAAATGAATTGCGGGAGCAGACTGCTAAAATAAATTTAAACCAGTCAAAATACAACCGGCTTCCCAATATTGAGGGAAGTGCCGGATATGGAATAAACAGTGGCCGAAGTATTGATCCGTTCACCAACAGTTATAACAATCAGCAATTATCTTCTTCCAGTGCAAGTGTGTCAGCATCAGTTCCTGTTTTCCGGGGATTTCAGATTCAACATTCCATTCAGCAGGCTTCATATTCTTACCAGGCTTCAAAATTAGAATTACAACAGGAAAAAGATAATCTAACCCTTAATGTGATCCTGTCTTTTTTGCAACTGATGAATGATGAAGATGTATTGGCGGTTACAAAAGAGCAAACGATAGTGACACAAAAGCAATTGGAACGGCTGGAGTTACTGAATAGGGAAGGGGCTATCGCACCAGCTGTATTATATGATATGAAGGGGCAATATGCAGCGGATCAGCTTTCAATAATCAATACTTCCAGATCACTGGAAATGGCAAAATTAAGTCTGGCGCAATTCATGAACGTGTCTTATAATAAAGCTATGCAGATCGACCGGGAAGGTTTTGATGCGGCAATGGCATTGTATGCGGGCACTGTTGAAAACATTTACAGTACGGCATTACAAAACTTCGCCATTGTAAAAGCCACTGATCTGAGAACAAAAGCCGCTTCTAAAGCAAAAAAAGTTGCGGCAGCAGATTTTTATCCCACACTATCAGTTTTCGGTCAGCTCGGTACTAATTATTCAAGCGCCGCCTCAACTTTGGCAGCAACAGGAAGTATGGATGTGGCAAACGGGGACTACGTAGTTGTTAATGGAAATAATCTTCCGGTTATAACTAAACAGACAAATTATACCAGCCAGAAAATTACATTCTCCAATCAATATAATAATAACCTGGGTACATATATCGGCCTTAACGTAAATATTCCCATCTTTTCTTCTTTTCGGTCCAGAACTAATGTAAAGCTGGCCAGGGCCGAAGAAAAAAGAACAGGGTATATTGCTGAAGATACCAGGATTCAATTGCGGCAGGCAATAGAGAAGGCTCATTTAAATATGACCACGGCTTATGATAAATATGAAGCATTACAAAACCAGGTTACTGCTTATCAGGAATCATTTCGTGCTGCAGAAATACGTTTTAACCTGGGTGCTTTAAACAGTGTGGAATATTTAATTGTAAAAAATAACCTCGACCGTGCATCTGTTAATTTAACCATTGCACGATATGAATATTTATTGCGTACCAAAGTGCTGGATTTTTACCAGGGAAAATTGATATAAAATAAAAAATATGTTTACTCATATGAGTATCCATTAATTTGAGTTATATACATGTATTTTCTTATACTGAAAAAGATGCCGGCCGCCAGGGGGCATTTTAATTTATGATAGCCGGCTTTTAAGCGTTGGCTGATTTCAGCATTAACCGGCAGCTATCGGTTCTGCTATACCGGTATAATGATCCTGTTTCCGGATTTTTATTTTTAAATTGTTATGATTTTCAAATTCTAAAATATATCTTTAGCCTGGAAGAAAGATCTTTATTGACCTTTTATCCTAAAAACAGAAACAGGCTTGAGACAATAAAACTAACATCGCTTTTTATTTCCTATTCAATAAACAATAATTATTTGTTCATTAATTTATAAAAAAATGAATGCATCTCCTTTAGTAAAAGCAGGGATCTTAACAGTAGTATTGGTTGTAACCTCTTTAGTATGCTGGGAGCTTTACCTGCGTAGTAAGGGCTTTGAAACCAGCTTTTATGACGACCCGGCCTTATGGACAAATAAGCGGCATATGGTTTATGAACCCGCCGATAAAGCAACGGTCTTCATCGGATCTTCCCGTATAAAATTCGACCTGGATATTGATACCTGGCAAAATATTACCGGTGATCATGCCATACAATTAGCCTGTGTAGGCAGTACGCCGGTTCCTTTACTGGAAGACCTTGCGGATGATAAAAATTTTAAGGGAAAACTGGTTGTGGATGTAACAGAAGGATTGTTTTTTTCTACTGCTCCCCCAAATGCAAGCAGGCCTGTTGAAAATATGAAATATTTTAAAGAGCGTACACCGGCCCAGCAGGCAAGTTTTCATATCAATCACCTGCTGGAATCGCAGTTTGTTTTTTTAGATAAAGAATGGAACTCATTAAATGCACAGTTAGAAGACCTGTACATTCCCGACCGTCCCGGAGTGTATAATTTTCATGGGTTTCCTTCCGACTTCGGCAGGGTAAAATTTAACCGGCAGGAATATATGACCGATAAATTTTCTGCAGATACTGTTTTGCAAAATAAAGTAAAAGCCATTTGGGCCAGTTTCATAAAGATGAGTAAAGAACCTCCGGCAAGTGGTACAAAGCTGGATTCGATCCTCAACAGGGTAAAAACAGCAGTTGATAAGATAAAGGCCAGGGGCGGTCAGGTATTGTTTGTACGTACACCATCAAGTGGCCCTTACTATCATATGGGTGAAAGCAAGGTTTTCCCGAGAGAAAAATATTGGGAACCGATCCTGGCTATAACCAATAGCCCGGGTATTCATTTTGCTGATTACCCGGCAATAGATCATTTTGTCTGTCCTGAATTTTCGCACTTAAGCCAGTCAGATGCAATTGTGTTTACAAAAAATTTCATTAAGATATTAACAGAAGAAAAAGGGTGGTCGTTTCCAAAAATGAATACAACCTTAAAATAATTTTCAACCATTAACCTTACTGCTTTATGGTATTTAACTCATACACCTTCATCGCCTTTTTTATCATTATGCTTATTCTGCATAACCTGCCTTTTAGCTGGAAAGTAAAAAAGATTAACCTGTTACTGGCCAGTTATGTTTTTTATGCGGCATGGAACCCGCCTTTCATTTTGCTGCTGTGGTTATCTACTGTTGTAGATTTTTATGTGGGCAGGGCATTATATAACCAGGAGAACAAACACAAAAGAAAATTATTACTGGTTGTTAGTTTGATAGGTAACCTGGGTATGCTTTGCTTTTTTAAATATGGTGGTTTTTTACTCGAAAATTTTACACACCTGGTTAATGCTGTAGGTATGGATTTTCATCCTGCCAAACCAAATATTATTTTACCTGCAGGTATTTCTTTTTATACATTCACCACACTTTGCTATACCATCGATATGTATAAGAAAAAAAGCAAGCCGGTTAAATCCATGCTTGATTTTTCTTTATTTGTTACTTTCTTTCCGCATTTGGTTGCCGGCCCTATTGTTCGTCCGCCACAATTGGTGCCACAATTTGAAACAGAACGTAAAGCTTCACAGTTACAATTAATGCAGGGTTTATTATTGGTTTCTCTGGGCTTATTTATGAAAGTGGTACTGGCAGACAGTATGCTGGCCCCAACTGCCAATAATATTTTTGGCCCCGGTGGCCCATTAAAAACACTGGATGCATGGACGGGTGTGCTTGCTTTTTCTGGGCAGATATTCTGTGACTTTGCCGGGTACTCAACCTGTGCCATTGGTGTAGCATTATGTTTGGGTTTCGTATTACCGCATAACTTTTTATATCCATATGCAGCAATAGGGTTTTCCGATTTCTGGCGAAGGTGGCATATCACCTTATCGGCATGGCTGCGGGATTATTTATATATCCCGCTGGGCGGCAACCGGCATGGGAAATACAGGACCTATATCAATTTAATGATCACGATGCTGCTGGGAGGCTTATGGCATGGCGCCAACTGGACCTTTGTGGTTTGGGGTGCATTGCATGGAGGATATTTATGGGGTGAAAAAATAATACAGGACTATCGCAAAAAGCCTGTCATGATACCCATGGAGGGTGTGCCTTCTGCAGAAGTGGGTGTGTTGGGAACCATCCCCAAAGAATTCAAGGAAAAGACTTTTCGAAATTTCATTTATGCCATGATCACTTTCTTCTTTATTAATGTAACCTGGGTATTCTTTCGTTCACCTGATTTTACTTCGGCATGGCACTTACTCAGTTCTATGTTTTCCAGTGTACCCAAGGCAGAAGCCTACCTCACCACATTGAGCATTATAAAAGTGATGGTGATTGTGACCGGCCTAGTTGCCTTTCACTGGATGATGCGAAACACCAAGGTACTGACAGTGACTGAAAAAATGCCCTGGTGGTTGCTGGGCATTTTATGGGCAGTCATATTATTGTTGCTGATCTGGAGTCAGGAAAGCAGCAGTTCGTTTATTTATTTCCAGTTTTAGAGAACCAGAATATTCACACCAAAATCAATTTACTTAAAAACAGGATCCTGCTTCGGCAGGATTTTTTTCAGATCATTTTTTTGATCAGCTTTCCCAGCATCATCAGGCCATAATCTGTATCATCATTCCAGGGTTTGCCAAAACTGATGCGGATGCAGTTTGAAAAATTATTACCGGCAGAAAAAATTTTTCCAGGTACAATGGATATATGATGTTTCATAGCTTCAGTACGCAGTTTAAAGGCATTTACTTTTTTATTAAGCTCCAGCCAGAGTATAAATCCACCATGCGGCCTGGATACTTTTGTATCGGCCGGAAAATATTTAATGATTGCCTGAACATACCGTAAGCTTTGAGTGTGTAAGGCTTTACGCAGGTTTTTTAAATGAAATTCATAACGGCCATGTTTTAAATAATGGGCAATGGCTGCCTGGGTAAGGGTAGGGCTGCTGATGTTTTGAATTCTTTTTAATTGTTTAACGGCATCAAAAAATTTGCCGGGAATCACCCAGCCGATACGGTATCCGGGTGTAAGTGATTTAGAAAGGGAGGAACAATACATAACCAATCCTTTGGTATCATAATATTTGCAATTTCTCGGTCTTACTTTTCCAAAATAAAGTTCACCATAAATATCATCTTCAATTAAAGGAATGTTGTGCCGGGTGATCAGTTCAACCAGCTTTTTTTTATTTTCATCAGTTATGCAACTGCCAAGCGGGTTATTAAAATTAGGTATAAACACACAGGCCTTTATGGAAAATTTTTTTATGGCTTTTTGCAGATCATACAGGTCAACACCCGTTACCGGGTCTGTAGATATCTCAACAACTTTTAATCCCAGGCTTTCTATAAGCTGGTTAATTCCAAAATAAGTAGGGCATTCAACGGCAACCGTATCCCCAAACCTGGTTATTGCTTTTAAACATAAACTTATGGCTTCCAAACAACCCGATGTAACAATAACATCATCGGGTTTTATGTTAACGCCCCAGTTAAAAGCAAGCTTTGCTATTTGTTTACGGAGTTCAACATTGCCCTGGGTGTGCTCATAATCCATGCAATGATTGTGGGTATTACGCAGCGCATATATGGCTGATTTGTTGAGTTTGGCTGCCGGTAATAAGGAAGCATCAGGTACAGCCAATGCAAAATTAGTTACACCGGTTGTGGCAATATCCGTGTAGATTGAAGCGATCATTTCTTTAATACTTACCTCGTGCGACAGCGCCTCGGGCCTGGTATGGTTAGGCAGTTCGGGAAAACGGTGGTGATTGAAACGTACGTAATAGCCCGATTTTGGCCTCGACTCGATCAGTCCCCTCCCTTCCAGGTGATAATAAGCCTGGAAAGCAGTACCCATACTGATCCCGTACTCATCGCTTAAAACCCTTACTGAGGGAAGCTTGTCGCCAATACGCAGTACTTCTTCAGCTATCATTTTTTCCAAACCATCTGCAACCTGTATATACAAATGGTCGTCTGAATTGAATGTTTTTTTCATAACGGTTAAAATCTGATATAGTCAAAAATACTAAATCTACATCTGTTTTTTACAAAAATAATGTACAAATTTTGTGCAGTTATAATGAATTACCCAATTTATCAGGCCCGGAGCCATTTCAGTTTTAGCAAATATTTACTTTTAATAAATTAAGATGAGCCCATTAAAAATTGTAAACTATAAACCGGATCATCAGCCCTACTTTGAAAAATTTAACCGGAACTGGATAGAAAAACATTTTGTAATGGAACCGGTTGATGAGTATGTTTTAACTAATCCTGAAGAAGCATTGTTAAAAACGGGAGGTGCTGTATTAATGGCTGAATATAACGGGGAGGTTGCAGGCACTGTTGCGCTTCGAAAAGTTGATGATACCACATATGAATTTACCAAGATGGCTGTTGATCATAAATTTCGGCGAATGGGAATAGCAGAAGCATTGAGTCATGCCAGTTTTCAAAAAGCAAAGGAACTGGGCGCTGTTAAAGTTATTCTCTATTCGAACAGTATTTTAACACCAGCTATCCATTTGTATGAAAAACTTGGGTTTATACATATACCTATAGGCATTGGTGAATATAAACGGTCGGATGTGAAGATGGAAATGGTGATTGCTTAAACAAAACTAAAAAACCGAAGGACTTTATACCATTTAACTTTTAAAATTTAACCTTTAAACTTTACATTATGGAAACGATTGCAGGTATTCCCGTGCGAAAAACAAATCACTCCCGGTTACATGAAGTGGATTTTAATGAACTTGAATTTGGCAAATATATTGCTGACCACATGCTGGTATGTGACTTTGCCCATGGCGAATGGAAACAGCCCCAGATCGTTCCTTACGCCAATCTTTCTTTGAGCCCTTCTGCTTTGGCCCTGCATTACGGGCAAACTGTTTTTGAGGGAATGAAAGCTTTCAGAATGCATGATGGGCGAATCAATATTTTCAGGATCGAAAAGCATTATGACCGTTTTGTAAGGTCATTGGAAAGAATGTGTATGGCTGTTGTTCCAAAAGATATTTTTATTGAAGGCTTAACAAAGTTGATCACATTGGATAAGGCTTGGGTTCCTTCCAAAGCCGGTAATGCATTGTATTTACGTCCTTTTATTTTTGCCAGCGAAGCAAGGTTTGGGGTAAAAGTATCCGAAGAGTACCGCTTTATAATTTTTACCGGTCCTGTACCTTCATTATATGCAGATCCCATAAAAGTTAAAGTAGAAACACATTATATCAGGGCCGCCGGGGGCGGAACAGGTTTTGCTAAATGTGGCGGAAATTACGGGGCTTCTTTTCTGCCTACACAAATAGCAAGGCAGGAAGGCTACGACCAGGTTTTATGGACAGATGCAAAGGAGCATAAGTATATTGAAGAATCCGGAATGATGAATGTGATGTTTGTAATTAACGGCACCTTGGTTACTGCTCCTTTATCTGATTCAATACTGGATGGGGTAACCAGAGATTCGTTATTAACGCTGGCAAATGATCTTGGATATAAAACCGAAGAGCGGCCTGTAGCAATAGCTGAACTGGAGCAGGCTTTTAAATCCGGAACCATTACAGAGGCTTTTGGTGCAGGTACAGCAGCAGTTGTGGCTCCTGTTAAAACCATTCATATCAATGGCATTGATTTTAGTTTACCAAAATATGATGAGACTAAACTCTTGTATAAATTAAAGAATAAATTAGAACAGATCCGTTTGGGAATTGACACAGATATACATGGCTGGAATTTTATTATTTAAGACACTGCTGTTGTTAATCACTTGGGCACGTAATCAAAAACCAATACTGCATTTTCTTCCAGGCTGGCGCTGGAAAATAATTCATACCGTTTTTTGCCTGCATATATAACGATCAGGGCGGTATTTGGGGGTATGCTGCCCAGGTTTTCGGCAAATAAAATGATCTCATGCCGGGTTTGCTTTTCATCCAGTTCCAGGTTTATCACAATTGGTTTTTCTGAAAGCCTTTGGTGGCTTAGCAATAACCTGTTATTATAAAAAATACTTACGGTATCGCCGTCAATTAAGGCATTATCGTAAACATTAAGTGTAATGGTTTTCATATTCACTTCCAGGTGGCTCTGCTCCTTATTTTTTCGTTTAGCTAATTCACGTGGAATTTTTATACTATCCGCGTTATTTAAAAAAGCCGGAAGTAAAGCTTCAATACTGTCTGTCTTTTTTTCAGGGATGGTTGTTATCGCAGCCGTATCTATAGTTTTTTTTACATCCGGCTGCTTTACGGTTACTATACTATCTTTATTATTATCAGCAATGGGAACAAGGGCAACTGTATCTTTTGATTTTTTTACTTCCGGAAAACAATCATACATATCCGGTATAAACTGCTGCGGCCTGCTGCTGATCTTTTTTAAACGAACGGAATCCTCCCAGCCACCGGTTAGTAAATAAAATAAAATCGATTTGGCAACTGAAATGCCTTCCAAAACAACTTCACCGTTAACAAAACGTTTCGACAACCTTAACCGCATCAGGAAATGTGCTTCGCTGCTTTCAATAAAAGACATGCCCTGGAACAGCCATTCATCGTTCTTTTTATCATAGCGTCCCTGAAAATAAGCTTTGCAATAACTTCTTTTATCTCTCTTTACATAATCCCACGTATAGCCGCATAATTTATCCCCTTTCTGCATGATGTTCATTTGTAAGAACTGGTCATCGCCAAGATCACCTTCCCAGGTACCTGTAATATTCTGTGCATGTAAATAAGTAGTGGTTACCACCAAAAGGGAAAAAATAATATAGCGTATGGAGCGGATCATAATAATAAATTTACAGCAATACTGCTTACTTTCCTAACTTGAATTAATTGAAGTTAAACGGTTATATTCTGGCTCTACAATAAAAAAAGATGCCTGTACAGACCGGCAGTAGACCGGGTATCCTTTCAGTCACCCTGATTTTACCAGCATGCCGGTGGCAGTGTGATCTTATTCTCGGTTATTTGATTCTTGTTTGTTTACATAGACCAAAAGAATTTTATAAAATTCAGCGGGTTGTTAACTTGCGGGAATTTTGATATTTTAAAGTGAATTAATAAATTGTGTCGCATTATTTAAATGTGCCTGTTGCTTACCGGCAGGCATTTTATCAAAACTCCTTACCAACATTCCTAATCTCGGGTTTTGCAAAAAGAAATCCCTGTGGGTATGCATAAATCTCCAGAATAATCCGTCCCATACAGTTTGCCATTCTCCTTTTTTATAATTGCTCATTTTCATTAAATAATTACTGCCACTTATATAAGGTTTGGTTGCCATCAAGCCTCCATCAGCAAACTGGCTCATTCCATACACATTAGGCACCATCACCCAATCATATGCATCTATAAAAAGTTCCATAAACCAACGGTAAACTTCATCAGGGTCAAATTCACACAGCAGCATAAAGTTCCCTAATACCATTAACCTTTCAATATGATGACAATAACCGGTTTCTAAAACTTTTTTAATGCTGATGTCTATTGGCTCTATTCCTGTGGTTCCATTCCAAAAGGAGGGTGGAATTTTTCGTGTAAAGCCCCAGTAATTTTTTGTCCGTTCTTCTTTGCCTTTCAATTCATACACTGCCCTTATAAATTCTCTCCAACCCATTACTTGCCTGATGAAACCTTCTAAAGAATTTATGGGAATTTCATTGTTGCCGGCAAATTGTAATGCTTCATCTATAATATACTGAGGCGTTAACAAACCAACATTCAGCATAGGGGTTAAAACACTATGATGCAGGATATTTTCTTTTGAAACAATTGCATCTTCATAAGCTCCAAATTCCAAAAATCGGGATTTGAAAAAATCCTGAAGCCATTTTTTACTTTCCGAAAATGTTGTTGGATAAATAAAATCGGTATTCAGCATACCATAGTTGGCAGAAAAAAAGTTGTTTGTATAGGTAACAGCTTCTTTATAGAACTGATTGGGCTTTAAAAAGTTAACTTTTGGAGCAGTTTTTCCCTTGGGATATTTCAATCGGTTCTCATCATCATAGGTCCATTTTCCACCAATTGGTTTTTGGTCATGCTCCAATAATATATTTCTGATTTGCCGCTGATATTTATAAAAATCAGTTTGAAACATCCTTTTCTTTATTGAAAAATATCCGGCAATTTCAGCGGAAGAATTAAGAAAAAGGGAAGTAGGATGTTTTATTTTTTCCAGCTGATTAGCCATTGATGCATTGCTAATCCTTTGCTCAAGCCAATAATCCGTTGTATCTATATATTCAAAAGCATCAACTCCATTTGTTTTTAAAGAAGGGATAAGGTTTCTTATATCGGCTAACTCATTGGATGAATCAATATAAATTACTTTAATATTCTTCGATTGTAAATGGCTTTCATAAAACTTCATGCTGGATCTATGGAAAGCAATTTTCTGTTTATGAAAATTAAACTGCTTGAAAAACAGCCATTCTTCAACCAAATAAATTGTATCACAATTTGAAGCAAGTTTGTTTTGCTCAAATAATTGATGTGGGAAAATGATACCTGTTTTATTCATGTTGTTTCTTATTCATTCTGCATTTATCACTGCAATACTTTACTTCGGCCCATACCTTTTCCCATTTTTTTCGCCAGGTAAATGGTCTGTTACATACTATGCATATTTTCTGCGGTAAAAATTCTTTTTTTGTTGTTTTCAACTTCCCAGGTTTAATAAATACTTTTTCCTAAAATTAAATGGCAGGTTTAGCATAAGGTAAACGGCCTAAAGCCTTTGAAACAAAGTAAGCATCCAGTCCCTGGCTGATTAATACTTCAGCTTCTGATAAAGAGATAAATCCATCTTTACCAATCATTGAAGCGTCTATATCAACCTGCATTATACTGCCAATTATAAGTATGGTGCCATTCAAAGGGATAGGAATGCTGTCTTCAAACTTCATAGCAATTTTAACGGTGGCTTCTTCTACAAATGGTGCTTTGCAGTTTGGGTGATACAACTCTTTAAATCCTACCTGCTCAAATTCCGAAATACCTTTTTCATACCGGGCCGATGTTTGATGTGCTTTTTCATACTGTGCAGCATGAATAAAATTTAAGGTATATTCTTTGGTATCCAGAATATTTTGTAATGTATGCCGCTGCACACTGTCTGGCCTGTTTATTAATCCGAACAGGGCTGGGTTAGCACCCAAATGTATCAGAGAATTGAATATCGCAAGATTTGTATAACCATCTGCCGACCTGGTACCAATCAATACTGCCTGGCGAAAACCGGCTAATGAGTTGATAAAAGCGGTTCGGTAGCGTTGCTCAAATTGCTCTATATCGTCTTTTTTAAAAATCATCTGTACGTAATTATTTGTATAAAAGTTTTTCTACTTTTTTCCAGTATGAAAAAAAGGAAGGATAGTAACCGGTTACCTTATCTGTTATCCAATCTCTTGGCTCTTCTGTACCGGAGTATCCGATATTTAGCGGATGTTCTTTGTAATAAATATGTGTTAATTGATATTGATCGCAAAGCGCTTCAAACGAACCCACAAATACCTGTAATTGCGGAATATTATTACCCAATGCCAACATAAAATCTATACAGTTATTACTCACAGGATAAGCTCCAAAAGATTCCGGCTCCAATAATAAAATTCTGTTGCCTGATTCTTCCGCATGCCACTTAGGATCTAAATTGTAGTAATTGTAAATAAAAGTGGGTGAATTAATATCCAGTTGAAGGATTTCGCTTTTTGGGAATTTTGTTTCAAGCAATAACTTTTGTGTAGCTACCAATTGGGCAGGTACTTCCATTTGCTCAATAGTCTCATAAGAATTATCCAAAAATGTAGCTGCCTGAATAGTGTTTGTGTACTTGTTTATGTTTTCCTGGTTGGCATAATATTTTTTACTGCTGTTGGCACCTGCCACCCATTGCCAGCTGCAGGCATTGCTTGCCCAGTCGCCATCCAGCAAATGATAATACATCCATTGTGCAGGATGATGCCAATGTGATTTTGCAATGTTGCATACCGCGGAAGCTGTATACATTCTACAATGATTATGCATGTATCCGTTTTTGTATAATTGTTGAATGGCATTGTCAATTCCTAAAATCCCTGTATTAGCATTTACAATTTGTACAGGAATTTCATGATGCAATACCGGCTCTTGTACTTGCCTGATAGCGTAATTCAGATTTTTTTCCTGACCAACACGTTGAAAGTAATCCCGCCAGCAAAGCTCTTTCACAAAGGATTCTATTTGCGGAATTTTATATCCTTTTTTTAATACCTGCAAAAACACTTGTTTGGTACTGATAACGCCACGGGAAATGTAAGGCGATAAATAAGTTACTGCGCCACTCACAAAGTTTCTGCTTGTACCATACTTGATTGGATCTATAAGATCCAGTTTATCAAGTATGGTTTTATAATCAGTTGTAAATTTCAGATCCATCTACCGCTTACTTATTTTATTCATTGAAATTGTTTTTTGAAGGCTGCATTTAAACCGGGATATATCAGGATTTCTTTTGAGTGCATGTTTTTGACTGACACCACTATTTACTCTTTTTCTCCACAAATTAAAACTGCTGCGTTTTAGTTTCTTGCGCATTAATGCAATCACATCGGCCTCCGAAAATCCAAATTGCATTTTAATAGCTTCAAATGGCGTACGGTCTTCCCAGGCCATTTCAATAATTCTGTCTATATCTTTTTGTTCCATTATTATTATTACTATTTAGAATGCTGTTCGCTTCCAATTAACAGTAACCGGTGAACCTTCAGCAACAATCACTGAATTCGGCTTTTGGTTATTCAGGAATGAAAAATCGTTTCCATACATGGATGTAAAGTCGCAATCAATGGAGTAATCAATTACTTTATTCACCTGCCATCTGGGATGATTCACTTTATATTCCTGCGAAAGCTGACTGTTTATTTTTGTATATCCGTAATAATGTTCAAAAATGAATTCCTCCACACTGCCTGGTAACATTTGCTCATTTTCTTTGGCAGCATTTACGGCCAGGTGGTTCCATCTTTTATTTATTCTCCATTCATACCTTATGTTTTTCGTAGATTCCCTGTTAATTATTAAATTTTTTGTAGGAATAGCGATGTAATGTTCTTTGTAAAGTTTATTGGCAAGCCACGCTACTAATTTATAAGGTACGGTTTCATTGATAAAAACCACGCCTCTTTTTATTTTTTCTCCTTCGACTCTCTTTACATAAAAACGCAGATTAATTTCTTCAAAAGTTCCTAAAAATGGAATAGGTATTTTAAAGAGGCTGGTTTGCTTAAACATAAAACCAACGAGGCTCACATAGGCTTTGTTTTCGTATAAGTCCAACTCAACACCCTTTGGCAAATAAGACTTTAGTACTTCCGGATTCACGGCATAATTTGCCATAATTAAATTTTCCCAACGGGCTGATAAAAAAGTATCGGTCATTTAAAATTATTAAGGTTTACACTATTATATTTTAAATTTTAAAGTAAGATAAGCCTCCATCAACATGTAATATATGACCTGTTTTCCAACTTACTTTTCCGGAAGGTTTAAATACTTCCATATTTGCTATTTCTTGCTTACCGGATTAGGCAAGTTGCATAACCAATTTTTGTCTAGTACCGCTTTAAGACCCGATTATTAGTTAGTGCTGCATGGTGACCAGATCTTGATCATTGTAACAATACAAGGAGGAATTTGTTTACTTACTGTTACCTGTCAACCAGTTCATTGTTAGCTACTTTTTATAATGGTAGTTGTGGTTTATTGCAGCTGTATACTGTAAAAGTATTTGTTTTTAATCCTTAGGTTTAAATGAAGGTTTAATTTAAGCCTTCAAAGGATTTAGATAATGATTTGAAATACAGGTAAACAGATCTATTAGCAGGGGCTCTATCAAATTTCCAGCGTTTTTTATTCCAATTATTACAGCAAAAGCTTGCAATGTAAACATGAATAAAATAAACCTGTAAATGTATTTTTAAAGAAGTTGTTTCCCAAATATGTTAGCCATGTAATTGCACAAACGGGTTATGAATTAATCTGGTAGAAAGGTTAATTCTTTTTGTTAAGTAAACCTCCACTTAGTAAGCTAAAATGTTAAACATGTTATGCTGTGCTGATAAATATTTTCATTTTTTTAAAGTATTTGAACATTAAAGAAAATAGATTGTTTATCAAATAACCCGAAAATTATAATAATCTAATAAACACATTTATAAATTCAAAAACGTTTAAATTATTCTTTCACAAAAAACCAAAAAATCATGCATTTAAATTTACTGGGAATTCTCCCAATTGCAAACAACAATTATGTAGCCTTCACATTTTTTGTAGGCTGTATGGCTATGTTGGCCGCTTCGGTATTTTTCTTCTTTGAGATGTCAAATGTTGAAAAAAAATGGCGAACATCAATTCTTGTATCCGGACTGATTACTTTCATCGCTGCGGTCCACTACTACTACATGCGGGATTACCATTTAGAAACAGGAGAGTCGCCGGTCTTTTTCCGCTATGTAGACTGGATTCTTACTGTGCCTTTAATGTGTGTAGAATTTTATCTTATCACCAAAAAAGCGGGTGCTAAAATAGCACTACTGTGGCAACTGATAGCTGCTTCTATAATTATGCTGGTTACCGGTTATATCGGTGAAGCTATTTATGGTAAGGAAACCCAAAGCTGGATTTGGGGACTAATCAGCGGAATTGCTTATTTCTATATTGTTTACCTGGTATGGTTTGGTGATGTGGCCAAACTTGCAAACAATGCAGGGCCAGCTGTTGCAAAAGCAGTTAGAACACTTGGCTGGTTTGTACTGGTTGGATGGGCTATCTATCCTGTTGGCTATATAGCTGGCACAGAGGGTGGTTTATTCGGAATGAGAATATGGGAAGGCCTTTCAATGGACATTGTATATAATATTGGTGATGCCATTAATAAAATTGGTTTTGGCCTCGTGATCTATGCACTGGCTCAATCAGACAAATCTACTGCAACGGCTTAATTGATTTTCGGAAAGTGTGGTATAAACCATATCACACTTTCTGATTTTTATAATATCTCTACATAAAAAACTATGATACGGATCTTATTATTAATGGTTGGTTGCATTGTGCTCTTATTCCAGCACTACATTTACCCCATAAATACCAATTCCCAATTCATCATTTTTTTAACAGGTATAGCTATCCTTGGTGTACCACATGGCGCAGCAGATATGCTTGTAGCAAGCCGCACTGCAGGTACAGAAAAAAAATCATTTTCAAAACTCAGGTTTCTGTTAATCTATGTAAGCCGGTTGTTTTTATTTGCTGCCATATTCTGGTTTTTTCCGGTACCAGGTAATTTATTGTTTATTTTATTTGCAGCATATCATTTTGGAGAAACTGACTTGAATCAATTTAAAACGGATACCCTCTTGGGAAAAATATTTGTCATCACTTATGGATTGGTAATTTTAAGTGTTATGCTGCTGCACCATTTTGATGAAGTGAAGCCCTTTTT
The DNA here is from genome assembly GCA_031413755.1 of Chitinophagaceae bacterium. GTDB lineage: Bacteria > Bacteroidota > Bacteroidia > Chitinophagales > Chitinophagaceae > Ferruginibacter. The sequence continues at coordinate 60,935 of JANOFR010000076.1, forward strand.
TCAATTATTTCAATCAGGCAGAGAAAATGCAGTTTTAATTGATTGGATAGGTCTTAACCGTTATGTAATTATGACAGCGGCCAGTATTTTGTTCTTTATAACCACTTTTGTATATTTTTTAAAAAACAGTAATACCGATAAAAACGAAAAAGGACTTTTTCTCATTCGCTTTGCAGCCATTCTCTTTATTCTCTACAACCTGCCCATGCTGCTGGGGTTTACATTTTATTTTGTAGTCTGGCACTCTGTTTTATCACTCAACAACATTGTTTTGTATCTAAGAAATGATAACACGTATTCCTTCAATATTATAGCCAAACAAATATTGCTGTATAGTGTACTGGCCATTGCAGGCATTGCAATGTTTGGATTAACCGGTTTTATGTTTTCCAGTAATACTGCCATTGCAGGATATATATTTTTGGGATTAGCAGTGCTTACTGCGCCACACATGCAGATTATGCATGACATGTACAATAGCCTTCGCCTCCGTAAATCTGTTTTGACTTAAGGGAGTATAAAAATTAAACATACTTTCCTTCACATTTAAAAATTAAAATATAACTGTCCTGAACTTATGGGCAACAAACAATCAACTTCCCTTTCAAATTTAAAATCTGGTAATAAAACTAAAAGACCAACATCATAATATTGCCCATCATCAATGAAATTCTGTCAGTTAATTTTATATTATAATTTTTGAAAACTATTCCACAGCCGTAATCTAAAAATTGTTGGCAACTGGGTTATTCCTTGTTTACAAGGCAAATATTTAAGAAACCCCATTTGGAATGTTCGTAGTTTATCAGCAAGTGTTCGCCGCAATGTTTTGTCTTATAAATTTGTATTGGCCCCAATATTTATAGTACAAAGTAAACATTATTGTAGATACAATAGTATGTATGTTTTTATTTTCCGGGCTATTTAGATTGGTAGATCATTATATCTATCGATTTATACTTTATTCAAAAAAAGCACTATTTATTTTTTTTTAAGCTCTTTGAGCGCAAGAAAAAAACCGACACCGAACAGTAAAGTGATCAGCCCTGCGAAATATGGTATTATTTCAATCATTTTTCCTGTTATTTAGAAGTTTTAAATAAATTCCAAAAGCCAGTATAGATGGCACCCAAAGGCCAATAAATATAGCCGCGGTTGCTTCTCCTTTGAAATACAATATTTCGGAGAAAATAAGTGAAAGAAATGCAGAGATAAATAACAATTTATCCGTTGTTGTAAACTTATTAAACATGCGTTTATTAATTTAAAATTTTGTATAACCTATAGTTGACTTTGTAAATATAAAGTAAACGCATGATTTTAGTTACATTATTTTTCAAAATTAATCAGTCCTGTAAGTGAACAAAAACTTATTTAATTTGTGTGCAACGTCATGAAAAAAATAGATGCATTCAATATCATAAAAAACAAGGCAGGCAATGATATCCAAAGGCTGTCTTTAACTTTAATCCTGATTGCAACACCTAAAAACATTAATATTGCCAGTCCTCCGGAAGCTATCAATAAAAGAGGATGAAACTTTAAACCTACCAACAGGCCCACTGACCCCAATAATTCTAAAATTGCGGTAAGTGCCCCTGCTTTCTCAAGACCAAAGCGTTTGAATTCACTTTTCATTTGTGGTGATTTAAAATAAGCAATTCCATAACCCATAAAAGACAGACTAGAAATTAAAATCAGTATATTAAGTAAGTTCATTACTATACTAATTTTAGTGATACAGCTGCAATAAAAAGACTTAATAGCAGTAGTAATAAAGAGGGTATATGCTTAAGCCATGGATTGCCCGCTTTAAAGTGGAAATATTGTGCAGCTAACATAAGAAATGCTATAAGTAATGCCGGAATAAGTATCAAATCCGAATACCAAATACCTGCAACCAACAATGTTGACAATGCTATTTTAGCAGACCCTACTATACTTCGGGTTAAGTCACTCAAGCCATATTGTTTAAATTCTTTTACAATATTATCGAAGCGAAATACCCAAACATATACTATTGACACAGCAACTATACCTTGAGCGATGATGGAGTAATTTGTCATTTGCTTTTATTTTATTTTTTTATATTTGTTTAGTACGTTTTTGCATAACTATTAGTGTTGCGATTTATTTTATGTTATTTGTCTTTCTACCGAAGTTGAAGACTGTGACCTATAACTATTTGCACAACGAGCAGGGCTTGCTGCAGGTGTGGCATTAGAATTCCGCCCACAACCACTTCTGAACTGCCTGCCGTCAGGTTTAAAATATAAAGTTGAAATTAAGAACTAAAGTTGAAAGTTGTTTGTCCTGACCGAACCACAGCCTGGATTTGCAAAATGCCGATGTTAGTTTGTCGAGCCATCCCGAAAGCTTTCGGGACACAAAACCCGATGTTGCAAGCACTTGGGTTTCGTCCGTAATTGTTGGTCGTTCACTCAATTTTCTGTCCGGTCGTTAGATTTTTGTCCCGCATACGCTCGTCAATGGAGATAAGCTGCTTCAGTGATCCAGTGAAAACGTCTTTTCATCAGCCTGAAGTTTTTTATATCAAGCGGTTTTCGTTTGGCGGTTATGAAAACGGAATCGTTTTTGATTATTCCTTTTAACTTTAGCGTATTTGAATCAAGGAATTCGAAACGAAGGCTGCTTTCTATTTGCCGTGCAATGAGTATCGAATCCATTTTGGGATAAATATCCATGCCTTGTTCATTATATATCTCCTGCATTTTGGTTTGTAAATCGGTTTGATCTCCTGACACTATAATTTCTTTTTTGTTAACGGATACATATAGAAATGCAATGCTATCGCCATTAAAACGCACCGCCTCAACCATTTTATCCCCAATGACAATTTGTTTCCACCTCACTGGATTATCATTTGACAAAGTATCCTTATTTGTAACAAAGGTATCTACATCATAAACCCCGGATATTTTGAACTTAGGCTTGCCCTTTTCTTCAGCGTTTTTCTTATAACCAAAATAGTCCATCACTGGAAAGACTGTGAAATAACCTATCACTAAAACTTTCAGCACCATTTTTGAAATACTCATCCATCGTTTTTTAAATACAGGTGCTTTGATAACGGGAAGCGAAATGGCTTGACCTGTAAAGAAAAATCTCATTAATCTGTTAACATCTCGGAGCAATAGAAAAAAGGCCATCACAAATAAAGCCGTTGGATACATTTTAGCATGAACATCATAATTGTAGTTCACTGCCATAACATTGGCAAGTGTCACCAAGGTGAGAATTGCACCGAACGTCGTTGTTCTGCGGAACAGCAGGAGCAATGCAGCACTTTCGGCTATACCCATAAAAACGTTGTATCCATAAGAATATCCAAAAAATGCCCAAGCCAAACTCATGGGCGACATATTTCCTAACGGTTCGGTCAAAGTATAATAACCAAGGTCAGGAAATTGCATTTTAAAGAATTTCTCCAGCGCAAAAACAAATAGCGTGAATGCCAAATAATATCGAACGATAGCCGTTAGCCAATAATAAAGCGTTTGGTAGTTTGTTCGTTTTCTGTCCAATGCACTCCAGATAATTGCCCCCAATACAGCAACTACTGCCATAGTGAAATAAAGCAAATAGACATATGTTCTGTCGTTATGCTGCCCATCATAAGGTGATATTATGGTATAAGGAATGTGAAAAAGCTGTTTCCCTGTCCAGGAAATGACTATATCTAAAAAATCTGCGAGGTGTCCATCATAATATATATAGGACAAAATAGTATTAACCGACCAATCCAGTAAAACGATAAACAGGATAAAAAATATAAAAACAAAACGGAATGCAATTTTTTGGTAAACGTTCCAGGGCGGGATGGGCGATAGATTTTCCATGTTCAGTAGATTGTATGCTAAGAAGTCATTGGTTACTTAAAGTTTGTTCACTTGGTTGTTGCAATCCACGGAGCCGCCCCAACTTTGCCTACAACGTTCGAGGCTTTGGCAGTTGGGGAATTGACCAACTGTCTGCCCGTAACTGAACCTGCCTGCCGGTAGGCAGGGCTAAATTTATAACTAAAAGACGAAGTTAACCAACAAAAGCCCGGCAGACCCGATAGCTATCGGGTTAAGTCCGCCGAAACCAAAGCCTGGACCAGCCTGCCGGCAGGCAGGTATGCACTGCCGATGATTGCTTCAAGGTCCTGCCCTCCCGATAAGTATCGGGACACAAAACCGCATTGGCTGATGCCTTTTTCAATATGGCTTCTTCATTTGAGTTTACAAATAGTTCAACCTTCATTTGTTTTTATTATTTAGTTTATAGGCGCCAGGTTTTTTTATAATTATGTAAAATAAATACTGGGCAGGGTGAAAAACTCCTTAGTTTGTTCATGTGATTTTATGCAATGCTTATTTGGTCTTCCTGAATTCAACATTCCTCGCCCGCTCTACAGACATCTTGAAGTTGATGATCTTATTATTGGCTCTTTCGAAATAAATAATTCCATCCGGGAAATCAAAGGCATCGGTATAAGTTGGGGTCAGCGGGTGATCATACCTTGGGTGTAGTGTTAAGAACAGTTTCCCGTTCTTCAGTTGCACCCTGTATTTGACTTCCACTTCTGAAGAATAATATTCACCTACGTATTCCTGCATTTTTCTTTCATCCAGTTTTGCAGGATCAACTTTGGTAAAGTAAACACTGTCCTTATCCCTGTTGATGAGTAAAAAACCTGTTGATCCCGCCTCGAACCGGTAATAGCCATTCCTGTTGCGAAAGACATTTTCCGACACCGGGATCCAGCTACCGATTGTGCTGCGCAGTCTTTCTTCTTCCATAAAAACCCTTATCGCATCGCCCGACCTGCTATGCCGGTACCAACCCTCATAGCCCGCCAGTCTTTCTTTTGCAACAGCATAAGGTGAGGGAATTTTCTGCTCTGCTTCCCGCTCTTTTATAGGAATAAACATATCAGACACCTCTTCTGCTATATGGAGGGTGTCGCTGTCGTATTCTGATGTGTTGCTTAACCAGGTGAATGATAAGCCCAATTCAGGGTATGCTTCCATTTTAGCACGGTAGCCGGCGGTCATGCCCTCATGTCCTATATATTTCCAGCCACGAAATTTGCCGGTATAAAGTCCTGCGGCATAACGGTGCATTACCCCGTTATTGAATGTGCTGGTGCTCATCTGCTTCTCCAGTAAAGAAGGGTTTCCGAATTTCCCGGTGAAAATATAATTACACCATATCAGCAGGTCCTCAGCCGTAGTCAATAGAGCCGCATGGCCATACACGTATTCATTTGGCATGTCGGTTTGATACCCGGTGCCGGATTTGGAATAAGCCATAGCCCGGTTAGGAACGATCCTTTTATAATCGTCACGCCATTGTGTATGCTTCATGCCGGCCGGTTCGAAAATATATTTGCGGGTAAATTCCGCCAGGCTTATACCGCTTACCCTTTGTACAATTATTGTTAATAGCGTATAATTGGAATTACTGTACAGGTATTCATCACCAGGTCTGTAGTTCAGGGTCTTTTGTTTGATGATGATATCCAGTGCGTCGTCGTTACTGTAAGTCTTGGTCGTTCTCGGCCAGCCGGCTATTTCTGCGATATAACCCCAGTCCTTTAACCCGCTTTTATGCTGTATCATCTGGCGAAGCGTTATTGTATAGCCATAGCCGGGTAATTCAGGCACATATTTATGTACATCATCATCCAATGATAACTTGCCTTGTTGCTCTAATAATAGAATTGCAGCTGCTGTAAATTGTTTTGATACCGAACCAGCTTCCGATATGGATTCGGTGGTGAGGGACACATTATGTTCCAGGTGGGCCATTCCCCATGCTTTTGAAAAGATGATCTTGCCGTTCCTGCTGATGGCGAACTGTGCTCCGGGGTTAGCTGGTTTATACCTGGTGAAAATCTTCTCTATCTGCAAAACAGTATCCTGCCAGCTTTGGGCTTTCCCAAATCGGCAAATACTTAAAAGTAAGATGATCAAATAAATGCTTTTCATAGCTAAAACAGTGTGTAATTAAATGTAATAAGATTTATCTTTTTAGATTCGCTCATTTTCGATGTGTCATTTAGCATTTCAGCCAACGTTTTGCATTGCCGAAGGTGGGAGTTTTGAAAAACGTCCACAACCGCTGCTGACCTGCCTGCCGGCAGGCAGGTTGAAATATAAAGTTGAAGTTAAGAACTAAAGCTCAAAGTTGTTTGTCCTTTAGCCCGAACAACAGCCCGGCTTTGCAACCTGCCAGCCGGCAGGCAGGTTGGCTGAAGTTTGTTTGTCAAGCCCTCCCGATAAGTATCGGGACACAAAACCGCATTCTATGTTTACAATTCAAAAAATTTACTAAAATGTTAGCGGCTGCTCATTTTCTGTCGTAGTGTTATTTATTTGATTATAAATTCGGTGAATGTCGTTCCGTTGAATTTGCATATACCATTGCTGTCTGTTCCAAACCAAAGTTCTCCGTTTTTGTCTTTATAAATTGTATTTACTGCGTTGCTGGTAAGTCCGTCTTTGGTTGTGTAATTAGTCAAGTTGTTTCCGTCATATTTCCAAACACCTGCGTCAACAGTACCAACCCAGATGTTTCCATCATTGTCTTCGTTAATCGAATATACACGAGCCAAAGTTCCGAAACCTGGTTTTCCAGAGGCTCTAAAATCAGCATTATTAAGTCCTTTTTCTTCTGTGAAATTTGTCAAAGTTTTTCCGTCATATCGGAATAATCCAGCACCATTATTTCCAAACCAAAGGTTGCCCTTACTGTCTTCAAATAAACCAAGAACGGCAGGACCTGACAGTCCTTTTTCTTTAAACCAAGTTAGTGTTTTGCCATCATATCTGCATACTCCTTCTGCTTGTGTTCCAAACCAAACATTTCCTTTCTTGTCTTTGAGGATACAGTAAACGCCATAGCGACTAAGCGAGAAAGGGGCGTTGGTTTGTGAGTTTGAACTTGATGGGACAAATGGTAGATAGTCAAGTGAAGGATTGTCGTATCTGAACACGCCACCACCACCGAAAAACCATAAATCGTTATTTTTTGATTTCCAGTCGGTTTCTGTACCTTTAGTTATTTTGACTTTATTGGTAAGTGTTGTGATTTTATTGCCATCAAATTTACTAATGCTGAATGTACCTGCCCCGAACCAAATATTTCCAAAATCATCTTCTTGAATGTTTATTACTTGATTGTCTGCAAGTCCGTCCTTGACGGTAAATTGTGTCAATGTTTTTGTGTCGTAACGATAAACACCTGCTCCATTTGTCCCAAACCAATAATTACCATTTCTGTCTTGAAAAATACTTCTTATATTCTTGTCTATAATAATGACTGTTGCATTCAAGCTGTTAAATTGAGTAGTTGAGTTTGGTTTGTTGGCTTCATTGCTTGAATTATTGTTTTGAGTTTGTCCGTTGCAGGAATTTAAGTAAATGAGCAGAAAAGTGATTACTGTCAACTGTGCCGGAATTATTCTAATATTTTTCATTTATATCACTTTGTTAATTGTTGGGACTTAGGTCTTCACGATTTGCCACCAACGGTACGGCTTGCAGAAGTGGGGGAATAGTTGCTGTGTCCGCCCCGGCTTACCGAAGATAAATTTATAATTAAAAGTTGATGATTTCTACTTAGCTAAATTAATAATGTCCAGCCGGGACAAAAAGCAAAATTGAAAAACAAAAGTTGAAACACGGCTTACGTCTGCCCCCATTTTGGTAAACCTTTTCATGTTAGTGGCTGGCGTTTTGCTCTGTTGACCTAATTTTTCCAAATCGGGATTTTAATATAGCTGTTAGTAAACCATTTTATTTGCAACGGTTCAGTAGCGTCCTTTATCGTTTCATCATGCACTTCTTTACCTGTCCCATAATTAATTTCTTCAAAAGGGTGTTTGTTGGTGTTTAGTAAAATGGCAAAGCGGCTTCCTTTGCTGATCTTTTTGCTTACAAATCTGGTAATGTTAAAAGGAATGTTTTCTTTTTTGTTTGGTTTTAATAATTGTCGCTTACTATTGTTCTTTGCATAAGAAGCCCTGCCTACATACCTTGTTAATAAAAAATATTTTCCATTGGGAAGAATTTCATAAAGTGCCAAAGAAATGTCAAGGTCTTTTTTATTGATTGATGCAAAAAGGTTCCCTAAAAATGAACCATTCATTTCAAAATCTGTATCAAATTTGTCTGTTAAATAAACCACTCCATTGCTTGCATCAAGAGTATCAAAAATTAGTGCCGGTGTAAAATAATTGTTTTGATTTTCTCTGTCTTTGAAATCTACTGTTTGAATAACAAAAGAATTGTCAGTTGGCTTTTGTTTCCCAAGCCTGTACTCATTTTCAATTTTTGTATTGGTTAAAAAAAATGTCAGTGTGTCATTATTCATTTTCTGTAATGTCGGACTATGCTTCCATGTATTTGATCCCATTACCTCAAAGTTAACCTTGTCCTGTAATAGTTCAGGTTTTGACTTTCCTTTCAAAATAAAATCAAACCATTGATAGGCTAGTTCTCTCATACTAATATTTGCCACTGAATCAATGGAATAACCCATAAGCTCAGGGCTTGCATTTCTTTGTCCCCCCAAATGGTCATATGGACCGATTACAAAATAGTGATTAGCATTTTTATTGTATTTAGTATGTTGCTTAAAATATTCCAATGTAGAAATTTGAGAGCCGTCATAATAACCTGTTGTAGTTAAGACAGGGATATTGATTTTTGCATATTCGCTTGGTGTTGGCACTTTTGATTTCCAGTAATTGTCGTACGCAGGGTGGCTTAACCATTTTTGAAAGATTGGGTTCTTCTTTCCTTCCAAACTGTCTAAACTACGGAAGGAGGTTCCTTTCTCAAACCATTCAAAAACTAAATTTTGTCTTATTGGGGGAAGTTTATAAATATTGTCGTGAGACCAACTCAAAATATTGCCTAATGGAACATTGTTTTCCTGTGGCATATCAAAACCTGGCATTACAGCCACTTGTGGTACAATTGTCTTTAAAGCAGGATGAATTTTTTTAGCTGTTGCCCATTGAGAAAAACCGGTATAACTGCCACCAAGCATTGCTACTTTTCCGTTGCACCAATTTTGTTTACTTATCCAATCTATAATATCATAAATATCTGTTCCTTCATTCTCAAACGGAGCATAGTTTTTTAAGTTCGTCCTTATTCCACGGGCATATGCAACCACACCAACATAATCCTTGTAAGCTGACCGTTTGCCTGAATTGGCATCATTTGCACCTTGATAATAAGTTGTATAAAATAAAATTGAAGGAAGTGGTTTTTCGTTTTCTTTTTTCCGAACCACAATTGCAGAAATAGAGATTCCACTTTTTGTCGGAATTAAGATACTATCCTGAATAATGAATAAACTATCTGGAAAAGGTTGTTGCCCAAATAATGAAGTCTTTAGAGTCAGTAAAATAATAAGTGTCAGAATAATTCTTGGCATATCATATTTTTTTCTGTTGTTGTTTGGTAGGGTGTTGTTAGGCTTGCCACTAATGGGTAGGGCTTGCTGCTGTGCTGGAATTTATAATGTTCAGCCCGGAACTGAAGCCCAATTAAAAATATGAAGTTGAAGTTAACAACAAAAAGCTAAATAGTATTCCGCCCCCATTTTGGCAAACCGTGTTGTGTGCAGTGCTATTACAAATTATAAATTTAGTCGGTCTTACAGAGCATTAAATTCTTTTCTCTTGTTGTCAAACCATTCTTTCATGGCGTCTGGCGTCTTCATGAGTTCTTGCATTTTGTTCATTGCGTCAAGATGAGGCTTGTCGCCTTTTTGGAACATTTCCATTGCATGTTTTTTGCTTTGGTCAGCCATTGATTCAAATGTGTCTGCATGAAACTCTAAGTCGCAAGCACCACCTAATTGATTACATGTCATTGTTTTCATTGTTACAAGTTTTTACTTTTATAAAAAAATATTCTACTTTTTCTTTTTTGAAGACTTGGCTTTGCTATTAAATTCCAAACATAGATTTATCCAAAATTCAAAATCTTTTTTAGTTTTCATTCCTGTGTCGTTAATCATTACATAACCTTTCATTGGTCGATTGGTAAAATCCATTGTTCTACAACCAATCATTTCAATTGCGTTCTCGTGAAAAGTAGGGTCAATGCGACACATCATTTCGTCTTTAATAATTCCGACACACATCTTGTCGTTCACCATAAAAGTCAATCCTCCCATCATTTCTTTTTCTTCAATTTTAGGAAGGTCTGAAAGAGCATCACGAATTCGGTCAGCAAGTTTTTTATTGTAAGCCATATTTGAAGTTTAGGTTTCTTTATCAGCTTCTTGCAGTCAGATTGAACTTCTGATGTCGACAAAGCATTTGCGTCGTCCTGAAATTGGTTGACTCTTTTTCACGTTTTCCACAGCGGGATAAGGTGGCTGTGTTTTACGTTTTGAGTTTAGTTGTTCATCTTTGTTTCATCAGTTGAAGCGGACCTGGTGTTTAGTTCTGGGGAGAT
>JANOFR010000077.1:0-63079 GCA_031413755.1 Chitinophagaceae bacterium
ATTGGAGATGTAACTGACAGAGACGTTGTTTTAATAGATGATATTTGCGATACAGGTGGCACATTGGTAAAAAGTGCAGGATTAATGAAAGAAAATGGTGCCCGAAGTGTTCGGGCCCTGTGTACACATCCTGTTTTAAGTGGAAACGCTTATAAAAATATTGAAAATAGTGTATTAGAGGAATTAGTGGTTTGCGATACCATTCCTTTAAAAGGCGAATGCAGTAAAATTAAAGTGGTATCTACTGATGAATTATTTGCAATAACTATACGTAATGCCTTTGAGAATAAGAGTATTAATAGCTTATTTATGAGAAGCCGGATGGCCAATAAAAAATAAGTAAGTATCATTTTTTTATTGGATATTTCATACTCTTTTATTGTATGTTGCTCATTGCCTATTGCATGTTTTCCCCTACCTTTGCGCCTCATAAAAAAATTAATAAAATGAAATCAATTACAATCGAAGGACAACTGAGGACCGACAGCGGAAAAAAAGCCACCCGCCAACTTCGCTCTCAGAAACAAGTGCCAGGTGTAATTTATGGTGGTTCAAAGGAGATTAATTTCTCTGCTCCGGCAACTGCTTTTAAAGACATCGTTTATACTGCTGACTTTATGCTGGCAAACGTTATTATTGACGGTCATAGCTACCGTTGTATCTTAAAGGATCTGCAGTTTCATAAGGTTTCAGATTTGTTACTGCATGTTGACTTTTTAGAGCTGGTTGAAAACAAAAAAGTGATAGCAACCTTGCCCCTTAATTTTATGGGTGTTCCTGCCGGTGTGAAAGCAGGTGGAAAACTGGTTATAAAAATGAAGTCCCTGAAAGTTAAAACCCTTCCTAAATATCTGAAAGAGCATATTGATGTTAATATTGATAAGCTGGAACTTAATGAGAATATCAGGGTACAGGATGTTGTTGCAGATAATATAGAAGTTTTAAATTCACCACGTATTCCTATTGCATCAGTAACGCTGACCAGACAATTAAAGCAGGATGAAGCTACAGCTCCAAAAGCCGAAACTGCCGCAACTCCGGCTGCTGCTGTACCGGCACCAGCTGCTAAGAAATAAAATCATACTTTAAGTAAATCAAAGCCTTTCCTTAACCGGGAAGGCTTTTTTTAACCGGTAAGTTCCGGCCATTAAACTTTAATTACCTTTGCCAACTTAAAACTAGCAATTATGGGAATGGATAAAAATACGGTTATAGGTTTTGTATTGATAGGGGCATTATTAATTGCTATGTTTATTATCAATAGCCGCAGCAATCAGGCATATACGACCGAGAAAAAGAGGATTGAAGATTCCATTGCCTTAACAAAACCAAAAGCAGATACGATTGCAGTACAGAAAGATGCTTTAAAAACAGACTCATTACTTACTGCCAGGCAAAAGTTACCGGCAGTTTTTATTACTGATACAACAAATACTGAACACCTGGATACCTTGGAAAATGAAGTAATGAAAATTACTTTTACCAATAAAGGCGGACAACCTAAAACAGTTGAATTAAAAAAGTATAAAAAATTTGACGGCAAATCCATCATATTGGGTAGTGGGAAATTTAATAAGATATCGTATGCCATCAATTCCGGAATAAATCAAACAACCCAAACTGCCGATATACCATTTGTAAACAGTAAGAAAATTATCAATGCTGATAAATCTCAAAGTATTTCCTTTGTTTTAAAAGACTCTGCGGGAAAAGAGATCATGCATCAATATACTTTAAAGCCGGAAAGCTATTTAGTTGATTTTAATATAACCATAAATGGTGCTGATAAACTGGTTTCTCAAAATACGGTTGACCTGTTATGGCAAACAGAAACCCCACAGGTAGAAAAGGATATTACTTACGAAAGGCAACAGACCTATATCTGTTATTTGGAAAACGGAGATTATGATTTTGAATATGTAGGTACCGGAGATGAAAAAAAGTTTAATAATCAAGTTGAATGGCTTGCTGTAAAACAACAGTTTTTTATAGCAGCCTTGTCTGCCAGGAATAAATTTACAAGTGCACTTGTTAAATGGGTAGTACCTGCTGATTCCTTACATATCATTACCCAAACTACGGCAAATTGTAAACTTGCTTTAGCCGGTGGTTTAAAAGAAACACTGCCACTTCAGTTATATTATGGCCCCAGTGATTATACTATATTAAGTAAGGCAAATAATAGTATGGAAAATATTGTGCCTTATGGAAGTGGTGTATTTGCATTTGTCAAATATATTAATCGTCATTTTTTATTACCTGTATTTGATTTTTTAAGAAAGCATATTGTAAGCATGGGTATGGTAATTTTGTTACTTACCCTATTAATACGCCTGATCACATCGCCAATTTTATATAAAAGTTATTTAAGCGGTGCTAAAATGAAGGCTTTAAAACCAGAGATAGACAGGCTTAAGGAAAAACACGGGGACGACAAGCAGGCTTTTAGTATGGATCAGATGAAACTCTGGAAATCAGCTGGTGTAAGCCCATTGGGGGGATGTTTGCCTGCCTTGTTGCAGATTCCGATATTCATGTCATTGTATTATTTCTTTCAATCCAATATTTCCCTGCGGGGTGAGAATTTTTTATGGGCAACTGATTTGGCTGCTTATGATTCAATTGCTTCTTTACCTTTTTCGATTCCTTTTTATGGTGATCACGTGAGTTTGTTTACCATTACAGCAACACTTACCAGTTTAGTAATTTCTATATACAGTATGAGCACCATGCAGGATAACAGTAATCCTGTAATGAAGTATATGCCTTATATTTTTCCGGTATTGTTATTAGGTGTTTTCAATAACCTGCCTGCTGCATTAACCTGGTATTATACAGTGTCAAATACAATTACACTGATCCTGCAGGTAGTTATTCAGAAGTACATTATTAATCATGAAAAGATATTGGCCCAAATTGAAGAAAACAGAAAGAGACCGGTTAAGCAAAATAAATTTCAGGAGCGTATGATGGCCATGCAGGAAAGCAATAAAAAACTTCAGGATTTAAAGAAAAAAACCAATAAAAAATAATTTTTAGTTAAATAATTCACAACCTGCAGGCTGATAACTGGTTTGCAGGTTTTTTATTAAGTATTAATAACATCTTGGCATGGGATTTTATTATCTTTAGCTAAATAATTATTACAATGAAAAATATCAGGGGGTTTGTTTTGGTAATTACTTTAATGACCGGCATTATACCTGTAAAGGCGCAGCGAACTATATCGGAAGGAACGATTATATACGATATGATAATTCAAACAGGAAGTAACGAGCCTCAAAAGGGAGATGCTTTAGCTGGTGCTGCTACTACCATATATATAAAGGGTAAGAATAGCCGTACAGATATGGTGAGCGCACTGGGTAAAGAAATTACCATCTTTAATTCAAAATCGGATAATGCAGTAATATTAAAAGAATTCAGCGGCCAAAGATTAATGATCACCCTTACTAAAGAAAACTGGAAAACGAAGAATAAAATGTATAGTGATATTAAGTTTGAGCTTACGAACGAGGTTAAAACAATTGCCGGTTATAATACAAGGAAGGCTATTGCAAAAATGGCAGATGGTAAATCATTTGAAGTTTATTATACACCTGATATAGTCCCGGCTAATAAGGAATATGATGCTACATTCAATAATCTGCCAGGGCTGGCTATTCAATATGAAATCGAATCTGGTAAAATGAAATTCAGGTACACGATTGCTAAAATTAATTATGATCCTGTTTTAGTATCTCAATTTGATTTCCCGACAGCAGGATACCGTGTAATGAATTATGAAGAAAATCAAAAATTAAAAAAGGGTAATTGATAAAATTTGTAAGTGTAAGAAAGCAATTCCCCCGGTATTACGATCTTTAATGAGATTTAATAATAATTTTTAACCCGGTATAGCCCTGACTCATTTCAGGTATAGCAATTATCTGTTTATGCGGAATGATATAAACTGTATTACCTTTTTGATAAGTTAATAATGTATTACTCAAAATGGATTTTCCATCAGATCGTTGATTAACTAATAAACTGCCGGTATACTTTAAACCGGATTTAAGATTTACCGAAATCGAATTTCTTAAAGAATTAGTCGTATTAATGTTAAGGGTGATTTTTGATTTGGTTTTTTTACCAATTCCCTTATCAGCCAATGCACTGTATGTTATGCTGCTTAGCATAAAAACAACCAGTATCAGTTTAGCTTTTTTCATCATTAGTTTAAATATTAAAACAAATATATTGAAATTTTTTTAGTAATTATATACCATTCATCGATTCTTTTTACACATATTTAACGTTTATGTTTAAAAAAGGTTACAAAAAGTTGATTATTTCTTTAAAAGTTGCTAATTTACAATAACCATCAGCCCATGAGTAAATACCCTTACCGACAGGACAGAGAAGAATTGAAAGCATTACTCCAGCAATTTGACAACCTCAAAAGCGGTAAAACCAATTCATTTATTGAAGAAGACTCCTTTGAACGTATTATTGATTATTTTGATGAAAAAGAACAATTACCCCAGGCTTTAGAGGCTGCAGCGTATGGGATTGAACAATATCCCTATTCTTCCATGTTACTTTTAAAAAAGGCGGATATTTTAATTGCTTTAAGACATTATAAAGAAGCTTTATTTATACTTGATCAGGCAGAATTGCTTGATCGTAAGGATACCAATCTATATATATTAAAAACAGATGCCTACCTGGCATTGGATCAGCAGCAGAAAGCCGCTGACCTGTTAGAAGCGGCCATTGAAGATTTTGAAGGAGAGGAAAAACTTGATCTGTTATTTGAATTGGCAGATGTGTATGATGATTATGAAAATTTTGAAAAAGTCTTCGACTGCCTCAAAATAATATTGGAACAGGAGCCTAATAATGAAGAGGCATTGTATAAAATTTGTTTTTGGACTGATTTTACCGGCCGAAACGAAGAAGGAATAAAATTGCATCAAAAAATAATTGATGATTTTCCTTTTAACGAACTGGCCTGGTTTAACCTGGCTGCGGCATACCAGGGTTTAAAATTGTATGAAAAAGCCATTGATGCTTATCAGTATGCAATTGCAATTGACGAAAAATTTGATTATGCTTTACGCAATATGGGCGATGCTTATATACGGTTACGCAAATACAAAGATGCTGTTGAGGTTTTAGAGAAGGTTTTGGAGCTGGCAAGACCAGAAGATGTTATTTACGAAGCGATCGGGCATTGTTATGATAAAATGGGTAACTATGCCCAGGCGCGTTTTAATTACAGAAAGGCGAGTCATTTAAACAATGATGACAGCCAATTGAATTATAAAATTGCCTGCACTTATATGAATGAAGGAATTTGGGACAGTGCCATTAAAAACCTGGAAATGGCCATGCGTATTCACCGAATGCAGCCGGAGTATAACCTTGCCATGGGCCAATGTTATATGGAATTGGATAAATTGGATGATGCCATTACTTATTTTGGAAATGTTGTAAGGGTAAGGCCCAAAAATATTAATGGCTGGATTGAATTATTAAAATGTCTTTATAAAGCCGAAATGTTTGCAGAAGCTTTGGAATATGCAGGTTTTGCCTTTGAACAAACTGATGGTAAACCCATTTTCCTTTTTTATAAAAGTGCAGTTTTATATGCCATGGGTAAATCAAAAGAAGCATTATTGAATTTGGAAGCAGGAATGAGCAGAAATCCGAAATTGGTTAAAAAGTTCATAGAAATAAATCCTTCAATACTGCAGGTACAGCAGGTTGTTGAAGTTATTGCCCGTTTTAAAAAAAGGAACTCTCTCTAAGAAAGGTCTGGAAATACGAATTTCTGACCTCGTAATTTGTAGAATAATCATCTTTGCAGTTCAACGGTTATCTTTGCAGTCCTTAAAATAATCAAGATGAACTTTACGCTATCTCAAATACCTGAACGTAACATTAAACCTCGTGATCATGGAATTACCATGGTTATGGATAAAGGGCTTAGTGTAGAAGACGCAAAAAACTTTATGAGTGCTACCCATCCACACGTAGATGTTGTAAAGCTTGGCTTTGGCACTTCGTATGTAACCCCTAATCTGAAAGAAAAGCTTGAGGTTTATCGTTCTTTTGATATGCCGATTTATTTTGGCGGTACACTCTTTGAAGCTTTCCTGATCAGAAATCAATTTGAAGATTATATCAACGTATGCAAGGAGTTTGGTGTTAGTTATATGGAAGTGAGTGATGGCTCCATTGAAATTCCCCATGCAGAAAAATGTGGCTATATTGAAAAGCTGGCCAAGATCGGAGTTGTGTTAAGCGAAGTGGGCAGTAAGGATGCAACCCATATTATGCCACCTTATAAGTGGATCGAATTAATGAAAGCTGAGCTGGAAGCAGGTTCAACTTATGTAATTGCAGAAGCAAGGGAAGCGGGTAATGTGGGAATTTACAGGGGAACAGGTGAAGTGAGAGAAGGGTTGGTTCAGGAAATATTAACACAAATTCCCGAAGGAAAAATTATTTGGGAAGCCCCGCAAAAAGCACAGCAACTTTACTTTTTGGAGCTGATTGGCTGCAATGTAAATCTGGGTAATATTGCGCCAAACGAAGTTATTCCCCTCGAAGCTATGCGTATTGGTTTACGTGGTGATACTTTCCATTTGTATTTGAATAAAGAAACAGTATAATGGCAGCATATGGCATTATTGGTTATCCATTAACACACTCTTTTTCCAAACAATATTTTACAGAAAAAATTGAAAGAGAAGGAATAGCTGATGCCACATTTCATTCATTCCCGCTAACAGCAATTAAAGATTTTCCTGCACTGTTAAAAGCAAATCCCCTTTTGAAAGGGTTAAGTGTTACCATTCCCTATAAAGAAACGGTACTTCAATATATTAACCACCTGTCAGCAGAAGTAGGGCAGATTGGTGCAGCAAACTGTATTAAGATAAGCAGGAATGAATTAACTGCGTATAATACTGATATTATTGGTTTTGAAGAAACGTTTGTAAAAAACTTAAAGCCATCACATAAAAAGGCACTGGTTTTAGGAACCGGTGGCGCCTCTAAAGCTGTTCAGTATGTGCTAAAAAAGCTGGGCATCGTTTTTTTAGTTGTTTCAAGAAATGGAAACAAAGGAGATGACTTTATTCAGTATGATCAAATTACAAACGACATTATTCAGGAATACAACATTATTATAAACGCCACACCACTTGGTATGTCGCCAGGTGATGATACCTGTCCGGATATACCTTATTCATTATTAACAACCGATCATTATTTGTACGACCTGGTTTACAGGCCGGCTAAAACGTTGTTCTTACAAAAAGGTGAGGAGCATGGTTCTGTAATAAATAATGGCTACGAAATGCTGATCATACAGGCAGAAGCCAATTGGAAGATATGGAATGAAGATTAATTTCTATCCTTCTAAAATTGATTTAAATCTTTCAGGAATTGACGTTACTTTTTTTACAGCATAATTATAACAGATCATGCCTGTCCGGGCATTTGCCAATAAAATATTTTCATTATTTCTGTTTGCAAAAAGCTGATAATATAATTCGAAACCGACACGTGAAATTTCTCCGGCCCCAATTTTAACTTCAACAACATCACCGTAAAAAGATTCATTTTTAAATTCGAGTGCAAGATCACTCATGATTAAACCAATACCTTCAATATTTAACTCAGTATAACCATATTGCTGCAGCCATTGCAACCTGGCTTCATGTATGATACTTACAAAAGCATCATTGCCTACATGATTGCCATAGTTGATATCAGCAATGCGGATGGGTATATGGAATGATGCAATAACCAGCCCGGGCATTTCGATTTTAATTCTTGCCATATTAGTTTTTCAAAAAAATGATCAGTTTCTCCATTGCTTTTTTTCGGTGACTGAATTTGTTTTTTTCTGTTATATCCATCTCGGCAAAAGTTTTAGTGCTGCCATCCGGTATAAAAACAGGATCATATCCAAAACCATTGGCCCCCCTTTTTTTACTGATTATTTTACCTGGACAAATACCCTCAAAAAAATATTCTTTGCCATCCAGTATTAAAGATATAACGGTTCTGAAACGGGCAGTTTTGTTGTTGGAGGATTCCAGGTTTAATAAAAGCAAATCAATATTATCATTAAAGTTTCTGCTTTCACCGGCAAACCTTGCACTTTTTACGCCAGGTTCGCCATGCAAAGCTTCTGTTTCCAGGCCGGTATCTTCACTAAAGCAATTTTTTTTTGTAATAGAAAATATGGTTCTTGATTTTTCTGTGGCATTAGCTTCCAGTGTATCATGTGGCTCAGGAATGTCAATATCAATGCCTGCTTCTTTTAAGGAAATAATGTTAAAGTTACTGCCCAGAACAGAACGTATTTCATTTACTTTATGCTGATTATTGCTGGCAAATATGAGGGTATCCATTTATCATGATAAGTATTAACCTAATGAGAAAATCTTTTTTAAGCAGTTCCACAATTTCAGCTTTTCTTCTTTTTCGGTCTGCAACGTTGTTAAAGAAACTGAAGACAGGTAGACCTGGTTATTAAAATGCTGGATCTGATAATGGGGAAATTGTAAAGGCAATCCCAAAACCTCAGGGCTTAAGCCAAATAAAAATATTTTTTCAGCTTTAAAATGTTTGGCAACCTGCTGGTATGTTACCGATGGATTTTTTGAAATATTAATTAAAGCAACATCGGCCATACTTAATTTGCAGGCATTTAAAATGCCTAGTAAAAAATTCAATTCATCATCAGGTAAATAAATAGCTTCAGCTGATGTAACCAATAGCACAATTTTTTTCAGGTTATTTCCTAAAGATACAATGTTGTTTATTGGCGATGGATTATCAACAGAATTATCAAGAGTAAAGTCATATAGCGATCTGGCATATAAGCGTTGTAAAACATTTACCGGTAATTGAATATTATCTAAACTCATGAATAGGAAATTTAAACTATTGTTTTTTTCGTTTCTTTGTCATAAAATTAACGAATATGATCGCAGCCGGAAATATTAATATTACAAAGATAGAACACAGTAAACTGAATGATATAAATCTGGAAAACATTCCATTCGGAAAATATTTTACCGATCATATGCTGGAAGTGGATTATGAACACGGGGAATGGAAAAATGTTGAAATAAAACCTTATCAGCCTTTATTACTGGAACCATCTCTTGCAGCCTTACATTACGGCCAGGCCATTTTTGAAGGGATTAAAGCTTACAAAGATGCTGCAGGAGAAACTTCTATTTTCCGACCATTGGATAATTTTAATCGTTTTAATATTTCTGCCGAAAGAATGCAGATGCCCCGGGTACCGGAAGCTATTTTTATGGAGGGAATGCGAATGTTGATCGAATTGGATAAAAACTGGATACCTCAGCAGAAAGATCATGCATTATATATCAGGCCTTTTATGTTTAGCAGTGATGAGATGATTGGTGTACGCCCGAGTGAAAAATATAAGTTTTTAATTATACTTAGCCCAACAGGGCCTTACTATACTGCCCCAATGCGTATTTATGTAGAAGAAAAATTTGTACGGGCGGTACCCGGTGGTGTAGGATATGCAAAAGCTGCAGGTAATTATGGCGGCGCCATGTATGCCACAGCACAGGCAAAACTGAAAGGGTATGACCAGGTTTTATGGACTGATGCTTTTGAACATAAATATGTTCAGGAATGTGGTACCATGAATGTTTTCTTTATTATTGGCAATAAAGCCATCACTCCTGATCTAAAGGAAGGAACCATATTAGCAGGTGTTACCAGGGATAGCACTATGGTTTTGTTAAAAGAAAAGGGTTTTGAGGTGGAAGAAAGAGAATTAAGTATTGATGATGTAATTTCTGCACATCAGGCAGGGATTTTATATGAAGTTTTTGGAACCGGCACTGCGGCTACAATTTCACTGATAAAAGAATTGCGTTATAAGGACTATATTATGCAATTTGATGTTGATCTATGGCAAACAGCACCTGCCATAAAAAAAGAGCTGGATGCCATTCGTTATGGCCAAATACCTGATAACCATGGCTGGATGCTGAAAATTTAAAAAATTAATACCAATTAATAAAGCCAATAACACCTTAAAACCGGTTTTTTTACTGAATGTGTATAAATAATATTTTTTTTTGCTTTTAAGTTTCTAAAATCAAATCATAAATCCTACCTTTGCCGTCCGAAAAATAAAAGGTACAAAATGCCCACCATACAACAATTAGTAAGAAAAGGAAGAGAAGTAATTAAAGCAAAAAGCAAATCAAGGGCCTTGGACAGTTGTCCACAGCGTCGTGGTGTATGTACAAGGGTATACACAACCACGCCTAAGAAACCCAATTCTGCCTTGCGTAAGGTTGCTAAAGTTCGTTTAACCAACAAAATTGAGGTTATTGCCTATATTCCAGGTGAGGGTCACAATTTACAGGAGCACTCCATTGTTTTGATACGTGGCGGAAGGGTAAAAGATCTACCGGGTGTACGTTACCATATTGTGAGGGGTAGTTTGGATACTGCCGGCGTTAAAGACCGTAAACAAAGCCGCAGTAAATACGGAACTAAAAAAGAAAAAGCTAAAAAATAACCCTTCGACTCCGCTCAGGGCAAGCTCCGAACGGAAAGAAAAAATAAATAACAATGAGGAAGACACAACCGAAAAAAATACCTTTAGCACCGGATCCAAAATTTAACGACAAGCTGGTTACACGTTTTGTAAACAACCTGATGTGGGCCGGTAAAAAAAGTGGTGCTTATATTATATTTTACAATGCATTGGATAAAGTTGCCAAGCAAACCGGTGAAAATGGATATGAGGTTTGGAAAAAAGCACTGGCTAATATCACCCCCGGTGTTGAAGTAAAAAGCCGCCGTATCGGTGGGGCTACCTTCCAGATCCCTGCTGAGGTTCGCTCCGACAGAAAAGTATCTTTAAGCATAAAGTGGATGATCAAATACAGCCGTGACCGGAACGGACGTAGCATGGCTGATAAATTAGCAAATGAGATCGTAGCTGCAAGCAAAGGTGAAGGTGCTTCATTCAAAAAGAAAGAAGATACACACCGTATGGCAGAAGCTAATAAAGCTTTCGCTCACTTCAGAATCTAATTTTAATATAAAAAATATTCAAAGCCATCCCGACAGAGTCGGGATGGCTTTTTTGTTCTGTATAACCTTTGTAATTAAAAAAAATGAACGTACCTTTGCGGCGCTAAAAGATTCAGCAATGTTTGGATGGAACTGTATTCAATTAGCATACTATGAGAGTATTTATAAAACATATCATCACCCAAAATCCGCCAGCCGGCGGACTTTCTTTCAAAGTGGTGTGCTATCCCTGATTACAATTTTAAATACAAATAAAAATTTAATAAATAACATCCTTGTCCTCCGCCGCGGAGGAGACAGGAGCAAATAAAACAAAATGGCAGATTTACGTTATCAACGAAACTTTGGAATTGCCGCTCACATTGATGCCGGTAAAACTACTACCACCGAACGTATATTATATTATACCGGTGTAAATCATAAAATTGGAGAAGTGCATGATGGTGCTGCAACCATGGACTGGATGGCCCAGGAGCAGGAAAGGGGTATTACCATTACTTCGGCTGCAACAACCTGTTTTTGGAATTTTCCAATGGAGCAGGGTAAAAAAATTGCCGATACCAAGCAATATAAATTCAACATTATTGATACCCCCGGTCACGTTGATTTTACCGTGGAGGTTGAGCGTTCTTTACGGGTTCTTGATGGTTTATTGGCCTTATTTTGTGCAGTGAGTGGTGTTGAGCCGCAGAGTGAAACCGTATGGCGCCAGGCTAACAAATACAAAGTACCACGTGTTGGTTTTGTAAATAAAATGGACCGTGCCGGTGCCGATTTCTTAAATGTGGTAAAGCAAATAAAAGAAATGCTTGGTGCTAAAGCCGTGCCTTTACAATTACCCATTGGAGCCGAAGATAATTTTAAAGGGGTGGTGGATCTGATCACGCTGAAAGCGATGGTTTGGGATGACGCTACTTTAGGAATGACTTTTAATGAAATTCCTATTCCGGAAGATATGGCTGAAGATGTGAAAGAGTGGAGGCAACATTTAATTGAAGCTGTTGCTGATTATGATGATAAATTACTCGAGAAATTCTTTGATGATCCTAATACGATATCTGAAGATGAAATTCATGAAGCCATCCGTAAAGCGACAATTGATATTTCTATCATCCCGATGATGTGTGGTTCTTCTTTTAAAAACAAAGGTGTACAAACTGCATTGGATGCTATTGTTCGATACTTACCGGGCCCAATGGATATTGAAGCGGTAAAAGGAATCAATCCGGATACCGGTGAAGAATTATTACGTCATTGTGATCCTAAAGAACCATTCAGTGCCCTGGCATTTAAGATCATGACCGATCCTTTTGTGGGTCGTTTAGCGTTCTTCCGGGCTTATAGCGGCCGTTTAAATTCAGGTTCTTATGTATTGAACACCAGAACAGGAAAGAACGAGCGTATCAGCCGTATTATGCAGATGCATGCCAACAAACAAAACCCGGTTGATTTTATTGAAGCCGGTGATATTGGTGCAGCTGTAGGATTTAAGGATATTAAAACAGGGGATACACTTTGTAATGAAGACGACCCGATCGTACTGGAAGCCATGACCTTCCCTGAACCGGTGATCAGTGTTGCGGTAGAACCAAAAACACAGGCCGATGTTGATAAGATGGGTATGGCCATTGCTAAACTGGTAGAGGAAGATCCAACATTACGTGTAAAGACTGACGAAGAAACAGGCCAAACCATTTTGAGTGGAATGGGTGAATTACACCTGGAGATCATCGTAGACCGTATGCGTCGTGAATTTAAAGTTGAAATTAACCAGGGTGCTCCCCAGGTTGCTTATAAAGAAGCTTTCCAAAATTCAATTGAACACCGCGAAACGTTGAAAAAACAAACCGGTGGCCGAGGTAAATTTGCCGATATCATTTTTGAGATCGGACCCGCTGACGAAGAGTTTTTGAACGACAAAGAAAAGAATAAAGGTAATTTCCAGTTTGTGAATGGTTTGTTTGGTGGCAGTATTCCGAAAGAATTTGTACCTGCTATTCAAAAAGGTTTTGAAACAGCCATGACAACCGGTGTATTGGCCGGTTATCCGATGGAGAGTATGAAAGTACGGGTGTTTGATGGCAGTTTTCACCAGGTGGATAGCGATGCTATGAGTTTTGAACTTTGTGCAAAACAGGGATACCGTGAAGCCGGCCGTAAAGCAAAACCTGTTTTACTGGAACCGATCATGAAAGTGGAAGTGCTCACACCAGACCAATACATGGGTGATGTTACCGGTGATTTAAACCGTCGTCGCGGCATGTTGGAGGGTATGGACAGCAAACATGGCGTACAGGTTATTAAAGCCAAAGTGCCCCTGAGCGAAATGTTTGGTTATGTTACTCAACTTCGTTCATTATCAAGTGGCCGTGCCACTTCTACTATGGAGTTCAGTCATTACTCCCCGGCACCAAATAATATTGCAGAAGAAGTGATCGCCAAACAAAAAGGAAAAGTGAGAATAGGAGAAGAGTAGGCTCCCTCTTGAACTTCGTTCGTTCCTTTGCAGGAACCCCAAGGGGGAGGAAATATTGGAGATTGAAGCGAATAATTTAAATAGGCCCCATTCTGAAAAGGATGGGGTTTTTTATATTATTTTTATTCCGTTATGGTAAAGGTTTTATTTGGCATAATCTTGGCTATTTTATTTTATCTCGTCCAAAAATAAATTCATGCAAAAATTACTGATAGCATTTCTTCTACTGGTATCCACTTCAACTTTAGCCCAGCGCAATAAGGTTGATGGTGAGCGTGAAAATTTCTTTCGCTTTGGAGCAAGGGGCGGCGTTAATATTAATAAGATAAGCGGGCAATCGTATAAACAGGGATTCAACTATAATTTTCAGGCAGGTGTTTTTTTACAATTCAATTTCAGCAGCCGTTTTGGATTGCAACCTGAAGTTAATTTTGTACAAACTTCTGCTGAGTTCAGTGATGACCCTTCAGATATTTATGATGATCTTTTCAGAGATGGCAGTCAGAAAAAATCAAAAATGAATTACCTGGAAGTTCCACTGCTGTTGAATATAAATGTTGGAGAAAGTAAACGAGTAAAACTGCAGATCGGCCCGGCATACGGCGGCCTGCTGAAACAAACCATTGACAGCCTGAAAAACAACGGTAATATTTATAAAAATGGAGAGTGGGCAGCTATTGGCGGCATATGGATTCAAATACCTTTTGTTAACTTAGGTGCCAGGTATAAACTGGGTTTAACTGAACTTAATGGTATTGATAACCGTCAATCCTGGAAGAGCCAGAGCATACAGGTTTTTGTAGGAATTACGTTTTAATAGTAGTAAATAGAAAGAAGTAAGTAGTAAGTATCAAGTATTTAGTATTCAGTATCAAGTATCCAGAATCAAGTATCCTGCATCCGGTATCCTGTATCCGGTATCCTGCATCCTGTATCCTAAATCCAGTATCCTGCATCATACATCCTACATCCGGTATCCTGCATCCTGTATCCTGTATCCTGTATCCAGTATCCTGTATCCTGTATCCTGTATCCTGCATCCTGCATCCTGCATCCTACATCCTACATCCTGTATCCAGTATCCATCATCCATCCCAAACATCCTCTTGCATTTTTAAAAACAGATTTGTATTTTGGTTTCTATAATCAACCGCTATGCAAAACATACAATTAGAAAACCTGCTGTTAATAGATATTGAAACAGTATCTGAACATCCCACATTTGATGAACTTACTGAAGATTGGAAAAAGCTATGGGAAGAAAAAGTGCAACGCACAATGCCTGCAGAGCTAACTGCAGCTGAGTTTTATCCACAGCGTGCCGGTGTAATGGCCGAATTTTCAAAAGTGATCTGTATTAGTGTTGGGTATATTAAAAAAGAAGGCAAAGCCATTCAGCTCCGGTTAAAATCTTTTTATGGCGATGATGAAAAAATATTGTTGCAGGATTTTATAGCGGCCCTGCATAAGATGAATGCCGGTAATAACAAATGGAGCTTTACCGGACATAATATAAAAGAATTTGACATTCCGTTTATTTGCCGCCGTTTATTGATAAACAGCCTGGCGGTTCCTCCTTTCCTCGATTTCCAGAATATGAAGCCATGGGAAACAAACCTGGTTGATACTTTTCAGTATTGGCGGTTTGGAGATTACAAACATTATACTTCTTTAAAATTACTGGCTGCTGCCTTAAAGGTACCGTCTCCAAAAGATGATATTGATGGCAGCATGGTTGGTGAGGTTTACTGGAAAGAAAAAAACCTGGAACGTATTGTTACGTATTGTCAAAAAGATGTATTGACAACAGCTAATATTATCCTTCGGTTTAAAAATTTGCCCCTGCTTACTGATTCAGAAATTGAAATTGTTACCTGATGGGATCATGATTCACAGCACCCGAAGAAGAAAAAAGGGTTGATCAGATAACCGGATTGATGAAAATTAAGCAAGCCAGGTCTTCCAATACAGCGCCTTAGTTATTTTAGTACAGCCAAATGCCAAAGTTTTATGGTGAAGTCATATTATAATGCCATGCTGACAGCTATTACCAATTGGTACTAAGTTTGCTCAGTACCCCTAAAATAGTAAACTATGCAAAAAGGAAGTATACGTGTACAAACGGAGAACATTTTCCCCATTATTAAAAAATTCTTATATAGTGAGCATGACATTTTTATACGTGAGCTGGTCAGTAATGCAGTGGATGCCAACCAAAAACTTAAAACACTTTCTTCTATTGGCGAAGCAAAGGGAGAACTGGGCGATTTAAAGATTGATATTAAAATTGACAAAGAGAAAAAGACATTAACCATTGCTGATACCGGCCTGGGTATGACGGAAGAAGAAATTGATAAATACCTGAACCAGGTTGCTTTTAGCGGGGCAGAAGAGTTTTTAGAGAAATATAAGGGCCAGAATGAAGCCAATATTATAGGTCATTTTGGGCTGGGCTTTTACAGTTCTTTTATGGTGAGTGATAAAGTGGAGGTTTTTTCAAAAAGTTATAAAGAAGAAAGCAAAGGAGTACGCTGGGAATGTGATGGCAGCCCTGAATTTGCATTGGAAGAAGTGGAAATAGAAAAAAGGGGGACTGAAATTGTATTGCATTTGAATGAAGAAAGCCTTGAGTTTTTGGAGCCATCAAGAATTAGTACAGTTCTGGAAAAATTCTGCCGCTTTTTGCCAATACCCATTTTTTTTGAAGACAAACAGATCAATAACCCGGTGCCGGCATGGACAAAAAAACCTGCTGAATTAACTAACGAAGATTATCAGAATTTTTATAAAGAGTTATATCCTTTTGGAGAAGCTCCTTTATTCTGGATTCATTTAAATGTTGATTATCCTTTTAACCTGACCGGTATTTTATATTTCCCCAAAATTAAACAGAGCTACGAAATTCAGAAAGATAAAATTCAGCTTTACTGTAACCAGGTTTTTGTAACCGATGAAGTTAAAGATATTGTACCGGAATTCTTAATGCTGATGCATGGTGTAATTGATAGCCCGGATATTCCGCTGAATGTGAGCCGCAGTTATTTACAGGGTGATCCGAATGTGCGCAAGATAAATGCACACATCACAAAAAAAGTGGCTGATAAGCTGGAAGAGATATTTAAAACAGACCGTAAACAATTTGAAGAAAAATGGGAAAGTCTTGGCCTGTTTGTTAAATACGGAATGATGACAGACGATAAGTTTTTAGAGAAGGCGAATAAATTTCATATACTCCAGGCCTCCCCAAGCCCCTCCGGGGGAGGGGTTTCTGAAGACCCTAAAAATGCAGGACAATTTTATACGTTGGAAGAATACAGGCTGGCGACGGAAACCCTGCAAAAAAATAAAGATGGTAAACTGGTAATTCTTTATACTACCAATCCGGTACAACAGGATGCTTATATACAACAGGCTGCGGCAAAGGGTTATATTGTAGTTAAGTTGGAAACCATCATTGACAATGGTTTTTTAAACCAAATGGAAATGAAATGGGACCAGGTACAGTTTGTGCGGGTTGACAGTGATATTGTTGATAATTTAATTGATAAACAGGAGGGTGGAGATAGTGTATTGAGTAAGGATGATGAAGAAAAATTAAAAGGATTATTTAAGGTTCAGATTCCTGAATTAAATGTTTCGGTTGAGATAAAAGGGTTAAGTGCCGAAGCCCCGCCGGTTGTGGCTACAAGGCCGGAGTTCATGCGCCGAATGAAAGACATGGCCGCTATGCAGGGTGGAATGGGAGCATTTTATGCCAGCATGCCTGATGAAGTTACCCTTACAGTAAATGGCAACCATGCCATTTATAAAACAGTATTGGCCGAAGCTGAACACGAAAAACAGGAAAAAGTAGTACATAACTTAGCTGATCTGGCTTTGCTTTCGCAGGGATTATTAAAAGGGAACAGTTTAACAAGTTTTATAAACCGGAGTTTGGAGTTGATGAGTTAAGGTAGCATAGATTAAAAAATTTGGAAGTACAGGCGGATAACTTTTTTACAATTCTCCTTTATATATTTTTCAGAATCACCGCTTCAATGTATTTCATTTTTTTGCGGTGCCAGGTTTCTGTATATCCTGCTTTTAAAAATTGTTCTTTGTGTAGTGGGTTTACATAAATAATATTGATCTTCCTGGGATTATTTTGTAAACTTTCAAAAATATTATTTACAACTGCACTCATGATTATTTCATCAAAGGGGTTGAAGAAAAAAATACAATCAACATCATCAGGTATTTCAAAATAAAAAGCATCATTATTGATGACTTTAAAACTGAAGGTTGAAATTTTTTTTACAGTAATTGCAAGGTTTTCTTTTGCACTGTCACATAAATCTTTTGAAAAATCAATTCCGGTAACCTGCTTGAATCCGGCGTGGGCAGCAATACAAAGTGCCCTGCCTTTGCCACAGCCCATGTCTAAAAAATGGTTGCGTGAAGTAATGGGGATTTGATTAAAAATTTCTTCCAATAAGGTAAAACTTACCGGCATATATAGTGTTGCATGCGTGGTATCAATTCCCAGCATATCCAGTTTTTGTAATTCATCGGCACCGGTAGTATTAATGCCGTATTTACTTTCGCCTTTTATCTCCTGCCTGATCATATACCAGGCAATCTTAAAGCCCCAGTTATCCACGAGAAAATAAAAATATTTTATGTAGGTAATGATCTTCATTAGTTACTGCTGCGGAGGTCAATAACTTTTAATTGCAAACTTGTGCTACCGTTCCATTCGTTTTCATCCAATGTAAAAACAAGGTCAACCGGTTTTTTCAAAAGCGGAAATTTTTCAGCCAGGTTGAAACCAATTCCTGTAAATGAAAATTTATCCTGCTTAACTACAAAACGTATATGCAATTCTTTTACAATTTTTGAATAGCCGGTATCCAATACATTTTTTGCAATAAAAACCGGCCGCATATTCTCTGGCCCAAAAGGTTCCATCTGGCAAATGATATTATAAAAATTTTGTGTTAAATCTGCAAAGGAAATTTCAGTGTCAATGATAATTTCCGGAATTAAAAGATGCCCGGGAATAGTTTTTGTTACAACTTCTTCAAACTTATTGGCAAATAACTCAACGTTTTCCGGTAACAGGGAAAGCCCGGCAGCAGCAAAATGTCCACCATAACCCAACAGGTATTCCCTGCATGCATGTATGGCTTCATATAAATTAAATCCGGGTACACTTCGGGCACTGCCTGCTGCTATATCTCCGCTTTGCGTAAGTACAACTGTAGGACGGAAATAGGTTTCAATCAATCTGCTGGCAACGATACCAACTACACCTTTATGCCAGTGATCGCGAAATACAACGGTTGTTTTTTTATTTTGAAGAGATACATCTGCATTAATTATTTCCAATGCTTCAGCTGTAATGCTGCTGTCTGCCTCTTTACGGTCGGTATTATCGTTGTGCAGCATTTCGCCAAATTCCATTGCTTTATTGTAATCTTCCTCAATAAATAATGATACAGCTTTTTTTGCATCATCCATACGGCCTGCAGCATTTACCCTTGGCGCAATTACAAAAACTACATTGTTGATAGATAATTTTTTTTGAATGCCTCCTAAAAAGATAAGTGCTTTTATTCCTGCGTTGGGAACGCTGTTAATTTTTTCCAGTCCGTAATAGGCCAATATCCTGTTTTCGCCTGTCATGGGAACAATATCAGCAGCAATAGCAACCGCAACCAGATCGAGGTAACAGTAATAATGTTCTTCATCTATATTAAGATGCTTTGCAAGTGCTGTTATCAGTTTAAATCCTACACCACATCCACAAAGTTCTTTGTAAGGATAATTGCAATCTTTTTGTTTTGGATTAAGAATGGCTACCGCAACAGGGATATCTTCATCAGGTAAATGGTGGTCGCAAACAATAAAATCAATATTAATCTCTTTTGCGTAAGCAATTAAATCAACTGATTTAATACCACAATCCAGAGAAATAATTAAAGAAAAATTATTTTCTTTGGCAAAATCAATTCCCATTTTGCTTATGCCATATCCTTCCCTGTACCGGTGAGGGATGTAAAAGTCTAAAAGTTCAGGTTCATAGATTTTACTCAGGAATTTGTACATGCAGGCAACCGAAGTAGTACCATCAACATCATAATCACCAAATACAAGTATTTTTTCTTTTTTTTCAAATGCAATAAGAATGCGTTGTACTGCTTTATCCATATCCTTCATCAGCCATGGATCGTGTAAATTACTTAAAAGGGGTCTGAAAAATTCCTTTGCTTTTTCAAAGGTTTCATAACCCTTTGCTGCTAAAATGCGGCAAAGTGCAATGTTAATTTTAAGCGATTCCTGTAAAGCTTCCACTTTACTTTTATCTGCTGTTAATATTTTCCATCTTTTTTCCATTTAATATTTCCTGTCAGTAGTATATCTAACCAGTTCTTCAAGGGTTTTTCTTATTTCATTATCCCGAAAGCTGTGCAAAATCAACAAAGCTTCATCACGGTATGCATTCATTTTTTTGGATGCATAACTGATCCCTCCTGCTTCTTTTACAGCATCAATAACAAATTTTACTTTTTGCGGATTTTTGTTTTCGTTTTTTAATATAAAAATTAATTCTCTTTTTGCAGGTGCTGAAATTTTGTTCAACGTATAAATTAAAGGGAGTGTAAGTTTTTTTTCTTTTATATCATTACCGGTTGGTTTGCCAATATCTTCTTTTCCATAATCGAAAAGGTCATCTTTAATCTGGAACGCAATACCTACTTTTTCACCAAAAAGCTTCATTTTAGATGTAACCTCTTCATCTTTGCTGGTACTGTAAGCGCCTACTGCACATGCAGAGGAAAGTAAAGAAGCCGTTTTATTCCGGATGATCTCAAAATATACAGCTTCATTCAAATTTAGTTTTCTGGTTTTTTGCATTTGAAGCAATTCCCCTTCACTCATTTGTTTAACTGCATCTGAAAGAATATGTAAATGGCGGAAGTCATTATTGGATGTAGCCAGCAGTAATCCTTTCGAAAGCAGATAATCTCCAACTAATACGGCAATCTTCTTGTTCCAAAGTGCATTAATGGAAAAAAAACTTCTGCGTTCCAGTGAATCATCAACAACATCATCATGTACCAGTGTAGCTGTGTGTAATAATTCTACTAAGGCAGCAGCTCTATAGGTACTTTCATTTATTTCGCCATGAAGCTTGGCACTTAATAATACAAACATGGGCCTTAACTGTTTACCCTTTCGTTTAATAATGTATTTCATAATGGTATCCAGCAACAGCGTTTCGCTTTTGACAGCATCTGCAAATTTTTTTTCAAAAATCCTTAGTTCTGATCCTATAATGGTATTAATAAAATTCATGTGTAAAATCCAAACAAGATAACACAGTAAGAGACCTTGTCAAAGTAATTTTAATTTAAAGTTTTTTTACTTTTTATTATCAGATAAATGCTGTATTTGAATTAAAAACATTAATTTTGCGTGCAACGAAACCACAATTATCTGTGTCTTTCCCTCTAAATTAATTAAGGGAATATTATAGTCTAGCCTAAATAAATTAAAAAAAAGTTTGATTATTAGGTAGCAAATGATATTTTTGCATTAAATTAACTCGTATATATTCAAAAATTTTATTAATTATTAACTTATGATAAGCAAAAAGTACAAATTTTTATTAGGGATATTATTCCTATTCCTTTCAACCGGTGCAATTGCACAAATAGGTGGAGCAGGAAGTGTTTATGATTCTTCCGTTATCCCTGCTAAAAGAATGCCTCAACAAAATGAATTTTGGAACAGTTCGTATAATTTTCCTGCTAAACCCCGCAATATGTGGGAATTGGGTGTATCCGGTGGTATGTTTACCGTAAGTGGTGATGTTGCCGCGAAATTGCCAACTTTTGGTTTTGCAGCCCATGTAAGAAAAGCATTTGGCTATGTTTTTTCAGTAAGATTGCAATACCTAAATGCAACCGGTAAAGGACTGAACTGGCTTAAAAGTGAAAATTATGGAAAGAACCAGGCGTGGAATACCAGATACAATGCCCCGTTAAGAATACCTGGAAATCCAGACAGAACAGTAGGTACACTTGATCCGGCTGGTACTGGCCAAAGGCCTTATGATCAGATTTTCTATAACTATAAAATTAAAATGCAGGATCTTGGCCTGCAGGGTATAGTAACATTAAATAATGTTCGTTTCCATAAGCAAAAGACCGGAATGGTTATTTATGGTGGTGGAGGAATAGGGGTTTCTTGGTTTCAAACCAAGGTTAATGCTCTGGATGCTAATGGTAATCCTTATACTGCATTATTTAATTCAATTACACCGGCTAATTACAGTAACAGGAAAGATGTACTTAAAGCATTAAAAGCCGGGTTAGATAAAACCTATGAAACTGTTGCTGATAATGAATTGACCCGCCGCCCTAAATTGGGTAATAATACTTTGAAACCATCTGGTACCGTATTGGCCGGAGTTGCTATTAAATTAAGCAAGAGAATAAATTTAGCTATAGAAGACAGATGGACCTTTGTAAAAACCGATTTATTAGATGGGCAGCGCTGGCAGGAACATGCCTGGGGTGATGCCGTTTTAACCAGTGATTTTGATTCATACAACTATGCATCAATAGGTTTAAATGTTAACCTGGGTGGTAAATCTGTAGAGCCTTTGTGGTGGGTTAATCCTTTGGATTATGCTTATGATGAATTACGTAACCACCGTAATGTTAAAATACCGAAGAATGATTGTAATGATGCTGATGGGGATGGTGTTTGCGATCATTTGGATAGGGAACCCAATACACCCGCAGGTTGTCCTGTTGATACACATGGTGTAACAAGAGATACAGATTTTGATGGAGTTGCTGATTGTAAGGACAAGCAACCAATAACACCAACAGAGTGTCTGCCTGTAGATGCTGATGGTGTTGGTAAGTGCCCAGATCCTGAGTGTTGCAAAAACCCTCCGCCGGTGGTTCAGACTTGTCCTTGTGATTATCCCAGCCTTTCATTTAAAGGTAACAATAATGTATTAAGTGGTGATAATAAAGCAATGTTAGCTACAGTGGCTACAAAGTTGAAAGCTAACCCAACCTGTATGATTACAATTAACGGATATCCCGAAGCTTCTAAAGCTTCTCAGGCAAATTGTCAGAAAAGGTTAGACTTAATTAAAATTTACCTGATTGAAAAAGAAGGTATAAGTGCTGACAGAATTTCTACAAATTGCGAAATAGCCGGTGGTGATAAAAATACGGTTGATGTAAAGTGTAATTAATAAATAACATAATTTCAATATTAATAGCCCCCCATTTTCGGGGGGCTTCTTTTATAAAAAAACCTCAAAGCCGTTCTTTATCAAATCATTAACTGTAGTTTTTTGGCTATTTGTTTATTTACCGGCATATTTGGGTTAATTACATTAATTTCGCAATTCTTTATGAGAATTATAAGATTATTTATCACATCAGTATTTTTTGTAACGCTTTTTACATCTTGTAATAAATACAACAAGGTTTTAAAAAGTAAAGATTACGAGTATAAGCTTAAAATGGCTGATGAGTATTTTGCACTTAAAAAGTATAAAATTGCTGAACAATTATACAAAGAATTATTTCCTATATTTAAAGGAAATGTAAAGTTTGAAGAGCTTTATTACAAAGATGCATATTGCTATTATTATATGGCGATGTATGCAGATGCTGAGAGTCTTTTTAAAGGATTTCTGGAAGTTTTTCCAAACAGCAAATATGCTGAAGAAGTTGATTACATGAGGGCATTTTGTTTTTATAAACAATCTCCAAAACTGGAGCTGGAACAGGTAAGTACCACCAGGGCAATGGGCATGATGCAGACTTTTATTATTACGAATCCGGGATCACAGCGAATTAAGGATGCTTCTGATATTATTGATTTGTGCAGGGCAAAGTTGGAACAGAAAGAATACAGGTCTGCTGAATTATATTATAACCTGGGGCAATACAGGGCAGCCGCTATTGCCTTTTCGAATTTAACCAATAATTATCCCGAATCTAATAAAGGGGAAGAGTATAAATTAAGAACTGTTAAATCATATTATAAATTTGCAAAATTAAGTATCAGGGATAAGCAATCAGAGCGATATGAAAAAGTGACTCAGGAATATGAAGACTTTATAGACCGTTATCCCGATAGCAAATTATTGAAAGATGCAGAAAGTTATAGTAAACTAAGTAAAAATCATATAAAAGAAATAAAAAATGAGCAAACTCAGACGTCAGCTAAGCGCTAATACAAGTAGTGTTGTAGAACCTAAAAAATTATCTGATATAAAAGATAAGACAGGTAATCTTTATGAATCTATTGCCATTATTGCAAAAAGAGCAAACCAGATCAATATTACTTTGAAAGAAGAACTGCATAATAAGCTGGAAGAATTTGCCAGTCATACCGACAGTTTAGAAGAAATTCATGAGAATAAAGAGCAAATCGAAATTTCAAAAGCTTACGAACGGATGCCCAATCCGGCATTATTAGCCACTCAGGAATTTATGGAAGACAAAGTTTACTTCCGTAAAAATGATGAAGATTTATTTAGTTAGGTGTTTACAATATTTTAGCATCTTATTTAATTAAGAAGTCATAATTTTAAGCCCGCACTCATTAAAAATGATGCGGGGTTTTTTATGATACAGGGAAAAAAAATTTTACTGGGAATAAGTGGAAGTATTGCAGCTTATAAAACTGCAGTGTTAACCCGTCTTTTAATTAAAGCAGGTGCTGAAGTAAAAATAGTAATGACCTTAGCAGCTAAAGATTTTGTAACACCGCTGTCTCTTTCTACATTATCAAAAAATCCGGTACTTGTTGATCTTGCTGAAAACGATGCCTGGTCGAATCATGTAATGCTTGGCCGTTGGGCCGATATAATGTTGATTGCTCCTTTAAGTTGCAATACCTTATCAAAAATGTCAACCGGGCTATGTGATAATTTACTGATGGCTGTTTATCTTTCGGCTACATGTCCGGTGGTAGTTGCCCCGGCAATGGATGAAGATATGTGGCTTCATGGCACTACAAAAAAAAATATTGAAGCTTTAAGAGCTAATGGTAACTATATTATACCGGTTGAAAACGGCGAGTTGGCAAGCGGTTTAATAGGCGAGGGAAGAATGGCAGAACCCGAATCAATTGTAAAATGGCTTAACAGTTTTTTTTTGCAAGAAACTGAATTAAAAGGGAAGAAAGTTTTAATTACTGCTGGTCCTACTTATGAACAGATTGATCCGGTACGCTTTATTGGTAATCATTCATCAGGAAAAATGGGCATAGCTATTGCAGCAGAAATGCAAAAAAGAGGTGCCACGGTAACACTGGTACTGGGCCCTTCAAATATTAAAGTGAACGGAGGGATTAAACTTATAAAAGTAACATCAGCCGGAGAAATGTTCAATGAATGTGAGAAATTTTTTCCGACAGCTGATATAGCAATCATGAGTGCAGCCGTTGCTGATTATACACCTGTTAATATCTCCAGGGAAAAGATCAAGAAAACAGAAAACGATTTTTCTGTTCCTTTAACCAAAACAAAAGATATTTTAAAAACCCTGGGAGGTCTTAAAACCAAAGATCAGATTTTAATTGGCTTTGCCTTGGAAACCAATAATGAAAAAGAGAATGCAATAAAAAAACTGCAATCTAAGAATGCAGATATGATTGTTTTGAATTCATTGCAGGATGCAGGTGCCGGTTTTGGACTTGATACAAACAAAATCACTATTTTTGATAAAACAGGTAAATCTTTTCCTTTTGATATTAAATCAAAAAAAGAAGTAGCCATTGATATTGTAAATACCATCATTCAACAATTTTATGCGAAAAATTAATTTATTAATTATTTTTGCTTTTGCTTTTAAGATTTCTGCGGCCCAGGAATTAAAAGCTAATATAACAGTAGTAAGTAACCAGGTAGGAAGTAATGTAAATCAACTTGTGTTTCGTACGCTGAAAGAAGCTTTAAATACTTTTATCAATACCCGTAAATGGACCACGGAACCTTTTCAACCAAATGAGCGGATAGAATGCCAGTTTTTTTTAAATCTGCAACCTACTGAAGAATTAAATGTTTATGATGCATCATTAACAATTCAGGCAGCCAGGCCTGTTTATAATACTTCTTATTTATCGCCTATTATTAATTTCAAAGATGATATTGTAAAATTTAAATATGTTGAATTTCAGCAATTGGATTTTAATGAGAACAGGGTTTCAGGATCAGATGCATTGGTTTCAAACCTTACAGCCATCTTTGCGTATTATGCCTATATGATTTTAGCTTTTGACTATGAATCTTTTTCACTGCGTGGTGGAGATCCTTATTTTCAAAAAGCGCAGAACATTGTAAACAATGCGCCAGATGGCAGGGGTATTTCAGGATGGAAGGCTTTTGATGGAGTTCGTAACCGTTATTGGCTTGTTGAAAATATGTTGAACAGCCGCTATACCATTATGCATGATGTATATTATAATTACTACCGTCTTGGGTTGGATAAATTTTATGAAGATGAAAATGCGGCCAGGGTTGAAGTGTTGAATGTATTAAATCTGTTAAGCAATTTTAATACAGATAATCCCAATAAAATGATCAATCAATTTTTCTTTCAGGGAAAATCAACAGAAATGGTAAAAATATTTTCTAAAGCACCTCAGCAGGATAAAGCCAGGGCCTCCGACCTTTTACAAAAAATGGATATCACAAATGCTGCTAAATATAAAGATGAATTGAAATGATGAGGATATATCTACTGTTGTTTTATAGTCTGATTGGTTTTGTATCTTCCTGTGAAAATAAAAATACAATGCCGGAAGGAATTTTGCAGCGTGATAAAATGCAGGCAGTAATGTGGGATGTTTTAAAGGCAGATGTATTTACCAGGGATTTTATAATAAAGGATACATCAAAAAAGGCAGTAGAGGAAAATTTAAAATTGCAACTGGATATTTTTGCTATTCATCATATTTCCAAAGATGAGTTTTACAAAAGTTTTAATTACTATAAATTGAATACAGGCCTTATGAAAGAAATGATGGATTCCATGATAGTTAAAGCAGAAAGGAATAAAGAAAAAATTAAAGTAAAACCCTTGCTTACAGAATAGTATGAATAAAGTATATAATAATGCAGCAGATGCGGTTTCTGATATTAAAGATGGAGCTGTTATTATGCTGGGCGGATTTGGCTTATGTGGTATACCGGAAAACTGTATTACCGCATTGGTGACGAAAGGGGCTAAAAATCTTACCTGTATTTCTAATAATGCCGGAGTAGATGATTTCGGAATTGGTTTAATGTTGCAACAAAAGCAGGTAAGCAAAATGATCTCTTCTTATGTTGGTGAAAATGCTGAATTTGAAAGGCAGTTATTAAGCGGTGAATTAGAAGTGGAATTAATACCTCAGGGAACTCTGGCAACAAGGTGTATGGCCGCCGGCTATGGTATGCCGGCCATCTTTACACCGGCAGGTGTAGGTACCGAAGTGGCTGATGGGAAGGAGACAAGAATTTTTAATGATAAAGAGTATTTGCTGGAATATGCATTTGATGCAGATTTTGCCATTGTAAAAGCCTGGAAAGGAGATACCGATGGTAACCTTATTTATAAAGATACAGCCAGAAATTTTAATCCCTTAATGGCGATGGCGGGTAAAATAACCATTGCTGAAGTTGAAGAACTGGTGCAGCCGGGAGAACTTGATCCTAATCAGATTCATACACCCGGTATTTATGTGAATCGGATTTTTGAAGGGAATAATTATGAGAAGCGGATTGAGCAAAGGACAACAAGAAAACCACCTGCCCCCTCCGCCTCCTGAAGAGGGAACTTGGGACTATGTAACTAATTATAGTATTAAATTTTCAGTCTGTTCCTATTGTATGCTGATTGAAAAAATTGTAAACTTTAAAACTAAGTTCTCCGCTGCAGCGGAAACAGGGGTATGGCTTTAACCAAAGAACAAATAGCACAACGTATCGCAAGAGAACTTAAGGACGGTTACTATGTAAACCTGGGCATTGGTATCCCTACTTTGGTAGCTAATTATATTCCTTCAGGAATACATGTTGTTTTACAAAGTGAAAATGGCTTATTGGGCATGGGGCCTTTTCCTTTTGAAGGAAATGAGGATGCTGATTTAATTAATGCCGGCAAACAAACCATTACTACTGTTCCTGGTTCATCTTTTTTTGATAGTGCCATGAGTTTTGGTATGATACGTGCCGGTAAAGTTGATCTTACCGTTTTAGGTGCAATGGAAGTTAGTGAGAATGGAGATATAGCTAACTGGAAAATACCGGGCAAGATGGTTAAAGGTATGGGCGGTGCCATGGACCTGGTTGCCAGTGCAAAAAATATTATTGTTGCCATGATGCACACCAACCCCAAAGGCGAAAGCAAATTATTACCTGCCTGTACATTGCCCCTAACCGGAA
This sequence comes from Chitinophagaceae bacterium, assembly GCA_031413755.1. Taxonomy (GTDB): domain Bacteria; phylum Bacteroidota; class Bacteroidia; order Chitinophagales; family Chitinophagaceae; genus Ferruginibacter. The sequence continues at coordinate 28,026 of JANOFR010000077.1, forward strand.
AAAAATGCATTAAAAAAATAGTAACTGAATTAGCTGTGCTGGATGTTACCGAAGATGGTTTTAAATTATTAGAAAGGGCTCCAGGTGTTCCTGTTGAAGAAATTGTTGCAAAAACTGCCGGTAAATTGATTGTAGTGGGGGAAGTGCCGGAGATGCAATTTGCATGAATTAATAAAATAAAAAAGAGGTTGCCTTAAAAGGGCAGCCTCTTTTTTTAGGCAGTTAGTTTTTACAGGTGTATTAAACTTTTGGCGCCGCCGCTAAAATCTCTGCATTGGCACCACTTGCATATTTCTCAAAGTTTTTGATGAACTGACCGGCAAGGTTTTTTGCCATGGCATCATAAGCATCTTTATCGGCCCAGGTATTGCGTGGGTTTAAAATTTCGGTTGGCACGTTGGGGCATTCGGTGGGCATCATCATTCCAAAAACAGGATGTGCTTCGTAAGAAACATTGTCCAGCTTGCCTTCCAGCGCAGCTGTTATCATGGCCCTTGTATAACTCAACTTCATACGGCTGCCGGTACCATAAGCACCACCGCTCCAACCGGTGTTTATCATCCACACATTTACATTGTGGTCGTTCATTTTTTTACCCAGCATTTCGGCATACTGTGCCGGGTGCAAGGGTAAAAACGGTGCACCAAAACAGGCGCTGAAGGTAGATTTTGGTTCGGTAACACCCGCTTCGGTACCAGCAACCTTTGCGGTATAACCACTGATGAACTGGTACATGGCCTGCCCTGCATTTAGTTTACTGATGGGTGGCAATACACCATACGCATCACAGGTTAAAAAGAAAAGATTTTTAGGCGTTTTACCAATAGAAGGTTCCAGCGCATTACTGATAAAGGTTAACGGATAACTAACCCTGGTGTTTTCGGTAATTTTTTTACTGCTGAAATCTATTCTATTGGTGCCATCAATAAAAGTTACATTCTCAACCAGTGCACCTGGCCTGATGGCGTGATAAATCTCAGGTTCTTTATCTTCACTTAAATCAATACATTTTGCATAACAACCGCCTTCAAAATTAAAAACGCTGTCTTTGGTCCAGCCATGTTCATCATCACCAATAAGTTTTCGGTTGGGGTCGGCACTTAACGTTGTTTTACCGGTTCCGCTCAATCCAAAAAATACGGCTGTATCGCCTGCATTACCCATGTTTGCACTGCAATGCATACTTAAAACTTTAGCCTTAGTAGGTAACACATAATTTAACATGGTAAAAATGCCTTTTTTCATTTCGCCGGTGTAGCCGGTACCACCAATTAAAATAGTTTTGTGTGTAAAGCTGATCACAGCAAAGTTTTCGGCACGGGTGCCATCAACAGCGGGATCGGCCATAAAACTTGGGGCCTGTATGATATGCCAGTGTGGTTCAAAATTTTCCAGGTCTTTTTCCTCTGGGCGAATAAACATATTGTAGCAAAATAAATTGCTCCACGGATTTTCATTGATCACCCTTAACCTGAGCTGGTAAGCTTCTTCGGCACAGGCATAGCAATCACGTACCCAGATTTCTTTTCCACTCAGATGTGCCAGCATTTTTTCTTTTAGCTGAAAAAAATATTTTTCATCAAATGGTATATTAAAATCATTCCAGTGAACGGTGTTTTCGGTAAGTGCATCTTTTACAGTGAACTTATCTTTTGGGCTGCGGCCTGTAAACTTTCCGGTATTAATCAAAAGAGCCCCCGTGTCGTTTAAAACACCGTCACCGCGTTCAACAGCCTGTGCTGTTAATTGGTCCGGACTTAACTGGTAATTAACATTTTTAAGTAATGATAATCCAAGTTTTTTTAACGCATTATAGGGTACCATTAGCGTAGTGGGAACTGACATAGCAATTAAGTATTTTAGTTGATGCAATCGTTACCGCAAAGTTATGATTTGTGTCATTAATAAAGTCAACTAACTGATGTATATTCAAAAATAGTAAACTAAAAATGGTTTGATATTTAAAAACTTTAAATATTTGTTTGTTTTATTGAATAAATATAAAAAATACCCATTTATTATTGAAATGGTTTAATTTGATAAAAATGGATGCATGAATCATTTTTTGGAACCTGATATTTATGCTGATTAAATTGTTTACTGTAAATTAAACTTAAGCACTTTTGAGTGCAACGGAAAAAACACGATTAAAATGTATATTGCAGCATAAACCAAGCATATGAAATATCTTCCCATAAACGCTGAATTATTTGTCCAAAACAGAAAACGTTTTGTAGAAAGAATGGGAAAAAACAGTATTGCCATTTTTAACAGCAATGATGAATTGCCAACCAATGGCGACCAACTTCACCGTTTTATTCAAAACTCAGATTTGTATTGGTTAACAGGTGTTGAACAGGAAGATACCATGTTGATTTTATTTCCGGATAATCCGGATGCAAAGTACCGGGAAGTGTTGGTGCTGGTAAGGCCAAATGCATTAAAAGAAAAATGGGATGGCCACCGGTTAAGAGATCATGAGGGCACTGCCATATCAGGCATACAAACAATTATTTGGTTAGATACTGCTGATGCTTTATTACAAACCTGGATTCATTTATCAGATACCATTTACTTAAATACAAATGAAAACGACCGCAAAGCAAATAAAGTTCATGTAAGAGATTACCGGTATGCCGAAATGATGAAAGAACGTTTTCCTTTACATGATTATAAACGTAGTGCAAGGATACTGAAAGACCTTCGTGCCGTTAAAACAGCACTGGAAGTTGATGTTTTACAAAAGGCAATAGATATTACGGATATTACATTCAGAAGGGTAATGCAAATTATAAAGCCTGGCATTATGGAGTATGAAATTGAAGCAGAAATATTTCATTCATTTTTGTCACAAAGGGCTACGGGGCCTGCTTATGGTTCCATTATTGCCAGTGGCGACAGGGCACGTACACTACATTATATTGAAAACAGCCGTGAGTGTAAAAACGGAGAATTAATACTGATGGATTTTGGTGCAGAATATGGTAATTACTGTGCTGACTTAACAAGAACAATACCTGTAAACGGAAAATTTGGCCGCAGGCAAAAAACGGTTTACAATGCCTGCCTGCATTTACATCATTATGCTGCCAGTATTTTAAAACCCGGCATCAGTATTATAGATTACACTGAAAAAGTTGGAGATGAAGCTACCGTTATTTTTCAAAAAATTGGATTACTCAGAAAATCAGATATTAAAAATGAAGACCCTGAAAACAGGGCATACCGCAAATACTTGTACCATGGAATTTCTCATCACCTGGGTATTGATGTTCATGATCTGGGTACCAGAACTGCACCTGTAAAAGCAGGAATGGTTTTTACCATTGAACCGGGTATTTATATTGAAGAGGAACAAATGGGTATTCGGATTGAAAATAATTTCTGGATAACAAGAAACGGAAATAAAGATCTGATGAAAAATATTCCGATCACAGTTGAAGAAATAGAAGCCTTTATGAAAAAATAGTCTGATACAATGACCAAACAAATTCCGAATTTATTTACACTGCTTAATTTAGTATTTGGTTGCCTTGCAATAGTTGTTACTATGCAAAATGGTATTATCATTCAATATGCTGCTGATGGCACGCAGTTGATCGATATTCCTGAAAAGATCTGGATGGCATCTCTGTTCATCGGACTGGCAGCAGTTGTTGACTTCCTGGATGGATTTGTTGCAAGATTATTCAAAGCCAGTTCAGAAATGGGTAAACAGCTGGATTCGCTGGCTGATGTGGTTAGTTTTGGTGTTGCACCTTCTATGATTCTTTACCAGTTTTTGCGAATGAGTATTGCTCAGGAAGAAGATGGTTTGAATACATCTGTCATTTGGTTAGTTCCGGCAGTTCTTTTGGCTTGCGCCGGCGCCTGGCGCCTGGCTAAATTTAATTTAGATAATTCACAATCATTTGGATTTAAAGGAGTACCCATACCGGCTGTAGGAATATTAGTAGCTTCATTGCCGCTCATTTACTGGAATAACCACAATCAGTTGGTTGTTGATATACTTTTTAATAAATGGTTTTTATATGGTTTTATAATATTACTGAGCTGGCTGATGGTAAGTAACCTGCCTATGATGGCAATGAAATTTAAGGATTACAGTATAAAAAATAATATTCCAAAATTAATATTACTGGCTGTAGCTGTTATAGCTGCTTTTATTTTTCAGTGGCTTGCGGTACCAATTGTGTTTATCGTTTACATTATTTTATCTTTGCTTTTCAAACAACATTAATCATGATATTTACTGTACAGATAAAAGTTATGCCTCTAAAAGATTTATTAGACCCACAGGGAAAAGCGGTATTGGGAGGTTTACAAAATTTAGGCTTGAATAATGTTTCTGATGTTCGTATTGGCAAACATATTGATTTGCAGATAGAAGCAGATAGTAAAGAAAATGCATTGGCCTCCGCCGAAGATGCTGCAAAAAAATTACTGGCAAACCCGGTGATGGAAGTGTATGATATTTCAGTAACCCCAAACCCCTAAAGGGGCTTTCTCTACAAAAAGTTCAACGAAATAAATTCATATCAAAATTTGAGTGATAAACAATCACAGAACAATAATACTCCAGGTTCCCCCTTCAGGGGGTTAGGGGGCATGCTTTACCTCATTCCATCTCCCATCGGTAATCTTGCTGACATCACATTCAGGGCAATAGAAATATTAAAAACAGTTGATCTTATTCTTGCTGAAGATACCCGTACTTCTGCTGTACTGTTAAATCATTACCAGGTTCAAAAACCCATCACACCCTATCATCAGCATAACGAACATAAAATACTTACCCATTTAATGGAGCAGCTGGCTGCAGGTACAATAATGGCATTGATAACCGATGCAGGTACACCGGGTATCAGCGACCCTGCTTTTTTACTGGTACGGGAATGTATAAAAAATAATATCCGGGTTGAATGTTTACCCGGTGCTACTGCATTTGTACCCGCACTTGTAAACAGTGGCCTGCCTATGAATAGTTTTTGTTTCGAAGGCTTTCTTCCCCTTAAAAAAGGAAGGCAAACCATGATGAAAAAATTAGCAGTCGATGAACATACCCTGGTTTTTTATGAGAGTCCGATGCGGCTGGTAAAAACTTTAAAAGAATTCATTCAATACTTCGGCCCGGACAGGCAATGTTGTGTAAGCCGTGAGCTAACCAAAAAATTTGAAGAAAATGCAAGAGGTACTTTACAGGAAGTACATGATCACTTCAATACAAAAACAGTGAAAGGAGAGATTGTGATTGTAGTGGAAGGAAAAAAATGAGTGTTTTTTATGAATAAAACTGCGCAACTTCATCCAACTCTTTCCTTTTAATATCCGGCACCCAACATTCCTCCGCAGCATAACCTACCGGTATTAATAAAAAAGGCTTTTCATTTACAGGCCGGTTTAAAATTTTACTTAAAAAATTCATGGGGCTTGGTGTGTGTGTTAGTGCAACCAAACCGGCATTGTGAATGGCTGCCAGTAAAAAACCACAGGCTATTCCACAACTTTCACTGGCATAATAAGTATTTGTCTTTTTTCCTTCCATATCAATATCATAACTTTTTTTAAAAACAATGATCAGGTAAGGAGCAATTTCTAAAAATTCTTTTTTCCAGTCGGTTTGCAGGGGCAGTAAATCATTTTTCCAGTCTTCAGGCATCCGGCCATTGTAACTTTCGTATTCTTCTTTTTCAGCTTCAACACGTATTTGTTTTTTTATCTCAGTATTACTGACCACACAGAAAGTCCAGGGTTGTTTATGGGCTCCACTTGGGGCTGTAGAAGCAGCCAATACTATATCTTCAATAATTTTAACAGGTATGGGTTTATCCGAAAAATCACGACAGGTCCTTCTTGTATCCATCCATGCAGCAAAGTTTGCAGCTCTTTTAAGTAATTCATCAGCAGGGTATGTATCCCTGTTGTATTTTACAAATGGATATCCATTTATCAGTTTTATGTTTTTCATAAAGCTATTTTACCGAAATTTACCTCTATAAATTATATTAAATGAAGAAATCAATTGTTTTATTTTTTTTGGCTTTAAGTATGCATGTTATAAGTTTTGCCCAGCCAGACCGCTGGCAACAAAGGGTTAAATACAATATGAATATTGATGTTGATGTAAATACTAACAGGTTTACCGGAAAGCAAAAGCTGGAGTACAGTAATAATTCGCCTGTTGCTTTAAATAAAGTGTATTACCATTTGTATTTTAATGCATTTCAACCCAACAGCAGTATGGATGTGCGGAGCCAGGAACTGGGTAAGGTTCTGTTGAATAACCGGCCCGATTGGGATGGCAGGGTAAAGGACCGTATTGCAAATCTGAAAGAAGATGAGATCGGGTATCAAAAAATAATCACTTTAAAAATGAATGGTGTACCTCAACCATTTAAATATCATGAAACCATACTGGAAGTTAATTTAACCAGGCCCGTTGCTGCAAAAAGTAAAGTTGTTTTTGAAATGGAATTTGAGGCACAGGTTCCATTACAGATACGGCGCAGTGGCAGGGATAATCCAACTACCGGGGTACGTTTAAGTATGAGCCAGTGGTTTCCGAAAATGTGTGAATATGATTACGATGGCTGGCATCCTACGCCTTATGTTGCGCGGGAGTTCTATGGTGTTTGGGGCGATTTTGATGTTATTATTAAAATTGATAAAGATTATAAGCTGGGCGGTACAGGTGTTTTGGTTAATGCCAAAGAGATCGGCTGGGGGTATGATGCACCCGGCACAGCATTAAAGCCAATAAGTAAATCAAAGCGCAGCTGGCATTTTATTGGAGAAAATATACATGATTTTGTTTGGGCAGCAGACCCGGAATATAAGCATTTGGTTTATAAAATGCCTGATGACGGCCCGATATTGCATGCCATTTATAAATACAAAGTGAATGATGATAAAAATGATACGGCCTGGAACAGGGTTATTACAGCAGCGGCAACTGCTTTACCATTTATAGAAAAGAATTTTGGGAAATATCCTTATCCACAATATTCATTTATACAGGGTGGAGACGGGGGTATGGAATATCCGATGGCAACATTACTGATTGGTCCCGGCATAGGAACCGTTTTTCATGAGTTGATGCATAGCTGGTACCAGATGATAATGGGAACCAATGAAAGTATTTATGCCTGGATGGATGAAGGTTTCGCCAGTTATTCGGAGAATCTTGTATCAAAGTTTTATTATAAAAGATCTTCAGTACAGGCTGCGCGGGAAACTTTACAGCGTACACCTGATGATAGAAATCTGAAAGCGTACATTGATTTTATTCCTGAAGATCATAGTATGGCTTATCTCAGTTATTTTAACCTGGCTAAAAGTGGTTTTGAAGAACCTATGACAACACACAGTGATCATTATAATTCAAACTATGGTTACAGCGCTGCTGCTTATTCAAAAGGAGAAGTATTTATAGAACAACTGGGTTATATAGTAGGGGCTGAGCAGCGGGATAATATTTTACTGGAATACTATAAACAATGGAAGTTTAAACATCCCGGTGTAAATGATTTTATGAAAATAGCCGAAGATGTCAGTGGTATAAAACTGGACTGGTATAAAGAATACTGGGTGAATACGACTAAAACAATTGACTATAAAATTGACAGTTTATGGGAAGAGCATGGTATAACTAAAATCCGTTTAAGAAGGACAGGGCATATGCCCATGCCGGTTGATCTGCAATTGACATATACAAACGGAGAAACAGAAATGTTTTACATTCCGCTAAATTTAATGTTTGCAGAAAAGCCAAATGAAAACAAAACACAAAAAAGGACAGTGATGGATGAATGGAGATGGACACACCCGTTCTATATTGTTGAAATCAGGCACAGGCTTACGGATATAAAGATTGTGGATATCGATCCATCTAAAAGAATGGCGGATATAGACAGAAAAAATAATGCACTGGAACTGAACTGGTAAACCCATCTGAAGTTATTGCGGTCAAAAGTAATGAAATACCAAAACCTAAGAAATGGAGATACATATCCGCCGGGTAACCCATCATGATATTGCGGAATTGACTGTTCTTGCAAGACAAACTTTTTTTGATACGTTTACAGGCACCTGTTCAGAGGAGGATATGCGATTTTTTTTGGATCAGCATTATAATCAAAAGCAATTGGAAGCTGAAATAAATAATCCGGATACTTTTTGTTTTTTTGCCGAAAAAGCTGCTGTACCGGTTGCTTATCTTCACTTTATGGAGGATTATACCGGCTTTCCACTAATAAAGAAATGGAAGGCGCTGGAGTTGAAAAGGCTTTATGTTTTAAAGGAATTTCAGGGAAAAGGCATAGCTCAATTGCTGATGGATTTTATTGTAAACTTTGCTGCAGAAAAAAAATACGAGGTAGTTTGGTTAGGTGTTTGGGAACATAATATAAGGGCACAGCGGTTTTATGAAAAATACGGATTTGTGAATTCAGGGTATACTCATGATTTTCCGATTGGTAATACGCTGCAAAAAGATAACTGGTTTTGGAAATTCTTATAACATACAAACCCCCGATTCATCAGGGGTTTATATGTTGTGCTTTGTTGTTGGAGGGCCTATCGCCCAAAAAATTTATTAACGGCTTCAATACGGTTACTTACGTGTAATTTTTCATAAATATGGTACACGTGCTTGCGTACCGTTTCTGAACTGATGGATAGCTTATCGGCAATTTCTTTGTATAAAAGCCCGGTGGATAGCATTTCAAGAATTTCATTTTCTCTTTTGGATAATACATCCAGTGCCGAACCGGCAGATGTTGTAACAGATTTGTTTTGAAAAGCTGCAACCACTTTACTGGCAATCTGGCTGCTCATAGGTGCCCCGCCTTCAATCAATTCTGTAATACCTTCTAAAAGTTTTACAGGTGAGGTTTTCTTTAGAATGTATCCACTGGCTCCCGCTCTTAATGCTTCAAATATTTTATCATCTTCTTCATAAATGGTACACATCATAAACAAGATACCTGGATGTGTTGATTTTAATTCCCTTACTACTTCAATTCCATTGATCCCATCACCCAAACCAATATCCATTAAAACAACTTTAGGTTGTAAAATGGGTATCTTAACAAGTGCTTCTTCACCATTTATACAGGTTCCTGCAAGGGTAAACTCTTCCGATGCTTCAATTATTTGTTCTAAAGCGTGACGGATATCATTATTATCTTCAACAATTGCGACTGATCTGTTCATTGTTTTACAAAGTTGAATAAAAAATTACAATATAACAATACCACAAAGTGGTAAGTTTTTAAGCCCAAAATTATCTATTGGTTATATACAGCAGGTATTTTTCTTTAAAATAATCCTCCTTAAAAATTTTTTCAATTTCCCAAACCATTGGTTTGCATCCACTTTCAAATATTTCTGAAGCTAAATCTCCTCCCTTAAGGCATATCAGACCATTGGGAATTTCAGAATTATCATATTTCTTCTTTTGAAGAAGTGGTTTACTCCAGTGCCATAAGTCTTTTAATGGTGCTACAGCTCTTGAAACCACCACATCAAATTTTCTGTTTTTAATATCCCCGGCACGTGCATGTTGTGTAGTAAGGTTTTGCAAGCCGATTGCCGCTGAAATTGCTGTAACAACTTTAAGTTTTTTATTAATGCTGTCAACCAAATGAAAATTTGATTCTGGAAACATGATCGCCAGGGGGATTCCCGGAAATCCACCACCACAACCAAGATCCATAACCTGCATATCATTTGTAAATTCAAATTTTGCAGCAATAGCTAAGGAGTGTAAAACATGGTGCTCATAAAAATTATCCATATCCTTGCGGGATATCACATTAATTTTTGCATTCCACTCAACATATAATCCCTTTAATGCAGCAAACTGTTCTATCTGCTTTTCCGAAAAATCTGTAAAGTATTTTTGAATCAATTCCATAAAAAGTTAAAAATAAAAAAACAAAACAAAACTCACTCTTCCCATTGTTCTTCGAGGTTTCCTCCCCCTTCGGGGTTCCCAAGTATGTGAACGAACGAAGTTCAAGAGGGGCCGGGTTGGGGTGAGGCCTTGGGCTGTTACTTCCACAGCTTCCCCGGTTTCTTAAATATGGATACCGCAAAAATCAGGTAATAAAAAAACATCCATATATCAATAAATAAAAACCAGGGATACATGTCTTTTTCATTCAGTTTTTTCATACAGGGATATAAAATAAAAGCCTGCAAAAGAAAACGGATGCCAAAAACGATTAAAGTTAATTGCCAGCTGTAAAATAATAGTGAGGTTACCAGTAAAGGATAAAATAAAAAATGAGTAAAAGAATAAAGCCCCAGCAAAAATCTATGTTCAGGTTTATAAAATTTACCGGTACTGTAATGCCTGTTTTTCTGCCTGATCCATTGTACCCAGGTTTTGGGAGGTTCACTTAGTGTAAAAGCATCTTTATCTATATTGATCTTTGTATTTATTCTGGTTGCAGCAGTATTAATAAACAGGTCATCATCCCCGCTGGGTATATTGTTGTGCGCTGTAAATCCTTTGTGCCTGAAAAAAATCGTTTTTTTATAACTAAGGTTTCGTCCAACCCCCATATAAGGTTTACCGGCCAGTGCATATGAAAAATACTGAAGCGCAGTGTGAAAGGTTTCCCAACGGACAGCCTTGTTGAGCAAGCCCTTTTTTTTATGGTATGCCCCATAGCCTAATACGATTTCTGTATTATCATCGTAGGTTTCCTGCATTTTTTCAATCCAGTGTTCACTTGCCGGAACACAATCCGCATCAGTAAGTAACACTATTTCATACTTAGCTGTTTTAATGCCAATACTTAAAGGAAATTTTTTCCCGGGAATGAGTTTAGCTTCCTGTTTTAACTGTACTACATGTAGCTGTTTATATGTTTTTTGATATTCTTCCAGCAGGTATTTACTGTCATCAAATGAATTATCATCTACAACGATAACTTCATGGGTGGTCCTGTATTTTTGAACCAATGCTCCCGGAAGATTTTTTGCTAAATTTGCTGCCTCATCCCGGGTACAAATAATAACCGAAACAGGATGTGTTTGCGATGTGGACTTTATTTTTGTTTTATATACGGCCAGTTTCAAAAAGAAGAACAGGTAATAAAACAGTTGTATCAGGGTGATCAGGCAAAATACATAAAAAAGTATTTGCCAGTTTTGGGTAAAATTCATAAGGCAAAAATAAGGAATGAAAATAAGTAATACCTGTAGTAACTGAAAAAGTACAAACATAAAATTAACAACGCAAATAACATTAAACATCAACCCATCAATATTAACCACAACTGATTAATGGCAGCATTACAATTTGAATTGCAGCAAACAGATAACCTTACAAAAGCCAGGGCGGGTAAGATTATCACTGATCATGGCGAAATACTAACTCCCATATTTATGCCGGTGGGTACGGTGGGCAGTGTAAAAGCTGTAACACAACAGCAACTAAATACCGAAGTAAAAGCTCAAATAATATTAGGCAATACCTATCATTTATACCTGCGGCCCGGTCTTGAAATAATGGAAGCCGCTGGAGGGCTTCATAAATTTAACGGTTGGGATAAACCCATATTGACAGATAGTGGGGGTTACCAGGTTTTTTCTTTGGCGAATAACCGTAAATTAACCGAAGAGGGCGCATTATTTCAAAGCCATATTGATGGCAGTAAACATTTATTTACTCCGGAAAGCATAATGGATATTCAGCGCATAATAGGTGGAGATATTGTTATGGCTTTTGATGAATGTCCGCCTTATCCGGGCGATCATGATTACACAAAAAAAAGTATGGAGCTCACACATCGCTGGTTAGACCGTTGCTTTGAACAATTTGTTGCAACGCCTGATAAATACGGGTTTACACAAAATTTATTTCCAATAGTACAGGGAGGTACTTATAAAGATCTGCGAACTGCTTCTGCAGCATTTATTGCCTCTAAAAATGCGACAGGCAATGCCATTGGTGGCTTAAGTGTTGGTGAGCCAGTGGAAATGATGTATGAGTTTACGGAACTTTGCTGCGATATTTTACCGGTTCAAAAACCACGATATTTAATGGGTGTAGGTACGCCCTGGAATATTCTGGAAAGTATTGCCCTGGGTATAGATATGTTTGATTGTGTAATGCCCACGCGTAATGGCCGCAATGCCATGTTGTTTACCAGTAGCGGCATCATTAATATTGATAATAAAAAATGGGAAAAAGATTTTTCTGTTATTGATGATGGCATTGACTGTGACATGAGTAATTATTACAGCAAGGCATACCTCAGGCATTTAATGAAGGCGAAGGAATTTTTAGGGCTAACTATTGCCAGTGTACATAACCTTTCCTTTTACAGGTGGCTGGTAAGCGAGGCCCGTAAGCATATTATAACAGGAGATTTTAAAAGCTGGAAAGATGAAATGGTTGTTAAGTTGCAGCAACGCCTGTAATACCCTTTACAACCCGTTAACAAAAAACAAAACTTGCGGCACAATAATTGAAAAAATCAAAGTTGTTTTTTATAATTATCTTTAATTAATATAAAACCGGTTTGCAATGAAATATAAATTATGCTACAGCCTGATTATTTCTATAATGCCTTTAATCGCTTTATGCCAGGGTGGAACTGTTCAGGATGCATCTATACCAAAAGATGCCCCGGTACAGGTAAGTATGACAGATTTTAAAGGTAATATCCTGGCCCGGGAAATTGTTATTTTCAGAAGTAATTTAAATGGCAGGGAATACCAGGGCCTAACGGATACCACCGGTAAATTTTCTACCCGGTTACCGGCAGGCGATAAGTATGAAATATTTATCTTAGGCTTTAAAGATTCTACAAGTTATATCGTTTTGGATATACCGGCGCTGCAGGGCAAAGCCTATTATAAAAATCCTTTTAAAGTGGATATCCAGTTTTTACCTGCAAAAAGTTTTATTTTGGAAGATTGTAATTTTGAAACAGGCAAGGCAGACCTGGAAGAAGATGCCTATAAAGTTATTGATGAACTTGTTGCTTACCTGAACAGAAAAGATGATGAGCGTATTGAACTTGGTGGCCATACTGATAATGTAGGTTCAGCAAAAAGTAACCTGGTTTTATCTGAGGCCAGGGCTAATACGGTAAGAAACTACCTGGTTGCAAAAGGTATTGATCCCACACGGGTAACGGCAAAGGGTTATGGTTTCAGTGTTCCGGTGGCTGATAATAAAACAGAAGATGGCAGGGCACAAAACAGAAGAACTGAAGTTAAAATATTGGATTAAACATTTTCATAAAATTTATCAGTAGCATAAAAAAATCCCGTCTGGAATAAGCCTGACGGGATTTATTGTTAAATAATAATTGCTTATTCCCCCACTGGCGCAGATATGCGGCATAGCCAGGTGCGGCAGCGTATCTGTGCCTTTGCTTACTCATACAATCAAATGCTCTAATTGTATAATTTCTAATAACCCTTTGCCACCATTATAATCTATTGCACTACTATTTTTCCAATCTGCAGGGTCAGTAACAAACCCGGTTTCTACAGGATTGTAATGCATATAATCTAATTTCTGATGTGTAATTTTTGCTGATGTTAATTCAATGGGATGGCTCTCTGCCTGCCATAATTGAAATTTTGCGGTGTTACTGTTTTTCATCGCTGCCCTTTCCATCATCCAAAGCATCCACTCACGCCTGCTTTCTGTAGCATTTTTTTAATTACCTTATGCAACTCTTCGGAAGTATACCGTTTTAAATCTCTCATAATATTACTCAAAGGGTTCCCCTTGGTGCCGATTATTAAATGAACATGGCTTGTCATTATGCACCAGCCATACAATTCCATTTCCTTTTCTTTCTGGCAATACCTGATGCTATCTAAAAGTATCTCTTTATACTCATTGCGGATAAATAAATCTATCCAGTTAGTAACCGAAAAACATACGAAATACAGTTTACTGTTATCGCTAAACTTATACTTTTTGCTCATACACTAAATATACTAAAAGTGTGGGTGCATTTAAATTTAAAAAGCTTATTGGTACAGATACGCCATCACACATTTGCCGGGCTGCATATCTGCGCCAGTGGGGGCGTATTGAAATGGGTGGCCATACCGATAATGTTGGTTCGGCTAAAAATAACCAGATATTATCTGAAGCAAGGGCAAATACAGTGCGTACTTATTTATTATCAAAGGGCATTTACCCCAACCGGGTTACTGCAAAAGGTTATGGTTTAAGTAAAACTATTGTCACTAATAAAACGGCTGCAGGCAGGACGCAAAACAGTAGGACAGAGGTAACGATTTTGTAATTTATATTCAAATAATTTTAAAAATCCCGTTCAGCTTAAGCTGAACGGGATTTTTATTAGAACCTTTAATTTCAATCTGAAAAATTTTAAAGATTAATCGTATAGCGTCTTATTGATATTTTTTCCTTTTGTTCCTTTCCTTCGTTTTTGATATGATTCCCTTTCCTTGATGGAAACAAAGTTTGGTTTAAAGGCAATAGAATCTTTAATTACCGGATCAGGTTTAAATCCTTTTTTGAGAATATTTTTTACAAATGGAATTAAAGCAACGGAATCAAAACTGCGGTTAATGAATTTTCTCAGTTTTTTGCATTGATGAGGATCACTAGCCAGGGCAATTTTTGTAAAACCAAGTTTCCGTGCTTTTTTAAATCCATAATAAATATTTTCTGTACTGTGTTCTGCCATATCTTCTGTATAAATCACACTATCCGGTATACCCAGTTCCCTTGCATAAAGCGCCATTATTTTCGATTCATAATAGGGGGTATAAACAGCACCACCCGAAAACATGATACGCTTTGTTATTTTACTGTCATACAGGTATTTGGCCCAGTACACACGGCCTTTCATAATGGTATCCCATTTATTGTTTTCGTAAGGCATGCCGGGAACGATGACAATATCGTACGTATTGCTTTTTGCCTTGTCATAATACTCCTGACATTTCTTTTGAGAAAGGCCTCCAAAAACCATCAGTATTGGCAGTATTATTTTTGTGAAAAATGAACCCATAAATTAAATTGTTGAGTATTTAAAGCATAGTTACGAAAAAAAGGGAAAGGCTGATTTTTTTTTGTAAAGCAGAATTAATGTTTACTATTGGTATACCATACAAGTTAGATTCTTCTTTTCTTTTATTAAAAGAAGAACCTAACAAGTTTGCAACGATGATGCTACAAGGCCAAATGCCTGTCCAAAAAAAACCCGTTCAGCCTAAACTGAACGGGTTTGTATTTTTTAGGATTCGCCAACAGGCGATTTCTTACTATGCTTTTGGCTCTTCTGCAGAAGCTGTATCAGCAGCATCACTATCCATTTTTGCTTTCAGGTTGGCCAAAACACCTAAGTCACCTAAAGTTGATTTTTCTACTTTGCTCTGTAGATTTTTCACTGCTTTTTTGGTTACTTCAAAATCAGCTTTCTTTTCTTTAATAACAGCTTGTTTTTCTTCTTCGATCACCTGCTCCCATAAACGGGCATGACTTAAAACGATACGCTTGTCATTACGGTCAAATTCAATAACCTGGAATTTAGCGATTTCATCAATACCAACTGTTTTGCCATCTTCCTTAGCTAAATGGCGTGCAGGAGCAAATCCTTCAAGGCCATATGGTAATTGAACTATTGCGCCTTTATCATCTTTTTTCACCACAGTGCCTTCATGCTCACTTCCTACGGGGAATGTAGATTCAAGTGAGTTCCAGGGATCTTCTTCAATTTGTTTATGCCCTAACTGAAGTTTACGCCCTTCCTTATCAATATTCATGATAACAACTTCTATATCATTACCAACTTTTGTATACTCATTGGGGTTGTTGAAACGCTTTAACCAGCTTAAGTCGCTGATATGGATCATACCGCCAATACCGGTAGTTAATTCAACAAACACACCATAAGGGGTTATGTTTTTTACTACGCCTGAATGTTTGCTTCTTTCCGGGAAAGAAACTTCGATAGTACTCCATGGGTCTTCCGTCATTTGTTTAATAGAAAGACTCATCTTGCGTGTTTCCTTATCAAGGGTAACCACCTTTGCTTCGTATTCATCATTTAATTTGAAGAATTCTTTAGCGTTGATCGGCGTGTTGGCCCAGGTAATTTCACTAACATGAACAAGACCTTCAACCCCCGGCATGATTTCTAAAAATGCACCGTAGTCTTCAATATTAACTACTTTACCTTTTACAATTTCACCTTCTTTAAGGCTTTCTGTAAGTGTATCCCATGGGTGAGGTGTTAATTGTTTTAAACCAAGGCTGATCCTTTTTTTATCATCATCAAAATCCAATACAACCACATTCAGTTTCTGGTCCATTTTCAATACTTCTGTTGGATGATTGATACGGCCCCATGATATATCGGTGATATATAATAAACCATCTAATCCGCCAAGGTCGAGGAATGCACCAAAATCAGTGATGTTTTTGATCGTTCCTTCCAGTACCTGGCCTTTTTCCAGTTTACCCATTATTTCTGCTCTTTGCGCTTCAATATCACTTTCAATAAGCGCTTTATGCGATACAACCGCATTCTTAATGGCTTCATTGATTTTAACCACTTTAAATTCCATTGTTTTACTAACAAACTGATCATAATCAGTAACGGGCTTAACATCAATTTGAGAACCCGGTAAAAATGTTTCCATACCAAATACATCAACGATCAACCCACCTTTAGTTTTACTGGTAACCAGGCCGGTAACAATTTCACCGGTTCTGTGCACCTCCACAATTCTCTCCCAGGCACGTGTTGTGCGGGCAGATTTGCGGCTTAAATTCAGGTTACCTTCCCTGTCTTCTTTTTCAACAACCATTACTTCAAGTACATCACCCACTTTTACACCCCCGGGGATATCCCTGAATTCATTTAATGAAATGAGTCCGTCACTTTTAAATCCGATGTTAACTACAGCATCAGTTTTTGTTAATGACTCAATAGTGGCCATGATCATTTCGCCATCATTGATCTGTTTAAAAGTATTATCATAAACAGTGTCATACTTTTCTTTTTCGGCTGATGTATAACTTGTAACGTTGCGTTTATCAACACTCCAGTCAAAATCGTCATGCGCAGTTACTACAGTTTCAGCAACAGGGGCATTAATTTTAATTTCAACCACATTGGGCGTTTGCGTTTCAACAGTTTCAGATAATTCAACAGGCACATTTGATTTCGCAGCAGTTTCCCTTCCCGATGTATCGGGACCGGTAGAACCTTCCTGTGCATCTGCGTTTAATTGTTTAATAATATTGAATGACATAAAATAACCCGCGATTTTTAAAACGGGAGGGCAAAGGTAGTAAAAGAACAGCTATTTCAGGTTTAAAATTGGGCTTATTTAAGGAACCTGGTTAAACCTGGCAGAAAATATTCAATTATAATGGTTATCAAAGAGATCAGGGCAGGTTTACAGGGATCAGGCAGCTGATATTTTATTAAAAAATTTATGCGGACCAATGGCAACAGCTTAAAAAAAGTCCCCCGGAAAATCCGGGGGACTATATAACCAAGACTTAGTTAGTTTTATTGAATTGCAACCCTACACATGGTTAAACGGTTTCCGTTCACGTCACCAATTTCAACCCAGTAAAGCCCTTTTCCATATTTACGCAAATCAACATCCATTCTGTCATAAGGCCTTCCTATGGTATAGATTTGAGTTAACACCCTGTCTCCTTTGGCATCATAAACAGTCAGTGTTCTTGGCAACACATTATTAGCTGCACTGAAATACCTGACCTGGAATTGTCCGCTGTTTGGATTAGGATAGATATAACATCTGCCAGTGATAGAATCAGTGATTGTTACCGTATTGGATGTATTGGTACAACCATTAACATCCGTAACCGTTAACCTGTAATCACCCAGTCGATCTACATCCACACTTAGTGTACCGGAGTTAGCTCCAGCTACCGGAGCCCCGTTTCTAAGCCAGGTATAACCACCAGGAGCAACAGCAGCCGGCGTTACAGTAGAAGATAAGGTTGTTACCAATCCCGGGAACAGCTTAAGATAAGGTGCTGCTGATATCACAACGGTAGGTAATGGGTTTACAGTTAATATCACTTTAAAAGAAGTAGTATTTGGACAAGGCAATGCACCCTGAACAACTACCCTGTATTGATAACCACTGAAAGAAACAGGCGGTTGTGTTACTGATAATGTTGCTGAAGTAGCACCACTGTAAAAACCACCGTTTGTAATATTACTGAAGTTGTTACCATTGTCGGTACTTACCTGCCATTGATAACTTAAAGGTGCTGAACCTGAAGCTGCAACTGTGAAGGTTGCAACTTTATCGGTACAAACTGTTCTGTTAACCGGCTGAGCAGTAATTGCAGCAGGTTGATTAACCGTTACTACTACTGTTCTTGCTGGCGAAACACAACCTGCGGTTGGATAATTAAATGTAATTCTCCATCCACCACTTATTGTACCCTGGTCGCCTCCAACATCATCAAAAACAAATAATTTCCAGGTACCATTTGCATCGGCAGTATTACCAAACAATGCTAAAGCAGGAGCAGCCTGGGTTATTGCGCCAGGGCCCGGAGCTGGCCAGTTATCAGCAGCACCATTATTTGTTGGCCGATAAGTGCCTGTAGGATTAGCTGCAGTAGGATTCAAAGCCGGCCCTGCATCATTAAAGGTATATGTTGCATTTGGAACAGCAACAGTTCCACCAATATCAGACATTAATACCACATTTTGACCTGTTGGCGACTGCAACAAAATGTCTATATCATCCCCCCAGGTATGGCTAATACCGGTTAAAACCACATTGTTAACAGAAACACCCGATGTGGGTAATCCACTTACAGCAAGGTTTGAAGGATAAGGTGTACCTGGTCCTGAAGCATTGATTGTGATCAGAGCCGGATTTGTAAATGTAGCAGTTGCATCCGGTCCTACACTTGTAACCGTTACATTATAAGGATAAACTCCCGATGGTGTAGGTCTTGCATAAACTGTATTAAGAGAAGTTCCGTTATAAACAGTTGTTGCTGTAGCATCTGTATACAAACCAGATCCCGGGCCATTTGGTGTCCAAACACCGGTAGCTGGTGGCCCGTATAAGTAATTAAAGTTGAGTGTCCACGAAGTTAAGGTTCCCTGGTCTCCACCAAAAGCATCATAAATAGCCAAAGTCCAGTTACCGGTAGGAGCTGGGTATAGGCCACTCCACTGAGAAGTAGTTGGAAGATACCCTGTTGGGCCCGGAGGTCCAAAACCAGCTGCAGCGGCTGTTACAGCATCTGCTCTAAATGTACCGGTATATGGATTGGCACCTGTACTTAAAGCGGCTGTACCGGTTGAACTGATCGTAGTATTGGTAAAACCGCTTGTTGGGCCAGTTCCGCCCGTTGTTGAAATATTGTAATTAAGGTTAAGTACCTGCCCGTTTGGAGCTTTAAGTACCATTACCACGTCACCAGCCCAGGTATGGGTCATGTTGAAATTAACATTCATACTCGTGATCTGGGCAGTTGATGGTATTGGAACATTAATCACACTTACTGCACCAGCAGCATTATTATCAGGGATCACTACACTTATAGGGCCAGATGAATAAGCAGCTGTAAATGGCGAAGGTGCCAATGCAGAGGTAATTGTCAATTGCTGGATATCATTTAAACAGATAGCAGCAGATGCCGGTGAAATTATTGGTGCTGTTGGTGTATAAATAACTGAAATGGTTCCCGTATTTGTACATCCGGTTGTACCATTGGTTCCGGTTATTGTATAAACAGTGTTTACAGCAGGTGCTGCATAAACAGATGAGGCTTGTGCACCGGCTATATAAGGTACCGTAGCAGTAGCATTAGTAAATAAGCCTGCTGCAGGAGACCAGGTATAAGTAAGCGGAGAACCTGAACCACCCGGTGTGGTATAGTCGATCCTAATTGACCATGATGTTAAAGTTCCTACATCACCACCAAAGGCATCCTTCATTGCTAACACCCAGTTTCCATTTCCGGCTGTGTATAATGGAGGCCATGTGGTTTGTGTTGGAGTAAAACCTGTAGGTCCTCCAGCACCGGCATTAATGTTGGTAATTACCGCATCGGCTCTAAATGTAGCGGTATAAGTACCAGAACCGGAGCTAAGCGGATTTACACCAGCTGAGCTAACCGTCGTATTCACAAATCCGGTACTTGGGCCAGGTCCGGTAATTGTGATCAAATAGTCTAAGTTCAATATCTCACCATTAGGTGCTCTAAGCGCAAAGACCATATCTCCAACCCAGGTATGCGGCATCGTCCAGGTTACACTCACATTGGATATTGTGGCATTTGCCGGAACAGTTGAAACCGGAATTGTATGGGTTGCACCAGCAGGGCTGTTATCAGGAACAGGAACACTTATAGGTCCTGAGTTGGTAGTAACTGAACCCGGAACTGGTGGAGCCGAAGAACCGGCAGTTATTAATGTGCCACTAACACCGGCAATACCGCCACAAACGGGGCCTGTAGGTGTAATTGCTATAACCGGTAAACCGTTAACAGTTAAAATACCCCCTGTTGAATTGGCTGCCGGAGGACAAATACCACTGATAACACAACGGTATCTGTAAGTATTCATAGCTACTGTTACACCGGTTAATGTTAAAGTAGCTGAAGTAGCGCCACCGTAAATACCACCATTAGTAACATTGGTATATAAAGCACCGCCATTTGTACTTTCCTGCCACTGGTAAGTTATACCGGTACCCGTTGCTGCTACTGTAAATCTGGCAATCTGACCGGCACATACAGCCGTATCCTTAGGATTATTAACTACTGCTGGTAGTTGGTTCACCAGTATAGTAATTGCTGCTGAAGTATTACAACCATTTGGAGCTGTACCAATAACTGTATAGGTTGTTGTGGTCATTGGCGATGCTGCAACAGGATTGGTAGTTGTAGAACTAAGGCCTGATGCAGGAGACCAAAGGAAGGTCCAACCAACAGGAGGACCTGCCGGAATATTATAACCAATGGTTATTCCCCAACTGGTAATTGTTCCTACATCACCGCCCGCTGCATCTCTTGCTCCAAAACTCCAGGTACCGTTAAGGTTTGTGGTGTTATATAATGGAGCAAAAGTTGTTGCTGTTGGTGTAAACCCTGTTGGTGGCAATGCTGCCAGATTTCCGTCAGGTAAAAAAGTTCCGGTAAAAGGAGCTGCCCCGCTGGCAATAGGTATAGTTGCAGTTGAACTGATCGTTGTATTTACAAAGTTATCAGCTGAACCACCTCTTGCATTTACAAGGTTTAATACCTGGTTATTTGGTGCTCTTAAGAATAATCTCAGATCACCATCCCATGTATGTGTTATATTAAAGTTTACACTTGCACTGGTACCTGTTGCACCAGCTGGTATACCTGCTACCGTTAATCCTGTACTTACCCCACCAGCATTATTATCTGGTATTAAAACAGCGATAGGTCCGGAGGTAGTAACAGAACTGCCGGGAGTTGGTGCTCCAAGAACAGTTAATAGTTTTGGACTACCCGCACAAAGTGGACCGGTTGGGTTATCAATTATAGTAAGCCCGCCTACTGTTGTTGGTAAAACAACTACAGTAGGGGTTCCGCTGTTACCGGTTCCTACGCATGGAGAACCGCTGCCTACTGCTACTACAGATACCAAAGAGTACGTTGTAGTTACTGCAGGAGTAACAGGAATATAATTACCACTGGTATAATTATTAACAGTGAAATTACCACCAGGTGCTGCGTTTATTGTAACGTTAAATGTAGGATAATTGCTACCGGTTATATCTACCTGTAAATTGGTAGTAGAACCTGTACAGGTTGTTGGTGGTGGTCCCGGGTTTGTTGTAGAATATACTGCATCATCAATTCCTATATAATCAGAATTAAGTCCGGCTGGTCCGGCACCTTCTACAAAATATCGGAATGCCAAACGGCCCGAAATACCAGCCGGTGGTAAACCACTTAGATTAATAGTGAATTGGGTCCACGCAGTTGGATAACCTGTAGAAGTATAAGTAGGGTTTATATCCAGTAATAATGTAGTAAAGTCACCAACACTGGTATTGGTTGCTCCAGCATTTACACTGGCACCGTTAGTACTCATTCTTACCTGTAACCGGTCTGGGAATGTACCATTTGTTGTACGGGTAAAGAAGGTAAATCTATCTCCATTTTTTAAGTTAACATTTGGAGCAAATAACCAGTTACTGATAATATTAGCACCGGTTGTATTATTAAAGTTTGCAGCTATATAGCCCGGAGCTGTATTACCGGGAAAAACTCCGGTATTACCCTGGAACCATCCGGTTGCCCCAACAGGGTTACTTAGATTTTGTGAAGCCCAGCCTGCTGGTAAAGGAACAACTGTATTGAAAGTTTCGCTAAAAACGGTTGCCGGTACCGGGGCACCCAGAACCTGGCTTAATACAGATGCTGTTGGTGGTGTACATGGAGGAGGTTGTACACAGGCACTAGGAACACCATCAATACTTAATGTGTAGTTATTTGCTGTACCAGCTGCTGTACCATTTGGATTAGCAGAAAAAACAACACAAACTGCTGTTGCCCCATTAGCAAGGTTAAAGGAATAAGTTATTCCAGCCGGTGCAGCCGGTGTTCCGGTACTTACATATGTATCAGCTATATAATTGGTTGGTAAACTGGCCGGATTAAAAGTACCTAGCCACGAAGCAGACTGTATGTTTGCATTAGTTAGATCCGTAGTCGTTAGATTTACAATAACACAGGCACTGGCACCAGTTGTATTGGTAAAAGTATAAGTGTCATAAAAATATTGTCCGGCAGAAGGTTGTACTCCCGGAAAAGGTCTTGGTGCGGCACAAGTACCTCCAGGGGCACCGGGTCTTACTAACCTGTTAGTCATGGTTAAATCGCCAGCAAGTAATGAATTGGTAAAAATACAAGGAGCAGTAGGCGTATTTGGTGAAACAATATCCGAAGCAGAATTAGTATATGTTTTGTTAAACTCAGGGTTATCAGATGGTGCCATCATTTCAAGGGACATCGTACGTAATTTGTACAATGACTTAAGTGTTGCTCCGGCTTTAAGGTTATCCTGAGCAGGGATTGCTCTTCTTTTTGCTTTTTCGGCTGCATCGTTAAGGATAACAGGCGGAGTAACAGGTGCAACAGTAACTTGTGTGCGCTGCCCGGTTTTTTTATTCGGGAGGCCCAATTCCTGTGCAAAAGAAGCTTGCAATGATATGCTCAAAACAAGAATCGGAAGAAACGTTTTGAGCAGTAATACCTTAATGTTGTTTAAAGTAGTTTTTTTGTGCATAGTAAGAAAATTTAGTTTGGCGTAATAGCAAAAAATACAATACTGAATGAATCAGCTAATTGTAAATAAGCATGTAAGAAGCTAAAGATAACAACTTTAACTTTATATTAAGAAATTTTTCTTCGGTTTTTATACTAAAATTCTAAAAATTACGTTTGGCGGCAAATTTAAACACAAAAACAAGTTACCCGTTTTATTAAATTGTAATTTCTAATAAAAAAGAAAGTAAAGTACGTGAGGGAATATCCTTTTTTTTCAGATTTTCTTAAGTTAAATTAAAACATTAAAAAACACCTCTTTTGGGAGGTGTTTTTTAATGTTTTATAACAAACAGCTAAATGCAAATACGCTGTTTAATTTCCTTTTGTCTTACTAACTGCTGGTTTTGCAGTTGTTTTTTTGTCAATTAATTTAACTTCTGTTGTTACAACAGGCTTTTCTGCATTTGAAATATCTGCCGTAACAGCTGGTTTGGTCAAATCTGTTTCAACTTTTTTAGCTTTAAGTTTGCTGTCAGCCGCAGTTTTATTATCTACAGTTGTAATAGCCGGAGCAGTAGTACCATTTCTGGCAGCTTCTTTTCTTGCTTTTACGGTCTCTGGAGTTTGAGCATAAGCAAATCCACTAACAGCTATCATAACAATTGATACAAGTAATAATTTTTTCATTGTATTTGTTTTTTATGTTTGATTGATGATTAATCTGATGTCAAATATACTTTTTTTTATAAAATAAGCAAGAATCTTATTTATTTTTAAGAAATAAACAGTTTCATAGTCGAATATATATCCCGGTGCTTGGCTTTAACTGTTAAAAACAGGATTATATCAAAGAATACATCCCTTGTAATAATAGATTTAATGCAACTAAATACTGTTTAATAAAAGCTCATTAAAATTTTGTAAAGCAGCTATTTTTAAATCAGCAGCTTCCCAAATCAGCTTTTTGTTATCTGCAGGTGAAGGAACAATAACGCATTTCATCCTGGCCGCTTTAGCAGCAATCATTCCATTGTATGAATCTTCAAAACAAATGCATTGTGTTGGCAAAACGCCTAATTTTTCTGCACAATTTAAATATACTTCCGGATGTGGTTTACCCATTCCCAATTCAGCAGCAGATGAAATTGCCTGTAAATGTTTACGAATATCCAAAATATCAATTACTTCATTGATTAAACCGGAAGCGGAAGAAGATGCCAGACCGATTTTAAAATCCCGGTTTAAAAAAAAATTAAAAATGTATGATACACCCGGCATAGGCTTACCTTTTTGTTTTACCAATTCAATTACCTTTGTAACTACTTTTTTTTCGCCCTCAATTAAATTATCCATTGGAATATTAAAATGGTTAAACCAAACAGCTAAAAATTCACTGGTACGCATTCCGGTGGTTGATGCATATTGTTTTGCTGTTAATTGCAAACCATAATCATTAAATAAATCATTGGCGGCGTCTTGCCACAGAGGCTCAGAGTCAATCAACAAGCCATCCATATCAAAAATTACTGAATTCAGTTTCATACATGCAAATATAATGTGTTGGTCTAATCTTAATATCCGGTTTTTTATTTGCTCCGGAAAATGCTTTAAATTATTTTTATTGATTTATGGGCGTAATTGTAATTTAAAATTTATTTATTGCTGTTTAGTTTATATAAATTGCAACTGAGAATTCTGGAATAAAAGATATGAAATATGCATAAACTGCTTAACGCTTTTAAAGAATCGGGATTTGTAAAAGGATTGGTTTATATGGTTATTGGTGCAATATCTTATCCAGGACTTGTCATCATCAATAAGTTGCAGGTAAACGGTATGGATATACTGCATAAACTTCCAAAGAAGAATGTTTTATTTGTCAGCAATCATCAGACTTATTTTGCCGAAGTAATTACTTTTTTACATATTTTTTGTGCCGTTAGCTGGCGTAAAAAAAAGGGGCTTGGCATTCCATATTATTTGTTGTGGCCTTATACCAGGGTACAATTTGTATCGGCTGAAGAAACCATGAAAAAAAATCTCCTGAGTAAGATATTTGCCCTGGCAGGATCTATTATGATAAAGCGTGTTTGGGTAGATGATACAAAAGAAGTACGAAAGGGACTGGACCCCAGTGATACCCGTAAAATTTCACGGGCTCTGGAAAAGAACTGGGTGATAACTTTTCCACAAGGTACTACCACGCCTTTTGCACCTGGCCGTAAGGGGACCGCTTTTATAATTAAGCATTACAAACCAATTGTAATACCTGTAATTGTAGATGGTTTTAATAAAGCGTTTGATAAAAAAGGGCTCAAATTTATTAAAAAGGGAACCAGTATGTCTGTAACTTTTAAAGAACCAATGCAGATAGATTTTGAAGAATCAACCGAAAAAATTCTGGAAGATATCATGGAAGCCATTGAGCAAAGTAAAAAATTTAAACCTGTAAAGGAACAACAGGATCCTTAAAAAATTAATCTTTAATAAACAAAGCCTTTAATTCAACAGCATCTTGAGGTTTCATTTTTCCACCAAGTATTAATCTAAGTTGTCTTCTTCTTAAAGCCCCGTCAAATAATTTTTTTTCAACTTCAGTTTCAGGGATCAGTTGATTAACTTTTCTTGGCTTGCCATTTGGATCAAGTGATACAAAGGTATAATAAGCTTCGTTGCTTTTATATTTGTATTGTTGTATGGCATCTTCGCCCCAAACTGTTAAATGAACTTCCATACTGGTATTAAAAGTGCGGGTTAAACGGGCTTCAATGTGTACCACATTTCCCAGTTTAATCGGACTTTCAAAAGAAATATTATCAACAGATGCTGTAACTACCGGCGCACCGCAATGTTTCATTGCAGCCAGTGCGGCAGCAATATCCATCCAATACATCAGCCGGCCTCCCATCAGGTTACCAAAGGTGTTGGTATCGTTAGGTAAAACCAATTCTGTCATCACTACCAATGATTCGCTTGCTTTTTTGTCCATTCTTTTTTTACAAAGATAATGACCAAATGATAACCTGAATACTGATTTATTTGGCAGTTCGTCTTTGTTTTATGAATTTTGTTGAACGAATTGCTATTTATGACAGATCAAACTAAAATATCCTTCGATAATACCGAATATGCATTTGCCGCTAAATCAAATGCAGAATTAAAAAAGGCCAACTTTCTTTTTGGAATTATGGGAAAACCCTGGTTGGTTTCTGCAGCGCTAAAAATTACACCACTTGCCATAAAATGGCATATACCTTTTACAAAAACCTTAATAAGGAAAACGATTTTCAAACAATTTGTTGGCGGCGAAACACTGGAAGAAACGGCTAAAGTTGCTGATAAACTGGAGCATTATAATGTTCAGGTAATTTTAGATTATGGTGTTGAGGGAAAAGAAGGGGAAGAAAATTTTGAATATGCACGGGATGAATTTAAAAAAGTGATTGACTATGCTGCTACACAACCCAATATCCCTTTTATGAGTGTAAAGGTAACGGGGTTTGCAAGGTTTTCTTTATTGGAAAAACTGGATGCTGCTATGCATAATGCAACCGGTACTTTAATGAAAAGATACTTGCAGGCAGTTGACTTATTAACAGATATTGAAAGGGAAGAATGGCATAAAATAAGGTTGCGAACCCAGCAATTATGCGAAGCCGGGAATAAAAAAAATATAGGTGTTTTAATTGATGCAGAAGAAACCTGGATTCAGGATCCCGTTGATGCACTGACTATTTTAATGATGGATATTTTTAATAAAGAAAAGGCAGTAATTTATAACACCATTCAGTTATACAGGCATGATCGTTTTCAGTTTTTGATTGATTCACATACTGCGGCAGTGGAAAGAAATTTTATTTTTGGGATTAAGCTGGTAAGAGGTGCCTATATGGAGAAAGAAAGAAATCGTGCTGCAGAAATGAATTATCCGTCACCTATTCAACCCAATAAAGAAAGCTGTGATGCTGATTTTAATGGCGCTGTTGAATTTTGTATTGATCATCTTGATAAAATTGCAGTAATTGTAGCTTCCCACAACGAATACAGTAATTTATATACAACACAGTTATTAGATAAAAAAGGATTCCCACATAACCATCCACATGTACATTTTTCCCAGTTATTTGGGATGAGCGATAATATAACTTTTAACCTTGCCAAATCGGGTTGTTCTGTAAGTAAATATTTACCTTTTGGCCCCATCAAAGATGTGATTCCTTATTTAATGAGGCGGGCCCAGGAGAATAGCTCTGTTTCCGGCCAAACAGGCAGGGAGTTGGTATTAATAAAAAAAGAAATGCAACGCCGTACAAAATAATTATCGTTTGTATTTTAATAAAAGTATTCACAATTGATTGGCTTATTTGCTAATAAATTATCTTTGGCAGCTATATCAATGCTAATACGTCTTTTAATAATCACATACCTCTTTCTTTTACCCTTTGTCTTACTTGCACAGGTTAGGCGTGTAGGTGCTATTAAAATAATTCAACCAATAAAAATTGATGGCAACCTGGATGATGAAACCTGGAATAAGTTAAAACCCATCAGTGATTTTATTACCATATCGCCGGTTTATGGTAAAGCATCCATACGGGAAACATCAGTTAAAATTGCTTATGATAATACGGCAATTTATATTGGTGCATACCTGTATGATGTTCCTGCTAATATCCGTAAACAATTAACAGCACGTGATGTACTGGACAGGCAGGATGTTGATCTTTTCAGCGTTGGGTTCGATACCTATCTTGATAAGCAAAATGCATTTGTGTTTAAAGTTTCTGTGGCCAATGTGCAAGGCGATTTAAAAATATCACAAAGTGGCACCAATAATGGAGGGGTTGTTTATGATAATAGCTGGGATGCTGTTTGGGAAAGTAAAACCAGTATAAAGGCAGACGGTTGGGTAGCTGAGATAAAAATTCCTTTAAGTGCCATCAGGTTTTCAAAAAAAGAGATGCAGGATTGGGGTATTAATTTTGCACGGTTTACCCGCAAAGAAAATGAAAACAGTGTCTGGAGTCCGATTGACCCAAACATTGGCGGGGAAGTAAATCAATATGGTGTTTGGACCGGTTTAAATAACATTACGCCACCTTTGCGTTTATCTTTTTTACCTTACCTCTCAGGGGGTTTCAGAATTTCACCAACCCAAAATGGAAATGTTACTGAATTTCTTAAAAGTGGAGGCATGGATGTTAAATATGGTATAAACGAAAGTTTTACGCTGGATATAACATTGATACCTGATTTTGCACAGGTTCAAAGTGATAATGTGTTTCTTAACCTTTCTCCGTTCCAGGTTAAGTTTGATGATTACAGGCCATTTTTTACCGAAGGAACCGAACTGTTTAATAAAGCCGGTTTGTTTTATTCCAGAAGAATTGGAGATGTACCGGGAATGGCTTCAACGGTTTTAAATAATTATGGAAACGACCCGAATTATAAAATTATTAAAAACCCCGGGATCACGAGGTTATACAATGCCACAAAATTTTCCGGTCGTACTAAAGGAAATCTGGGTATTGGAATATTTAATTCAGTTTCGGCATCTATGTTTGCTAAAATAAGGGATCTGATTACGGATAAAGATTCCAGTATATTAACCGAACCGCTTACTAATTATAATATCATTGTTTTAGACCAGGCTCTGAAAAACCGGTCATCAGTTGGATTTACCAACACAAATGTACTACGCAAGGGCAACAGCCGCAATGCAAATGTTAGCAGTATTGATCTTTCTTTATTCGATAAAAAAAATAATTATAACTTTTTATTTACCGGTAAATACAGCAACATTTGGGGTAAGCTGGGAAATAAAAACGGGTTTGCAACTGCTGCAGGTTTTGGAAAAATAAGCGGAGTTATTCAATACAGGGGAAACGTAAGTGTAAAAAGTGATAATTACGACCCCAATGATCTGGGATTTATTCTGAATAATAATTCATTTGATTATAGCGGGAACATAAGTTATAACATAAATAAACCGACCAGGCATTTTCTTATACATAATTACAAACTAAGTTTTAGCAATATATATCTGTATAAACCCTTTGCCTGGACCAGTTTAGAAATAAAAGCCAGTGCTTTCTATTATCTTAAAAACTTTTGGGATTTTTCGATCAATTTCCAATCAAATCCTTTGTGGTATAAAGATTATTTTGTTCATACAAATATTTATACAGGCTATTTTCTTAAAAGAACTCCTTATTATTATTTAGGCGTAAATGGAAGCAGTGACAGCCGTAAAAAATTATATGTAAGTTGGAAGATCGGCGGTGCAGAATCGCCTTTGCCTGATGATCCTTTTTGGACAGCTGCACTGGGATTAAGATACAGGGTCTCTGATAAATTACAGGTAAACAGCAGCATGGATATTGAGCAGGACAGGGGAAACTGGGGCTGGGCCTTTATGATAAATACCGATGGGTCTCCTGTAATTGCAAGACGAAATAAAAAGACAACTACGACTATTGTAGGTGGTCAGTATAATTTTACCTCCAGGATGAATGTAAATATACGTATGCGACATTACTGGTCCCTTTTAGAGAACACCAATTTTTATAATTTAAATCCTGATGGTTCGTGGCGGGACACGACATTTTTCGATAATGAAAATATAAATTTCAACACATTTAATGTGGATATGTTTTTTACCTGGGATTTTTTACCGGGCAGCAGGATAACCATAGCCTGGAAGAATGCTTTGGGCAGTGATGTAAACATTGATCCTTATCTCTACGGTAACTATATTAAAAATTATGGCCAGGTTATTCAAAGTCCGCACAGTAATGAAATAACCGTTAAAATTGTTTATTACCTGGATTATTTAAATTTGAAAAAAAGGAAGTAAGCGGTTTTTTGTCTTTGAATTTACTGGCAAACATCCTATATTGTTAAAAAATAATTATTATGAACCAGGACAATACTGCCGATGTTTTAAATTATGATGATAACAACAAGCCTAAATTAACTTCAGGATTGAATGTGCTTACCATTTTATCCTTTATTGGATGTGCCCTGCAATTGCTCGGGAGTTTATGGAGCTTTTTCACTGCAAAAAAATCCTATGATAATATTGATAAACTATCGGAACAAATGAATTCAGACAGTATGCCTTCCTGGGTAAAGTCAATGATGGGCGACCCTGAAAATATGGTTGAAATGGTTAAGAAAACATATGAAAACAGAATTCCAATAATTCTACTGTCTTTGATTGCAATTGCACTTTGTTTTTATGGACTATTGCAAATGCGTAAACTAAAAAAACAGGGTTTTTTATTTTATACGATTGGTGAACTTTTACCTTTTTTAACTCAGATTTTATTTATCGGGGCATTTACATTTTCAGGATTTGGAATGATTTTCGCGGTAGTAATTGCCGTACTGTTTATACTTCTTTATGCCATGCAAAGAAAAAATTTAGTATATTGATTATAAATAAAAATTGCAAGGCAGGCTTTTTAGCCTGCCTTTTTTTTATCCCAGGAAGAAGTGTTTTCAGCTTTGTTTCAAAACATTTACCAGGCTTGTGAAATGGTACCATTTAATATTTTAATGAAATACAAATGTTTATTTTCGAAATAATCAGGTTCAGCATTTTTATTTTTTAACCGCACCGGCCTGAAATTATATTCGCAAAATACTTTTACACTTTTATTATTAATATGACTCATAAAATTATCAGGATACCTGGCCAGCAGCTTTGTAAATAAATATACCGATTCAAATCCTTTAAAAGCCATGTCCGTTGGCTTTGTTTTATATTTTAACTGGTATGCTGCTGTAATCGTTTTACTGAATGTATCAGTTTTATCATTAAAATAGGGTGTGGTAAAATAGATCGGAAAATCCTTAAAATCATTTTTTTTATACAGTGATGAATAACTATCCCAGTTGGGCATACCAATAAGGGTTATGGGATAACTGCTTCTCAAATCATAAGATGCCCGCACAATATTTACTGCAAAAGTTTCATCAAGACTCCCCCCAATGATGACGCTGCGCCGGTTACTGTCTAATTTATTTTTAAGAAAAGTGCTGTTAATATTATATTCAAAATTCAATGTTTCAATAGGCAATAAGGGTTTGCCATCCTGCTCATTTATTTGTTTAAAATACGATGCCACCATATCTTCCTGTGTCCCTTTTTGCCGGCACAGATAAATTTTATCGGTACCATGATTTTGTAAAATGTAACTGTAGATAGCATCACAATGAGTTTTAAGGGAAGAGTTTACCATAACTAAAAAAGGATTGGCAGTAATACCTGCATTGTTTGGGTAAGTAACGGAAATAAAAGGAATATTTTTTTTTAATGCAAATTCAGCTAATTGCAGATACTCAGCATCTTTAACACTGCCTATAATTAAATTCAGGCTGTCTAATCTTTTATTTTTAATTAAGTAAGGTACATCTTGTGTATATGATTTGGTATCATAAATATACGCATCAATTTTATCATCCCCGGCCTGCAGACTGTCCAATGCAATTAGTGCACCCTGTACAAAATCAACTGCAGCCATATTAAACCTGGGTAAACTTTGTCTGTACCTGAACGTATTGTTACTGAAAACAGAATCAAGATATAATGGCGCAAAAATTCCTATTTTATAAACAGGTGGTTTAATAACCGAATCTGTCTGAGCATAGAGGGTAGAAGAACTAAAAGAGGCAAGTATAAAAAAGATCCCCCAAATAAATTTCTTATCCATAGTCAAAATTCTAATTTTTAAATCGATTTTCTCCTAACGCTTGCATCCTGTTCTATTCCCACTCAATGGTTGCAGGTGGTTTACTGCTTATATCATATACCACCCGGTTAATGCCCGGTACCTTATTTATTATTTCATTGGATATCTCTGCTAAAAAATCATAAGGCAGGTGTGCCCAATCTGCTGTCATACCATCAACCGATGTTACAGCTCTTAAGGCAACTGTAAATTCATAGGTCCGCTCATCACCCATAACACCAACACTTTTAACCGGTAATAATATTGTTCCTGCCTGCCAGATCCCGTGATATAAATTATGTTTTTTTAAACCATTAATATATATCGCATCAGCATCTTGCAATAACCGTACCTTTTCTTCCGTAACTTCTCCTAAAATCCGTATACCCAACCCGGGACCTGGAAATGGGTGCCGGAATAACATTTCCTTTGGTATGCCCAGTTCCAATCCAACACGCCTTACTTCATCTTTAAATAAAGAACGTAATGGTTCAACCAATCCAAGTTTCATGGTATCGGGGAGGCCACCCACATTATGGTGCGATTTGATAGTGGCCGAAGGGCCGTGTACAGATAATGATTCAATCACATCCGGGTAAATAGTTCCCTGTCCTAATAGTTCAGCGCCATCAATTTGATGTGCTTCCCTATCAAAAATTTCAATAAAACCACCGCCTATAGCTTTTCTCTTTTCTTCCGGATCAGTTTTGCCGGCAAGTTTTTTGTAAAAATGATCTTTTGCATCAATACCTGTTACATGTAAACCAAGCTTTTCATAAATCTTTAAAACTTCTTCAAATTCGTTTTTACGTAAAACGCCATTATCTACGAAAATGCCATAGAGATTATCGCCGATGGCTTTATGTATTAATGTAGCGGCAACTGTACTGTCCACACCGCCACTTAATCCCATAATCACTTTTTTATTACCGATTTGTTTTTTGAGTGTTTCAATGGCATCTGTTATAAAATGAGCCGGTGTCCAGTCCTGAATGCAATTACAAACGTTGATCAAAAAATTTTTAATAATTTTTTTACCTTCGGCAGAATGATACACTTCCGGATGAAACTGTAATCCGTATAAAGGGAAATCCGTTGAATGTTGTACGTTGTCCGTGGTGAGCTTAAATGCGGCTACAGGAATACTTTCAGTTGTACCCAGCAAATCAAATCCCCCAGGTAATTCTTTAATGGTATCACTATGGCTCATCCATACCTGCGATGTGGGTGAAACATTTTGTAAAAGTGCATCAGCTTTAGTAACAGTAAAAATGGCACGGCCGTATTCTCTTTTTCCGCTCTTTTCAACCCTGCCGCCGTATATTTTTGCCGTTAACTGGGCACCATAACAGATACCTAATACAGGCACTTTGGTGATCATTGCTTTTACATCAGCCAATAGTGCATTTTCTTCATTAACTGAAAAAGGCGAGCCACCCAGTATAATGCCTTTTAATCCCGGTTCATAAATAATTTCTTTATTAAAAGGAATGATCTCACAATAAACATTTGCCTCTCGTACAGTACGGGCAATAAGCTGGGTGTACTGCGAGCCAAAATCGAGAATAAGTATTTTTTCTGTCATAGAGCTGCGAAGTTAAATAAATACTTGGATGTTGCTGGTTGATTATGATTGAGTTTAATCCTAAGTTTTTTTATATTTGTATAAATTAACTGCTATGAAACAGACATTTTTTTTACTTTTTGCACTTCTTAGCCTGGCATCCTGCCGTTTTACAACGGGCAGTGGTAACATAATCAGCGAAACCCGTACAGTAAGCAATTTTAACGGGATCTCTGTTGGAGGTAGTTTTGAAGTAGAGGTTAAAATAGGACCGGTTACCGAAGTAAAAGTGGAAGCGGATGATAACATTATAAAGTATATTGAAACAACTGTTTCAGGGAATACGTTAAAAATAAATACCCGGGACCTCAATAACTATTCCAATGTACACCTGAAAGTATATATTACTACTCCTTCATTATATAATGTAAAATCATCTGCATCGGCAGAAGTAGTAATAAAAGATGTATTAACTGGTAATAATACCTTGTCGTTTCGTGCCTCCAGTTCAAGCAGTATTAATGCCGAAGTAAATGCTCCTGAAATTGAAACTGATGTCAGCAGCAGTGCCACGGTTACCTTAAGTGGCAAAACCAAATCCTATAAAGCCGAAGCTTCAAGTAGTGCAGATATTAAATCTTTTGACCTTTTAAGTGAAAATACAACTGTTACAGTAAGTAGTAGTGCACTGGCTCAGGTGTTTGCCAGTGTTAGTTTAAATGCAAGGGCCAGCAGCAGCGGTACTGTTGAATATCGGGGTGCTGCAACCGTAAATAAATCAATTAGCAGCAGTGGCTCTGTTGAAAAAAAGGACTAATAAACCCATCTTGAGTATAATTTTTGCAGATCTGCCTTTAAATCTCCTTCTAAAAATAGCTTTAAAAAACTTTAAGCTTTCTTTTGCTAATTACATTCCAACCCTTACCTTTGCACTCCAATTTAAAAAACGGATTTTAAAAGTTCTTTTTATATGTCACAGAGAATCAGAATAAAATTGCAGTCTTACGACCATAACCTGGTTGATA
Organism: Chitinophagaceae bacterium; assembly: GCA_031413755.1. Classification (GTDB taxonomy): domain Bacteria; phylum Bacteroidota; class Bacteroidia; order Chitinophagales; family Chitinophagaceae; genus Ferruginibacter. Next base: position 62,622 of record JANOFR010000077.1, read on the forward strand.
AATCAGCTGAAAAGATTGTGAAAACTGTACGCAGTACGGGAGCAGTAGTTACAGGACCTATTCCTTTACCTACACACAAAAAAATATTTACCGTGTTGCGTTCGCCTCACGTAAATAAAAAAGCCCGTGAGCAGTTTCAACTGTGTACACATAAACGATTATTAGACATTTACACCAGCAGCAGCCGTACGGTAGATGCTTTAAGTAAGTTAGACTTACCAAGTGGTGTTGATGTTGAGATCAAAGCCTAATGAACTTTCTCTCCCGATAGCTATCGGGACGACGGAGAAAAGCAGAAGGTAAGTTCTTAAAACAAAAAATATTGAACATCCATCTCCGGACTGAGCGCTGATGCGCACATGGCCGCGCCCGCCGGCGCCGAAGCCGCTGCCGGGCGTCACCGCGACCCGCGCCTCATCGAGAAGCCGCCGCGCGAACCGGGTGTCGTCCGGATCGAC
>JANOFR010000078.1:0-42598 GCA_031413755.1 Chitinophagaceae bacterium
CATTGGTGGAGATCATGAATAAGAAAAGATTTATTACCTGTCACTCGTATGTACAAAGCGAAATTAATGCAACGATGAAAGTGGCAGATAAATTTGGTTTTAATGTAAACACCTTCACCCATATTTTAGAAGGCTATAAAGTTGCCGATAAAATGAAAATGCATGGAGCAGCTGCTTCAACATTCAGTGATTGGTGGAATTATAAAATGGAAGTAGTGGATGCCATTCCTTACAATGCATACATCATGCAAAAAGTTGGTTTGAATGTAGCCATCAATAGTGATGATGCAGAAATGGCGAGGCGTTTGAACCAGGAAGCGGCCAAGAGCGTGAAGTATGGCGGTATGAGCGAACTGGATGCCTGGAAGATGGTAACCATTAACCCTGCAAAAATGCTGCATGTTGATGGCAAGACCGGAAGTATTAAAGTGGGTAAAGATGCCGACCTGGTGATATGGAGCGATAACCCACTATCTATTTATGCAAAAGCAGAAAAGACAATTGTTGACGGCATTATTTATTTCGACAGGGATAAAGATGCGGCTATGCGTAAATTAAACCAGTCTGAAAAAGCAAGGCTGGTCCAAAAATTAACAGCAGCTAAAAGAACTGCTGCACCGGGTGCTGGCGGTGCAGGTGCCCGTGGGGCAAGGCCCAGGTTTGAAGTCATCAATACCTGCAGCGATCATGATCATCATAACCATGGTTTATTGGGTATTGATGCCGATGATGAAGAAAACAATAATTAATCTGAAAAAAATAATTGAAATGAAAAAGATAATTTTTTATATAGTCTGTGTTTTTACTGTTACAAAAATTACTGCACAGGAAACCATGTTGCCTGCATTGCCTCAAAAAGAAACCATTTCCTTAACCAATGCAACCATTCATATAGGCAACGGACTGGTTATCAATAACGGAACCCTTACTTTTAAAAGTGGAAAAATAACATCCGTAGATATCAATACAGCACCTGCAGGGGTAAAAGTGATTGATTGTACCGGTAAGCATATTTATCCGGGTTTGATTTTATCAGCATCCCAATTGGGTTTAATTGAAGTTAACAGCAACAGGGCAACAGTTGATGCCGCAGAGATCGGCGAAATGAATCCAGGTATTCGTTCTATTGTTGCTTACAATACGGATTCAAAAGTGATCAATACCTTACGAACCAATGGCATTTTATTAGCGAATGTTATTCCCGATGGAGGTATCATCTCCGGTTCATCATCTGTAGTTCAGTTAGACGCCTGGAACTGGGAAGATGCATCATACAGAACCGATGTGGCCATACATTTTCGCATGCCTTCTTTGCTAAACCGCAACCGGGGCGGCAGAGGTGGATTTGGAGGTACTCAACCAGCCGTTGACCCGGTAAAAAGAGGGCTGGAGCAGATTGAAAAAGTAAAAATATTTTTCAGGGAAGCTAAAGCTTACCTGGCAGAAAGCAAACATGAAAACACGAATACAAAATTTGAAGCTGTTAGAAATTTGTTTGATAAAAAACAAAAGCTTTTTATTCACTGCAATATTGTAAAAGAAATGTTGCTGGCAGTTGACTTTGCAAAAGAATTTGGATTTGATGTGGTGCTGGTTGGCGCAATAGACAGTTGGCAGATTGCCGATCTGTTAAAGCAAAATAATATTGCCGTTATATTAAACCAGCTGCATGACCTGCCAGCCATGATCGATGATGATATTGACCAAACGTTTAAAACACCAGCCATGTTACAAAAAGCAGGTGTTTTGTTTTGCATTAATGATGATGATGGCAACAGCCGCTACCGCAACCTGCCATTTAATGCCGGCACAGCAGCATCATATGGTTTAACCAAAGAAGAAGCACTCGGCGCCATTACTTTAAATGCAGCTACCATTTTAGGTATTGCTGATAAAACGGGTAGTATTGAAACCGGAAAAGATGCCAATATTGTGGTAAGTGAAGGTGATATTTTAGATATGCGTGCCAATATTATTACCCATGCATTTATACAGGGCCGCCAGGTAGATTTAAATAATAAACAAAAACAATTGGCTGAAAAGTATAAGACTAAATATGGTATAAAATAGGGTACCTGATACATTATAAAAGGCAGGGTTAATGAAAGTTGATCCCTGCTTTTTTTATTGACCCTTATTATTGGATTTAACCCCATATTACCTGATATATTAAATAATATAAACCCTAAATCTTTAAAATGAAAAAAACTGTTTACTTACTGGTTCTGCTGTTGTTGGCCGTTATTATAACAAATGCCCAGCCAACAGGGGCTAGTTGGGCAAATCATTCTCCATTGTGGAAAACTGATTGATGTAAAAAACAAAAAGGTATTGGAAACAATGTCTGCAATTATTGAAGGCAATAAAATTGCCGGAGCCCCTTAAACCTGAAACAATATCCTGTTAATAATTTTATAACATCAACTACTTCATCAGATTCATTTACGGGTACAATTGCAGGTCGTTATCCTGTTTCCATAAAATTTCATTTTTTTTACCAGTTTGTTGACAGTATTTTTAAGGTATGGATATTACCAATAGTCTTTTCATAATTAACAATATATAAAAATGACAAAACGATATTTATTTCTTTTACTTTTTATGCCCCTGCCCGGATTGGCGCAATTAAAATACCCGGTTACAAAAAAGGTTGATGTGGTTGATGGATATGCCGGAACTTTTAAAGTACCCGACCCCTATCGCTGGCTGGAAGATGATAACAGTGAAGAAACCAGGGCCTGGGTTAAAGAAGAAAATAAGGTAACCTTTGATTATTTAACTACGCTACCCGACAGGTTAAAAATTAACCGGCGGCTGAAACAGCTCTGGAATTATCCCAAATATTCTTCCCCTTCATCAAAAGCGGGCTATTATTATTTTTATAAAAATAACGGGTTACAAAACCAGTCTGTTTTGTACCGGCAACAGGGGTTACTGGGAAAGCCTGAAATTTTTTTAGATCCCAATTCTTTAAATAAAGATGGTATTGCATCCCTGGGAGGTAGCAGTTTCAGTAAATCCGGAAAATATTTTGCATATACCATATCTGTTGCAGGCAGTGACTGGAAGATCGGTTATGTTATGGAAACAGCAACAAAGAAGTTACTGAAAGATAAAATTCTTTGGACAAAATTCGGAAACTTTAGCTGGAAAGGAGATAAAGGATTTTATTACAGTGGTTATGATAAACCGGATACAACTTCTTTGTTAAGTAAACAAAACCGGTTCAACAAAGTATATTATCATACCCTGGGTACCAAACAGGCTGATGATGAATTAATTTATCAGGATCTTCAAAATCCACTTCGCTATTGCAATGCCTATGTAACGGAAGATAACCGTTTTCTGATCACGCAGACCTCTGAAGGAACCAGCGGTTCTGAAATATATTATATTGATACCAGGGACCTGGCACAACGCAGATTTAAATTATTAATACCCGGATTCACTACCCAGGCCAGTGTAATAGATAACGATGGCGGCAATCTTTTAATACGTACCAACGATGATGCTCCAAATTATAAAGTAATCAGGATTGATCCTGCAAAAAACAAAGAACTGAATGAAGAAGGCCAGTTGAAATTCACGAAAAGTAATTGGGAAACCATTATTCCGGAACAGGATATGGTATTACAATCTGTAAGTACCTGTGGTGGATTTTTATTTGCCGCTTACTTAAAGGATGCATCAACAAGAATTTATCAATATGATTATAACGGCAACCTGGTCCGTGAAATAATACTCCCGGGCATTGGCACTGCCAGCGGCTTTACCGGAGAAAAAAAGGATAAAGAATTATTTTATACATTCACTTCATTTAATACAGCCCCGCAAATTTTCCGGTTACATATTTCCAGTGGCAAATCTTTTCTGTATCGTAAAACAACATTAAAAATAAATACGGATGACTTTGTAACCGAGCAGGTTTTTTTTCCGAGTAAAGACGGAACCCGGATACCGATGTTTCTTACTTATAAAAAAGGAATGAAAAAAGATGCCAATAACCCAACCCTTATTTATGGTTATGGGGGTTTTAATATTCCGGTTACACCTGGCTTCAGTATCAGTAATGCTTTCTTTATTGAACAGGGTGGTATTTATGCTGCAGTAAACCTGCGTGGTGGCAGTGAATACGGAGAAAAATGGCATCGTGCCGGTATGCTGGATAAAAAACAAAATGTATTTGACGATTTTACTTTTGCTGCAGAATACCTGATTGCAGAAAATTATACCAATAAAACAAAAATAGCCATGCGGGGTGGAAGTAATGGCGGGCTGCTGGTTGGTGCTGCTATGACACAGCGGCCGGATATTTGTAAAGTTGCCCTACCTGCTGTTGGTGTAATGGACATGTTAAGGTTTCACCGTTTTACTGTTGGCTATGGCTGGGTAACAGAATATGGCTGTGCAGATTCTCTCAAAGACTTTCAAAATTTATACCGGTATTCACCTTATCATAATTTAAATGAAGGCACAAGATACCCGGCTACATTAATTACCACTGGTGATCATGATGACCGCGTGGTACCTGCACATTCATTTAAGTTTGCAGCCCGCCTGCAGGAATACAATGCCGGTAATAACCCGGTGTTGATACGTATTGAAACCAATGCCGGCCACGGGGCAGGTAAACCCACTAATAAACAAATTGATGAAGCAGCCGATATCTGGAGCTTTGTGATGTATCATCTGGAAATGCCGTTTAAACAACCGGCGGATATGGTTAAACCCATAACAAAGAAATAATAATTAAATCATAAAAACTCCCTTAAAAAAAGGGAGTTTTCTTTATAAGTTCAAACTGTTTTTTTATCTTCTTAAAATATTCAACCCTATGCATTTATTGTATCTTTATTTAATTAACATTTAGCTATGCAAAAAATTCCGGAATCGGAATTGATCATTAACAGCAGGGGTGCCATGTATCACCTTGATGTACGACCGGAAGAACTGGCTAATACCATTATTGTGGTAGGCGACCCGGAAAGGGTTAAAAAAGTAAGTATTCATTTTGATAAAATTGAACACCGGTTACAACACCGTGAGTTTATAACACATACCGGTTATATCGGCAATAAACATATATCCGTTATTTCTACGGGCATCGGCCCTGATAATATTGATATTGTTTTTAACGAACTGGATGCACTTGCCAATATTGATTTTGAAACAAGGCTGATAAAAGATAAACTTACCAAACTAAACATAATCCGCTTTGGCACTTCGGGCTCTTTACAGGCAGATATTCCAGTTGACAGTTTTGTAGCATCAACACATGGTTTGGGTTTAGATAACCTGCTCAATTTTTACAGTTATAAAAAAACTCCAACAGATAAAGAAATGGCTGATGCATTTATCAGCCAGACAAATTTAGATACCGCAATCACCAATCCTTACGCTTTCAGCGGCAGCGAAATGTTATTGCAAAAATTCGGTGAAGGTTTTCACAAAGGCATTACGGTAACCTGTCCTGGTTTTTTTGGTCCACAAGGAAGGGTGTTGCGTTTGGGATTAAGCAGTCCTGGTTTGGTTGATAAGCTGACGCATTTCACTTTTAATAATCACCGAATCACTAACTTTGAAATGGAGACATCGGCCATTTATGGTTTGGGGAAACTGATGGGACATGAATGCCTTAGTATAAATGTGATCATCGCAAACAGGGTGATAAAAGAATTTTCCAAAGACAGCAATGCGGCTGTCGAAAAAATGATAAAAAAATCCCTGGAGGCATTAATGGCTTAAACAATTTTAAACAACATTTAACGATTTTCAACCAGTAATAAATGATCGCAACTAAAATAATACCTGACTTCTCTGCCCCTGTTCATGTTGACCAGGTGGGCATTGAAGAAAGAGCATCCCGGTTTACCAGGCGGAGTATAAAAAATGAAACCAAGCTACATGGTTTAATGCTTGCCCTGAACATGATTGACCTTACCACACTGGAAGGAAAAGATACAGATGGAAAAGTTAAACAGCTTTGTTATAAAGCTATTCATTTGCATGATGTTTATCCCGGTTTACCAACTGTTGCTGCCATTTGTGTTTATCCCAGCATGGTGAAAGTGGCAAAGAAAGCATTGGAAGGTTCTGGTGTAAAAGTAGCATCGGTTGCAACGGCATTCCCCAGCGGCCAGGCACCACGTGATGTAAAAATAAGGGACACCAAATATGCGGTGCAGCATGGAGCCGATGAAGTTGACATGGTAATATCCAGGGGTAAATTTTTAGAAGGTGAATACAATTTTGTTTTTGATGAAATTGCCGCCATTAAAGAAGCATGCGGTGAAGCCCGTTTAAAAGTGATTTTAGAAACCGGCGAACTGGTTACCTATGATAAAGTGCGTAAAGCAAGCGATATAGCAATGTATGCCGGTGCCGATTTTATAAAAACTTCCACCGGAAAAATTTCTCCCGCTGCAACTATGCCGGTTACTTTGGTTATGCTGGAAGCCATCCGTGATTTTTATTATAAGACCGGAAAAAAGATTGCTATGAAACCTGCCGGAGGCATTTCAAAATCTAAACTGGCTTTGCACTACCTGGTAATGCTGAATGAAGTTTTAGGCGAAGGCTGGATGAATAACGAATGGTTCAGGTTTGGAGCAAGTAGTTTGGCTAATGATATACTGATGCAGTTGATGAAACAGAAGACAGGGGTTTATCAGAGTGCAAATTATTTTTCAATAGACTAGGCCCCACTCCTATCCTATCCCCCGTGGGGAGAGGGAAATGGAGAAGATAGCAGCGAAGAGTCACGAAGAGGAAATTGTTGAACAAAATTCAAATGCACAAAATGCTTAATTACAAAAGTTAAATTATAAAACAAATGCCTGGCCTTCCTCTCTTCGGGAGAGGGACCGAGGGTGAGGCTAAAAATACTATGGCAACAAAAAAAAGCAATACAATAAAACTTAAGTTTGATTCAGCCAGGAATTTAGCTCCGGCACCGGAAAGTAAAAGCGCTGCTAAAATAGATCCGCAGTACGATCTGTTCATCAATGGTAAGTTTGAAAAACCGCAGAGCAAAAAACATTTTACAACCATCAACCCGGCTACCGAAGAAAAATTATCAATGATTGCAGAAGCCAATACAGCAGATGTAAATAATGCGGTGAAGGCAGCAAGAACAGCTTATGATAAGACCTGGAAAAAAATGCCGCCTGCTGAAAGAGCTAAATATATTTACCGTATTGCAAGAATGATACAGGAAAGAGCCAGGGAATTTGCCATTATTGAAACGCTTGATGGCGGCAAACCAATCAGGGAGAGCCGGGATTTTGATGTACCCACTGCGGCTAATCATTTCTTTTATTATGCAGGCTGGGCCGATAAACTGGAGTATGCTTTTCCAAACCGCAGAACAGAACCATTGGGCGTGGCCGGACAAATAATCCCCTGGAATTTTCCACTACTGATGGCCGCCTGGAAAATTGCACCGGCATTGGCTTGTGGAAATACAGTTGTTTTAAAACCGGCTGAAAACACGTCACTCACTGCTTTAAAACTTGCAGAAATTATTCAGGAAGCAGATCTTCCTCCCGGTGTTGTAAATATTATTACCGGTGCAGGTGCCACCGGCGCTGCGATTGTTAATCATGCCGACATCAATAAAATTGCATTCACCGGTTCAACAGAAGTTGGAAAAATAATTCAGCGTGCCATTGCAGGTACAAACAAAAAAGCAACGCTTGAACTGGGTGGTAAAGCTGCCAATATTATTTTTGATGATGCACCGCTCGATCAGGCTGTTGAAGGTGTTATCAATGGTATCTTTTTTAACCAGGGTCATGTGTGTTGTGCAGGCTCAAGATTATATGTGCAGGAATCAGTTTTTAAGGAAGTGGTTCGTAAATTAAAAGACAGGCTGGAAACATTAATTGTTGGTGACCCGATGGATAAGAACACAGATATTGGTGCCATCAATTCAAAAGCACAATTAGATATCATTAATAAATATATTAAGATAGGTCAGCAGGAAGGAGCAGAAATGTACCAGAGCTCATGTGCTTTGCCCAAGAAAGGATTTTATTGCAAGCCAACTATCTTCACCAATGTGGCACAGAGCAACCGCATTGCACAGGAAGAAATTTTTGGGCCTGTACTTGCCATACAAAGTTTTAGAACAGATGATGAAGTGATCGAGAAAGCAAACAATACGCCTTATGGCCTCTCTGCTGGAGTTTGGACTGACAAAGGTTCCAAGATATTTAACCTGACAACAAAGTTGAGAGCCGGTGTTATTTGGGCAAATACATTTAATAAGTTTGATCCAACTTCTCCGTTCGGTGGTTATAAAGAAAGTGGATATGGACGAGAGGGTGGGTTGCATGGGTTGAATGCATACATAAATCTCAGCCCCCTCTAACTCTCCGCTGAGGCGTAAGGACATGGAGAAGATCTTTGCAAAGATGAAAGCGAAGAATGTCATAAAAAAGAAAGAAGTTAAAATTATAAAACTGCCCACTTCAAGTTCCCTCTCCTTGGGAGAGGGGTTGGGGTGAGGCCGAAAAAAAATAATTATGGCGAACACATTAGAAAAACGACTTGAAGTTCTAAAGACTTACAAAATTTACATCGGCGGACAATTCCCCAGAACCGAATCAGGCAGGTATTATATTGCAACAAATGGTAAAGGTGAAAATCTTGCCAACGTTTGTTTGGGATCTAGAAAAGATTTTCGTGATGCCGTTGTTGCAGCCAGAAATGCCTTTGGCGGATGGAGCGGAAGAGCTGCTTTTAACCGTGGACAAATTTTGTACCGCATTGCAGAAATGCTGGAAGGCAGAAAAGCACAGTTCATTGATGAACTGACAAGGCAGGATGCAACGAAAGTACAGGCCGAAAAAGAAGTGAATCTTTGTATTGACCGTTTGATTCATTACAGTGGATGGTGCGATAAATTTCAGCAACTTTACAGTTCAGTAAATCCGGTTGCTTCATCGCATTTTAATTTTTCGGTGCCGGAACCAACGGGTGTGGTTGCAGCTATTGCACCGCAACAGGACCTGCCTGCCGGTAGGCAAGGTTCTTTATTAGGATTGGTTTCTGTAATTGCACCAATCATCGCCGGCGGTAATACCTGTATCATTTTAGCATCAACTACAAAACCGCTTTGCGCCGTTACATTTGCCGAAGTGCTCAACAGCTCCGACTTACCGGGTGGCGTTGTAAATATCCTAACCGGCAAAGTGGCAGAGCTTGTTCCTTATTTTGCCGATCATATGGATGTGAATGCAACTGTTTATTGTGAAAGCGATCTGGCAACACAAAAAATGATAAAAGAAAAATCTGCACTAAATGTAAAGAGGATTGTATTGTACGATAAAGTGAAATGGGCAACTGCCACCGGCCAATCTCCTTACTTCATTATGGATTTCCAGGAAATAAAAACAACCTGGCACCCGATTGAAAATATTGGTGGTGCAAAGGCAGGGTATTAATTATTATCCGGAAAAGAATTTGAATAATGGGCTAAAGCACTTTGATTGTGTGGTTTTAATTGCCCCGACCCTGCCTACCGGACAGGCAGGCTTAAGGTAGAGGTAACAAATTTTAAAACTCCCATACAGGGCTTTAGCCCATCATCAACAATAAATTTAAAGAACTTTTCTAAAATTTTAAACTTTAGAAAAGTTTTTATTAAAACATAATGAAATTATCAAAACTATTTTCTGAATTCTTCAACAGTGAAAAAACAGGAGGGCTGATCTTAGTTATTGTAACACTGCTTTCTCTTGTCCTTGCAAACTCACCCTGGCAAACCAGTTATATTAACTTTTGGTATTTTGATCTAGGCGGGTATTCTATAGTTCATTGGATCAATGACGGACTGATGGCTATTTTTTTCCTGTTGATAGGCCTGGAGCTGGAAAGAGAAATATATCATGGTGAATTATCAAATATAAAAAATGCAGCATTACCGGTCTTTGGCGCTTTAGGCGGTATGATTGTTCCGGCTGGGATATTTTTTTTGCTCAACTTCGGAACAAACACCCAGGCAGGTGCAGGTATCCCTATGGCAACAGATATTGCTTTTGCTATTGGTATTTTATCTCTGTTAGGGAATCGTGTTCCTGCCTCACTAAAAATATTTTTAACTGCACTGGCAGTTATTGACGACCTGGGAGCTATTATCATCATAGCAATTTTCTATACCACATCCTTAGCATTTATAAACCTGTTTATCGCAATGGGCATCTTTGGCTGCCTGCTCATATTAAACCGGCTTAAAGTGCACAACTTAATTCCGTATTTAATTGGAGGCGTTGCCATGTGGTATTTTATGCAGCATTCAGGTGTTCATGCTACCATCACAGGTGTATTATTGGCTTTTACAATTCCATTTGGTGATGGTGGAGAAAGATCACCTTCTTATATGCTGCAGCACTTTTTACATAAACCGGTTGGGGTTTTTATTTTGCCCTTATTTGCAATAGCCAATACCTGCATTGCAATGGGTGATAATTGGCAAGCCGGCTTAGGGCGAGCAAACAGTTTGGGAATTATGGCAGGGCTTGTAATTGGAAAACCATTAGGTATTTTTCTCTTTTCATCTATTGGAGTTGGTTTAGGGCTTTGTGTATTACCAACAGACCTGAAATGGAAAAATATAATCGGCGCTGGTTTTTTAGGTGGCATAGGTTTTACCATGTCGATCTTCATTACGCTGCTTGCATTTGATAATGCAGAAATAATAAACAATTCAAAAATTGCAATTCTTATTGCTTCACTTGTTGCAGGACTAACAGGTTTTCTATGGCTAAAACTTACACTTAAAACACCTGTTGATGAAATTAAAGAACTTTTCTAAAGTTCTAAACTTTAGAAAAGTTTTGCTTAAAAGAATACATTAAAAAACTGCTTCCTTTTGAGAAACGTTTTTCAATCTTACTAAAATTATTTCTACACCTCCTTTCCATGGCAATGCTTATACTTTTTACCGCTGCCACATGGACAAAGATCATTTCTTCCCGGTGCTTTTTCAACACGTATGGGTTCCTGCTTTATAGGGCCCGACGGATCGATATAATCATTTTCGGCGCTCAAATGTTCAGGTCCGCCAGCGATTGCAAATTCTTCCTTACGCTGGCGCATCTTGCTCATATCTGTTTTGCGTTCACGGCCCTCACGTATCTGCCCGGCATTGGTTTGCTCCATCGGTATTTGTGCATGACATAAAAAGCTTACAATATCCTTATTCACCTGGTCATCCATTTGTTTAAAGGCACCAAAGGCTTCTATTTTATAAATAACCAACGGGTCTTTTTGTTCGTAGCCTGCCGTCTGTACACTCTGGCGCAGATCATCCATTGCCCTTAAATGTTCTTTCCAGGCATCATCAATTAAAGCAAGTGTGATGTTACGTTCCAAAGCATCATTTAACTCCCTTCCTTCAGTTGCTAAATATTTATCGAGGTTGGCCAATGCCTGTATTTGTTTTTTACCATCGGTAAATGGCACAGCCACATTCTCGATCTGGTTACCCTGTTCTTTGCGGATATTTTTTATGATGGGCAAGGTTTGCAGCACCAACGTATCGGTTTTTTTACGATATTGGGTTACCGCTTCATCATACAATCGCTCACTCAGTGAATTTACATCTCCTTTGTCTAATTCTTCCTGTGTAATTAAAGTATCAATTCCAAAATTTACAATGGCTGCCAGTTTAAAACCTTCATGATCGTTTAATTCTTTAAATGAATTAATTAATCCGTTGGCAACAGAATAAAATGAATTGTCCAGGTCAAGCGCAAGCCTTTCACCAAACAAAGCATGGTTACGTTTTTTATACACCACGTTACGCTGTTTGTTCATCACATCATCATACTCCAGCAAACGCTTACGGATACCAAAGTTATTTTCCTCCACTTTCTTTTGTGCCCTTTCAATTGATTTGGTGATCATGCTGTGCTGTATCACTTCTCCTTCCTTATACCCCATCCTGTCCATCAGCCCGGCAATACGCTCACTGCCAAACATACGCATCAGGTCATCTTCCAGCGAAACATAAAAGCTGGAACTCCCGGGATCACCCTGCCTTCCGGCACGTCCTCGTAACTGCCTGTCTACACGGCGGCTCTCATGCCGTTCGGTACCAATGATGGCCAAACCACCTGCTTCTTTAACACCCGGGCCCAGTTTAATATCGGTACCACGACCGGCCATGTTTGTGGCAATGGTAACAGCAGCAGCTAAACCGGCTTCAGCTACAACCTGTGCTTCTTTACTATGTTGCTTTGCGTTGAGTACATTATGCGGAATATTTTTTTGCTTCAGCATTCTCGCCAGTAATTCACTCACTTCCACATTAGTGGTACCAACCAGGCAAGGCCTGCCCTGGCTTCTTAATTTTTCCACTTCATCAATTACCGCTTTATATTTTTCCCGCTTGGTTTTATAAACAAAATCCTGTTCATCAATACGAATACATTTTACATTGGTAGGGATAGTAACAACATCCAGCTTATAAATACTCCAGAACTCCCCGGCTTCCGTTTCGGCAGTACCGGTCATACCGGCGAGCTTATGGTACATCCGGAAATAATTCTGCAATGTTACTGTTGCATAAGTTTGAGTAGATGCTTCGATCTTTACGTTTTCCTTTGCCTCTATAGCCTGGTGCAGTCCATCTGAATATCTTCTGCCATCAAGGATACGGCCTGTTTGTTCATCTACAATTTTAACGGCTTCTTCCATTACTACATACTCAATATCCCTATCGAATAAAGTATAGGCTTTTAATAATTGCTGCACCGTGTGTATACGGTCTGCTTTTAAAGCATAATCATTCAAAAGTGCTTCTTTATGATGCAGTTTTTCATCAGCGCTCAGGGCACTTTTTTCAATATCCGCAAGTTTGGTAGCAATATCGGGAATGATAAAAAATTCCGGATCTTCTCCGCTCCTGGTTATTAACTGAATACCCTGATCAGTTAAATCAACCTGGTTATTTTTTTCATCAATATTAAAAAATAATTCAGCATCAACTTTGGGCATTTCTTTTTGCTGATCGGCCAAATAATAATTTTCGCTTTTCTGCATTTTAACCCTGTTGCCCGGCTCACTCAAATATTTAATTAAGGCACTGTTCTTGGGTAAACCACGATGGGCCCTGAACAAAGCCAGCCCGCCATCTTTGGGGTCATCATTGCCTTCTGCAATTTTCTTTTTTGCTTCAATCAAAAACTGGTTCACCGCTTTTCTTTGAGCGTCCACTAATTTTTCAATGCGTGGTTTCAGGTCGAAGAATTGTTGTGTGTTATCACTATGTCCAACCGGTCCACTGATAATTAATGGAGTACGTGCATCATCGATCAATACACTATCCACTTCATCAACCATTGCAAAATGATGTTTGCGCTGCACCATTTCATTGGGTGTATGCACCATATTATCACGCAGGTAATCAAAACCAAATTCGTTATTGGTCCCATAAATAATATCAGCATTGTAGGCATGGCGCCGGGCATCGCTGTTAGGTTCATGCTTGTCAATACAATCCACACGCAGGCCTAAAAATTCAAAGATCGGCCCGTTCCACTCACCATCTCTTTTTGCCAGGTAATCATTTACGGTTACAATATGAACACCTTCGCCGGATAATGCGTTTAAATAGGCAGGCAGGGTACTCACCAGTGTTTTACCTTCGCCCGTTGCCATTTCGGCAATTTTACCGGAATGTAAAACCATACCACCGATTAACTGAACATCATAATGTACCATGTTCCAGGTAACGCTGCTGCCCCCGGCAATCCAGGTGTTTTTATAAATGGCTTTATCAGCCTCAATAATGATATTCTCTTTTTTTGCTGCCAGTGTTCTGTCTAATTCAGTTGCGGTACATTCCAATGTTTCATTTTCTTTAAACCGCCGGCTGGTTTCTTTTACTGCTGCAAAGGCTTCCGGTAAAATTTCCTGCAATACCACTTCCAGTTGTTTATCTTTTTCTTTTTTTAATTCATCTATTTCTTTATAAAAAACATCCTTGCCGTTTATATCAGCAATGGGTAATTCTTCAGCCGCCTTTTGTTTATCGGAAATTGAAGTATTGATTAAGTCAAGGTGTGCAGCAATACGTTGTTTAAACTCAACGGTTTTATTACGCAGTTCGTCATTACTTATTGATTGATATTGATCAGAGAACTGATTAATCTTTTCAACCAATGGTTTTATCTTTTTTACATCCTTTTCGCTCTTATTACCGCCAAAAAGTTTTGAAATAGTGCCAATCATAAATTGCTGTATTATTGGGTATGTTGTTAATTAATGATAATAAAGATTATACTATTGTCAAATTTGATGCTTAAAAATATTAATCGCCAAAATGACAGGGCAACAAAGGTAAGAATTGTTTGGGGTTTGTTTTACTGTCAATTCCGGTAAAAAAAAGTAGATTAAAAACAATTTGAACAAGGAATTGTTACTTATTTTGTAAAAAACAATATATGCGAAAGATATCCCTTCTAATAATCTTGGTTGCTGCATCAATTCAATCTTTTTCTCAAAATGATGAATTGATCAAATTTGAAAAAGAACGTATTAACTACAGTAAAAGATCAATGTTGGTTTTGGGTGGATGGTCGGTTTCCAATATCATTGTAAGTGGTTTTGCCACAAATACCCACAACAGGGAGATGCGTTATTTTCACCAGATGAATGTAATGTGGGGTGGTATCAATCTCGCCATTGCCGGATTGGGATACTGGGGAGCCGGAAGAGAAAAAGTTGATAACCCTTCCCTGGCTGCTGTATTTAAACATCAGAACAAAATTGAAAAAACTTATTTGATTAATGCGGGCCTTGATGTTATATACATCGGCAGTGGTTTATTGATGAACCAAACAAGTGATAACCAAAAAAATCCGGAAAAATTTAAAGGTTACGGCAACTCTATTATGTTGCAGGGAGGATTTCTGTTATTGTATGATGCCATAATTTATAGCATTCACCGGAATCATAGAAAAAAACTAAACGGAATGGGAGAAAAGCTGACATTGAATGCCGGGCCGGGTTTAGTATCATTAACTTATAATTTTTAAGCTTACTTTTTTTTTGAATGTTAAGAAATCCTCAAAACACTTACCATTCATCAAATTAAATTCTAACTTATAAAATTCAAAGTCTATTTTTACACGAACAGATTCGTATATCAACGCTGCTTTATTATGAGGAAAATTTTTATAACTGTCATTGTTTTTTTTGCAGGTTTAGCATCAAAGGCACAGGTAAAAGGTACGCTGATAGATTCTGCAAGTAAAAAATCAATTGAAAATGCAGTTATTGGTTTGGTGGTAAAATCAAATCCTGCAGATACCATTTATACATTTACTGATGAAAAGGGTGTGTTCAGATTTGAAACAGTACCAACTTCGCCCTTTTCAATTATCATTCGCCATATGGGTTACTGGCCAAAAGCAAAATATGTTCCGGTAAACAAATCCGAAAAGACAATTGATGTTGGCTATTTTGTTATGGCACAGGATGCCAAACTTCTGAGCGAAGTGGTGGTGGAAGCCCCAGCCATTGTAGTAAAAGAAGATACAATTGAATATAATGCCTCTTCCTTTAGAGTACAGGAAGGCGCCGTGGTAGAAGACCTTATTAAAAAAATGCCCGGCATTCAGGTAGATAAAGATGGCAATGTAACTGCACAGGGAAAAGCAGTCACCCGGGTTAAAGTAAACGGTAAAGATTTTTTTGGCGGCGATGTAAAAACGGCCACTAAAGAATTACCCGCTAATATTGTTGATAAAATTCAGATCATTGATGACTATGGTGACCAGGCAACCGTTAGCGGCATTAAAGATGGGGATCCTGATAAGATAATGAATATTCAGATTAAAAAAGATAAGAACAAAGGTTTTTTTGGCAGAGCAACAGCCGGTTATGGAACACAGGACCGATACCAGGCTTCATTTAATGGTAATTATTTTAATAACGACAGGCAGATCTCTGTTTTGGCAAACAGCAATAATACAAATACATCATTGTTTAATTTCAGTGGCGGCGGCAACCGGGGCGCTACCAGTATGATGCGTTCGGGCATGAGTGCCATGAGTGATATGGGTGGAATGGGCGGAATGAACAGTTTGACACAGGGTGGAGGTAATGCCGGTGCATTCAGCGGTGGCAGTAACAGTGGTATATCCACCACCAATTCATTTGGTTTTAATTACCGTGATCAGTGGAGTAAAAGAATCAGTGTTTATGGAAGTTATTCTTACAATCATAAAAATACCAGCAAGCTGCAGAACACCTCTTCTCAAAACTTTTATGAAACAAACAGTTTCATTAATACCCAGGATCTTAACTCATTAACAAAAGGAAATGCGCACCGCTTTACTTTTAATTTTGAATACCAGGTTGATTCTTTCAATTATTTAAAAATAAGCCCGAGTATAAATTTTAGTGGCAGTGAAGCAGGCAGTTTAACCGGTTTTGACTACATAAGATCCGATGGTTTTAAAACCAATGATGGTACCAATAATAATCAGACCAATTCCAAAGCCCCCAATGTAGCTGCCACCATTTTATACAATCATAAATTCAGAAAACGTGGCCGGAATTTTTCCAGCAGCATAACTTTAGGCACATCAGAAAATAATTCAGATCAGGATATAACCAACTTAAGCTACCTGTACACACCACCCTTTCCCGGACCCAGAAATACGTTTCAATATATTGACCAGGAAAATAATAACCACAATTATGGGATACGATTCACTTATTCGGAGCCGGTAAACAAATACCGCAGCCTTGATTTCAGTTACGCTCATAATTTAAATTATGCAAGGAATGACCGAAAAACATTTAATGTAGATTCTGCTACCCAGGCTAAAACGCTTAATAACATTTTAAGCAATGATTACGAAAATGATTTTTACAATAACCGTATCGGCGTTTCTCTGCGTACCACAAAAAAGAAATACAATTATACGTTAGGCATCAGTGTTCAGCCTGTAAACCTGCAGGGAAATTCGATAACCAAAGACAGCGCATACAAAACCATTAAGCGGGTTAATGTTTTTCCTATTGCCAGGTTAGTTTATAATTTCAGCCGTACCAAAACGCTGAATGTTAATTATAATGGAAATGCCACCCAGCCAACTTTTAGCCAGTTACAACCCGTACAGGATTTCAGTAATCAGCAAAGTGTTATATCGGGTAATCCAAACCTGAAACCATCTATTAATCACAATGTAAATTTGAGTTATAACAATTTTAATTTGATCAGCGGTAAAGTAATTTTTACCAATCTAATTTTCAGTACCATAAAAAATCAGATCGTAAACAATACTATAAATTTAGGCGCAGGACGCCAGTTAAGTATTCCTCAAAATGTAAATGGCTATTATAATGTAGTGGGCTTTTATGCTTTTTCCAAACTTTATAAAAACAGGAAATATGTACTTACACTTAACGGAACGGCCAACTTCAACCATAATATAAATTTGATAGACAGCATCAGAAATATAGGAAAGAACTGGGTGATCAGCCAGGGCTTTACATTTGAGTATAATTACAAGGAGATACTGGAACTGGGTACAGGCGTCAGCTACAGTTTAAATGATGTGAAATACAAAAACCCAACCGGTAGTCCACAAACAACTTTACAAAATTCATCAAGCAACGCATGGACATTTAGCAGCAATATCAATATTAATTTTACCAAAACCCTGTCTTTAAAATACGATTTTGATTATACGATCAATACAGGTTTGGCGAGCAGTGTAAGCAGTAACCTGGCCATTATGAATGCTTCGCTGGAAAAACAACTCTTTAAAAAGAAAAACGGCATCATAAAATTAGCAGCATATGACCTGTTCAAACAAAACAGTAATATCAATCGCAGTGTAACTGCCAATTCAATTGTTGATACCAGAACAAACCGCCTTACCAGGTATTTTATAGCCACATTTACCTACCGTTTGCAAAGATTTGCAGGCAAAACTACCCAGGCTCCTGGTTTGGATATGAGAAGAATGGGCGCACCAAGGCCAACTTTTTAGGAATAAAACCTGAATAAATATAATTGATCAAGGGCTTTTTAAAGTCCTTTTTTATTACCTTTGCCCTCCAAAAACCAATCCCGATTAAATCGGGACAGATATAGATAAATTAACCAGGAAATTACTATGAGTGGTGCATTAAAAGAGGTTCGGAACCGGATTAAGAGTGTACAGAGTACACAGCAGATTACCAAAGCCATGAAAATGGTGAGCGCAGCAAAGCTTCGCCGAGCACAGGAAGCCATTACCCAAATGCGGCCCTATGCACAAAAACTGCAGGAAATGCTCAGCAATATTGTAAGCAACAGCGAATCTGATGTAAATATGGCACTGGCTGTAGAGCGCCCGGTTGAAAATGTAATGATCATTGTAGTTACCAGCGATCGTGGTTTATGTGGTGGATACAACAGTAACCTTATAAAACTGGCGAAGCAGGTTATTGCCGAAAAGTACCCCGACCAGGCTTCAAAAGGAAAAGTACAGATTTTACCCATTGGCAAAAAAGGATATGAGAGTTTTACAAAAAGCGGTAATAAAGTAGTTAACCAATACTGGGATATTTTTACCGGTTTAAGTTTTACTAAAGTACAGGCTGCTGCAAAGCACGCCATGGATGCATTTGCCAATAAAGAAATTGATGCCGTTGAACTGATATACAGCGAATTTAAAAATGCTGCTACACAGCGTTTTGTTGCAGAACAGTTTTTACCTGTACAAAAAGTTGGCAAAAATGAAGGTCAGAAAAATGCTGACTTCATTTTTGAACCGGGTAAAGATGTATTGATTGCCGAGCTGATGCCGAAAATTTTAAATACCCAGTTATTTAAAGCTACATTAGATGCCAATGCCAGTGAGCATGGTGCCCGTATGACAGCGATGGATAAGGCCAGTGATAACGCCAACGAATTATTAAAATCTTTAAAGATCAGTTACAACCGTGCAAGACAGGCTGCCATTACAACCGAGTTAACGGAGATTGTAAGTGGTGCGGCTGCATTACAAGGATAAAGAATCGTTTCTGGTTTCTCGTTAATTGCAGAGGCACCCCAACGAGAAACAAGAAACAAGAAACGAGTATAACCATGGAACTTTCAGAAATCATTCCACACATTGAGGCTTTAATTTTTGCCAGCGATAAACCATTGACCAATGAAGAAATCCTGGAACTGGTGAACAGTGCGTTGGCTTTTATTGAAGACTTGGCCAACAGGGAACAGGTTGATGCTGCCATTGAAGGCATCAGCGAAAAATACAGTACCGAGTTTTATGCATTCGAATTGAGGCAGATCGGTGGTGGCTGGCAGTTTCTTACAAAAAAAGAATATCATAAAACTGTAGCTCAGCTTAATGGCGATAAATTTTTAAAACGTCTCTCTATTGCTGCACTGGAAACCCTAGCCATCATTGCTTATAAGCAACCCATTACCAAAAGTGAAATAGAATCTATCCGTGGAGTAAACTGTGATTATGCAGTACAGAAATTATTGGAAAAGGACCTGGTAATTATTTCAGGAAGAAATGAAGATGCTGTAGGTAAGCCGCTTATCTATGCAACTTCAAGATCTTTTATGGATTATTTTGGTATTAACAGTGCTGAAGATCTTCCTAAAATTTCTGAAGTACTGATGGAAGAACTGGTTCTTGCAACTGATGTTAAACAAGCTGAAGGGAACATGGAAACAGAAAATGCAGATATAGAAATCGCAGAAACCGGGATTACATTTGCAGAAACAGCTGATGAAGAAATAATTACCTATGAAACAGAGATATTTAAAGAAGATGACAAAGTTTTAGTGGTTACGGAAACCGGTGAGATTGTTGAAAATGTAAATGACGGTATTAACAAGGATGATGAAAACAAATCATAACACTGTTATCTAAAATATTTTCAAAAGGCACGAATAAATTCGTGCCTTTTGATTTTGTACCTATCAGCATCTGAATTTTAGATTAACTTTAAGACATGATCAACCTATTAAACCTGGGAATGGCCGGAACAAGGATAAAAATTTTTTGCGGCCTTTTAATATTCCTGTCATGTACTTCAACTAAAAATAATTCAACCGTGAATAAAGAAATTCAAAATGTTCCGCTTAATGGCCCGGAAGCTTTTGATAAACAGGGTCACCGGGGCTGCAGGGGTTTAATGCCCGAAAATACGATCCCTGCAATGATCAATGCCATTGGTTTAGGTGTTACCACATTGGAAATGGATATCAGTATCAGCAAAGACAAAAAAGTATTTCTTTCCCATGAACCTTTTTTTAATCATGAAATAACCACAAAACCCGATGGAGGTTTTATAAATGAAAAAGATGAACGTACTTTCAATATGTACCGGATGAATTATGCGGATATTATCAAATACGATGTAGGACTAAAGCCTCATCCCCGTTTTCCGGATCAGCAAAAGATAAGAGCGGTTAAACCACTTCTGTCAGACGTATTTAAAGCAGTTAAGGAATATATGATGACCGCCAGACGGCCTTTTCCTTTTTACAATATTGAAACCAAATGTTTACCAATAACTGACCATGTTTATCACCCTGCACCCGCTGAGTTTGTAGAATTAATAATGAAAGAGATCAAAGACAACCAAATCGAAGATTTTGTAATTATTCAATCCTTCGATTTCAGAACTTTACAATACCTGCATCAGTATTACCCCAAAATAAAAACGGCTATGTTAGTTGAAGCTGATAACAAAAACAGTTTTCGAAAACAAATAAAAGACATTGGTTTTACTTCTGATATTTACAGTCCGGCTTTTTCAATGGTTACTCCTGATCTTATTAAAAACTGCCATGATTTACATATGAAGATCATTCCCTGGACGGTGAATGATAAAAAGAAAATTGATGAATTAAGGAAACTGGGGGTTGACGGGATCATTACAGACTATCCCAATTTATTTAATGAATAGTTTACAAATTCAACCAATCATTTGCATTCCTAAATAACAATTTTTCGGTAAGGTCTTTATCAAAATTCATTTGAACAATTAATTCCCCGGGATGATGTTCACCCAAAGGAAAAGGGTAATCACTGCCCAAACATATCTTATCTTCTCCCATCACGTCTACAATATATTTCATTGCTTTTTCGTCATGCACTAAACTGTCGATCCAGAATTTACCAATATAATCTCTTGGGTTGATTGGATTATCAACAGCAACCAGATCGGGCCGTACATTAAACCCATGTTCAATTCTTCCTATCGTTATCGGGAATGAACCACCACCATGTGCAAAGGCTACTCTTAGTTTTGGAAATTTTTTAAACACCCCGCCAAAGATCATCGAACATATGGCACGGGTTGTTTCACCCGGCATACCTACCAGCCAGGGTAGCCAGTATTTCTGCATCTGGTCCTGCCCCATCATTTCCCAGGGGTGTACAAATAAGGCACAGCCAAGTTTTTCAGCCGTTTCATAAAAAGGAGAGAACCTTTCATCACTTAAATTAACTCCGTTAATATTACTTCCTATCTCAAGTCCCGGCATTTTTAATTCAGTTACACAACGCTCCATTTCTTTAATCGCCAGGTCAATATCCTGCATAGGAACTGTACCAATACCAATAAACCGTTTTGGAGTTTTGGTAACTGTATCTGCAATATGGTCATTAAAAAAACGGGAAGTTTCATAACCATCATTTGCCTTTGCCCAATAATTAAATAAAACCGGAATGGTGGAGAGTACCTGAACAGTAACCTCAGTATTGTCCATTTCTTTCAATCGAACAGCAGGTTCAAAACAATTGTCTTCTACTTCTCTGAAAAGTGTATCACCTTTCATCATACAGGCTTTGCAATTGCGGTGCTCCAAATGTATAAATTCACCATAGCCGAATTTCTGCACCCAATTGGGCATTTTGCCGGGCATGATGTGGGTGTGAATATCAATTTTCATTGAAGAATTGTTTCTGGTTTCTCGTTTTGTGTTTCTCGTTTCTCGTTTTTGGCTCTTTATAACTTTAAAGTATCTGCAATGTAGTATGCTGCTATTGTTTAAAAAAACGAGCAACAAGAAACGAGAAACAATGCATTATCCTTTTTTAATTGGAGGAGTCATCACAACACCACATTTAATACAGGTTCTTTTTTGCTCATCTGCATAAAAACCTTCCATAACCGGAGGCAGTTGTGCTACAATATCAGTGATCACTTTATACTCTTCATATATTTTATTCCCACAGTTTTCGCAATACCATAAAAAACCATCTTCTTCCGATTCTCTCACTTTTTCAATTACCAATCCAACAGTATTTGGGCCTCGTTGTGGCGAGTGTGGCGTTTTAGGCGGCAACAAAAACATATCCCCTTCATTGATGGGAATGTCTCTGGGTACCCCACCATCAATAATTTTTAAAACAATATTCCCTTCCACCTGGTAATACAATTCTTCTGTTTCATTAAAATGGTAATCCTTACGGGAATTTGGGCCGCCAACCACCATTACGATAAAATTTTCGGCGTCTTTATAAATGCATTGATTACCTACCGGAGGTTTTAGCTTATCCCGGTTATCATCGATCCATTTTTTTAAATTAAAAGGTGCTGCTATTGACATGATCTGAATTTTAGAGTTGTAAGTTAATTATTTTTTTGTACCAAGCCTCACCTCCCAACCTACTCTCCCGAAGAGAGGAGGCGGCACGTTAAACATATCCTAACATTGTATCTTTCACTTCATCTTTATTTCTAACTTTAGCAATATTGCAAACAGCAATTAATTTTTACAAACTACAATCTTTGCTGCAATCTTCTCCATTTCCTCCCCCTTCGGGGTTCCCTCCTGGAAACGAACGTAGTTCAGAGGGGGCCGGGTGGGGCTTTTTTATTTATCTTTAACCCATGAACCTTGCTATTCCTTATCACCTGGAAAATTTTATCGGTGGAAATTTTATCGGTCCGCTCAGCGGCAATTTTATTGACAATGTCAATCCGGCTACCGGTGCCGTTTACGGACAAATACCCGACAGCAATGCAAAAGATATTGAAGTAGCGGTAAAAGCAGCTAAAAAAGCATTTCCGGTATGGAGTGTATTAGCGGTTGAAAAACGTTTTTTAATTCTGAATAAAATTGCCGAACTGATTGAAGAAAACCTGGAAGAACTGGCTCTGGCCGAAACCAATGATAATGGCAAACCATTGTGGTTAAGCAAACAGGTTGATATTCCCCGGGCTTCATCAAACTTTCGTTTTTTTGCAACAGGCATTATGCATTTTGCAAACGAAAGCCACCAGATGGAAGACAAAGCGGTGAATTTTACATTGCGTCAACCGATTGGCATAGTTGGATGTATCTCCCCCTGGAACCTCCCCTTGTATTTATTTACCTGGAAGATAGCTCCTGCATTAGCTGCAGGTAATTGTGTAATTGCAAAGCCTTCGGAAGTAACTCCCGTTACCGCATTTCTTTTAGGAAAAATCTGTAAAGAGGCCGGATTGCCTGATGGTGTTTTAAATATAATACATGGCATTGGCCAGCATTGCGGCGAGGCAATCGTAAAACACCCCGATATAAAAGCTATTTCCTTTACCGGTAGCACTAAAGCAGGCGAACGTATTGCATCCATAGCTGCTCCCATGTTTAAAAAGCTATCATTGGAATTGGGTGGAAAAAACCCCAATATTATTTTTAATGATTGTAATTGGGAAAAAATGCTGACGGAAACAATCCGCTCATCCTTTGGAAATATGGGACAGATATGTTTATGCGGCAGCAGGATATTACTGGAAAGAAGCGCTTATGAAAATTTTAAAACACACTTTACAGAAATAACAAAAAAACTCGGGGTTGGCGATCCCCTGGATGAAAAAAGTAAACAAGGTGCCATTGTAAGCAAAGTGCATTTTGAAAAAATAATGCATTGCATTGCAACTGCCAAAGAAGAAGGTGGAAAAATTTTATGTGGAGGTAATGCGGTTATATTAACCGGCAGATGTGAAAACGGATATTTTATTGAACCCACAATTATAGAAGGCCTGAATCAAACCTGCAGAACAAACCAGGAAGAAATTTTTGGACCGGTTGTTACCATCCAGCCTTTTGACACCGAAGAAGAAGCCGTAGAGCTGGCCAATGCAACAAACTATGGACTGGCAGCCAGTATCTGGACACAGGACATAAGCAAGGCAAATCGTATGGCTGCAAAAGTTGAGGCTGGCATAATCTGGGTAAACTGCTGGCTGGTCAGGGATCTGCGGACGCCTTTTGGTGGTATGAAGAACAGTGGAGTTGGCAGGGAAGGCGGATGGGAAGCCTTAAGTTTTTTTACGGAGGCAAAGAATGTTTGTGTACAATTTTAAATAAAAAGTTTCTGGTCTCTCATTATTACGTTTCTCGTTCTTTAAATTTACAGATCATAAACTTAAATAAGCAATTCAAATAATTATACTGTTTATAAACAGGGAATTTAAAAATAATGGCTACAATAAATAAATTTACAGATTTAGAAGTTTGGCAATTAGCTAATGATTTGGAAAAAAGAATTTATGAGCAATTGCAATCGGGTACTTTGGCAAAAGATTTTGCCCTAAAAGACCAGATAAATAAATCTGTTGGTTCAATTCCAGATAACATTGCTGAAGGATTTGGAAGAGGAGGAAGATTGGAATTTATACAATTTTTAAGTATCGCACGGGCTTCAGCATCTGAATTACAATCACAAATAATAAGATGTGCAAACAGAAATCACTTTTCAAAAGAAATTTTTGAAGAACTTAATGAATTAGCAGACAAAACAGGTAATAAGATTGGTGCATTCATTAAATATTTGAATGTATCTGAAAAAACAGGAACCAAATTTCAGAATAGAGTCTCAACAAACGAGAAACGAGAAACAAAAAAACGAGAAACGAGAAACGGGATCATACATACAGGTGCTGCCGCCAAACCCTTAGGTGCATATCCACATGCAAGGCGTGCAGGAAATCTTTTATTCCTCTCCGGTATCGGAAGCAGGAGTGCAAAAGATAATTCCATTCCCGGACTGGAACTTGATACTGATGGGAATATCATTAAGTATGAAATAGAAGCCGAATGTCACGAATGCTTCGCCAATGTAAAAGCCGTGCTGGAAGCCAGTGGCAGTAGTTGGGATAAGATTGTGGATGTTACGGTATTCTTAACCAATATGAAGAAAGATTTTCAGGTATATAATAAAATTTACGGTGAATATTTTAAGGATGTACAGGCATGTCGAACGACGGTAGAAGTTACAAGTTTACCAACACCAATAGCGATTGAATTAAAAGTGATTGCAACGATAGAATAGCTCCGGTGTATGGCTCCGGTGTATAGCTCCGGGCTTCAGCCCGGAGAAAACAAATAAAAGATTATGGCTTTAGCCAAAAAAATATAACTGGGCTAAAGCCCATCTTTCAAAATAAAAGCTCACCGGCCTGAAGGCCGGCGAAATTAAAATATGAATTTTACAAACACACTTGAATGTGCAAAGAACCTGGATGAAAAGGATTCATTAAAATTTTTCAGGGATAAATTTTACATCCCCATCATCAACGGTAATGAATGCATCTACTTTACCGGGAATTCCCTTGGCCTGCAACCCAAAACCACACAGGAATATGTGTTAAATGAACTGGAAGACTGGGCCAGTTTTGGTGTAGAAGGTCATTTTAATGCAAGGCAACCCTGGTTCAGTTATCATGAAATGTTTCCGCAATTACTTACCAAAATTGTTGGGGCGTTGCCAGAAGAAATTGTAGTGATGAATCAGCTCACTGTGAATCTGCATTTGTTAATGGCCAGTTTTTATCAACCCACTAAAGACCGGTTTAAGATCATCTGCGAATCAAAAGCATTTCCTTCTGATCAATATGCATTGGAATCACAAGCCAGGTTTCATGGATTGAACCCAGATGATGCAATTATTGAAGTTGGCCCAAGAGAAAATGAACACTATATCAGAACGGAAGACATTCTTTCAACAATAAAACAACATGCTGATCAAACGGCATTGGTTATTTTTGGTGGCGTAAACTATTACAGCGGCCAGGTGTTCGATATGAAGGCAATAACAAAGGCAGCTCATGATGCGGGAGCTTATTGCGGATTTGACCTGGCTCATGCTGCCGGTAATATTGAACTGCATTTGCATGACTGGGATGTTGATTTCGCCTGCTGGTGCAGTTATAAATATTTAAACAGCGGTCCTGGTGCTGTTGCCGGAGCATTCATTAATAAAAAACACACGGGTAATATGGCACTACCAAGATTGGCAGGATGGTGGGGTTATGAAAAAGCAACCCGCTTTCAGATGGAGAAAGGTTTTAAACCCATTGCTACTGCAGAAGGCTGGCAACTGAGCAATGCACCCGTTTTAAGTATGGCTGCACACAAAGCTTCGCTTGATATTTTTGAAGAAGCAGGAATTGAAAACCTGATCGCCAAAGGGCAACAGTTAAGTGATTATTTATTTTTTATTATTGAAGAATTAAATGCTGGAGCAACAGAAAAAAAGATAGAGATTATCACACCTAAACAAAATAAAGGTTGCCAGGTTTCTATGCTGATGCTTGAAAGAGGTAAGGAAGTTTTTGAAGCACTTAAACAAAACGGCGTACTGGCCGATTGGAGGGAGCCGAATGTGATACGTATTGCACCGGTTCCATTATACAATACTTTTGAAGATATTTTTACTTTTGGTAAGATAATTCAAAACATCGTTTCTCGTTAGCTCGTTGATCGTTACTGTTTCTCGTTTTTATAAATCAAATAGTATGTGCTAAATAAACACCTCAAAAACTAAAACGGCTCATAACAAGAAACAAGAAACACAAAACGAGAAACCAGAAACGTTTATATAAAAAAAATGAAAAAGAATACTATAATAATCGGAGCCGGCTTAGTAGGCTCCTTACTATCTATCTATTTATCCAAACGGGGATATAAAGTAAAAATTTATGAACGCCGTTCTGATATGAGGAAACAGGAAATGGTTGCAGGCCGATCTATTAACCTGGCTTTAAGCGACCGTGGTATAAAAGCTTTGGAAGAAGTGGGTTTGATGAATGAGATCAGAAAAATTTGCATACCCATGCATGGACGTTTTATGCATAATGCCGATGGAAGTACTGCTTACCAGGCTTATGGAAAAGAAGGGCAGTACATTAATTCAGTTTCAAGAGGCGAATTGAATTGTAAGTTGATGGAACTTGCCGAAGAAAATAATGTTGAAATTAGATTTAATCAAAAATGCGAATCTGTTGACTGGAATAAAAATGAAATAATTCTGCAGGATGCAATCAACTTTAAACCTTCAACTTTAGACTTTCAACTTTTATTCGGCAGCGATGGTGCTTTTTCTGCAGCAAGACTAACACATCAGATGCAACATGACCGGTTCCAGTATCAGCAATACTATATTGATTTTGGTTATAAGGAATTAACGATTCCTGCCGGAGAAAATGGAGCATTTTTACTGGAGAAAAATGCTTTGCACATATGGCCCCGTGGCAATTATATGATGATTGCCTTGCCTAATATTGATGGAAGTTTTACCTGCACACTTTTCTTTCCTTTTGAAGGAGCCGTTTCATTTGCAACATTGGACACTAAAGAAAAAGTACGTTCTTTTTTTGAAAAAACTTTTACCGATGCGGCTCCGTTAATGCCAACGCTTGAAGAAGATTTTTTCACAAATCCAACTGCTTCTCTGGTTACCGTAAAATGTTTTCCCTGGATAAGGGAAGATAAATTTGCCTTGATCGGCGATGCCGCCCATGCAATTGTACCCTTCTTTGGCCAGGGCATGAACTGTGGTTTTGAAGATTGTTCCGTGCTTAATGGTTTAATTGAAAAGCATGATGATAACTGGTCGGATATTTTATCAGCATATCAGAAATTAAGAAAACCTGATGGTGATGCCATTGCCGACCTTGCGTTGAATAATTTTATAGAGATGCGGGATAAAGTTGCTGACCCCAGATTTTTATTACAGAAAAAAATTGAAGCCGCTTTCAGTAAAAAATATCCCGACAAATGGATACCGGCTTATGCACAGGTAACATTCAGTCCGCATATAAGATATAGCGAAGCTTTGATAAACGGACAAAAACAGGAAGCCATTATGCAGGAAATAATGGCGATAGCTGATATTGAAAACAAATGGCAGGATGAAGAAATAGAAAACCTGATTTTAGAAAAGATCAAAAGTTGATATGTATAAACTTCCCTACTTTACTGAAGAAGACCAGAAAAAAGTAATTGCTTTCATTAAAAACAATTCTTTTGCTGTTGTAACCGGTTTTGGAGATGAATTTCCGGTTGCAACACAATTACCCCTTAATGTTGAGTTAAGAGATGGTGATAAAATTTTTCTTACAGGCCACCTGATGAAAAATACAGATCACCACAAATCATTTGAAAAAAACAAAAATGTATTGGTTGTATTCACCGGGCCTCATTGTTATGTAAGTGCCAGTTGGTATGGCTCCCCCGCTGGCGCAAGTACCTGGAATTATATAACCGTACATGCAAAAGGAAAAATTCATTTTACTGATGAAGCAGGAACATATAAAGCCATCAGGGCAATCACTGATAAATATGAAGGAACAGAAACTATAGCAGCATTTGATAAACTGCCGGATGAATATATACAACGTTTAATAAAAGCTATTGTTGGTTTTGAAATTGAAGTTAGTAGTATTGACAATGTATTTAAATTAAGCCAAAATCATGATGAGCTAACCAGGAAAAACATTATAACAGAATTAATGAAAAGGCCTGACGAAGATTCGAAACAGATAGCAGCAGAAATGGAAAGCAGATTAACTTTGTAACATGACAAGAAAACAACTCATTCAACAAATTCAACTAAAAAAATCTTACCTCTGCATTGGTTTGGATACAGATTTTACTAAGATACCGCTGCACCTTCAATCACACCCCGATGCTGTTTTTGAATTCAATAAACAGATCATTGATGTTACGAATGATCTATGTGTTGCTTATAAAATAAATTCTGCTTTTTACGAAGCTATGGGGTTAATGGGCTGGACAGCGATGGAGAAAACGGTAAACTATATCCCAAAAGATCAATTCATAATTGCAGATGCCAAGCGTGGTGATATTGGCAATACTTCATCACAATATGCCAAAGCATTTTTTGAAACCATGAACTTTGATGCAATAACTGTTGCACCGTATATGGGTGAAGACAGTGTAAAACCATTTTTGGAATTTGAAAATAAATGGGCCATCGTTTTAGGATTAACCAGCAATGCAGGCAGCAAAGATTTTGAGCAATTGAATGTTGTTGGTCATCCCGATAGCAATTGGGACAACAATGGCAGTGAATTTTTATATAAAACCGTACTAAAAAAAGTGAGCAGTTGGGGAACCAATGAAAACCTGATGTTTGTAGTTGGTGCAACCAAATCCAGTGACCTGGAAGAAATCCGTAAAATAATTCCTGGCCATTTTTTACTGGTACCTGGAGTGGGCTTCCAGGGAGGAAGTTTACAGGAAGTAAGCAAATATGGTTTGAACAGGGATTGTGGGCTATTGGTTAATGCAAGCAGGGCTATTATCTATGCCGGCGAAGGGGAAAATTTTGCAGCCGAAGCAAGGGCAATTGCTCAACAGTACCAATCAGAAATGGCGGGGTTTCTCACATAACTAAAAGATATTTTTATGCTCAGCAGAAAATTTCTAAAAAACATTTCCCTTATTTCTGCATCCGCCGCTCTTCCGGCATTCACCAACACTGAATCTTTTAAAAAGAAAAAATATTTTACAACTGCTTTTATCAGCTACATACATATCAAAACTTCCGATGTAGCAGAAGCAGTTATGAAAAAGGCAGTACAAAATATCAACCAGTTAATACTAAAACCTTATACGCCCCTGTTTATTTTTCCTGCCTGTATAATGGTATCAATAATCTTTTGTAATTCTTCCGGTTTTTTTGTGCCGATCAGTAATAGTTTACCATTTGTAAATTGCAACTGCAATCCTTTATTGGAAGATGCAGAGGTATTAATGGCTTTACCTGTTTTTGGAGTACCGGTTCTTATCCCCCATCCCCCGTATTCATAAAAAGAATTATATTCCCTTATATAGGCATCCCTCAATTCATGCCATTCGATCACTGTTTCTTTAAATTGAAAGGGATAATAGCGGTAATAAATTCCTGTGTCGGTAATTTTTGTTCTTAATTTTATCGACATTAAGAAAAAAAGAAAGACTAAGGGCAATAATCCAACTAATATTAAAATAAAATCAGAGGCAGGTTTAGATCCGAATGGTTTACCTAAAATTACCTGTTGTATAAAAGCATAAATAAAAAGCACATTAAGTGCAATTACCACAAGCCATGCCCACCAAATTTTAAATCGTTGCAATTCCTTAAAATCAATGGTATTTATCATAACAGATGTTTCAAAATAGATTCTGAAAGTTTAGCAGCCCATTTTTTATACTCTTGCCCTGATGGATGTAGCCCATCTGCAGCTAAAAACTCAATTTTATTTCCATCCCCCCTTTGGGCAGCAGTAATGTTTATAAAATTGGTTTGAAATTGCGTTGCCGATCTTTCACATATATAATTGTAAGCATCAATTTCTTCAGCGATTTGTTTTCTGTTTCTGCCCTGTCCGTCGGGCAGCTGGGCTTCAGCAAAAGGAGTAACCCCCCAATCGGGAATACTTAATACAAAGACCCGGTAAGATTTATTACCTGCAAACTGAATGGCTTTTTGTAATAAATATTCAAACTCAGTTTTAAATTCATTTGCAGACCGGCCCCGGTATTGGTTATTTACGCCAATAAGCAGGGAAACGATATCATATGTTTCCAGCATTTCTGTGTTTTCAATTGCATTACTCAATTCATCAGTCGTCCAGCCGGTTTTGGCTATGATCTCTGCTCCATAAAATGCAAAACCTGATTTCCGAAGTAATTGAATAGTTTGGTTAGGAAAGTTATCTGCAAAAACCACCTGTTCACCAATTGTGTAACTATCGCCCAGCGCTAAAAAGGAGTAGTTTGGCATTTTTAAATTATTGATTACAAATGTATAGACATTAATTCATCTACATTTTGTTAAATTATTCTTACATTTTGTAATAATATTTTGTCTATTTGTAAAATATACTTTACATTTGTAAAAACATAAAAGTCATGACAACGAAATTATTATTACCGAACAGGTACAAAAAAATGGGCTGGTTCATACTGATTCCTGCCACCCTTTTAGGCCTTATATTAGTTTATAACGAATTTGGGGCCGATTGGCTTAGTGCCAGCGTATTTGCAATTGCTGCTGACGGAACATTCGGGAATTACAAATACTTCAGTTTCATCAACACCAATATCACGAACACCGTAATTGGTTCATTATTTATCATTGGGGCTTTGCTGGTAAGTTTTTCAAAAGAAAAAAATGAGGATGAATTTATTGCTGAAATCCGCCTGTCATCCTTACTCTGGGCGGTTTGCGTAAACTATATTCTATTACTCATAGCTTTTGTATTGGTTTATGGTACTCCATTTCTGGATGTGATGATATACAACATGTTTACCGTGCTGATCATCTTCATTGTGCGATTTAATTACCTGATGTACAAAAATTCTAAAACCGTTACCGATGAAAAATAATATTAAAGTACAAAGGGCAATAAAAGGATTAACCCAGGAAGACCTGGCAAAAGCAGTGTCGGTAAGCAGGCAAACCATTAATGCTATGGAGGCAAACAAATACGTACCTTCTACCGTATTGGCATTAAAAATAGCAGGGGTTTTCAGTAAACCTGTAGAAGAAATTTTTATACTTGAAAAGACTGATTAGAGTAATGAAATGAATTTTTAAACCCGACATGAAAATAGGCTATATGGTATCAATCAGGTTTTCTGAAATTATGTATATACAAATGCTGCCGGGATTCATAAAAATATAAAAGACCTGTAAATAATAACAGGCCTTTTATTATACATGGCTATACTTTACTATGATGTTCGGGATTTTGATTTTGACTTTTCTTTATCTTTCATATCTGCTTCAGATGCTTCTCCAAAAATGATCTTACTAAAACTGCTTTTTACTTTAACCGGTATACTGCCACTGCCTGTTTTACCCGTATATTCATAATCAAACTTAAGCCCCTTTTGGTTATCATCATCTTCATCGCTGCTGAATTTAATGCCGCTGTTGTTTTTAAAAGAACCAAAACTGGTAAAGATAGTATAGGAAGCAGGCAGTTCCCCCATTGGCTTCAGGTTAACCGTTGAATAAGAAGTTTTCAGATCCAGGTTGGTTAAGTTATTATCCAGGTTCAGCCGTACACTGCTGCAGAATTCAAGGTTCAACTTAACAGTGCCGGATAATTTAGAAATAACCACACTTGAAAATTTAATCGTTACCGGGGTACCCGATATATTTGCCAGGTTAGCTTTCCCAAATTCAACATTAATATTTTTTATGTTTATAAGATTACCTGTTGTTAAAGACCCGAATTTACTGGTCAGTTCCACTTCGCCCCTGTAATCGGGTATAGTGGTGGCTCCAAATTCATTTTTAACGGTTAACGGATTATTGGCCGGCATGGAAATACTGTAATTGATGTGCATAGTGCTTTTCTCCCCTTTAGAATTATAGCCATTTTTACCATCCTTTATTGCAGTTTTGAATGATATCTCCCTGCCGCTTTGCCCATCATTTACTGATATCCTGTCAATCATCTTTTGGGCAAGTGCTTCGGTATTGGCCGAAACCTCAATATCAACATCAACTTTTATTTCATTCCGGTCCCAGGTAATTACTTTTACGGATCCAAACGAATTCTGAATATTCAGTTTATCAGCGGATGAAACATTATATGATTTGTTAACTGCTTTTGTTTTTACAAACTCATACTTTTTTTTGTTGTCATTATAATTATCATTGCCATTATCATTCTGTGCATACAGGTTTACCTGTGCAAGTAAAAATAAGGGCAAAACAAAGCTACATGTTTTGATCATTTTTTTCATGGCTATACTTTTTTGGTTCTTTAATTTGATTAATAATGTTTAATTGCTGATTCAACACATACAGCTGCAGCTGCAGGTTTTGAATCATGGCTTCCAGCAGCATCTCCCGGTTGGGCGTGGCGTTGAGTTTGTTTTTAAGGTTATTATATGAACTGTCCAATTGGTTAATGGCTATAGTGAACTGCTGATAAAGTTCGGGCTGTTCTTTGGCAAGTGTTTTCAATTCTTCCTGCTTGGTATCAATCATTTTTACAAACTGGTTCATCTCAGGGGCATAGTCTGGCGCCAGTTTATTAATATCCGTTTCAGTAATGGCAATAACTGCAGGTTCAAGGGTTTTTTTATTTACAATGAAATAAATACCTGTTACAATGATCAACAAAGCAGCAGCAGCCATACTCCATTTATAAAGAGGCTTACCTGTAAAATTCTTTTTTTGTTTTACAGAAAAAGTGGCTTCAATATTTTCCCATACTTTTTCTGATGGAGTTTCAGTATCAAATTCTTTGCGGTGATCCCATATAAATTTTTTCAGCTTGTTACTCATGACCCTTCTTTTAAAATTTGTAATAATTTTTGTTTTGCCCGCATGAACTGTGTTCTGGTAGTTGATTCGGCTACATGCAGTATTTCAGCTATCTCTTCATGATCGTAGCCCTCCAGTAAATACAAATTCAATACGGTGCGGTATCCATCAGGTAATTTCATGATCGCTTTTTTAACAGACTCAACCTGCATGGTTATTTCCGTTTCATCAATGGGCATTTCATCCCGATAGCTATAGGGAGCATGGTCGTACCCTGGTATTTTCTCCATATCCACCCACTCTATCTTTCTTTTTTTAAGCTGGTTAATGGCCCGGTTTATACAAATTTGTTTAAGCCATCCGCCAAAACTGGTCCGGTATTCAAAACGTTCCAGGTTTCTAAAAGCTTCCACAAAACTTTCCTGTAACACATCTTCAGCTTCCGATGCATTATTCAATATCCGGAGGCAGGTATTGTACATGGCTTTTGAATAACGCACATATAATTGCTTATAGCCAAGCGTATCACCCCTTAAGCAGCGTTCAATCAGTTCATCCTGTTGTGGTAATACAGCTAATTCCAAAAAATCAAGGTTTTATAGTTAAGAGACAAGACTATTTCATCAATGTTGCATTTATTTAATTATTTTTTAAAAAATCGCTAAAACACTTACGGTGACTATTGGCCCTGCCGGCGGTTTTGTAAAAGATTTAAATAACCTCTGACGGGGTTTAAACAATCATCTGCAAAAAACAAAAAATTTTCTTCTGAATGAGTGTATTTATATTTGCGGTACAGATTACAGCCTAAATGGCAGGAATCTAAGCTGAACCTGCCCTGCCTACCGGACAGGCAGGCTGGCGGTAGGAAAGTAATGGTATGCGGTACAAGTGAGATTCTTCTTTTCTTTTACTAAAAGAAAAGAAGAACAGAACAAGTTCACAACGATGTTGATAGTTGTACAAATGCCCATGCCAAAAAAATATTATTTAATCTTCTAAAAAATCTTCTCCATTTCCTTCCGCCGCGGCGGAGAGATAGAGGGGGCTAACAATAACGATGGCAGCTAAAACAGATAACTTTCAATCTCCCGATTATTTTAATGTAGATGAACTGTTGACCGATGAACACAAACTCATTCGTGAAACTGTTCGCAATTATGTAAAAAAAGAGATCTCCCCCATTATAGAAGATTATGCCCAGCGGGCAGAATTTCCGCAACAGATCATAAAACAACTGGGCGACCTGGGCTGCTTTGGGCCAACTGTACCTGAGCAATACGGTGGCGGTGGTCTGGATTATATCAGCTATGGTTTAATGATGCAGGAACTGGAACGTGGCGACAGTGGTGTACGTTCCACTGCAAGTGTACAAGGCAGCCTGGTAATGTTTCCCATTTACCAATATGGCAACGAAGAACAACGCAATAAATATTTACCAAAACTTGCCAGTGGCGAATGGCTGGGTTGCTTTGGTTTAACCGAACCCAATCATGGCAGCGATCCCAGTGGTATGCTGACCAACATTAAGGATGCAGATGATCATGTATTATTGAATGGTGCAAAAATGTGGATCAGTAACGCACCCTTTGCACAGGTTGCGGTAGTTTGGGCAAAAGATGATACCGGTGATATTAAAGGCGTAATTGTTGAAAGAGGAATGGAAGGCTTCAGCACACCAACAACACATGGCAAGTGGAGCCTGCGTGCCAGTGCAACCGGTGAGCTGGTTTTTGATAATGTAAAAATTCCCAAAGAAAATATTTTACCAAATGTAAAGGGTTTGAAAGGCCCGTTGGGTTGTTTAACCAAAGCCCGTTATGGCATTGCCTGGGGTGCCATTGGCGCAGCCATGGATTGTTATGATACCGCTTTAAATTACAGCAAAGAAAGAATTCAGTTTGGAAAACCCATCGGAAGTTTTCAGCTTCAACAAAAAAAGCTTGCCGAAATGGTTACCGAAATTACCAAGGCTCAATTATTAAACTGGCGGCTTGGTGTTTTAATGAACGAAGGAAAAGTTACACCACAACAGGTAAGCATGGCCAAAAGGAATGCCTGCGAAGTGGCCACTAATATTTGCAGGGATGCCCGGCAGATATTAGGCGGAATGGGCATTACAGGAGAATACCCGGTAATGCGCCACATGATGAATTTGGAAAGTGTGATCACGTATGAAGGCACGCATGATATTCATTTGCTGATCACCGGAATGGATGTGACGGGGATCAATGCGTTTAAATAAATCAATTGCCCTGCCCTTAAGGGCAGGGCAATTCAAAAAAATATAATAACGGGCTTTAGCCCACCAATAAATATTTTTATGATAAAAAATGTAAGCGTCATCGGCGCCGGCACCATGGGAAACGGCATTGCTCATGTATTTGCACAATCCGGTTTTAAAGTAAGTCTGGTTGATGTTAATCCATCACAGTTACAAAGGGCATTGGATACCATTCATAAAAACTTAGACAGGCAAATTACCAAAGGCTCAATAACAGAAGAACAAAAAAAATCAACACTGGCAAATATTGTTGTTTCATCCATCATTGCCGAAGGTGTTAAAGATGCCCAGCTTGTTGTGGAGGCTGCAACTGAAAATGTGGATCTGAAATTATCCATTTTTGAACAGATGGACACTTATGCGCCTGCAGGATGTATTCTTGCAACAAATACCTCATCTATTTCCATTACAAAGATTGCGTCTGTAACACAAAGGCCGGGCCTGGTGATCGGTATGCATTTTATGAACCCGGTACCGGTAATGAAACTGGTAGAAATTATCAATGGTTATGCAACCAAAAAAGAAGTTACAGAAACCATTATTGAATTAAGCAGGCAGCTTGGAAAAATACCC
The DNA here is from genome assembly GCA_031413755.1 of Chitinophagaceae bacterium. GTDB lineage: Bacteria > Bacteroidota > Bacteroidia > Chitinophagales > Chitinophagaceae > Ferruginibacter. The sequence goes on from JANOFR010000078.1 coordinate 36,394, forward strand.
TGTGCCGTTAATGATTACCCCGGCTTTATTGCCAACCGAATTTTAATGCCGATGATCAACGAAGCTGTTTACAGTTTATATGAAGGCATTGCCGGTGTAGAAGAAATAGACACGGTAATGAAACTGGGTATGGCGCATCCCATGGGGCCATTGCAGTTAGCCGATTTTATCGGCTTAGATGTTTGCCTGAGCATATTAAAAGTTTTACAGGATGGCTTTGGAAATCCTAAATATGCACCCTGTCCTTTATTGGTGAATATGGTTTTGGCCGGCAGGTTGGGAATGAAAAGTGGTGAAGGTTTTTATTTGTATACACCCGGAAGCAAAGAGACATTGGTAAGCGAAAGGTTTAGATAATTCATATTTTAAATTTATTAAAAGGCTTTTCTGAATTCAGAAAAGCCTTTTCTTTTTCCAATACCCTGTTCAACAAAAAATAAGTTGTAACTTTTGTTTCAGATTCTTCTACACTAAAAATAAAATTTAGATGGACAGAAAATACTGGGAAACGATTGCTCCTAAATATGAAACGGAAATTTTTGATGTATTGCAAAACGACAAGTCGGGCAGTATTGTAGCAGCCATTGATGATATGGCATCACCTGAAAAATCCATAATAGATATTGGTTGTGCTGTTGGCAAATGGATACCGGTACTGGCACCAAAATTTAAACAGGTAATAGCTGCAGACATCTCTGCAAAGAACCTGCAGATTGCAAAAGAAAAATATGCCGACATTGAAAATATAGAATACCACCGGCTGGATATGTCGGCCGACGACCTCACCGTAACGCCCTGCGATTCGGCTATCTGCATTAATGCCATCCTTACTGACTCACTCGAAAAAAGAATTAATTTTTTTCAGTCACTTTCACTTTGCTTACATGCCGGTGGCGAACTCGTGCTGGTTGTACCATCGCTTGAATCAAAATTATATACTAATATTATTGCCGACCGCTGGAACGTTGATGATGCAGAAAATGATAAAAGTCCGGAAGCCAAAAAAGCCATTGACCAGGTTAAAAACATCAAACAGGGTGTTACCGATATTGATAATGTACCCACCAAACATTATTTAAAAGAAGAACTGGAATTGCTGTTGACCCTGGAAGGTTTTGAAGTATCCCTCATTAAAAAAATAAATTACGACTGGAGTACCGAATTTCATAAACCTCCTAAATGGCTGGCAGAGCCTTATCCCTGGGACTGGATGTGTACCGCAAAGAAAAAAATATAAAAAATTAATTATGGAAAAAAAAGAAGAAGTGATAGATACATACATTACAAAATCAGCTGATTTTTCCAAACCCATTTTAAATCACATAAGAAAGCTAGTGCACAAAGTTTGTCCTGATGTGGAAGAAAAAATTAAATGGGGGATGCCATTTTTTGATTATAAAGGTGAAATGATGTGCCATATGGCTGCTTTTAAAAATCATGCCGTAATGAGTTTTTGGAAAGCATCTTTAATGAAAGACCCGGTGCTGATTGAAAATGCCAGATCAGAAACGGCCATGGGCCATTTGGGAAGGCTAAGCTCTTTAAAAGATCTGCCAGCAGATAAAAAAATAACAGCCTGGATAAAAGAAGCCATGCAACTTACTGATAATGGAATCAAGCTTCCTGCAAAGGCAAAACCTGCCGGTAAAACTGAATTAGCCGTGCCGGAATATTTTACAAAAGCACTTGCCAAAAATAAAAAAGCAAAACTGGTTTTTGAGAATTTTGCCTATTCACATAAAAAAGAATACCTGATGTGGATCACCGGAGCCAAATCGGAAGAAACCCGCAATAAAAGAATGGCCACTGCTTTGGAATGGATGGCTGAAGGAAAAGGAAGGAACTGGAAATATGAAAGGAAATAACTGAGACAAACTTTGCCAAAGTTTAAAATTTTGGCAAAGTTATTTTACACGATTTTTTAGAGCTACCAATGTGTACGAGTCGTCAATCATCTCCTTTAATTGCTTTGCAGATAATCTGCCATCAACAATAATGGTGTTCCAGTGTTTTTTATTCATGTGGTAGCCCGGTAAAACAGATTCCGGAAACTCTTCTCTTAATTCAATCGCTTTATCAGGATCACACTTTACATTGAACTCCAGGGGTGAGCTATCAAGACCTGCTAAAAAGAAAATCTTTTCCTTCACCTTAAAAACCAAGGTATCTTCTCCAAAAGGAAAACCTTCGGTAACAGAAGGTTTTTGTAAAATATACTCCCGTAAAGTTTCAATGTTCATTTTAACTGATTAATTTTTTTACCAAAACATTTTGCAGATCTTTCAACCGGTATAAAACTTCATCCATGCGGTTTTTAGGAACCCCTGCACTAATATTGCAAAACAACTGCATTTCATTAGCATGAATGGTACAATTGAATTGTTTCATCACCATCATCACTTCATTCATCTGTGTGTAATCAAACTCAATGGAATAATTTACCTCTATTTGTTTTTTCACAACCGGTGTGATCTGTAAAGCCAGGGCTGTTGACGTTTTATACGCATTGATTAAACCGGGTACCCCCAGCATGGTACCGCCCCAATACCTTACAACAATTACTGCCACGTTGGTTAAACCTTTGCTGTCTATTTGTCCTAAAATAGGTTTGCCAGCTGTTCCTGATGGTTCCCCATCATCCGATGAACGGAAATTATTGCCCCGCCTGCCCGCCAGTGCCGGTAAGGACGGGGATGATCCGTTCGGACCGGCATCGGTACCTATCCGGTAAGCAAAACAATAATGCACCGCTTTGGGATGTTCATTTTTTAAAAGTTGTAATTGTTTTTTAAAATCATCGGGTGTTGTTACAGGAAATGCAAAAGCATAAAACTTACTTCCCCGGTCTTTAAATTCGGCTCTGGATGGTTTTTCAATGGTCGTATAAAAATCCTGCCCGTTCATTAATTGTTTTTATTTTTTACCCGTTCCTTTCATAAAAAAAGAAACCACATCATGATCAAATTTCTGTTCCTGTAACAGGATATTATTTATTAAAACTGGCGCACTTAATCCATTTCCAATGGTCAATTGCCCATTTTTTATTACCCTTGCTTCATCCCATAAACCTTCATCAATAAATGATTGTAATAATGTTGCACCCCCCTCTACAATCACAGATTGAATTTGCATATCATAAAGTACCGTTTTGATTTGTGCCGGTAAATTTTCTTCTTTCTTTAATTTATAATAAACCAGGTTTTTAGTTTCAGCCTGTTTACTGTAATTAAAAACAATTGTTTTAGTGTTGCCATCAAACAGTTTCAGGTGCAGGGGTAATTTCAATTCTTTGTCAATAACCAGTCTCACCGGATTATTTCCGGGCCAAAGCCTTGTCGTTAAAGCCGGGTCATCCTGCAAAGCAGTATTTGTTCCAACCAATATAGCTGCTTCTTCACTCCGCCATTTATGTACCAGCCTGTTAGTAAACTCATTGCTGATAAATAATCTGCCTGTACCTGTATGCGCCAAAGCTCCCCCCCCGGTAGTATTCAGGTAGGCTATTTTTCCATCACTGCTTTGTGCCCATTTTAAGATAATATACGGTCTTTGTTTTTCATGAAAAGTAAAAAACCGTTTGTTGAGTTCAAGGCATTCTATTTCTAAAATGCCAACTGTAACCTGTACTCCGGCAGTTTTTAATTTTTCAATTCCTTTACCATTTACTGTTGCATAACTATCCCTGCAACCAATAACTACATGCCGGATCTTGTTTTTTATGATCAGGTCGGTACAGGGCGGTGTTTTGCCAAAATGAGTACAGGGCTCCAGTGACACATACAAGGTACTTTCAGTAAAATACTTTTTATCAGTTTCACTAACACTGTTTATACAATTCACTTCGGCATGGGCCTTACCATATTTTTGATGATACCCTTCGCCTGTTATCCTGCCGTTATACACGAGCACAGCCCCCACCATTGGGTTTGGTGCTGTATGTCCTGCTCCCTTTTCTGCCAGTTGAAGGCAGCGATGCATATATTGTTCCTGTATAGACAAGTGACAAAAATACGTATGAAAAAATAAACAACACGGTCTACATAAACAGTAAAAAATTCAGAGTCCAAAAAACGTCATCCCATAACCATATTACTTTTTTTGCTAAATCAACTTACGAATCAGTATGTTTGCTTTAATGATTATTAAGGATTCATACCGCAATTTTTTAGTTCAACTGCAAAAAAATAATACCCTTAGTGAAGCAACAGTGATGACGGATTGGGTATTTGAAAAACTGGCATCACTTAAACGTTCTGATATCATAAAAAATCCGGATAAGAAAATAAAACCTGCTTCTGCAGCATTAATTAAAAATGCATTGCAACAATTACTGCAGCAAAAACCTGTACAGTATGTTTTACAGGAAGCCTGGTTTTATAATTTGAAACTGAAAGTGAACGAGCACGTTTTAATACCCAGGCCCGAAACAGAAGAATTGGTGGAACAACTTATCAAAGACAGAAAATCTAAAATTACAGATCCTGCAATTCTGGATATAGGTACCGGCAGTGGTTGTATTCCTATTGCCATTAAAAAAAACCTACCGGCCTCCATTATAACCGGCATAGATGTAAGTGAAAATGCATTAGTTATCGCCAAAGAAAATGCTGCACTGCATAATGCCTACATCAGTTTTTTGAATATGGATTTTTTAAATGAAGCAAATTGGGTCTCACTTCCGTTGTTTGATATCATCATCAGCAACCCGCCATATATTCCGGTAAAAGAAAAAGAAAAATTAAGTGCGACTGTAAAATTATATGAACCACAGCTTGCCTTATTTGTTCCCAACGATTCGCCGTTGATCTTTTATAAGAAAATTGCCGACTTTGGAAAAACAAATTTGCGGCCCCTGGGAAAGATATACCTGGAAACCCATGAAGACTATGCCGGTGAAGTAGCGGCACTATTCAGAAAAAATTACGAAACGGTCATGGTAAAAAAAGATATCTATGGTAAGGAGCGAATGGTTTTAATTACTGCTTAATATTAGCCGCCAGCCTGGCTTTTGCCCTTTTTGCCGCTTCCATGATCCGGAAAGCCCTGCCATAATAAGCTGCGGTATCCACATTTAAAATTACTGTAGGCGTATCAACATATTTCCGGTTCAGGTCTACTTCTTTTTTAAGTAAAGAATCTATATACTGCATGTCAACCAACTGGGTACCGATATATACCTGCTGATCTTTGGTAACGGTAACCACAATATGCTGACTTACCCTTGTATCACTCTTGCCCTTTGGATTGGTAACCCTTACAACATTCGGATTGGCCAAAGTAGAAACCAGTAAAAAGAACATCAGCAAAATAAACAATACATCATTCAGCGGGCCTGCATCCACTTCATTGTGATTATCCCTTAAACGGCTTCTTAAACTCATGTTACTGGTTATAAATGTTGCGTAATTTGAATTAAAAATTCCACCCTTAATTCATCATTCTTAATTCATAATTATTTTGTAGGTTCCTGTAAAATATCAATAAAATCTGCACTGGCCGATTCCATTTTATGCACCGTTTTATCTATCTGTGTATTCAGGTAACTGTATCCTAAAAATGAAATTATCCCAATAATCAATCCGGTTGCAGAAGTGATCATCTTTACATACATCGCATCGGCTATATCCGTTATGGATGGGTTTGTAGCAGCCGCAAAATCTCTAAGTAACATTACCAAACCAATAATGGTACCCACAAAACCAAATAATGGTGCAATACGTGCAATAACGGACAGTACCGGCAAATTGCGCTCCATCTTATATATTTCCAGTTTACCGATATTATCCATGTTTCTTTCGATGGCATCAATGGGTTTCCCAATACGCTGAATACCTTTGTCAATCATTTTTGCAACCGGGTGATGTGTATTTTTTGCCAGGCTTCTTGCCGCTGTTATATTTCCTGAAACGATATGATCCCGGATGATGTTCATAAAATTATCATCAATCTTCGATGCATTTCGGATAGCGATATACCGCTCTACAAATACATAAACAACCATCAGCAACATTACGCCGAGTGGAATCATTATCCATCCGCCCATACTGATGAGTTCGAAAAAACTAATATTGCCATCATGATTTGTATCACCCCGCCGGATCCATTGATGATTACAAATGGCGGTCCAAATACGCTGACGGTGGACATCACCAACATCGGAACAGCTTCATTGACCATCACAAACCCCACGGTGCGGGGGATCAAT
>JANOFR010000079.1:0-47070 GCA_031413755.1 Chitinophagaceae bacterium
GCCAAGCGAAATAGAAGAATTACATAATTATGGTATCACCCGTATTTACAGTCCGGATGACGGCAGGCATATGGGACTGGAGGGGATGATTGAAGATGTGATTCATCAATGTGATACCCCCCCGGCCCCCTCGGCCTCCCCTAAATCCCCTCCCACGGAGGGGACTTTGAAGCACTCTGCCAACGGTAATGGTATTTATGCTCTTGGAGAGTGGAAAGATGTTAAAAAAATTGCCCGTGCCATTACAATGGCTGAAAATGGTGAAGACTACCTTCACTTATTTAATGGGAAAGTGGCTCATGAATATTTTGAAACGGCTGATAATTTTTATTACAAATCTTTAAAAGAATTTGTTGCACATCATAGAAGCAAACCAACTGAAGCTGAAAATGCTTTATGGCAATTTTTAAGAGACAAACAACTTGCAGGTATAAAATTCAGAAGACAGCATATCATTGATAAATACATTGCTGATTTTGTATCACTGGAAAACAGATTGATTGTTGAAGTAGATGGTTCAATACACCAATTGCCTGAAAATAAAGAGAATGATAAGCAACGTACCGAAAGATTGAATGAGTTGGGCTTTACTGTAATCAGATTCGCAAATAATGAAGTACTGCATAATATTGATACTGTAACTGCTGCTATTAAAGACAAGTGGCAGCAGTTAGCAGGTTCTAAAGTCCCCTCTCTGGGAGGGGATTTAGGGGAGGCCGGGGGGGGCATTCCGGTTTTGGGAATTACCGGTACCGGCGGCGCCGGAAAATCTTCTGTTACTGATGAAATAGTACGTCGTTTTTTAAATGCTTACACTGATAAAACCGTCGCCGTAATTTCTGTTGATCCATCCAAGAAAAAAACCGGCGGTGCTTTGCTGGGCGATAGAATCAGGATGAATTCCATTTCTTCTCCGCGTGCATATATGCGCAGCCTGGCTACCAGAGAAAGTGATAAAGCATTGAGCGAATATGTGCAGGAAGCCATTGATATCTGCAAAGCAGCAGACTATGATTTTATTATTTTGGAAAGCGCCGGTGTCGGGCAAAGCGATGCTTCTATACTGGATTATGTAGATGTGAGCATGTATGTGATGACACCCGAATATGGTGCAGCATCTCAACTGGAAAAAATAAATATGCTGGACTATGCCGATGTGGTTTGTGTAAATAAATTTGATAAGGCCGGCGCATTGGATGCCTTGCATGATGTACGAAAGCAATACAAGCGTAATCATGGATTGTGGTCTGCAGCCGATGAAGAGTTACCGATCATTGGTACCATTGCAGCGCAGTTTAACGATGCCGGTGTAAATGAATTGTTTGAAAGACTGATGGAAAAAGTAGCAGAGAAATGCAATGTAAAATTTTCAGGAGATATAGAACATCATACTCACACTAAAGAAACTTTCAGTCAGTCAACTATTATTCCGCCAAAAAGGGTAAGGTACCTGGCTGAGATCGCAGAAACCATTTCGGCTTATGATAATTGGGTGATAGAACAATCAACTATTGCAACAAAATTGTATCAGTTAAAAGGTGCTTCTGATATAATAAAAGAAAATTTTGGTATTGAAGTGCTTAAAGCCTCCCCCCTGGGGGGAGGTTTGGAGGGGGCCTTAGAGGGGGCTTTACATCCGGATTGTAAAAAACTTATCCAATCCTGGCCAGAGGTTTTAGAACGTTACCAAAAAGAATTTTATGAATTTAAAGTAAGGGATAAAATTATCAAGCAGCCACTTACATATAAAAGTTTATCAGGTACAGTACTGGCAAAAGTTATATTGCCCAGGTATAAAGATTGGGGCGATATTCTAAAATGGCAGCTGCAGGAAAATGTGCCGGGCGAATTTCCTTTCACCGCAGGTGTATTTCCTTTAAAGCGCGAAGGGGAAGATCCAACCCGGATGTTTGCCGGAGAAGGAGGGCCGGAAAGAACCAACAGGCGTTTTCATTATGTAAGTCTGGGCCAGCCTGCCAAGCGCCTCAGTACCGCATTTGACAGTGTAACATTGTACGGAGAAAATCCTGATCACCGCCCGGATATTTATGGTAAAGTTGGCAACAGCGGTGTAAGTATTGCAACGGTTGATGACGCTAAAAAATTATACAGCGGCTTTGACCTCTGTGATGCCAAGACTTCGGTGAGCATGACCATTAACGGTCCCGCACCCATGTTGCTTGCCTTTTTTATGAATGCTGCCATTGACCAGCAATGTGAAAAATATATTTTAGAAAATAATTTGAGGGAAGAGATAAATAAACTAATTGAATCTAAATATGATATAGATAATTTACCAAGATATATTGGTGTAGATAACAAACCTGTTCATCCAAAAAAACTCAATAATTCAGTGAAATGTAAAGTCCCCTCCATGGGAGGGGATTTAGGGGAGGCCGGGGTTTTACCGGAAGGAAACGACGGTTTAGGCCTTCGCCTGTTAGGTTTAAGCGGACAGGATGTTTTACCGGCAGATGTTTATGAACAGATTAAAGCCAAAGCATTAACAACAGTTAGAGGAACCGTACAGGCAGATATTTTAAAAGAAGACCAGGCACAGAATACCTGTATCTTTTCAACCGAGTTTGCATTAAAACTGATGGGTGATGTACAGGAATATTTTATTAAAAACTCGATACAGAATTTTTATAGTGTAAGCATCAGTGGTTATCATATTGCCGAAGCTGGGGCTAATCCTATTACACAACTGGCTTTCACGTTATCCAATGGGTTTACTTATGTAGAATATTACTTAAGCCGCGGAATGAACATTGATGATTTTGCGCCAAACCTGTCATTCTTTTTCAGCAATGGAATGGATCCGGAGTACAGCGTGATTGGAAGAGTTGCCAGAAGAATATGGGCCAAAGCCATGAAGAATAAATACAAAGCCAACAGCCGTTCTCAAAAATTAAAATACCATATTCAAACATCCGGTCGTTCCCTGCATGCACAGGAAATTGATTTTAATGATATACGTACAACCCTGCAGGCATTGTATGCCATTTATGATAACTGTAATTCATTACATACTAACGCTTATGATGAGGCCATTACAACACCTACCGAAGAAAGTGTTCGCAGGGCTATGGCCATTCAGCTTATCATCAACCGGGAGCTGGGTACCGCAAAAAATGAGAACCCCAACCAGGGTGCTTTTTTAATAGAGGAATTAACAGACATCGTGGAAGAAGCAGTAATGGCAGAGTTTCACCGTTTAACGGAAAGAGGCGGCGTATTGGGTGCCATGGAACGCATGTACCAGCGTAATAAAATTCAGGAAGAAAGTTTATACTACGAAACCTTAAAACATTCCGGCGAATATCCTATTGTTGGTGTAAATACATTTTTAAATAAAAAAGGCAGTCCTACCATTTTACCAACTGAAGTGATTCGTTCAACTACTGAAGAAAAAGAATTCCAGATAAAAACCCTGCAGGCTTTTCACAAACGCCATGAAGCAAAAAGTGCCACTATGCTGAAACGCCTGCAACAGGCTGCGGTTAACAATGAAAATCTTTTTGCTGAGTTGATGGAAACGGTTAAGTATTGTTCGCTGGGGCAAATTACCAATGCACTTTATTCAGTTGGCGGGCAATACAGAAGAAATATGTGATCAAATTTTTTTACTTACCGGAAAAAATATTAAATTAACACAGGGTTAAAAAAAAGGCTGTCTCAAAAGTAGGTCATGTTGAGTCTGCCCGGCAGGCTCAACATGACAAATATTTAAAAAGGAAGGATGCCTGTTTAAATCCGGGCTCACATTTTTAATGTGTTTGGTATTCGTCAGGTTGGTTTTAAAAACAAGTATTTCCATGTTCAGTTGGTTAACCAGGAATATCTTTTTTAATAATTTACTAAGCAACTATGTCGCTAGATGAATCAGTTTTTGTTTGATGCATTGTCCACCTGCCGCCACACCTGGTTTTCCATTCGGCTTTAAACTTTTCTCTTTCTTCCGGTGTCATCCCAGTAAATTTTTGTTTCATCTCCATCCATTTTCCATTATGACGTGCTCCCCGGCCACGCCCTCTAAAACCACCGAATAAAATTTTACTTAACAGTAAAATTCCCAGTGCCTGCCAAAATGTGATCGCTTTTACGCCAAGTACAACTGGTAAAATAGCATTCCATAAACCCATCACCACAAAGCCAAATATCAGTATGGCAGCAATGCCGAATAATAATATCATCAATCCTTTTTTGATCCAAAATTTTTTCATTGTATTTAATTTTTTGTTTTAATAATTTAATAATTCATCTTTTAATAGCTGCAACCGCTTCCTTAAATGTAATACAGCATATCGCTTCCGGCTGATCAGCGTGGCCACGCTTTCTCCGGTTTGTGCTGCAATATCTTTAAAAGCAATGCCGTCAATTTCATTTTGAATAAAAACCTCCCGTTGTGCAGCAGGTAATTCGTCCAGTGCAGCTTTTAGATCATCCCAAAATATATTACGCAGGTATTCTGTTTCCGGTGTTGAGTCAGACGGCAATAACATTTCTTTCCAGTTAAAATTATCCTCCTCACTTTCGCCACTGTTGAATATATCATCAGCCAGGGGTAGCTTATGTTTACGGTAATTGTCTGTTATTTTATTACGGGCAACTTTGTATAACCAGCCTGTAGCCTGTTCAATGGGTTCAGCATTACCGGCAAACTGATAAAATACTTCCTGTAATATATCTTCTGCATCTTCCGTACTGGCCACCCTTTGCTTAATAAACCCAAACAGCCGGTTACTGATCGATTTGATTGTTTGGGTAATATTTTTATTACGGTCGGCAGTCATTTCTATTGCTATCGTCATTGCTTCTTCTTTCTATATGTAAGAAGACGAATGGCCGGTAAAGATGTTTTAAAAGAGAAGAATTAGTTTTAAGATCGTATCTCAGGAGTGTTTTAATACGTATTTGTCATATCCTCATCCACACAAATAATATAATCGGCCCTGCCTTTATTTTCGGCCAGTAATTTTTTAATATCTTTTTGCGAAACGGTTGTTACAGTAATAATGTTAAGTTCCGGCCTGGCCTGTTTTAAATACCACACAATGCCGTCATGGTTTTCGGAATGGAAACTGCCGTTATAATGAATAAAAAGGCTACCGGGCACAAAATATTTTAAAATAAAATAAGCCATGGTGGCATCCTTACTGGCCTGTGCCTTGGGCATGTTAGCCGAACCATGTCCCGCCATCATCGTCATCATTTTTGTATAGCCGGGCAGGGTAGAGTCATAGGCAATGGGTAAGGGTGCGATCCATGCTTTTGCAGATGCTGGGATGGTATCCAGTGTTTCAAAGCCACCTTTGGAAACTAAAGAAGCATAGCGGCGGGGTATATTGGTAGCAGCAAATACTATTTTATTTTCTTTGGCAAAATTTACCAGGGGTGCATAGTCGGTAGGATAGTTTTTCCAGAGCCGGGCATTGCTGTCTAATCCTTTGGCCGAAAGTTTTCCCTGCAGGTACATATCCAGTGCGGGCTGGTTATCCTGTTCAAACATTTCGGCGCCCAATACCAGGTTACGGTTTTCTTTACAGTCTTTGGTGATCTCCAGTTCCATCCAGTGGCTGATGGCATTATTATGAAATTCACCGATCATCACAATATCTTTTTTAGATATTTCCTTGATCATTTTATTATACGAAACCTTTTTACCACCGGCATTATATAAAACATAGGCAGGTTTTTGCTGGGCAAAAATTGTTGCAGAAATAATAAACAGCGCAACTGCTAAACATATTTTTTTCATAAAAGATCTTGAACACGAAAGGTAAAAAGAATGCATGAGAAACGGAATAATAATATAATGGTAACCCGACATCTGGATTAAAAGATTATATTTGAAATACTAAAACTAAATTATTATGTCATCAACAAAAGCATATGCTGCTCAGGACACAACGGCTCCGCTTGCCCCCTGGACCATTAACAGAAGAGACCCCAAACCACATGACGTGCAAATTGAAATTAAGTATTGCGGGGTTTGTCACAGTGATCTTCATTTTGCCCGTAACGATTGGGGAATGACGATCTATCCTGTTGTACCCGGACACGAAATTGTAGGCGTTGTAACAGCAGTAGGTGATCATGTAAAAAAATTCAAGGTAGGTGACCTGGCGGGTATTGGCTGCCTGGTAGACAGTTGCAGGGAATGCGATAACTGTAAAGACGGACTGGAACAACATTGCAGCGGAACAGGCGGCGTTTTTTCATACAATGGAATGGAAAGAGACGGCAGCGGTGTAACCTATGGCGGTTACAGTAAAAATATATTGGCGCATGAAGATTTTGTTTTACACCTTACAGATAAACAACCATTGGAAGCTATAGCTCCTTTATTATGTGCAGGCATTACCACCTACTCGCCCCTGCGCCACTGGAAAGTGGGTAAAGGACAAAAAGTAGGTATACTGGGATTGGGTGGTTTGGGCCATATGGGTGTAAAGCTTGCGGTTTCCATGGGTGCAGAAGTTACGATGTTGAGTCATACTGCTGCTAAAGAAAGAGATGCAAAAAAATTGGGGGCACACAAATTTGTATTAACAACAGATGATGCACAGGTAAAATCCGTAGCCAATTATTTTGATTTTATTTTAGATACGGTTTCGGCACAACATGATTATAATTTTTACCTGGGAATGCTGAAAACAAATGGTAATATGGTTTGTGTGGGCGTGCCACCTCCCGGAGCTCCGGTGATACCATTCAATCTTATTTTTCAAAGAAGAAGCCTGGCGGGTTCGTTAATTGGCGGGCTGCCCGAAACACAGGAGATGCTTGATTATTGTGCCAAACATAATATAGTAAGCGATGTGGAAGTTATTGCGATGAAAGATATTAATGAGGCTTATGAAAGAATGATTAAAGGGGATGTACGCTACAGATTTGTAATTGATATGGCTACACTGTAAAATAATAAATTTAAAAATGTAAAAAGCTGTCTTTAAAAAGGCAGCTTTTTTATATCAATATTTTATTTTTATTACAATGTAGTGCTGTTATTATCGATGTTTCAGAAATATTATTTCATTAATTTCTGTGTAAAGATATCTCCCCCTGTTTCTAATTGCAATAAATAAATACCTGCTGCACCTGGCTTATCTATAGTTACGCTTCCATTACCACTATAAGTTTTCAATACCCTTCCCTGTACATCTATAATGCGGTACAAAAAAGCCTGGTTACAACTGAGTTGCCAGTAACTGCCAAGGTTCTGTATTAACCAACTGTTTTTTCCATTGAGGTTTACGCTTCTTATGCCCAGCACTTTTTTATTGCCATCAATATCTTCCTGGGTTAGTTTGTATAGGTATGTTCCTGATTTACCGGGGTCATTGATAAAGCTATATTCCGATCCGTTAGCAGGGGATGTTGTAACTTTATTACCAATTGTGGTATATGTTGTTGCACTGGTACTTGCAGCCCTTTCAATGATAAATTGCCTGTTATTAAATTCCTGTGCTGTTTTCCATTGTAGTAAAGCTTTTCCGTTTTGGGGCATTGCATTATACCATTGTAATGTAACAGGAAGTGCCGTTGCATTAACTGTAATATAATTACTCATAACTATTGGTGTAGTTGAACATGGATAACCTGATGTTAGCCTGCATGAATAGGTTTCCGACGATAATGGGGATGCCACATATAAAGTAGAAGACGTGGCACCGCTTATTGGCGAACCATTTTTAAACCATTGATAACCCGGACTGGTACCACCATTAGTTACTATTGATGAAAATGTTACCGGGTTGCCATTCCATGGATTTGTTGGGTTAGAACTTATAGAAATATCAGGCGTTAAAACCGGCATTACATTCATCGTAATTATATTGCTGGAAGAAGGGTTTGGGCTGGCACAACCAATATTACTTATCATGACAACATTGATTTGATCATTAGTAGCTAATGAACTGCTGCTGAAGGTTGGAGAATTTGTTCCCACATTTGCATTATTTAATTTCCATTGATAGAAAGGCGCACTTCCGCCATTGACCGGAGTTGCAGTAATACTTACAGAGCTACCCTCACAAATACTGGATGAAGCTGCTGCTATACTTACTGAAGCTGGTGCTGTTCCATTAATCATGTTAAGTGCATTGCTGGTTGCATTGGCTGTAGTTACACATGGAAGATTACTGGTCATTACAACTGTTATAACGTCATTATTATTAAGAGAACTGGTTGTCCATGTTGCAGCATTGGTTCCTATATTGCTTCCATTCTTTTTCCACTGATATGCAGGTGAAGTTCCTCCATTTTCGGGGTTAGCAGTAAATGTTACTGATTGTCCTGTACAAAAAGTATTTGATGCGGCATTTGATGTAATATTTACAGACGGTGTAACGGTTGAAGCTGTTCCATCGTTAACAGGAATGCCTGTTGAAGTAGAGGTATATCCTGTAATAGCCATTAAATTTATTCTTGCTGATCCGGTACCAACCCATGTAAAACCTACGGAATTAATAACTTTTCCCTGGTTAGCCCCAGCTATTGTTATCGGTAATTCAAATAAATTAAAATCGTAACGGGTATCATAAGTACCATTACTACGGGCAATCCGTTTTAATTTAATGGCTGACTGAGAATTTGCTCCAACCAGGTACCAGTCTGCAAATGTTAAAGTACCTGTAGCGGTTGTGGCATCGGCAAAATTTATGATATAATTTACTGTACCTGTTCCAGAACCTGTTGAAGCTAATACATATAAAGTATTATATGTACCCCTGTATTGGCTTTGAAAAGATAAAGTACCGGAAACTGAACCACCGTAGCTGTTGGCGGAAGCCGAACGTAATAACAATGAATTGCTTGAATTATAAGCAGCCATCTGGTATAAACGTGTGGCACTTTGTGTACTTGCAAAATTTCCACCAGCAGGTAATCCGCCTGGTGTTTGAGCTACACCTGATGCGTTTGTATAACCGTTTGCGTAGAGGACTGAACCATTCACATTGTCGAAAGCCTGCGATGTTGACGATGCAGGACTGACATTGGTACCATTAGCCACAACATCTTCATTAAAACCGGTAAGTCCAATTGTTTTTATTTGTTCCGATACGTTTGTAGACGTTGTACAGCCATTTGCATCGGTTACAATGAGGCTATAATTTCCCTGAAATAAATTAGTAAGATTTGCAGAAGTGGAATAAGCTGTCCCGTTTTTTTTCCAGGCATAACTATAAGGACTTGTTCCTCCGGCAGTATTAATATTAATGCTTCCATTATTACCACCTAAACAGGTTACATCGGTAGCCGTATAAGTCACCGCAAAAGCTGCAGGTTGATTAACAGAGATATAAATGGTTTTAATACAGCCTGAATTATCTTTAACCGAAAGTGGGTAGGTAGCTGCCGCCAGTCCGCTAAAAGTATTGCTGCTGCTCCAGGCTCCCGCACCCGCTTCAGCCAGCTGGTATAAATATGGAACCGTCCCTCCGGTTACAGTTACAGATACTGCGCCATTTGTTCCATTAAAACAGGTAACATGAGTAACGGTAGGTGTAACAGTCATTCCGCATTGTGCTTTAGCCGATTGTAAACCCGTAAATAACAGTGTTATTATTAACAGAGGTTTAAATACACGTGTTATTTGGGAGCGTAGAGATCTTTTCATTTTAATTTGCATAATTTGTCAGATAAACGTAGAAGTAATCCTACATATTTGCTTTCTGCCCGCTTTTTTCAGTAAAAACCACATCCTTTTCGATGAATCGACGTAATTCTACGATAAGTGATCAGCGCCTTTATACTTGTATTAAAAGTAAAATTTACATGATGTACCATGGAATAATTACGTTTTTAATAATTAGTAATAGTTGCAATGACTGTGATACCGCATCGGGTCTGTGCTGACGGCATACCTACTATACAAAGGCCTACTAATATATATGACGTGTAAGAGTAAATTAACAAGCCTTGTAGTTTTGATTTCATAGTCTTGTAGGAATTATTCTACAAAACGCCGAATTACTTTAATTATTGTTTTAAATTGTTGTGGGTATTTAAATAGCCTGATAAAAAACAGAATCCGTAGTTTTCAATCGTATTAAAAGAATATGGCTAACAGGAGATTTATTATTTTATTGATCTTTTTTGTTTCGGGCTGTTCACCCAATCCCTACAGGGGAACAAACCGGAGTTATAAAAAGCAGGCAAAGGGTTTTGCCTCGGAGCTAAAAAAACAACCCGCTAATATTGACAGTACGAGGGCCGGGGCTTCCTGGGCAGGCACTACCAATTTCAGTATGCGTAAACCTAATATTGTCATCATACACCATACAGCACAAAACAGTTGTGAACAAACACTAACCACATTTACCCTGTCCCGCACACAGGTTAGTGCACATTATGTAATTTGTAAAGATGGTACGGTACAGCACATGTTACATGATTACCTGCGGGCCTGGCATGCAGGTACAGGCAAATGGGGAAATATAACAGATGTCAATTCCAGCTCCATTGGTATTGAACTGGATAATAATGGCTTTGAACCATTTACGGAAGCCCAGATCAATAACCTGCTGATGGTTTTAAAAACGCTCAAAAAAAATTACAATATACCAACCGCTAATTTTATCGGGCATTCCGATATTGCACCCTCCAGAAAAGTTGACCCCAACCGGTTTTTTCCCTGGCAACAACTGGCGGTAAGTGGTTTTGGAAACTGGTATGATACCCTGAATGTACAACAACCCGAAAATTTTAATGCCTTGCAGGCTTTACGTATCATTGGTTACGAAACCAAAGATTCTATCGCTGCCATTAAAGCTTTTAAACTGCATTTTGTACAACAGGATTCATTGCCTGTTATTACTGATGCAGATAAAAAGATCATATACGTGTTGAGTCAGAAGTATTAAAAAGAATTTACCAATATTGGCCAAAGCAAACAAACTTTACAACCTGTGGTGGCAATGATAATACGTTTTTTACAGTGTTATAAAATAAAATAGAACTTATGATCAGGTATTGGGGTATACCATAGATCATTTAAAAAAAATTGGGTACCGGTTAATGTTGACCGAAGCGGTAATCATGCAATTATATTATATTTACCTGCTGCAGTTGCCGGTGAAACAGATAGCTGTTCTTTCTGACTGAAGTCCCCGCTGTTCATCAGTAAATTAAAAAACTCCGGAATTATTATGAAGCAACTTTATTTTATTGTAATTAGTATTTCAATTATAACAGTGCTATCGGGTACTGCTCACAATTTCAACCAAAAAAATGAAGCTTCCAGTATCTTTAATAATACCGACCTGGGCAATGCATCATGGATAGGTACACAAAAAACGTTACCCCTTTCCGATTCTCTCTTATTTGAAGTTGATCCCGCCCCCGTCTTTCGTAAAGAGTTTGTAGTTGAAAATAATATTCGTTCGGCAACTTTATATATCAGCTCAGCCGGATACTATCGATCATCACTAAACGGTAACAGGATAGGGAAGAATTACCTGGATCCGGCATGGACAAATTTCAGCAAAAGAATTTATTATTCCGGGTATGACCTGACTAAAGAAATCCGTCCGGGTAAAAACTGCCTCGCTGTAACATTGGGCAAAGGGTTCTATGATCCACTCCCCATGAAATTTTGGGGCAACCGGAACCTGCGAAAGGCGCTCCCAACCGGCAAACCGGTATTCATTGCCCTTTTAAAACTGGAATATAAAAATGGCAAAACAACAGAGATCGTTACGGATGATTCCTGGAAATGGACCGATGGCCCTATTCAAAAAAACAATGTTTACCTCGGCGAGGTTTATGATGCCAATAAAGAAATAGCGGGATGGGCAACTGTAGGTTTTAAGGATGATGCCTGGAAACTGGCATCAAAATCTGAAGGACCGGGAGGCAGGTTACAAAAAGCATTCTTCCCTGCCGTACAGGCCAGGGAAATCATAACCCCGGTGTCTGTTTCAGCAGTACAAAATGGTAAGTGGATTATTGACATGGGAGTAAATTTTACCGGGATATACCGTATTCATCTAAAAGGGCGACAAGGCGATACAGTTACTTTGCGTTTTGGAGAAAGGTTATACCCGAATGGAGAACTTAACCCCATGACCACCGTTGCGGGCCAGATCAAAAGGTCAAATGGCGGTCCCGGTGCACCGGCCATTGCCTGGCAATCGGACAGTTATATTTTTGGTACTGACACCGATACCTGGTACAGCCCTGAATTTACTTTTCATACGTACCGGTATATGGAAATTGCAGGATCGGCTGTAAAACCCGGTATCAGCGATATTGAAGGCATTTCTTTAAATACAAATGTGGAGCACATTGGCCATTTCTCTTCTTCAAATGAACTGATCAATAAAATTCAGAAAATTACAGAAAGAACATTCCTGGCTAACCTGGTAAGTGTACAGTCTGATTGCCCGGCCCGGGAAAAATTTGGATATGGCGGCGACCTGAATGCAACCTGTGAAGCATTCATATACAATTATAATATGCAGCAGTTCTACCGTAAAACCGTGTACGATTGGGTGGATGCCATGAACGATTCCACATTCGTTGATACGGCTCCTTATGTAGGGATAAATTATTGTGGCCTTAGCTGGGAATCTGCTTTCCTGCTCACCCAATACGATCTATTACTGTATTATAACGATAGTGCCATCATCAAAGAATTATACAATACCAACCTGGCATGGATGCAGAAAGCAGGCAGGATACACCCGGGTGGGATCGTTGATGAAGGGCTAAGTGATCATGAAGCACTGGAGCCGGTTCCTGTTGAGCTTACCGGTACCGCTCATTATCTGCAATGTGCCCGGATCATGAAAAGATTTTCTGCAATCATGGGTGACCGTGTGCATGAAAAACAATTTGATGACCTGGCCGGCAAATTGCAAACAATTATTTTAAATAAATTTTGGCGACAGGCTGTAACTGAGCCGGTAAACAAACAAACATTATTTGCCACTTTGCTGTATCATGATATTATACCTGCGGATGAATTGAACAGGGCAACAGATTCCTTATTAAAAGCGATAGCTGTACCCGGGAAACATTTTACCACCGGTATTTTTGGAACCAAATTTATTCTGGAGGCTTTGTCGAAAACCGGTAATGCAGAAGCTGTTTATAAAATTGTAAACAGCAGGGCATACCCCGGCTGGGGGTATATGATCGACAGGGGTGCCACAACGATCTGGGAAACCTGGAAAGAAAGCGATGATACCTATTCCAATTGTCATCCAATGTTTGGTATGATCTCCGAATGGTTCTACCGTTGGCTTGGCGGTATACGGCCCAACCCCGATCATCCGGGCTTTGAAAATTTTTTCATAAGCCCATGTCTGCCTGAAGGGTTATCCAATGTGTCTGTAGCGTACTATTCCCCCTTTGGTGAAATTCTATCAAACTGGAAAAACTACAGTAACGATAAACAGGTATTTGAAATAACCATACCGCGGGGCAGCCGGGCATTGGTTACACTGCCGGTGACAGAACAACAAAAAATAACCTTTTCCGGAAACAGTAAAGGCCAATCGTTTTCACAAAACCGAACTGATAAAAAACATGTTTCTTTTGAATTGCCTGCGGGAAAATATACGATCTCAGTTCATTGGTAAATCAATTTATTCCGATGATATTATAATGGGACCTTAAAAATAAAGTTTGAGATCCTGGTCATATTTTTCAATGGGGTATTTATTGCTACCCTGCTGTTACTATAGAAATAAGATAACTTAAAAGTGGTTATTTACATCTTTCGCTACCTTAGTACTATAATATTAATATAATGAAAAAGAAATTTATTTTATTAAATGTGTCAATTATATTCGTAAGCCTTTTATTTGCCCAAAAGCAAATTACGTTGCCTAATGGCTGGTCACTTTCACCGGCAGGAAGAAGTTTGCCTTTAGGCGATCTGCCATTAAATATTGCAGTAAGCAACTCCAGAAAACTGATTGCAGTTACCAACAACGGGCAAAGTAAACAAAGCCTGCAACTGATCAATGCACAAACAGAAAAGATCCTGGATAATATTGAAATTAAAAGATCCTGGCTTGGCCTCAAATTCAGCAGCAATGAAAAATATGTATATGCCAGCGGAGGAAATGATAACTGGATTTTGCAATATGCTATTGTAAATAATAAATTAAAATTAAAAGACAGTATAAAGTTGGGTGCTAAATGGCCCAATAAAATTTCGCCGGCAGGTATTGAGATAGACGATGCCCGTAATTTATTATATGTGGTAACCAAGGATGATAATTCGCTTTACATCATTGATCTGGTTAGCAAAAAAGTAATTAAAAAAGTAAACCTGGGAGGCGAGGCATACAGTTGCATTTTATCTCCGGATAAATCTAAATTATACATTTCGGTTTGGGGTAGCGATAAGGTAAGTGTTTTTTATACCGGCGAACAATCGCTGGAAATGAGCATCAGCGTGGGTGATAATCCCAATGAGCTTTGCCTTAGCAAAGATGGAAAATATTTATTTGTGGCCAACAGCAACGACAATTCTGTTTCTGTAATCAATACCTGGGAAAACAAAGTAATTGAAACAGTAACAGCTTCTTTATTTCCGGATGCCCCTCCCGGCAGCACAACAAATGGATTGGCATTAAGTGCAGATGAAAAAACATTATTTATTGCTAATGCTGATAATAATTGCCTTGCCGTTTTTGATGTAAGTAAACCGGGCTTCAGTTCATCAAAGGGATTTATACCGGTGGGTTGGTATCCTACCTGTGTTAGGGTAGTGGGAAAAAAAATATGGGTTACCAACGGAAAAGGGTTTACTTCTTTTGCAAATCCCAAACTCCCCGGTCCTGTTAAACGTAAAGTGAAATACCAGGCAGATGATGAAGGAGACTCTCAATACATTGGCGGCTTAATGAAAGGAACAATGAGCATTATTGATAGGCCATCAGAAAAACAATTAGGCCTGTATTCTCAACAGGTTTATAAAAATACACCCTATACAAAAGAAAAAGAATTATTGAGTAAAGGCGAGAAAGGGAATCCCATTCCTGAAAAAATCGGTGACCCTTCTCCAATAAAATATGTGTTTTATATTGTTAAGGAAAACCGTACTTACGACCAGGTATTGGGTGACATTAAAGAAGGCAATGGAGATACCAGCCTTGTTTTATTTGGCGAAAGAATTACACCCAATCAACATAAACTGGCCAGGGAATTTGTATTGCTTGATAATTTTTATGTGGATGGGGAAGTAAGTGCCGACGGGCATAACTGGAGCCTGGGTGCCTATGCAACCGACTACCTTGAAAAGAACTGGGTAACCAGTTATGGAGGCCGTGGTGGTGAATATGATGGAGAGGGCACAAGAAAAATTGCCAATAACAAAGGTGATTTTATTTGGGGTGCCTGTAAAAAAGCAGGGGTGAGTTACAGAACTTATGGAGAGTTTGCAGATGATCATAAAGCCAATATCCCGGTTTTAGAAAATCATTTTTGTCCTTATTATACAGGCTGGAATTTGAAAGTGATGGATACGGTACGTTACTATCAATGGGAACGTGAATTTGATTCACTCATTGCGGTAAATGCATTACCACAATTTAATTCTTTACGGTTACCTAATGACCATACAGCAGGATTAGCAAAAGGAAGGCCTACTCCTTTTGCATATGTTGCTGATAATGATCTTGCAGTTGGTATGTTTTTACAGCATTTAAGTAACAGCCCGGTTTGGAAAGAAAGCGTGGTTTTTATTGTTGAAGATGATGCACAAAATGGTCCCGACCATGTTGATGCACACCGAACTACTGCTTATGTTGCCGGCCCTTATGTAAAAAGGAAATTTGTTGATCATACGCCTTATTCAACCAGTGGTATGTTACGTACCATTGAGTTAATACTTGGAATACCTCCTATGAGCCAGTATGATGCCGGGGCAACATCTATGTGGCGATGCTTTACGCCTGCTGCAGATAATACTTCTTTTACCGCATTACCTTCAAATGTTAATTTAGAAGATAAAAACCTGGTGTGGAATGAATTGGCAGAGCGGTCTGCAACATTTGATTTTAGTAAAGAAGACAGTGCACCCGACCTGGAATTCAGTGAAGTGATCTGGAAAGGCGTAAAAGGATTGCATGCAGTGATGCCGGCTCCTAAACGGGCAGCTTTTGTAAAAGTTACAGCAAAAGATGATGATTGATGCAGTAACAGATCATTTATGAACCGGATAATTATATCAACAGATTATATTTTAAAGATCAGCCAACAGGTTGGTCCAACTGATCTCTTCCAGTACCTTTCTTTTTGAAACTGCATTTTCATCATACCATTTTACAAGCCGGATAAAACCATCTGCAATTTCTATCCCGGTTATATCACCATCATTAAAACAGCAGCAACCGGTATTAAAATAAGTTGGCCTGTTTTTTTCAATAGTATTCCGGTTAATATGATTTGACGGATGGCTGGAGTATTTCCCTGATGCAAAAACCGGGTTATGGGTATGGCCGGTTATCAGTAATACATTTTTTCTGCTGCTGCTCCATTGGTGCATCAGTTTATTGTGTTTGTTGCGCAGCGCATCATCTTTACTGGGTGTATTTACATTTATCCGCAGGTAACGTTGAACCGGTGCCCAGATATGCGCAACTACCCATGTGCTGAAACCGTTATTATCACTCAATTTATCCCCCTGGTGGCCATGCGTTAAAAATATTGTAATTGACCGGCCGTTAATGGTTGCTTTTAATATAATGCCTTCATAAACGGGCAGCGGCATTGCAAAATGGTTTTTCAGCAACCGTTCACTATCCCATTTATTTTTCCAGATGAGGTCATGATTGCCAAATGTTTTGTAATAATTATGAGGCTGAAAGGCAGCTTCGGCAGCAAATGCTTTTTCATTTTTTAGTAAAACTTCTTCCGGTTTATATTTCCATATTTCTTCACTGTAGCCCAGGTTGATAAAAGAAAAATTTTGCCCATGATAATATTCCAGTGCCTTTATATAATTAAATTCACTGTTTACAAAATCATCAGCGCTGTCGCTGTTTCCTTTGTGCTGGTCACTAAAGATGATGAACTTATCTTTTAGAAAATCGCTATAAAGGCTGCAGACCCTTTTACTGTTTTTTTTATTGCTGTTGTAGAGTTTGGTTAATGACCTGAACACCGTCTCTTTTTCCGGTTTGGCACTGAGTGTATTGGCCATCCAGGTGAGCGGCCGTTTCAGTAAATATTGCAATAGCTTACGCATGAAATGAAGTTAATATAAACTATACCGGCACCTGCGGTTTAAAATATTTTCCTATAACCGGGAGCCTGGCCATTTCTCTGGCCTCAATTTTGGTTACAAACCAGGTGAAGAAAATAAATAATCCTGAACCCGTGGTTAACGAAAAAAGTAAAGATTGTGAAATAAAATGAACTAAACCAAGATGCACCCCGTATATAAGAACTGCAAGGGTTAAATAGGCAACCAGTTTTTTTACTGCATATGGTACCGGGTAATATTTTTGTCCAAGTAAATAACTGCACAGCATCATAAATAAGTAGCAGCTGAAGCTGGCAATGGCTGCACCTGTATAATGCAGCCGGGGAATAAGAAAGATGTTTAAAACAATGGTTATAACAGCTCCGCAAATAGTTATAACAGCACCGTACATATTTTTATTGGTGAGTTTATACCAGATACTCAGGTTGTAATAAATACCCAGGAAAATATTACCAAGCGCCAATAGAGGCACAACCTCCATACCTTCGGCCCAGCGTGGGTTTGCAAAGGTAATAAAGATCCAGCGGAAGGCGTCTAAAAATAACCCGATAAACAGAAACATAAAACAGCAGGCAATTACAAAAAATTTCATTACACGGGCATAGGTTCGCTGTGCGTTTTCATCCTTGCTATTATTAAAGAAAAAAGGTTCGGCTGCCATACGGAAAGCCTGTATCATAATGGTGATGAGCAATGCAATACGGAAAATATTGGCAAATATCCCCAACTCATGATCGGCTTGGTTTTGTGGCAGATCAACCACGTGCCGGTAAATTAAACGGCTGAGCACATCATTAATCATACCACCCAATCCTACTATGATCAACGGGGCACTGTAGCGCATCACTTCCTTCCACAGTGTAAAATCGAAACGGATCTTTATCTGTTTGATTTCTTTGGATAATACCGCTAAAGTAAATAAGCTGCCACAAAGGTTACCGAGTAAATAATACCCAAGCCCAAAATCTTTATTGTAGATCAGCCTTAAAAAATGACCGGGATCTGATTCCAGAATTTTAGGAATGATACCCAGAAAAAAAATTACCACAAAAACATTTAAAACAATACCGGCAACCCTTGCAAATGCATATCGTTTAGGCCGGTTCTCCTGCCGTAGTTTGGCAAAGGGAAGTGTATTTAAATTATCTACTGCAATAATGGCCGCCATCCATAGTATGTAGTTTGGATGGTTGTTAAGGTCTGTTGCATTTACCAGGGATTCTTTACAAAGCAATAAAATAACGGTAAAAAATATACTGCTGAAAAAAAGAGAAAGTGAAAGTGTATTATATAGTTTTTGCTTATCGTGTGTTTGAGAAAAACGGAAATAAGCTGTTTCCAAACCATAGGCATACAGCACATTTAAAAAAGGGATGAGGGTATACACCTGCACCAGGTCGGCGGTTTTTTCGGGCATGGCCACAAAAAACGGTAATGCCATATTCATCAAATAACCCAGAAAGCGGCTTGCAATGGTTGGTACACCATACCACAAAGTTTGTCCTGCTAATTTTTTAATGCCGCTCAACTATGCTGTAAATTTGTTTTCAAATTTACCTTTATAATTTCAATTTATATTTAAATAAACAGAGAAGGGTGGTAATAACAAAATTTACCATGGTTTACTGACAGGCATATGCAAAAATAAATAGTATTTATTTGCGTAATTGTTTTATTTATAAATTCTGCTGCACCGTCATTTATGGGAACAGCAGCTTAACAAAAAACTGACCGCCAGGCAGTCGTTACTGAAATTCATTTTCTCAAAAAAAACAATTAAGAATACCATAGATAATCAAATGGAACAAATGGACTATAAAGGTAAAAGAAAGTAAAAAAGATCATTGTTGTGAAAAACGCCGGTCACGGGTCATCGTAGTATCGGTAAGGGTATTTAAAAAATAGATCAGGTCATTTTTTTGAAAATTGCTAATGGCGATACGGTTTACCAATAAAGGGTCCAGTGTAGGCTGGCTGGTTATAATACCGGTACGGTAGTGATCTATAACTGTACCTACCGAAAATATTCTGCCATCATGCATATACGGAAATGTAAGCATTACATTACGCAGACTGGGTACTTTAAATTTCAAAGAATCATTTTTATCATTGGTGATCTGCAATCTGCCAAAATCGTTTAAAAATGGATTAACAGCCAGTCCGTTGTTTCTAAAACTATTATCAGTAAATAAGGGTTCTTTATGACAGGCCTCACAGTTTGCTTTAAACAGGTTATAGCCATTTAATTCATTTGTTGTAAAAACAGCTTCGCCCCTCTTTACTTTATCGTATTTTGAATTGGATGAAACAATGGTACCCATAAACTGGGCCAGGGCTTTTAACATCCGCTGGCTGTTGATTTCGCTGCTGCCAAAAGCGGCCCTGAAAAGTTTTGGATAAGCAGTATCAACTTTTAATTTGTTTAAAACATTGTCAATGGTTTCGGCCATTTCATTAATAGCAGTTATGGGTGCCAGTGGCTGTACTTCAATATGATTTATACCGCCATCCCAATGCAGTCTCGTCATCCAGGCCAGGTTAAATAGCCCGGGTGCATTGCGGGTGGTAAAAGAATTGTTAAAGCCATGGCTGAAATCATGATCGTAGGTTGAAAAGGCAGCAAACTGCTGGTGGCAACTGGCACATGGAAAATTTCCGTCTTTGCTTAGCCTTCCATCATAAAATAATTTTTTGCCCAACTGAAAACCCTCTTCAGTAAGCCGGTTATTGGCAAAGATATCTGAAGGGGGGGTTGGCCACCCGGCAGGAATTTTAAAATTAATATAAGTAGGATTATAAGGGCCTTCATCAACGGGCACATCATTTTTTTTACAGGCTCCTATAAAAAGTGCAGTAAACACTATTGACAGGCACAATGTTAAAATGATCCTTAGTTTCAATGTTAATAATTTTTAATTTCTGTGATGATAAACATCTTTTTATAATTATCAGCAATGGTTTTTGCCAATGCTCCGGGTGTTGTACAAACAGGATTGTTTGCTATTTTTAATTCAAATGGATTTTGCCACCATTTATCAAAATCTGCTTCTATAAATATTTCGCTGGTCCTGCCTTCTCTTACATCTATTAAAATAAGTGGCGGAATAGGGATCGTTATTCCCGTGTTTAGTAAAACATTATTTACGCCGGAAAATCCGCCAATATGATACTCCACTTTATTATTTACAACTGTTGATTGAGGCGAATTGCCTTCCATCTTAGCCATGATGTAACCACTGTTCCAGGTCCAGAACATATCGTTCAATGGATCGAGTGCGCCGGTTTGTGCACCACTCACATTACGGGCACTATCCACGCCAATCAAAAAAGAAATGGTTGCATATGTTTTTACCGGGGCCGGAAAACTAAAACTTAATGATGCCGGGGTACTTTCATCAATTAAAAAATAGCGGCCATTCACCGGGTTTATATTATTGCCTGTAACACTTACGTTACTGAGATAATATTTGAACTTTGAAATGCTGTATTGTTCACCGAAGGGGTTAGTATAATTACCTGTGTTTAATGCCATCGGGGTTCCTTTAACCGTATTTTTGATCGTGATTTTTACGGTTCCTGTTTTTTCTTCATTAGTAACGTCCTTTTGGCAACTGTATAAATGAAATGCCGTAGCCCCTATGAAAAAGTAGGTAATTATTTTTGCTTTCATATATTTTACCAGATCTCCCGGCCTATTTTTTTTCTGAAATCTTTTAAAGCGCCAACTTTCTTTTTTACTTCGATCCTTTTTTCTTTGGCCGCTTTTGAAGGTTTTGTGGCTTTTCTGGGTTTGGGTTTAATCAGTGCTTTAGATATAATAAGACCCATTTTTTTAATAACCTGCTGCTTATTGCCCAATTGCGACCTTTCCGTTTGGCTTTTTACCTGCAAAAATCCTTCCTGATTTAACTTTTTACTGAGTTTTTCAAGTAATAATTTTTTCTGTTCATCTGTAAATAAAGCTGAGCTTTCAATATGCCAATATCCTTCTACCATGGTTTCCACCTTGTTCACATGTTGGCCCCCTTTTCCGCCACTTCGGGCCGTTTTAAATTTTATCTCTGCAGATATATCAGTCATATTGTCAAAATTAGGTATAAAATGTACGATTTTGCAGCCTTATCCGTTTTATTTAAGTCTAATATTTCGGGGAGAACTTATTTTTATACATTTTTGCATGAAACCAACCGACAGGGAATGACCAAAGGTATTTACCATTCATTAAAAGAGCGAAAGCAGCAGCATAAAAAATCATTTGCCGTACTCATCGATCCTGATAAAGTAACCGGCAGTACTATAAAACAATTGATAGAACTTGCTGTGGATGCCAAAGTTGATTATTTATTGGTGGGTGGCAGTTTGGTTATTTCCAATTATTTAGATGAATGTGTTCAGTTGATAAAACGCAGTTGCGATATCCCTGTTATCCTTTTTCCGGGAAGCCCCAACCAGGTAAGTAAATACGCCGATGCTTTATTATATTTATCATTGATCAGTGGCCGTAATGCCGATCTGTTGATTGGCCAGCACGTAATTTCTGCTCCTGTTGTTAAACAAAGCGGACTTGAAATTTTATCTACCGGTTATATGGTGGTTGATGGGGGTGCCCCAACCACGGTTTCTTATATCTCCAATGCAAGTCCTTTACCTGCCGATAAAAATGAGATAGCCATGTGTACGGCTATGGCCGGCGAAATGCTGGGCATGAAATTAATTTATATGGATGCCGGCAGTGGCGCCAAACGTGCCATCTCCGAAGACATGATCGCCAAAGTTTCTTCAGTTATTGAAGTACCCCTGATCATTGGCGGTGGTATTATTGAACCCGAAAAAGCCTACCTCAACTGTAAGGCCGGGGCTGATGTAATTGTTGTTGGTAATGCCATTGAAAAAGATCCCAATCTAATAAAAGAAATGGCAGCCGCGGTACATAGCGTTGCGGTGAAGGTGTAATGCCCCGCTGTAAGCTCCCTTATAACCCGGCCATTTAAAAGTTGATTGTACTTCTGTAAAGTCCTCCTGATAATTATGGGTACATAATACCCCTTTATAGCGGCATAGACTTTATTATGTAGAAGGGTTTGGCGTATTACCGGAATGCCGCACAACCTTATATAACATTATGAAATTTACTATGGCCAATAATCCCATTGGAATTCTTCTGTATAGCATATCGGTGTATATAAGCCGATCAATTAATTCAAGAGAAAATCTTTTATCAAGCTCAACTTGAATAGGAATTTGAATAGTAATAGTTGAAATCAGGGTTATCAGGTTAAAGAGAAGTGCCAGCCAAACCAACGATTTTGATATGATCACAGGCCGAAACCAAAACAATAAGATCTGGGGGATGAAAGATAAGAAAAAGAAAATGACGAATAGTGGAATAATGAGCGCACTATCAATATGATGAAATTCAGGAAATTCATTTGCGCCTACCGCACGCCATGTCCTGTAAGCAACCAACGAATTTACTATGCCTCCGCCAAAAACATAGAAAGCAATTAGAATGTAGACTGAGAATACAATAGTTGAAATTTTATTTTTATTAGCCATTTGATAATTTTTACAATGATTTATGTAATATTCTTTGTTTTAAAGAGACGCCGCTGACTTGCCGAAGTAAGAAAATAGAAATCTTTCCGCCCGGAACTCCTGCCTGCCTTGTTGTTAAATTTATTGAAAAATTCCGATAACTATCGGGATGATGTTTTGCCCATAGCTAAACCTGACTGCCGGCAGGCAGGTTGAAGATCAAAAACCTGAAACACGGCTTCCGTCTGCTTCCAGTTTGGCAAATGAAAGTTAGTGGTCGTTTTTTACCTCGTCAATTTCTTTTTTTATTCTGTGGCTAATGTCAATCTTAGCCTTTTTAAAGACAAAAATTGTAGTTCCATATTCTCTTGCAAAAGAATTATTTATTGAGCCTGCTGTATAAGAAGTGTCAAAATATGGACTCGTTTCTTTTAATTCATTGTCTTGGCTTTCCAGGGTTTTTACCCTTATTAGATGTATAAATGTTTTATCCGGTTTAAACCAATCAACATAATCTGCACTGAAGGAAAGAGCAGAAATGTTTTTATTTTTTGTATAGTAATTAATAGCCCCGGCTTGGCCGTAATTGTCACAAAGAATAAGCGTTTGCTCTTTAGCCGGAAGCCTTTCATAGATCGAATCTATTTTATGTGCCAATTCTTTCCAACCAAGCATATCGGCATAATCCTGTGGCAATGCATGGTCTTTGCCATCTTCCCAACGCAGTAATCCATATTTTTTATAGGGCCCGGGATGAGTTACAATATAGTGTGGACTTTTATTGGGAAACATAATTTTGTACATCGGAATAAAGAATAAAACAGGAATGATGACGGCTATTGGCTGCAAGTACTTTTTCCAACCGGATTTTAAAATTGTTCCCAGATAAACAGCGCCAAAAGCTATGTAAATAGGATACAATCCCATGGCATAGTAGCTTTTTGCTTTTAAACAGGCAAAAACGATCAACGTAAAACAAAATGTCCAAAAGAAAAATCTATATTTTTTGAATGAAGGATAAAACAATAATGCATAAAGTGCTGCAACAATCACAAACACGCCGCCAATAAAAAAGAATAATTGATCTTTTAGAAAATCCCAGCGGTTTACATTAACCAACTGTGTTTTTGCTAATTGTTGCATATGATGATAAACAGGAAAGTTGTTGTTGTACTGCCATACCAGGTTTGGCATAATGAGCAGCAAGAACAATAAAATTGAAAAGTAGAAATTCCTGTCTCTGAAAATGGATCGCTTTGTCAATAAAAGAGCCGGGATAATCCCAACTATTAAAAAAACAATATTATACTTATTCAAAAAGGCAAAAGCAAGTAATACCATTCCCAAATAAAACCATTTGGAATTTTCGGTATTCGCATATTTAATTAAAACAAAATAAAAGGCGGTCCAGCATAGTACATCTAATGAATTGGGCTGATACAATCCGTTTAACCGTAAAAGAGCTGAAAATAATACACAAGTCGCTCCTAATATTAATGCAAACAAATTTCCTTTTAATTCTTCGATGGTTTTCCAAACAATAACAATAGTGAACGCGCCAAAGAATGCCGGGAAAAAACGAATCCAGAATAAAGAGTTCCCCAAAAGCAGAATAATACTCGAGATCCAGGAAGTTACAGGTGGGATCGATATATATCCCCAGGCTAAATGCTGTGCCTGGTCAAGATGTAAAAATTCATCTCTTTGCAATTCATATTCCGGGCTTATTAATACATATTGCAATACAAACTTTGTAATTATAAATCCTAATAAGAATATTGTTTTTTTCGTCATTGAATTCGAATGGTATCTTTAAAATTACCGCTGGCAAGTATGCAAGCAGCTGTGCTGGCATTAATAATGACTAGCCTGGAGCAACAGGCTATTTAAAAAACTGAACTTGAAGATAACAACAAAAGCTGAATAAAAAATGTTGCTTGGCTTCGCGGCTGACAGCGGACTGTAGATGAGATTATATTCGTCAGTTGCATGGCAGCAAACCCCATATAATGTGGGGTGCTTCTTCTCTGCCACATTGAAAAGTAATTATTATTTATTAACAGATTATTGAAGCATGTCTTGCTATTTGTTGCCACTTCCCATTTTTCTTCATCCAGATATTTGTGAAACGTCTTTTGTAAATTTGTCCTGCTTTTGCACCAGGGATATCGTTTCTTGAAACAAATATTTCATATCCCATTGTGATTACTATGTTTTTTTGAAATTGCATTCTTTCAATAACTCTTTCAAAAGTAGCGTAGTCAATCATACCGGCTTTTTGGGTTAGCAAAACAGAATCACGGTTTCCTGTTATTTCATTTCTTGGATTGTTAACCAAAAACTCAGATGCCCAAACTTGTTTGAGTTTATTCGTGTCAGCATTTAAAATTGCTGTCACCACAGTTTTCTCCAATCTACGTATTTCAGCTTCAGTTTTGGAATTGTCTTGTGCATTGGTTGTAAGTGCAGCAATTGTACATGCGGTTAGAAAAATAAACTTTGTCATACTGTATTAATTTTGGTTAATAATTATATGCATCGGTAAGATGAAGTACTATGTCGTGCAGCCCGGCATTTTTGGTAGTCGTCGCAGAGATTGTTAAAGTAGTTTGTTGTTACGGCCTGTTTATGACTTTACCGAAAGCCCATAAGGTAAAAAAGACGAATTATAAATCAAAGAACAAAGAGCTCTTTACCGTCATCCCGATGTTGAATAAAATGGCGGGAGTAAGAAACATTATGTTCGGGGCTTGCCGCAGTGCTGTAATTTTATAACTGTCTGCACGGCAACTGAAGCCTGTTGAAAAACTGAAGCTGAAGTTATATTCTTTTGTTGAGATTTATTCATTCAGTACGATCAAAAGCTGATAGCGATAAAAAGATGAGAATATATCCGTTCGCCAGCATAGAAGAAATCCTCGCTGAAGTGCATAGCGACAGTTTTATTTGCATATTATGTAAAAGGATACTGCGAGATATGAACTGTGGACTGACTCATACTGATCTTGGGTGACTCTTTTTTAACGTTATCAGCAGTTGGATAAGCTGACTGATTTTGATAAAGTTAAATAAAACCAAACCGGGTATTTTATTTTTTTACAAAAACAGTTTTTCTTAATCATTAAAAAATTGTTACCATTATCGCCTCTTTATTTTCTTAACATTTTGTTTTTTTTTTCTTAATACAACGGAAATTATTTCATAATACTGGACAAGTATTTTTGTTTCTCAAAATTAATAACAATGTTTATGAAGCAAACAAAGCACTGGCTATCCGGTATTTTATTACTGGTTTTTGCCTTAATTTTTGCGCCTGGTTATATACAGGCACAACAGAACCTGCAGGTTACCGGAAAAGTAACAGATGCAGCTACAAATCAACCGCTTGCAGACGTTAGTATAACTGTAAAAAAGACTGCTAATGGAACCGCTACCGATGAACAGGGTATGTTTAAGATCACTGTGTTAAAAGGCGAACAGATCGCATTTAGCTTTAGTGGTTACCAGCAACAGGTAATTGCTGTAACTGGTAATTTTTTAGAAATAAAACTTATACAGGTTGTTAAACAACTGGAAGATGTAGTGGTAACAGCTTTGGGCGTAAAAAAAGAAAAAAGGATCATTGGTTATTCTTCACAGGATGTAAAGGGTGCAGACCTGATCAAAGCAAGGGAATCTAATCCTATAAATTCATTGGTAGGTAAAGTATCTGGCTTAACCGTTGGTGCTTCTGCAGAATTGTTAGGTAATCCACAGGTATTATTACGAGGAGGAAATATTAATTTATTTGTTGTAGATGGTATTCCCATTAATTCAGATACATGGAACATAAGCCCTGATGATATTGAAAGCTATACGGTACTTAAAGGCCCTGTTGCATCTGCATTATATGGATACCGCGGCCAGAATGGCGCCATCATCATCAACACAAAAAAAGGAACAAAAGATAAACGTGGTTACTCGATAGAATTTAACAGCAGCACCATGGTTAACAACGGATTTATCGCTTTGCCCAGAACGCAGGACCTGTATGGCCCCGGCGACCATGGAGTATATGCTTTTGCAGATGGAAAAGGTGCCGGGAAAAACGATAATGACTATGATGTTTGGGGCCCAAGATTTGACGGACAATTATTACCACAGTATGATGGAAGGGTTACAACTACACCTTACACAACTACTTTCCCCAATGGATCAACCTTTACCGGTAATATAGAACCAACACCATGGATAGCCAGGGGTAAAGACAATCTGAAAAGATTTATCCAGTCAGGAATTTTATCAACTAACAATTTAGCAGTTTCTGCAAGTGGTGAAAAATATGACCTGCGTTTTTCTGTTGGCCAAACTTATCAAAAAGGCCTGGTACCTAATACAGATTTAAACTCTACCAATTTTAATTTAGCATCAACATTAAAATTCAATAAGAAATTATCGCTGGACGCAAATATAAATTTCAATAAACAATATACTCAGAATATACCTGATGTAAACTATGGCCCAAACAGTGTTATTTATAATATTACCATTTGGGGAGCTGCAGACTGGAACATTGATGATATGCGCAGCTATTGGCAGCCTGGTAAAGAAGGCGTGCAAAGTAATTATGCCGAGTATCAGCGCTATCACAATCCTTATTTTATGAGTTATGAATGGTTAAGGGGCCATCAAAAAAATGATATTTATGGGTATGTAACATTAAACTACAAGGTTAATAATTACTTTGAGTTAATGGGCAGAACCTCTATAACAACCTACGATTTAACAAGAACAGAAAAAATGCCTTTCTCTGCCCATCCTTATGGCCGTGAAGGGGGATTGGGAGATTATCGTGAAGACAAACGCTCCCTGTTTGAAAACAATACAGAAGTAATGCTGCGTTTTAAATCTCCAAAAATCGCCAAATTTTTAGGCGTTAATGGATTTGCAGGCGCCAACATGCGTACGTTCAATTATACTTCAAGTTTTATTACCACCGATTATTTAAATGTGCCTAATGTGTATGCATTTTCAAACAGCCGCAATCCTGTAAAAGCATACAGCTTTACTTCGGATATGAGGGTACCAAGTGCATTTTATTCTTTTGATCTTGCCTTAGGAAAATACGCCAACCTCAATACTACCGGAAGAGTTGATAAATTATCAGCATTAAATTCCAGCAACAATACTTTCTTTTATCCTTCTGTTAATTTAAGTACCGTTGTTTCTGATTATGTAAATATTCCTTCAGTAATTTCTTTTTTAAAGCTGAGAGGTTCTTATGCACAAGTTAGAGGCGGTGGGGCATTTGTATCCAACACCATTGGCGCCACACCGAATAATACTTATCCCCTGGGATATGGTTCAGAATACACATCCACGTATGGCGGGCCCAGCTACAGGTTCAATAATGTATATAGTACCGGTATTGGGTATAATAATACTACTGAAGCCAAGTTTACAAGTAACCTGGTAGATGAAAATGTAAAGCCCGATAACAGAACCAGTACAGAGGTGGGTTTGGATATGAAGTTTTTAAAAAACAGGTTTGGGCTTGATGTAGCTTATTTTAGTTATTTAGACGGTCCTCAAATTTTTAACAAACAAATTTCTTCAGCATCGGGTTATTCCAACTATACCATCAATGCAACCAAAACAAAAAAGACGGGCTTAGAAATTTCACTTACTGGTACACCGGTTAAAATGAATAACGGATTTAGCTGGGATGTACTTTTAAACTGGAGTACGTTTAAAGAAATTTATTCAGAATTACCTCCGGGCGTTACAACCATTGGTACATTTTTTAAAAAAGGCAGCCGTGTAGATGAAGTGTATATCAGAAAGTTTGCACGCACTCCCGATGGACAGATCATTAATGATGGCGGTGGCCGCCCCATTGTAGGCCCGGTAGCCCAGTTTGCCGGCCATGCAAATCCTAAATGGGTTTGGGGTTTTAATAATAGGCTTAATTATAAAAATGTTTCTTTAAGCTTTCAGTTTGATGGGCGTGTAGGTGGTGTAATGGAAGATTATGTAAGAAAGAAAACCTTCCAGGGTGGTCGTCATATCGAAACAGTAGAAGGCGCTCTTGGCGCATCAAGATATGATGATACAAAAGGTATAAAATCTTATTTGGGCGAAGGTGTTCAGGTATCAAATGCCACTCCCATAATTTTTGATCCTGTAACCGGTGAAATTACCAACTATGCTGCGCTGCAATTTTCTGCCAATACCACTAAAACCTATGTGCAGGATTATGTAAGCCGTGTACACAGTATTCCTGAGCCAAACATGATGAGTAAAAGTTACCTGAAACTAAGAGAAGTTATCCTGTCTTACAATGTGCCAGACAGAATTCTGGGAAAAACATTCATCAAAACAGCCAGTGTTTCATTCGTTGCCCGTAACATTTTATATTTTATGAAAGATAAAAGGTTTAATGATGTGGATATTGATCAGTACGCCGGCAGCCAGTCGGGAACCAATCTGCAGACACCGACTACCAGGAGCTATGGCATTAACTTAAATGTTGTTTTTTAAATAATAATAAAATCTAAAAAATGAAAAAGATACTTTCAATAATTACCCTTGCTGCAATACTTTGCAGTACAGCATGTAAAAAATCTTTCGAGTCTTTGCAAAACGATCCCAACCGGGCAACAAGCGTTCCTGCAAACCTTATTTTAAATGGTGTGCTTACTGATATTTATCAAAGCCCCTTCAGTCCTACACAACGCTGGAACCAGTTTTATGCCTGCAACTACGCCTATTATGGCGATCAGCAATATACATGGTCGGGTGTTTCTTACAACACCTACAATACGCTTAAAAATGTAATCAAGATGGAAGAAGAAGCGGCAAAAGCTTTTTCTGGCACAAATCCATACAGCGCATTGGGAAAATTCTTCAGGGCTTATACATTTTATTACCTTACTATGCAAACAGGTGATATTCCAGTTTCTGAAGCATTAAAATCATTAGAGAATATTGCTCCTAAGTATGACTCACAAAAAGATGTTTTTAAACAGATACTGGTTTGGTTAGAGGAAGCTAATACTGATATGACCGCCGTTATTACCAAAGGGGGTTATTTATTATCAAGTGATTTTTATTATAACAATGATTTAAATAAATGGCGTAAGGCGGTTAATGCTTTTAAACTGCGGGTACTGATTCAGTTGAGTAAATATGAAGCAGATGCAGATCTGAACATAAAGCAAAAGTTTTCAGAAACATTTACCAATGCAGGCAAGTACGCTTTGTTTTCAACACCAGCAGACGATATGCAGTATGTTTATAACGCACAGTATAATAAATATCCAACCAACCCGGAGAGTTTTGGTTTTGATGTCGCCCGTTATAATATGACCTCTACTTATTTAAATACATTGGTTAATCTTAAAGACCCACGTACTTTTTTTGTTGCAGAACCTGCATCAGCATTAGTAACTGCCGGTGCACTGCCAAACAGTTTTGCAGCATTTAACGGTGCAGG
The DNA here is from genome assembly GCA_031413755.1 of Chitinophagaceae bacterium. Classification (GTDB taxonomy): domain Bacteria; phylum Bacteroidota; class Bacteroidia; order Chitinophagales; family Chitinophagaceae; genus Ferruginibacter. The sequence continues at coordinate 30,240 of JANOFR010000079.1, forward strand.
CAGTGGAGAAGATTTAGCAAATATGAGTGCCAATGCAGGTTTGGGCAAATATTCATTCATAAACCGCAAAAGATATTACAGCACATTCATGGCTCAAAATACTATTCAGATCGGCTTTGCCGAAATGTGTTTTAATATTGCAGAAGCTATTAACCGTGGATGGATGACAGGATCAGCAGAAGACTGGTACAAAAAAGGCATACAGGCAAGTATTGGTTTTTATGGAATTGTAAATGGTAATAACAGTGTTTACTTTCAAAAAGCCGGCGGTACTTTAAATGATTATGATACTTATACCATTAACTACGATTGGGCAACCTATTATGCACAGCCTGATGTAACTTATGCAGGTAACACTGCAACAGGTTTAAACCAGATAATAACACAAAAGTACCTGGCTTTTTATCAAAACAGCGGCTGGGAGGCTTACTACAACTGGCGCCGCACGGGTATTCCAACTTTTCATACAGGACCCGGAAATGGCAACAGCAACCGGATAGCATTAAGATTTGAATATCCATCAGCAGAAAAAGCAAACAATACAACCAATGTAAATGCAGCAATACAAAGCCAGTTTGGCGGACAGGATAATATTAATGCCAAAATGTGGATCATTAAGTAAAGGCGATATAAATAAGAAAAAATAAAGGCGGAACTTTCATCAGGTTCCGTCTATGTTTTTTAAAATCTGCTTTATCCCGATTAAGAATTGCTAATTTTAGTTTCGCCGGGCACACTTATTTTGCTTAACAGGGGTTTCACTAAAACAGAATGTTATTTATGAAAAAGCAGGCAGTTGTCCTTTTATTAATCCTGGTACATGGCTTTGGCTATGCACAACAAAAACCGGTAACGGTTTTACAGGTACCTGGCAGAAACCAGTTTACTTCAATTAACGAAAAAGGAACTTCAGTTTTACCAAGCGGCCGGATGCTTACACCTGCCGGTAAACTGATACGCATTACAAATGATCCGTTTGGTATGGCCATTTCTCCCAACGGTAAAAAAGTGGTAACGATTCACAATGGTGTTTTTACAATAATTGACCTGGCATCTTTACAACACACAAGAGTGCCCGGTTACAATCAAAAAATAACTTCGCCCTTAACACATGAACCCCTTTCGGGCAGCAGTTTTGCAACAGATTCCATTAATAACAAAGTGATAAAATCTCCGCTCTCCAACGGTTCCTTTTTAGGGATTGCTTTTGCAGCCGATTCTAAAACTGTTTATTTGAGTGGCGGCGATAACGGCGCTGTAATTGTGTATGATATTGAAACATTTCAGCGCTTAGATTCTATTTCACTAAATGGTAAAGTAGATGGAATACATTTTGACGACAGTTTTACATCAGATTTATTATTGAACAAAGATGAGTTACTGGTTTTAGACAGGGGCAATTTTCGCTTATTGAGATATAATCTTGTTTCAAAAAAAATAACCGCCTCCATACCTGCAGGCCGCCAGCCATTTGGCCTTGCATTAAGTGACGATAAACAAACGGCTTTTGTTGCCAATGTGGGTATGTATGCTTATCCATTAATTGAAGGAATGGATACTGCAAATTACAATTCCATGATGATTAACCGGCATCCTTATGGCGATAATACCAAAGAATCTATTGAAGGAACGGTGATAGATGGTAAAAGAATTCCGGGTGTTGGCAGTCCCATTTCGCCGGAAGCAATGAGTGTGTTCAGCATCAATTTAAATACAAATAAAGTTGTTGATAAATTTAAAACCGGTTATCAAATAGGAGAAATGGTGGAGGATGCAGAGGTAGTTGGCGGTGCAAGCCCCAACTCCATTGCGGTGGGCAAACAATACGCTTATGTAACCAATGCAACCAATGATAATATTGCAGTGATTGATTATAAAAATCATAAAATACTTGCTCACATACCAATCCATGTTGATAAGCGTATTGATAAATTCAGGGGCCTGTTGCCATTTGGTATTACATTAAGCAAAGATGAAAAAACATTGTACGTGGCTTTGCTGGGCTTTAATGCAGTGGCGGTAATTGATGTTGCAACAAAAACAACCCGGGGATTAATTCCCACTGGCTGGGGCCCGGCAAGAGTAAAATTATCTGCCGATGAAAAGGAAATTTATGTGATCAGTTGCAGGGGCTTGGGCGCAGGCCCAAATGGCGGTGCAGGTTTTATTGCTCCGCCGCAGGGCACTTACATTGGCGATATACAATTAGGAAGTTTTCAAAAAATTACAATGCCCAACATTCCGGAGTTAGCAACTTATACCAAACAAACCATCGCCAATACTTTTGAGGCACTAACCATTAATGATGATGCAACCAATCCCTTGCCTGCATTACCCGCTATAAGAGAAAGCCCGATTAAATACGTGGTGTATATCACCAAAGAAAACAGAACTTATGATGAAGTTTTTGGTCAATTAAAAAATGCAAATGGCGACAGTACACTTGCCAGGTTTGGCGTTAACTGTGAATATACATTACCTGATTCTTTACAGGCAAAAAATAAAAACTTAAAAGTGGCTCCCAATCATCATAAGGCAGCAAAGCAATTTGCCTTCAGCGATAATTTTTACTGCGACAGCGATGCCTCCATTCATGGCCACCACTGGATGATGGGAGTAATACCTAATGAGTGGGTAGAAACAAACTCAAGCGTGGATAAAACAGCAAAGTATTTTTCAAAAGCACCTGGCAGAAGATTCCCTGGCTCAACCGGCAGCATGGATCCCGAAGACTATGCAGAAATTGGCGGCATGTGGGAAGCGCTGGAAAGAAAGAAAATAAATTTTTATAATTTTGGCGAAGCCAATGAAACCGCACACGTTCGTGAAGAATGGAATGATACCGCAACCGGCGCTGCACATGCTGTGATGGTACCTATGCAAAAAGCATTGTACACCCGTACCAGTCATAATTATGCAGGTTACAATATGAATATCCCCGACCAGTTTCGCATGAACCAGTTTGAAGGGGAGTTTACAAAAATGTGGATTGATGGAAAGCAAAATATGCCTTCGCTCATCACCATGCAGGTACCTAATGACCATACTGCAGGTGCAAGGCCCGATGATGGTTATTTTTCACGCAGTTCTTTTGTGGCTGATAATGATTTAGCTGTGGGAAGGATTTTACATTTTTTATCCCGTACAAAATACTGGAAAAACATGCTGGTGATCATTACAGAAGATGATCCACAGGGCGGTGTTGATCATATTGACGCACATCGCAGTATTTTAATGATGGTTAGCCCTTATGTAAAGCGTGGCTATGTAAGCCATACGCATGCAAACTTTGGGTCTATCTTAAAAACCATTTACAATATTTTAGGTGTACCGTATGTAAACCAGTACGATGTTACTGCTTCTCTGTTACAGGATTTTTTTACCCCCAAGCCAGATTTTACACCGTACACTTTAGAGCAGCATGACCCCAGGGTTTTTGATGTGGACAAGGCTATGAAAAAATATAACCGAACTATTGACTGGCGTAAAATTATGCAGGGTCCCGAAATGGATAAGGTAGGGGATATGAAAAAAGAATTTAACCAACAATAAAACAAACGCCGCATGCACCTCTTAAAAAAAATAATATTTGCAGGATTGGTTTTATTGCCTGCTTTTGTTGCTGCACAAAGCAAAGAAAATAAAAAAGTGCTACTGCCAAATGGATGGACTTTGTCGCCGGCAGGCCGTTCGATGCCTTTGGGTGATCTGCCACTGAATATTGCAGTTTCAAAATCAAAAAAATTAATAGCTGTTACCAACAACGGGCAAAGTGTACAGAGTATCCAGTTGATTAATCCGGCAACAGAAAAAATACTGGATAATATGGTTGTGCCTAAAGCCTGGTACGGGCTTAAGTTTTCTGCGGATGAAAAGTATCTGTATGCCAGCGGTGGTAACGATAACTGGATTTTAAAATATGCTTTGATTAATAATAAGCTGGTTTTAATCGATTCCATATTACTGGGTAAAAAATGGCCCAATAAAATCTCTCCTGCCGGTATTGAAATTGATGATGCAGCAAAAATGCTGTATGTGGTTACCAAAGAAAATAATTCTTTGTATGTAGTTGATCTTGCCAACAAACAAACCCTGTTTCAGTTGCAGTTGGATGAAGCAGCTTATTCCTGCCTGTTATCCAACAATAAAAAGGAGCTCTACATTTCTTTATGGGGTGCAAAAAAAGTGCTGGTATTTGATATTACCACACAAAAAATTACCGCACAAATTAATGTTGGCGAAAATCCTAATGAATTATTACTGTCAAAAAACGGGAAGTATCTTTTTATAGCCTGTGCCGGCGATAATGCAGTTTCGGTAATTGATATCAAGCAGCGAAAAGAACTGGAAGTGCTGAATGCAGCATTGTATGCCAATGCACCTACTGGCTCAGCAAGCAATGGCCTTGCAGTAAGTGACGACCAGAAAACATTGTACGTAGCCAATGCCGATAACAATTGCCTGGCAGTATTTGATATCAGCAAACCCGGCTTTAGTAAATCAAAAGGATTTATACCAACCGGCTGGTATCCTACCAATGTAAAAGTTATTGGTAAAAAAATATTTGTTAGCAATGGCAAAGGCTTTTCATCTTATCCCAATGCAAAAGGTCCCAATCCTGCAAATAATAAGGAAGAAGTAATTTATCAGCACGGCGATTATAAAAAACAACAAAGTAAAATAGAATATATTGGCGGGCTTATGAAAGGTAATATGAGTATTATTGATGAACCATATGCAGCAAAGCTGGCTACATATTCTAAAGCCGTTTATGAAAATACGCCTTACACAAAAGAAAAAGAATTAAATGCAAAGGGCGAAGCCGGTAATCCCATTCCCATGAAAGTGGGTGACCCCTCACCTATAAAATATGTTTTTTATATTGTTAAAGAAAACAGGACCTACGACCAGGTATTGGGCGATATGCCGGAAGGCAATGGCGATACCAGCCTTGTTTTGTTTGGAGAAAAAATTACACCCAATCAGCATAAACTGGCAAGAGAATTTGTATTGCTTGATAATTTTTATGTAGATGGAGAAGTGAGTGCCGACGGCCATAACTGGAGCCTGGCAGCCAATGCCAACGATTACCTGGAAAAAACATGGCCAACGGATTATGGTGGCCGTGGAGGTAATTATGATGGCGAGGGTAACCGTGAAATTGCAAGTCCCGACCGGGGCTTTATCTGGGATTATTGCAATCGTGCCGGTGTGAGTTACAGAACTTACGGAGAGTTTGCAGATAACTACAAAGCAAATATCCCGGTGCTTAAAGATCATTTTTGCCCGTACTACACCAGTTGGGATGAAACGGTAAGAGACACCACAAGATTTTATCAATGGAAACGGGAATTTGATTCCCTGCTTGCGGTTAATGCAGTTCCCAAATTTAATTCACTCCGTTTTATAAATGACCATACCGAAGGTGGCCGGATTGGAAGGCCAACACCTTTTGCGCATGTGGCAGATAATGACATGGCTGTGGGTATGTTTGTAGAATATTTATCGCAGAGCCCGATATGGAAAGAGACCGCCATTTTTATTATTGAAGATGATGCACAGAATGGTCCCGATCATGTGGATGCACACCGCAGTACGGCATACTTAGCCGGTGGTTTTGTAAAAAGAAAAATGGTGGATCATACGATGTACTCCACTTCATCTATGCTGCGTACTATGGAATTAATTTTAGGCTTGCCACCCATGAGCCAGTATGATGCTGCAGCATTGCCGATGTACAAATGCTTTACTGCTTTTGCAGATTTAACCCCTTTTAAATCGGTACCGGCCAATGTTGACCTCAATGAAAAAAATGAAAGAAATACAGCAAGCGCAAAGCTGAGTGAAACATTTGATTTTAGTAAAGAAGACCGTATTCCCGATTTAGTATTCAGCGAAGTAATATGGAAAACGGTGAAAGGAGAAGCAAGTGTAATGCCTGCGCCAAGAAGAAGTGCGTTTGTAAAAATGGTTGACGAAGAAGATGAAAGATAATTATAAATGAAAAAAAGATTATTTACAATTTCGCTGTTGTTTTCATCTTTGATTGTTTTTGCACAACAAACCAACATTGAAAATAAAGACAGCAGTACGCTTAAGCTTAATGAAGTAGTGGTAACGGCACAACGCCAGCCGCAGCAAAATTTATTAGTACCTTATGCTATTAATAGTTTAGGCAAAAAGGAAATGGATGACTACCAGTTTAGAACCACCCCCGAAGCCATGATGGCTATGAATGGCTTGTTTGTACAGAAAACGAATCATGCAGGCGGCTCTCCGTTTATAAGGGGTGTTGCGGGTAATCAAATCCTGATCTTAGTAGATGGCATCCGCTTAAATAATTCTACTTTTCGGTACGGTCCCAATCAATATTTAAACACAGTTGATGTGTACAGCATCAACAAAATAGAAGTTGCTAAAGGCACCGGCTCCGTTCAATATGGTACCGATGCCATTGGGGGGGTAATAAACCTGATAACCAATAGTCCGCAGTTTACCAAAGACAAGGCTGGTTTTAAAGGAAGAATAATTACAAAGTATATGACGGGTGATATGGAAAGAACGCTGAGAGGTGAGGCCATACTCAGCAGAAAAAAATTTGCCCTGTTAGCAGGCATCAGTAAAAGGAATTTTGGTGATATTATCGGCGGCGATACAACCGGCAAACAAGCCCCATCGGGGTATAACGAATGGGCGTTTGATGTAAAAGCAAAATTTTTAATAAAACAAAATATACAACTCACAGTAGCCAACCAGTTTTTACAGCAACAACATGTTCCGGTGTATCATAAACTGCGGATAGAAAATTTCAGCCTGAATGAAATGGATCCGCAGCAGCGGTTGTTAAGCTATGCAAGACTGAATGTGCAGGGGAAATCTTTGTTACTTAAAGAAGCAGAGATCACTTTTTCTTTTCAGCAGGGAATTGAAGGGCGTAACAGTTTAAAAAACGGCAGCACTGCTTTAAGAAAAGAAAAAGATAAAATTAAAACAGTTGGTATTACTGTCGATTTTTTATCTGCAATAAGTAAAAGATGGACAGCTAATTCAGGAATAGAAATTTATACCGATAAAATAAACAGTACAAGGCAGGACATCAACACACAAACAAATATTGCATATGTAAAAAGAGGTTTGTATCCTGATGGGTCAACCTATGGCAATTACTCTTTGTATTCGCTGCATCATGTACGTTTTGGCAAATGGATAGTTGATGCCGGTTTGCGTTTTAATACATTTAAAATAAATATCGATGACAGCACATTGGGGGATATAAAAATTTCTCCTTCGGCATTGGTTAGTAACGGTGCTTTACTGTACAGCTTCAATAAACAACAAAGTGTTTATTTTTCATTCAGCAGTGGTTACCGGGCGCCCAATATAGATGATATGGGAACATTGGGCATTGTTGATTTTCGTTATGAAGTGCCAGCTTCAGGTCTGCGGCCTGAAAGATCGCAGCATACTGAAATGGGGTATAAATTTCAGTCTAAAAAATTCAGCGCAACGGTTGCCGCTTATTACATGCATCTTTCCAATATCATTACGAGGGTAAAGGAAGAGGGACAAATCATCAGCGGATATCCAGTTTATAAAAAAGAAAATACCGAAGCTGCATTTATTAAAGGATTAGAAGCTGAATTTAACGCTGAGGTAATACAGCATGTTTATTTTAGCAGTGGGGTTAGTTATACCTACGGACAAAGTTTAAGTAAGCAGGAGCCATTGCGCCGCATACCGCCATTTAACGGCAGGCTGGTGGGTACATACCGCAATAGCAAATCGTTTGCTTCGGCAGAATTTCAGTTTGCATCAAAACAAAACAGGCTGGCACAGGGCGATAAGGATGACAACCGGGTAGGAGCAAAAGGCACAGGGGGCTGGCAGGTAATTAATTTATACTGCGGTTACAAATCAGGAGTATTCAATTTTAATATTGGCTTTCAAAATTTATTTAATAAAGATTACCGTACACATGGCAGTGGTATAAATGCAGTGGGCCGCAGTGCATGGTTTGCTCTCTCCATAAAAATATAGAATATGGCTACAGAAAAAATTTTACAATCGTCTGATGAAATTATTTCTTTGTATGAACAACATGGCAACGAAGATTATATCGGCGAACCCGTTTCTCAAATAGAACACATGTGCCAGTGTGCACAGTTGGCAGAAGCTGCCGGTGCAGATGAAGATGTTATATTAGCTGCTTTTTTTCATGATATTGGCCACTTGTGCGAATTTGCTTTTCCTGAAAAAAAGGTACAGCACATGGATAATGTGGGTGTGGTTGATCATGAAAAACTGGGAGCAGCATATTTATTGAGCAAAGGATTTTCTGTAAAGATTGCCAAACTGGTACAAAGCCATGTGGCTGCAAAAAGATACCTCACGTATCATTATCCCGAATACTATAACCAGCTTTCTGAGGCCAGTAAAAAGACGCTGGAGTTCCAGGGTGGTGTAATGACAGCAGAAGAAGCTTTTGCTTTTGAAAGTGATGATCTGTTTGACCAGTATGTTTCTATCCGCAGGTGGGATGATCTTGCCAAAAAAATACAGGAGCCTTTACCCGATTTGTCTGTCTATAAACAAATGATAATTGAGCATCTTTCGCTGCAGAATATTTAATAAAATATAGTTATGGTTAAAATGGTTGTTTTTGATATGGCCGGTACCACTGTTGATGAAAACAATATCGTGTATAAAACATTGCAAAGCGAAATTAATACAGCGGGTTTTAATTTTTCTTTAGAGCAGGTGCTTGCTGAAGGTGCAGGCAAAGAAAAACTACAGGCAATAAAAGATATTATGGCATTGGAAAATGTAATGGCTGATGAAGCATCGGCCAATAAAATATACAATTCCTTTGTTGATAAACTGGCAACTGCTTATGATAGTTTTGAATTAAAGCCGCAACCGGGCGCAGCAGAAACTTTTCAAGCTTTAAAAGAAAGAAATATACTGGTTGTTTTAAATACCGGCTATAATAAAAAAACAGCCGTTACTATTTTAGAAAAGCTTGGTTGGGAAACCGGAAAGCAGATTGATGGATTAATTACTGCAGGTGATGTAATTAATAACCGCCCCAATCCTGATATGATTTTACTGGCCATGGAAAAATTTAGAATTGAAAATGCAGGTGAAGTGGTAAAAGTCGGCGATTCAATCATTGATATAGAAGAGGGTAAAAATGCAGGATGCTGCCTTAGCATTGGCATTACAACCGGGGCACACAGCTATGAGCAACTGGCATCTGCAAATCCGGATATGATCATTGATCATTTAACTGAACTACTGCCCTTAATTTAGTGAATTCTATGCCAGCTACACTTTCACTAATCAATACCAACAACAGCCGCACCTGGTTAAGTAAATCGCCGCTGGTACTGGTTATTTATATTTCGCTCTGTGCATTTGTAATTTACAGTTGCATGTATGGGTTCAGAAAACCTTATACCGCCGCTACGTACAGCAATATTTTCTTTCTCGGTATTTCTTTTAAAGTTTGCCTGGTAATTGCACAGGTGCTGGGTTATATGCTCAGCAAGTTTTATGGCATTAAATTTATCTCAGCCTTAAAACCGGAACACCGGACGTCGTACATCATTTTATTTATTGGTATTGCATGGGTGTCATTGTTGTTATTTGCCATAATACCTCCGCCGTACAATATCATCTGCATGTTTATAAACGGCCTGCCATTGGGCATGGTGTTTGGCTTGGTATTTGGTTTTTTAGAAGGAAGGAGGACTACAGAATTAATGGGCGCTGTTTTAGCCACCAGTTTTATTTTTGCATCGGGCCTGGCCAAAACTATTGGTAAATGGTTGATACTCGATTTTAATTTTACCGACTGGTGGATGCCATTTACTGCGGGGGCTATATTTGTAGTACCTCTTTGTATAGGCATTAAGTTATTACACCGGGCTCCGCCACCAACAACCGCTGATATTGCACACCGTACTATGCGTAAACCAATGACATCTGGTGATAGAAAACAATTCATCCGGCAGTTTGGATTTGCCATTGCGCCAATAGTATTTGCTTATGCTGTTTTTACCATTGTGCGGGATTTTGTTGAAGACTTTGCAAACGAATTATGGATGGAGACCGGTTATCAGAATAATGCCGGCATCTTTGCAAAAACCAGTACAATTATAGCGTTAATTGCCCTGGCTATAGTTGGCGGATTTTTTTTAATAAAAAATAATTACAAGGCTTTCAGGTTATGCCATTTTCTTATCATGGCTGGCATTCTGCTGGCAGCAGTATCCACCTTTTGTTTTAATGCCGGTTTAATACCTCCATTTACCTGGATGTTACTCTCTACCACTGGTTTGTACTTAGCTTACCTGCCATTTAATTGTGTTTATTTTGAACGTATGATTGCCACTTACAGAATAAATGGCAACATTGGTTTTGTAATGTACATAGCCGATGCGTTTGGATACTTAGGTACCGTATCAGTATTGCTGATAAAAGAATTTATTCCTATCAAATACAGCTGGGTAAATTTTTTCTCTTTTCTTTTTTATACTGCTGCCATTTTGGGAGTACTATTAATCATCATCAGTTTAATTACACACAGTAAATTATATAAAAATTTATGCAACAAAAATCAGCCATCGTAATTGGTGCTGGCATTGTTGGCCTTGCCATCGCCCGGGCACTTGCAGAAAAGGGGTTTGCCGTAAAGGTATTCGATCGTAATCCGCAGGCAGTGGGTGCTTCAGTAAGAAATTTTGGTATGTTATGGCCCATTGGCCAGCCAGCGGGTGTAATGTACAACCGTGCCATGCGCAGCAGGGAAATCTGGAAAGAAATTGCAATAGATTCAGGCATCTGGTACGAAGAAACCGGCAGCCTGCATCTGGCATACAATGCAGAAGAGTGGCAGATACTGCAGGAATTGGGAAGCATTTTTAAAGAAGAAAAGCGAAATGTTACTCTCTTAGATAAAAATAAGATAAGAACAGAATACGAACAGGTGAATATTGAAAATTTACTGGGAGGCTTATACTGTGCAGATGAAATGCTGATTGACCCCCGTGAGGCAATAGCATCACTGCCGGAATACCTGCATGAGAAATATGAGGTGCAGTTTTACTGGAATAAATGTGTAAGTTATGTAGCGGACCAAACTGTGTATATTGGTTTTGAGGAAGAGTATGAAGCTGACATTATTTTTGTATGCAGCGGAGCAGATTTTGAGACCCTTTACCCGGAAGAGTTTGCCAAACTACCACTTACAAAATGTAAGTTACAAATGCTGCGTACAGTTCCCCTGCCTGAACGCTACCGAATTAAAACAGCAATTTGCGGCGGATTGTCTTTACTACACTATACAAGTTTTAAAGCAGCGCCATCCTTACCGGTATTGCAAAAGAAAATGGCCGAAGAAATGAAGGAATACCTAAACCTTGGCATTCATGTAATGGCAGCCCAGAATGGCAAAGGAGAAATTACAATCGGCGATTCGCATGAATACGGGTTACATATTGAACCATTTGATAAAGCAGTAATAAACAAACTGATACTGGATTATTTAAAAACTTTTTTAAAGATCAACGGCAATACCATTGCTGAAACCTGGCATGGCATCTATCCTAAATTAACCAATGGCGATACTGAAATTTTCTTTTCGCCCGACCCAGGAGTATATATACTTAATGGCCTTGGGGGAGCAGGTATGACTTTATCTTTTGGCCTGGCTGAAGAAATAATTGAACAGGTGACAGAGGTAAAGCGGATAAACTATTAGGTATAAAAATAATGCGGGGTTTGTTGAATAAAGACAGACTTTAGTTGTATGGACATAAAACCGGTACCGGAAATATTAAATAAATCCGGCATAGCCAACCGTTCAGAAATTACAGATGCAGCACATGATGGCATGGCCAGATGTGTAATGATCAATAAAGGGGGATCAAACAAGAAGTAATGCTATCTATGATTTACAAGGTAGTCCAACGGATTACGGGGAGATCTTAAATAGTACTTACCTTACGGCATGCAGGTTATGCCGAAAGGAAAATGGTTGTACTTTTTAATATGTCACATTGATATATTTAAGAAGCTCAGGAATATTTAGCATCATAAGAATGAGCCCCGTACTAAAAAAAGATTCATGATCCGTGCGTTAAGTATTGCACAAGATTTTATTAATGAGTATTGTAATTAGGTCATTCCTTGGCCGTCCGCCGGGTGGGCTTTGCTGATGAGTAAAGATTTGTTGCTAAAGTTTTCATTAAAATATTGATAGATATTCGTCAGCCGGAGTGGTGGGGTTGTGCGTTGGTTCAATAAACCGCAATTGTTGATTAGAATTACCAATGATCGAATTTAGCACTTCTGCCCCAATTTCATAAAGTCCTGTTATCGGCTGCTATTCGACTTCTTCAGTTGTCGTCCAATTTACAAGTCAATTGTTCTGAATGTTAGGTTTATTCTTGGTTTGGTTATTTGCTTTGTCGTTGGAAGTCTGTGTTGCCAATTGGTTTGCGTAGTTTCTTTCATTACCAATAAACTGCCGTGTTCTAATAGTAAAGAAACGGTTTCTTTTGTTTCTTTGTGTTTGAATGCAAATTTACGTTCTGTTCCAAAACTTAATGAACCAATTGCTCCATTTTTCTTTAACTCTTTTTCTGCATCACTGTGCCAGCCCATTCCTTCATCGCCATTGTGATATAAGTTGAGCAAACAGGAATTGAATTTCTCTCCTGTTTTTTCTTCGGCAAGTAATTTTAATTCTAATAATTCAGTTGGCCAGGGTAAGGCTCGTTTAGTTGTGTTTGAATAGGTGTATTCAAAATCGGTATCGCCATACCAAGCTACTTTTCGTTTTGTAATTATTTTTTTTCCATAGATAATAGCCTGGTCATTTTTCCATTCGATTTTTTTCAATAAACAGTCGAAATAGCGATTGGCTTCTTGATTAGTCAATAGTTTTCCATAATAATTTACTACACCATCTTTTGGTAATAAGTTTTTTGAACTATCTATTTCGTTGTTGAATAAATCCATTTTTTGTATTCTATTTTCATACAAGGTTAGGTTGCTTCATAAAAATTGTTTTTATAAACGCTTTCGCTTTTGCAATTCGGTTATAATTGATATTTTGTTGTTCGGTCATTATTTTCAAATTTTATAATGCAAAGGTCGAAAAATAATTATCGTTATAAAATCCGAAACTTGCTGATGTTTAGTCTGTCTGTTGAATATTTTCAGTTAAGTAATCCCGGGACGTCCGCCCACAAACGCTGCTGACCTGCCTGCCGGCAGGTTGAAAATATATTACTGAAATTAAGAACTAAAGTTGAAAGTTGTTTGTCCAGCCCGAACCACAGCTTGGATTTGCAACCTGCCTGCCGGTAGGCAGGTTGGCTGAAGTTTGTTTGTCAAGCCATCCCGAAAGCTTTCGGGACACAAAACCCAATTAGCTGAAGTGCGTCAACTTTCAGAGAGGTATTTTTTTAGAGTGATGATTTGCGTTTTTCCAAATCTTTTCAGGTCGAGTAAATCTTTATCTCCGGTAATAAGGTGTGTTGCTTTGCTATCTTTTGAGAGTGACAGTAAAAAGTTGTCTTTGGGATCTCGACAGATATTTGTAGAACTTGTTACATTAATAAATTCTCCATGTTCTTTCATTTGAAATAACAATTCTTCTAAAACAGAAGGGGAGAAGTATTTACTAAATTTTGGTCGTCGCGCTACTTCAATAAACTCTTCAAGTAGCCTACCGCTAAATAATAATGTTAAATTAGGGGTTGATACGATTTTATCGAATGCCAAAAAGTTTTTAGTTAACAAAAAACTAATCCAGATATTAGTATCAATAACAATTCTATTTTTTTTCTTTAGCATATCTTTTTGCTCTTACCAATTCGACTTCTTTAGTTATTTCTTCTAAAGAGGGAGGATTGTAACTGGATTTAGTCCTTATTTTTTTAATGATTTTCAAAAAACCGTCTTCCTTGGTTCCTTTGATGGAAATTAAATTGAGGTCAGCAAGATTTTGAAGCAATTTGGTTGCCTTTGGGTTTAATATGTCAACTTGTAATGTCATAATCAAATATAAGAATTTCCCTTGAGAAAACTGTCAAGCCAGCATTTCAGCTAACGGGCGTGGCTTTGTGAAGGTGTGGCATTAGTATTCCGTCCGCCTACAGCCGCTGCTGACCTGCCTGCCGGTAGGCAGTTTGGCTGAAGTTTGTTTGTCAAGCCATCCCGAAAGCTTTCGGGACACAAAGCAATGTTGGCAGCAGCTTTTACGATTATTTGATATTTCCTTTAGGTTGATTTCTCGAATAACAATGAAGCCCTGCACCTTCATGATGTAAAGGCATACAATCAATCTGGACTACCTTTCGTCTTGGGAACGCTTTTTCTAAAATGCTTTTTGCCTTTGCATCTGTTTTTTTAAATTCATCCGGAAGACCTTCTTTCCAAAACTTAGCTGCTACAATTATTTTATTGGCAATCAAAAAATTCATATACCCCGTGGCTAAATAATATTCAACAGAATCGGTTGTAACATTTTCAAACCATGATTGCTCGTCTTTACTTAAGTCTTTGTAAAGCACTTTTGATGTAATTAGTGGCCCTACAGGTAGTCTTATTATTTCAAAAGGTTTCCCATCCCTTGTGCTGCTTTGTTTGAGTATCTGGTAATTTTCTTCCATTCTACGGTATGACTCTTTAGCAATCTCATTGGCTACGGTATCATTTTCACTCACCTGCGCTAATAAAACCGTTGAAGCATTTACAAACCGGCAAAACTCATCAATATGTCCACCAGTACCGATACCATATTTTCCGTTCTCTAACTTTTTCCATTCCTCTTCTTTACATCCCTTTTTTAGCCAGATAAATTTTGTTACACCCAATGCCTGACTGTATCCCTTTTCAATCTGTTCTTTAGACATTGTTTTATTTCTATCGAGTTCGACAGATTCAACCAACAGCATGGTACCGTCACCATTCGTCTGCCATGCACCTCCCTCAGAAAATAATTCGGAACGAATAACCGGAAGATTCATTTTCTTCGCAACATTTTTGTCAAGTTCGCCGCTAAGGGGGTGTCCTTGCTGGTACTGAAAGTCAATTACGGCCAATTCTCTTTTACCATTTCGAACAAAGACGGGCCCCGGATCCTGTATGGCCCCAATGGCAGTTTCGTTATAAAATAATTCAACTCTTGAAGTATCAACGTTAGCTTTTAAAAGCACATCATATATTCTTGTGTATAATTGTATTTTGGTGTAATTCAACTGGGGGCCGTATACAATTTTTACCTTTACATAAGGATGGATTTCTTTAGCTGCTTCTAATGTTGAAAGATATAGAGGTTCTCCATTCAACCATCCACTTTCCATCCAACTGAGCCATATGTATTCCTGTTCTTCAAATTCGGCCGGAATAAGATACTTATTTTTGTTAGGTGAGTTGCAACCAATGATTAACGAAACGGTTATGAATGTCAGGAAGCGAATTATATTCTTCATAAATTGAAATGTTTGTGAGTTGCTGCCAACGGGCAGGGCTTGCTGCAGGGCTGGAATTCATTGTTCGTCCAGCCCGGAACCGCTGCTGAATAAAGATATAAAAGTACAAGTTAACAAACAAAAGCCCAACAATGTACGTCCAGCCCAGATGGAGCACAACAGCGATAAAATGTCCATTGCTTCAACGTCCAGCCAGCCTTGCAGCAAACCCAATGTTAGCTGTAGTTTTGTCAATTATAAATTATCGAAAATTATTGTAAACCTTTTTTCGAGCAATTGGTCAAATGTTTTTTGATTGTTTACCAATAAGTATAAATCTACAGAAATAATTTTATTGTAAAAAAAGTCTTTTGATTTATTGTAATACCAATTTTGATTTAATCCAACAGAATTAAAATAAGTTGATGCTTTTGCAGATTGCTGTTCATTTAGATTTAAAGGATAATCTAAAACATTTTCTTTGTCTAATAACTTTTTATTTTGAAGGTCAACAACTTTATTAAATCCTTTTGAAAGGTCATACCATAAATTATATGTTAGATTCATTCCAAATGTTTTTTTGATGCCAATCTTATTTTCTAAACTGTCAAAATTTAAAATTGTGCTAGTCTTACCTAAAAATACTACACTGTCATTATTGCTAGTTGTCTTAGTTTTAAAATAATTCAAACTTGAATATGTATTTACAACACTTCCTAAATTTAAACCCAATTCTGTTATAACTTTATAGCAAATGCCTCCCGAAACAATATGTGTCTTTAATATGTGATTTTCAATAAATAAAATTTCATGAAACTCAAAAGAGTTAGATAATATATTGTATAACTCTTTTTGATTGTAATATTCTTTGTCAACTTCTTTGTAAAAAATATTTTTATCAAACTTTACTTTGTCAAAACCCATACCATTAGATATATAAGATTTTAGTTTCCCTGAAACTTGTCCATTAAGTATGTAATTAGTTATTTTTAGATTACTATCAATTTCTGGGTAGTTGTATTGAATAAATAATTCTTCTCCCCAAGAAATATCGGGATTATTAATAAAAGAATTGTAATCGTATTTAATCTCGGTATTTTGTGGTAACGAGTAATTGAAATTGTTCTGTCCAATCACCTCATTCATTTCGAAAACAAAAATGATTAATGTAGAAATGAATTTCATGGTGTGGTCGTTTAAAATTACAGCTAACGTCCGGGGCTTGCCGCAGGCTGGGTATTTGATGCTGTGTCCGCCCACAAGACGATGCACATAAAGGAACGAAAATTTTATTTAACCGCAATGAAGCTGCGGTACTAAGAGCGTAGCAAAATGCCGCAGCGGGTTAA
>JANOFR010000080.1:0-54826 GCA_031413755.1 Chitinophagaceae bacterium
AACACTAACTTATTTAAGATTTACCGGGATTAGCATCGGGTTATTGATAAACTTTAATGTAGAAAAGTTAAAAGATGGAATAAAAAGAATTGCAAATAATTATATTGAAGGAACTTAAAGGATTTCACGCAGGGTTCACAGGGTAGCCGAGGAAACAGAGAGAACCCTGCGGTCTCCGCAACTCAGCAACCTCTGCGTGAAACATTTTTATACATTGGTTAAAAGCCAAACCGGTTTTTATGATGAGAAAAAAAATAACAACCACCTGTATTTTCTTTTGCCTGCTCTCTTCCGGATCATTTGCACAGGAAGTAAAAGAAAAATTAAATATCAGTGGAACTATGGGCGTAAGTTATGAGGGTTATGGCTTAAGCCGCAACCCAACAGGCTGGACAGGTTATAACGCCAGAAGGCCCTGGAACCAGGTACGATTTAATTTTACACCAACATTTAAGTTTGGGCAACATTTCAGCCTGCCATTTAATTTTAATTTTGCTGCCATACCCACCAATTTTGCGGGCCCTTATGCAGGTATAAAAAAACAAAATTTCAGCCAGTTCATTACCAATCCGATGAATAGTTTTGGTATCAATCCAAAATACAAATGGGCCGGGTTGCAGCTGGGTACCCAGTATTTAAAATATTCTGATCTCTCCACAGGCGATATTGGTGTTTTTGGTGTTGGTTTCGACCTCAGGCCAAAAACATTTCTTTTTAAATTTTTTACCGGCATATCGCAACAGGGTATAAGTTATGTTGCCGGTCCGCCAACGGTTACGGGTGCTTACAAACGTAAAAACTGGATGGTACAGATCGGTACAGAAAAAGAAGGCAATTATTTATTTGCATTAAATATTGCAAAAGGAAAAGATGTGCCGGCTTCAGCCGCACCGCCACCGCTTACCATTCGTCCGCAGGAAGGAGTTGTGATCAGCATTGTGTCGGATGTTTATATAGAAAATGGAATTTACTTTAAAGCTGAAGGTGCCCAATCAACATTTACCAAAGATGTAGTAACGCCATTAACTACCATTTTAAAAGGACTTAAGCCCTTTATTGAAGCACATACTTCAACCATTACAGATTTTGCCGGGCAGGTATCTGCGGGAAAAAAGTCAACCAACTTTGATATTGGAATAACAGCAAAATACCTGGGCGCAGGATTTCAAACAATTGGTTATCCTTACCTGCAACCCGACAGGTTGGATTATACCCTCAATACCAGGTTTAATGCCTGGAAGAATAAAATGAATGTAGTGGCAAGTGTAGGCCGGCGTGTAAATAATGTAAAAAATACAGCCCTTAAAGCAAGCCAGTTTATCGGCAACTTAAACTGGTTTACACAGTTTAACGAGCACTGGAGCTTAAATGTGAACTACAATAATTTTGGCTTTCAGTCAGTAAGTGGTACCAATCCTTTTGGAATAAAAAATATTAGCAACGACCTTGGTTTTAATCCAACTTTTTCATGGACAGGTAAAAAAGTAATTCACCTGCTGAGCTTGAGTTATAATTACAGCAAATACGATGAACGTGATGTGCTGACGGGGCTTACCACATCCAACAACACACATACAGCCCTGTTAACCTACGTACCTGCTTACCTGGAAAAAGACATTTCACCGGATTTTAGTGTATTGTATTTTTATAATGATGTACCTGCAGCAAAAATAACATTGGCAACCATCAGCAGTGCATTAAGTATGCAGGCCGCAAAAAAGAAATTGAGGTTAAGGGGACAGTTGCAATATACACTCGGTAAGTTGAACAGTTTCAGCAACAGCAATAATTTTATTGCTTCCTGTAATATAGATTTTAAAATAACAAAGAAACTGAACTGGAACACTTTTTTAACAACCAATTATTTTAAATACGGGAATGAGATAACACCTAATGGTGCCAATTACCTGGAGAGCATGAGCAGAACAGGATTTCAATACCGGTTTGACACAAAAAAATAAAACAGATGAATAAAATATTTTCTTTAGCCATAATCCTATTTATTTTTTCAGCTGCAACGGCTCAAATAAATTCCAATTTAATTTTAGCAGCACAACCCCCTGCGCAATTATCTGAATGGGGAAACAGAAGAGAAGTGCTTACTTATATTTTAAGCGCTCCCGGCGCTGTAGCCGGACAGTTTAAATTGAAAACCGAAATTAAAACACTGGATGGTACTGTTATAAGTGCTGCGGATCTTTCAAAAACAACTGTTTTTACAATTAATTCAACCGGCACAACTATTTTATTTGCGAATGATGCTATGCCTTTGGAATATATGCTGTTTACCGGAAAGTATAAAACTTCTTTACAGAGAACGGGTAAGTTACCGGCTGATAATTATACCCTTTGTGTACAACCTGTTAATTCTGCAGATTATACTCCGCTTGGCGAAGTACAGTGTAAAAACTTTTACCTGGCCAATACACAATTACCTGTTTTAATGAAGCCGTATAATGAAGAAGTGCTGGATAGGAAGTTGGCACAAACAGCCATCACTTTCAGATGGACCCCGGTTGTGCCCAGGCAGTCATCTCCGGTTACCTATCGTTTGCAGGTGTTTGAAGTGCTGCCGGCTCAAAGCCCAGTTCAGGCCCTGCGAAGTAATCAGCCTTTGTTAGACAAAGAGATCTTTGCTGCGACACAATTTATTTGGCAACCTCAATTATCATTTGCAATGGCTGATACTAACGCAATAAGAAAACCTCCTGCATTCATCTGGACCATTCAATCACTGGATAAGGCAGGTAATCCGGTAACACAAACCGATGGTAATGGCGAAGGAAGAAGTGAACCCATCATTTTCTTCATAGGCTCTCCCCGGAAAAAAAATTAACAACTGCGTACATGGAGATTCTCCTGCTCTCTGAGAAAAAAACCTACTTGTCCTAAGTGGTAAATCATATTTTTACATTGATGGATAAAAAATATTTTACTAAAGAAGAGTGCCTGCAAAAAGCAAAACAGTATTGTGCTTACCAGGAGCGCTGCCATAGTGAAGTAAAAGAAAAACTGTACAGCTTTGGCCTGCACAAAAATGATGTTGATGAATTGCTGTCAAAATTAATTGAAGAAAATTATCTGAATGAAGAACGTTTTGCGATTCAGTTTGCCGGAGGCAGGTTCAGGATAAAACAATGGGGCCGGGTAAAAATAAAATACGCACTCAAACAAAAACAGGTAAGCGATTATTGTATTAAAAAGTCACTGTCAGCTATTGATGAAAGCGATTATAAAAAAACGCTTCAAAAAGTTTTTGAACAAAAATTAAAAACAGTAAAGACAGAAAAAAACATATTCATTAAAAAAAGAAAAGTACAGGACCATTTAATGCAGAAAGGGTTTGAAGCTGAGTTAATACGAAAACTGATTGCGGCTGTTTAGCCCGGGCAGGCAGTTAGTGAAAATGCCGCTGAGTGTTTTGTATATTCAGTGAAATCTGCGGGATAACTTTAAATGATACCTTAGTGATTTCCATTTGTTAGCCGCCGTATCCATATCACATATTAGATCTGTACGCCGGTAAAGTTTTGGATCAAAACCAACAGCATATTTTTTTTCGGTATCTGCCAATTGATCAAGACAAACATAACAGCGGCTGAAAATGCCAATAGAAAGAATATCCAAAAACTTCCTGATATTTCCGGGAGCATAATTGGTTTTAAATGCTGCTTCAATTCCAATTTGTAAAAGAGAAGAATATTGTAACCGCAGGGTTTTAATTTTTGTTGCAGTAGTAACAAGGGTGTTTATACCCTGCTGCCGGTCCTTGTACACATCAAAAATATCATTGCTTAACTGCATGAGTCCACCCAGGCAAAAAAGCATTTTTTCTTCTTTATGGTTTAACGGGTTTGAAAAGACTGATCTGTAAAACAGTAACGATTCGGCCCCTTTACGAATGGTAATATCATTTAGAATATCATACGACAAGACGGGTAAAGCCTGCTGTTTACTCAGTAACTGGGCAAGATAAACCCGGGATAAATGATCCTGCATTAATGCCGGTAGCGGGGCATTTGCCAAAGCCATTTTATAAAATTTAAGAAATAGGTTTTCATTTGCTGTTGTGCCGGTAATATCATCCGGCTTATTTATCAGGTCTTCAAGTGCTTTATCAGACAACCTTTGTTTATCAAAAAAATCATCAAACAAACCGGTCATGGCGCCCTGGCAGGTGCTGGCAAGGCGTTCCTGCGCTGTCATCTTTTTTCTTCTTAATGCGCAAAAGGCTTCTCCTAAAACAGCAGGTACGGCCAGGCCATAATAACCGGTAATTTTTTTAAGATCAGTTTCATCCAAACTGCCGTCAGCCGGTTTATTTGCTTCTGCTATTATGGGGCTGATCATTTTTTGAATAAAATTTTTCTGCAGGCTGATATTGTAAATTACATGGAAAGGCTGTTGTACAGTTTGCAAAAACCTGGCTATACTTTGTATAATGGGCATGTTTACTTATTAGGGTCTTTTGTGGGTGAAAATACTAAATAAAAAGAACCTGATTACGGTAATAAAAAACCCCCTGTTTTAATAAGGGGGTTTAAAATTATTTTTGATGAAAAACTATTTTTTCGGTTCCAGTAATTTAAAGAACTGATCGAGTTGGGGGAGAATAACAATTCTTGTTCTTCTGTTAGCTGCACGGTTTTTTGTGGTGCTGTTATCCATTATAGGGCTGTATTCTCCACGGCCGGCAGCTACCATCTTTGCCGGATCCAGGCCGTATTGATTTTGTAAAATGCGGACTACCTCGGTTGCTCTTTTTACACTCAGGTCCCAGTTATCCAGAAGAATAGTATTTTTATACATCACATTATCAGTATGACCTTCTACCATAAATTCAACATCGGGCTGATTTTTTAAAACGATAGCCACTTTACCAAGTACCGTTTTTGCCTGGGCGGTTATTTCATACTTACCGCTTTTAAAAAGCAGTTTGTCGGAAATATCAATAAAAACAACACCTTTTTCAACTTTAATATTTATGTCTTCATCATCCAGGTTACCAATGGCACCTTTTAAGTTCATCACCAGGGCCATGTTTAGTGAATCTTTACGGGCCAGGCTTGATTGAAGACTTTGAATATAATCGTCCTTGCTGCCGATATTGTCCAAAGACTTTTTGATACTCTCAGCCTGTGTAGATGAAACCACGGATAAACTTTGTAACTGGTTTAGAACAGTGGTATTGTTTTCTTTCAGAAAATCAATTTGTTTATTCAGGTCAGTTATTTGTTTGTTCAGTCCGGCATTATCGCCTTCCAATGAAGATTTTTGGCGCAACAGATCAGCTTTAGCTTCAGTACAGCCGGTGAGCTCAGATTGTATCTGTACATATTTTACCTGCAATTGATCATACGATGCCTGGGCTGCTTTAAATTTTTTAGTGCTTACACAGGAAACCAGAAGTATGGGTAACGCAATCAGTGTGATAATAAAATTTCTCATAGAACAGTTTTTAGCTTGTTTAAAATTGAAAAAAAGAGTAAGTTACAAAGGTAGCCAAGACCGTTTGGCAGAAATCATTATTTTTTGTTAAAAAGAAAAGCATTAACCAGGCTTGGAAATATTGATTAATAAATCCGGCAGATCAAAACTAAAATCCATATTATTTTTCCGTAACTTTCTTAACCAATCATTTACTTATTTTAAAAAATCAGTATGCCCGGTTTTTCACTTGATGTAAACAATAAAAAATATACCGTAGAAGCTGAAGCAGATATGCCCCTGTTATGGGTGCTGCGTGACCTGCTTGATCTTACGGGAACAAAATACGGATGTGGGGTTGCCAGTTGTGGCTCCTGCACGGTTATAATGGATGGGAATGCCATTTATTCCTGTCAGCGATCGGTAGGCAGTTGTGTAAACAAAAAAATAATTACCATAGAAGGATTATCGGATGACGGATCGCACCCTGTACAAAAAGCATGGCAACAGGCAGGTGTGCCGCAGTGTGGTTATTGCCAGCCCGGACAAATGATGACAGCAGCGGCCCTGCTGGGTAAAAATAAAAGGCCATCAGATGAGGTTATCAGTGCTGAAATGAGTAATAACCTTTGCCGTTGCGGAACGTATCAACGCATTAAAGAAGCCATTCATATCGCTATAGAAGATATCAATAAATAACCTTTCTCAACACTGAATATGAAAAAAGAAACAATAGACCGCCGGAATTTTATAAAATTAAGTTCGCTGGCTTCGGGAAGTTTGGCCATTGGTTTTATGATGCCTGGATTAAAGGCTTTGGCATTACCGGCTTTTGAATGTGAATTTTTTCAACCCAATGCATATTTAAAAATAGATAAACAGGGAAAGGTTACGGTATTTGTTTCCAAACAGGAATCGGGGCAGGGAGTTGATACAGCACTGCCAATGATCGTTGCCGAAGAGCTGGATGTTGATTTCAGGAATGTGAAAGCAGCGATTGCGCCCTTTGGAACAATCAAAGGAAGTGAACACGATACAGGCGGAAGCCAAAGTGTACTGGAAATGTATAAGCCTTTGCGCAATGCCGGAGCTGTTGCCAAAACAATGCTGATAGCTGCAGCAGCCAATGAATGGAAAGTAGCCCCATCAACCTGTGCAGCCGATAATGGCGAAGTGGTGAACACAGCCACCATGCAAAGGATAAAATATGGCGAATTGGTTTGCCAGGCGGCTTTATTACCCATTCCCAAAGAAGTTACATTAAAGAACCCGAAAGATTTTAAGGTTATTGGCAGATCAGAAAAACGCAGCAACCTGACAGATATGCTGACCGGAAGATCAAAATACGGCAGTGATATAAAAGTAGCGGATATGCTGTATGCTGTTGCAGAAAGATGTCCTGTGCTTGATGGAACATTAATAAGTGTTGATGACACTGCAGCCAAAAGAGTACCGGGTGTACTAAAAGTGGTAAGTTATAAAGGTACCGGGGCGCCCATGCATGTGCGGGCTGGAGTTGCCGTAATAGCAACAAATACCTGGGCAGCCATCAAGGCCAAAAAACTTTTAAATATTACCTGGGATGAAGGCAAAAAAAATAAAGAAAGCACAGAGCAGCTTTTTAAAACTTTTGAAGCCAAAGCAAAAGCAAAACCGCAGATAGAGGTTTTTAATAAAGGAGATATAACAAAAGTTTCCGGTAAAAATGAAATTACGGCAAACTATGCCCAGCCTTTTTTGGCACATGCAACCATGGAGCCAATGAATTTTATTGCCTCGGTTAAAGGAGATGCCTGTGAATTATGGGGAGGGTTACAGTTGCCCGACTGGGCAGTAAATACGGTTGCAACAGAAACCGGTATAAAAAAAGAAAACATTAAACTTAACCTGACATTAATGGGTGGCGCATTTGGCAGGCGCCTGCATTTTGATTTTGCAATAGAGGCGGTAAAGATTGCACAGCAAATTGACAAACCTGTTAAGCTGGTTTGGGAAAGAACAGATGATATGCAGTACAGCATGTACCGCCCTGCAAATTATCATCAATTAAAAGCGGGTACTGATGATACCGGAAAATTAATATCCTGGCAGCACCATGTATTGGGTACACCTATTGCGTATATGACTGATGGTCCCAACAATAAAAATCCCCAGGAAATGGAAGGAGCTGATGCGGGTTTTTGTTATGACGTTCCAAATGTTAATACCGGATATACCCCTGTTGATTTTAATATCAACCGTGGCTGGCTTCGGTCGGTAGATATTTGTGTAAATACTTTTCCAGTTGAATGTTTTATAGATGAGATAGCCGCTAAGCTGAATAAAGATCCGCTGGCCTTTCGTTTATCAATGCTGGAAAACAGGGTTGATTTTAAAACCGGCGATCGGCCCGGTTCGCTTACACAATCTCCGGCAAGGATTGCTGCTGTTTTAAAAATGGCAGCTGATAAAGCAGGCTGGGCACAAAAAAGAAAGCCGAATCATTTTATTGGATTGGCAACACACTCTTTCATCTTTGCAAAATCCTATGCAGCGCATGCTTTAGAAATTGAAATGCTGGAGGCCAAAAAATTCCGGATCATTAAAGCTGTAGTGGCAATAGATTGCGGGTTGGTTATTAATCCCGATGGATTGCTGAACCAGATGCAGGGAGGATTTGTCTTTGGCTTAACACAGGCATTAAAAGGAGAAATAACCATCAGCAACAGCCGGGTAATGCAGGATGGTTTTTTCAGTTATGAATTATTACGCTATGAAGAAATGCCTCCTGTTGAAGTATATATGATTGACAGTAAAGAAGAACCCGGGGGCGTTGGCGAAGTTGGTTTGTCAACCGTGGCACCTGCCCTCTGTAATGCGCTGGCAGCAGCCGGTAACAGGCCAAGAACATTACCCATACGTAACGAAGGATTTAGCTGGGTATAAGCGTTTTAAAACAGGGGGTAAAATAATTATTAAAAGTTATTTACAAAAAAGAGCAGGTATTTTTTTATTCTTTTAAAAAAATACTAAGTAATATTAATTCAGTACTTCAAATGAGCCTAATTTAATATCCACTATGCAAATACTGATCCTCCTCATTTTTATTCTTTCGATTTTATATGCTGTCAGGTTCCTGCAAAAAAAGAAAATTATTATTACAGACCCGGTACCGGTATTATTACGAAAAACACTTCAGGAACAGGTTCCTTTTTTTCTGCAGTTAGATGAAAAGAGGCAGCTAGAATTTGAAGAACGGGCAGCACATTTTTTAAAGCTGGTAAAAATAACCGGCGTTAAAACTATTGTTGAAGATGTTGACAGAATACTCATTGCGGCCAGTGCTGTCATTCCCATTTTTAATTTTCCCGGCTGGGAATACCGTAACCTGCATGAAGTATTATTATACCCCGATTCTTTTGATCATGAATTTGAACAGCAGGGAACAGGAAGAAATATTTTAGGTATGGTTGGCAGCGGTGCCCTGAATCATGTGATGATATTATCGCAATTTGAACTGCGGCAGGCTTTCACCAATAAAACCGGCAAAGACAATACAGCCATACATGAGTTTGTTCACCTGGTTGATAAAACCGATGGTGAGATAGACGGGATACCCGAATCTTTGCTGGATAAAAAATATATCATGCCCTGGCTGCAACTGATGCAGCAGAAAATAAAAGAGATCATTGACGATCAATCGGACATTAATCCTTACGGCGCAACCAATGAAGCAGAATTTTTTGCCGTTGTTTCTGAATATTTTTTTGAACGGCCTGCTTTGCTCAAAGAAAAGCATCCGGAATTATATGCCTTATTGTTGAAAATATTCAGCCATCAAAACGGCCCCGCATAAGGAAACTGTTACTATTACTGTAAAACATCAAGCATTCACTTCCTTTCGTCAAACAGATTTTTTAAAAGCTCCCCGGTATATTTTCTTTGTATTGATAAAATTGCACGATGCAGCATTTTTAATTTTAAAGCAAAAAAGTATAGCCATGAAATCAATTATCAGTAAAACATTAACAGGGATTGCCATTACAGTAACCCTGCTTTCATTTTCGCCAAATTTTGGCGGCGAAGGATTTGAAATATCCCTGAACGGTAAAATTGTGTTACAGCAATACGGCAGGGATATGGATATTGTAAAAAACCTACAGCTTGCTAAAAGTTCGCCCGATGATAAATTAACCATCAGGTATTATCATTGCGGCAGGGTTGGTAAAAACAGGATTGTAACCATAAAAGACGGGCAAGACAAACCGGTAAAAGAATGGCGGTATAAAGATGCTCAAACTGCTGCCGGCAGTATGAGTTGCAATATGCAGGATTTACTCAGTTTGAAAAAAGGTGAAAACAATATTTATAAACTGTACTATTCTTCCAGTGAACTACCCAATGGGCGTATGCTTGCTTCGGTTACCATAGGGTACAGCAGTATTGTAAGCAGCAGGTAACTGCTGTTGTGTTTTAAAATATAACAGCAGTAATTAATGAATTCGGTATTTTGTATCCTTACAAAAAAGAGAATAAAAGATCTTTATTCTTTTAAATGTCTTAGATCAAGATCCGGATTTTTTCCTTTTATAGCGGCATAAAAAGCCATGATATTTTTTAAATCAGCAGCTTCATCATTACCGGGAAAAAAGGCTTCGCCAAGGACCACCCGTCTATTTTCATAATCAAATCCAATGGGCAAAATGGGTACGCCTGCTTTTTTGGCAATATGATAAAATCCCGTGCGTAGCGTATTTACTTTTTTACGGGTGCCTTCGGGTGAGAGGCCGAGCAAAAAAGTTTCGTTGGCCGCAAAGATCGCCGCCACCTGGTCAACAATCCCGGTTTTGATAGAACGGTCAACGGGGGTGCCGCCCATTTTGCGCAGAACCCAGCCCAGCGGCCATACAAACAATTCTTTTTTACCTAAAAATTTTGCATGTTGAACGTGCAAAGCCTGGCGTGCAGCAAAGCCGGTCATAACATCAACCCAATGGGTGTGGGGTGCAACAGCCAAAACTATTTTTTTATACTGGTAGGGGAAGTTGCCGGATAATTTCCAGCCAAATAATTTCCAGTAAAATTTCCAGAATAAGCGAAGCATAACAGAAAGTTAGTGGAATTATGGTTGCCATGCAAAGTTACCACATCTCATTTTTATAGCTGTAAAACCCTGGCTGGTAATTTAAAAAATATTTAAGTTAACTTTCGTTATGCCTGCACACGACCTGGTGTATAATAACAGTGGTATGAATAAATATAATGAAATCATTGCAAAACTCAATTCCATACGTAACCAATATGGAAAACAAGTTGCATCAGAAAAAATGCAATTGCTCAACAGCATTTACACCGGCAGGGTAATAAATAAAAATGAATTTCAGTCCTGTTATTCGTTACTTCTTTTTCTCATTGCTTATCCTGATAATAAAGCAATTTACAAACTTGCCAATAAATTATTGAAGGCGTTACTGGAACAGTTGCCTGTAAATGAAAAACTGCAACACAGTTTATATAATACCGGCATAACAAATACATTCCTTTGTGCGGCTTTTAGTTTTGAGATGGTAAAATGGCTGAGAAAAACCCGCCCCTGGGAAATAAAACTCAACTCTTTTGAAGCGGATGATACACAAATACAATCTATTCTTTCGGCAGTAATGTCAAAAGCTGAATCAGAAATTTTACAGGATGGCAATGCTGAGTGGAAGGGTTGGTTAAAACAATTAAAAAGAAAAGAAGAAGATTTGCTGGATCAGCTCATTGCTGTTTTTGACAGCAGCGGTATACGACCTGAAATAAAAGAAGAACTGTGGAATACCATCGGCATAAATGTAGAGATAAGTTGTACTTCACATTGCTGTCTGCCAGATTCTTTGATGAAGCCCTTTTATCACCGTTCGCTGGTCAGGCAGGAAATAGAAAAATATCAAGGTGTAGCTAAACCTGTTCAGATCAGGCTTAGTCAAAATGAGGCAGAACAGATTATTGATTGCAGCAGGATGATACTGTTGCGTAATCTCAGGGAAATAAACCCGATCAGCTTTACTTCAGCCAAACTTGTTTCTTATTATCAGTTACAAAGAGGTATTTCTGTTGCTTTGATGGGTATGGTGCCTTTGCACCGGCAACCCATTGATAGCTATATGGGGTATATGGTTTTTAAAAACGGGCTACCGGTGGCTTATGCAGGATCCTGGATATTGTTTGACAGCAGCCGCATCGGACTCAATGTTTTTTCTGACTACAGGGGTGGAGAAACAAAATATATTTTTGATCAGGTACTGCAACTGCATGGCAAAGTGTATCATTTAAACCGCTTTTCTGTTGATCCATACCAGATAGGAAAAGAAAATGATGACGGTATTCGTTCAGGAGCATTCTGGATTTATTATCATGCAGGATTCAGGCCTTTACAAAAAGTACAGCAGGATTTGGCAATTGCAGAACAACTAAAGATAAAAGCCATAAAAAATTACCGAAGCCCGGGATCTGTTTTAAAAATTCTTGCAAACTCAAGACTTGAATTGGTATTACAAAAACGTGCAGTACATTTTGATGCAACCGACCTGAGCAAGGTTTATGCAGCGATAATCACCAAAAAATACAAAGGCAACAGATGTCTTGCAGAAAATAATGCAGCAAAAAAATTAGCCGGCATACTGCAGATAAAAAACTATCAGGATGATCAAATGAATTTTATTTTGAAGAACTGGGCAGTAATGCTGTTACGTAACGAAAAGGAACTGCGCCTTAACCGGTTGTTAAAAAAAACACTGAAAAAACTTTTTCTGTTAAAGGCAGGAGGCAGCGAAGAAGCATATATAACTGTAATGCAGCGGTCAGTTATATTGCGCAGGTTTATAGAAATGAGATTGAAGGAATAGGTTCTTTAATTCATGGTTTAAAATTACTCCTTTAATTTTTTGCTGATGTTCCTGAAGGTTTCTTAAGGTCCTTTTTCTACAAACATATCAGCCACCCTTGCTTAAGTTCAGCTTAAAACGATCAAATTTATTAAAGCATGGCAGTACAGTATTAATTTCAGTACTATAGTTATGATCACAATCATTTTCAGGGATGAAGATGATCAGCAGCCCTATACATTAAAGGCTGCAACTTGTAAATACATTTATTATATTCGTTACAACTTCATTTCAGTAAACACCATTAATCATGAAATCAGATTATGAAATAGCGCAGGAAAATATCATGCAGCCAATAACAGCCATTGCGGCTACTATGGGAATACCCGCCGACCTGCTGATACCCTATGGGCATTATAAAGCCAAAATAAATATCAACAGTTTTGATAAAGCAAAAATTGCAAGATCAAAACTCATTTTGGTAACCGCTATTACACCTACAAAAGCCGGTATTGGTAAAACAACCACTTCTGTCGGATTATCAGACGGGTTAAAAAAGCTTGGTAAAAAAGTAGTGCTGGCACTTCGGGAACCCTCACTGGGTCCCTGTTTTGGTATGAAGGGCGGAGCAGCTGGCGGCGGTTATAGCCAGGTGGTACCCATGGAAGAAATTAACCTGCATTTTACCGGCGACTTTCATGCCATTACTGCCGCTAATAATAACCTTGCAGCATTATTGGATAATTATCGTTTTTATAACCGGGGTAAACCCGAAGGTATCAAAACTGTATTATGGAAAAGATGCCTTGATGTAAATGACCGGGTACTGCGTAAAATAGTAACAGCGCTTGACACACCCAATAACGGCATTCCATCCGAAACCGGTTTTGTAATTACACCCGCCAGTGAAATCATGGCGGTGCTTTGCCTTTCGGAAGGATTGGAAGAGCTGCGTAAAAAGATTGATGACATATTACTTGGATTTACTTTCGCAGGTAACCCCTTCACCACAAAAGATCTTGGTGTAACAGGTGCCATTACAGCGTTGTTAAAAGATGCCATTCAACCCAACCTGGTACAAACACTCGAAGGTACTCCGGCCATGATACATGGCGGGCCATTTGCCAATATTGCCCATGGCTGTAATTCGCTTATGGCTACCAAAACAGCCATGCAGTTTGGCGACTATGTTGTAACAGAAGCAGGTTTTGCCACCGACCTGGGTGCCGAAAAATTTTTTAATATCAAATGCCGGAAAGCAGGTTTTCAACCGGCAATGAGTGTGTTGGTGGCTACATCGCAGGCATTAAAACTAAGTGGTGGCGCCGATCCAAAAACAATGATGCTGCCAGATATGGCGGCACTTGGCAAAGGGGTACATAATCTGGAAAAACATATAACTATACTAAAATCGTTTAAACAAAAAGTGTTGGTTGTACTTAACCGCTATCATTTTGATACTGCCGGAGAAATTGCCTGGTTACGTAACTGGTGTGCCGAAAAAGATGTGGCCTTTGCCGTGAACGATGGATTTACACACGGGGGTGAAGGTGCTTTGGAAATGGCTAAGGCTGTGGTTGATATCTGTGAGCAGCCCTCTCCGCCAATACAACATACCTATGAACTCAGCGATGATATTGAAACAAAGATCAGAAAAATTGTAACTACTATTTATGGTGCTACAGATGTGGTGTTGTACAAAAAAGCGCAGGATATGATCAAAAAAATAAAACAGCTTGGGCTCGAACACCTGCCCGTGTGTATGGCTAAAACCCAGTACTCTTTTACACACGATCCATTGCTGAGCGGACTGGATGGTGATTTTAAAATTGATGTGGACGACCTGGTTATTAACCGGGGTGCCGGTTTTATTGTTGCCGTTTGCGGCGAAATGGTGCGTATGCCCGGCTTGCCTAAATTACCACAGGCAAATAATATTGATGTGGTGAATGGAAAAATTATAGGAGTGAGTTGAGGTCTTTATTATTTAGTTAAAAGATAAAAACCGGATACAATAAATAACAGTTTATTTGTTTAAGTTCTTAAGATGCTACTGCCATATTTTCAGTAAACCGGGAATGGCATCATTTTTAATGTACATGATTGTAATTTATTTTTTAACTAAAAACAAAAAAACATGAACTACAATCAGTCATGCGCCGCAAAAGGCAACCGCAACGGAAACAGGAGCCCCCTGTTTATCCGGTCAATGCAAAGGGCAGCAGTAAACATTTACAAAACCGGCAGCAGTTATGAAATGCTGGTTTTTGCTCCCGGACGTATTAAAGAACATTTTCACCTGGATGTAAATGGTACTGAACTTACCGTTTCGTACAGTCCGCCGGAAGGTTTTCCGCGTCCTGAATGGATCCTGCGTGAGTATAGCCGGGGTGGTTTTACCAGGACCTTTACATTGGATGAAAGCATCGACAGCAGCAACATCTCAGCTAAATATGCCGATGGTGTTTTACAGGTGAGCTTACCCATTGTTGCCGGTAAAGAAAACCAGAAAAAGGAAATTGTGATCAATTAAGCTTGTATTAAAGGTTGAACGGGCATTGCAAAGTGCCCGTTTTTTTTGCTTTACTGCAATTTTTTTAAAAAGAAAAAGTGTTGAACCGGTAATGGGCAAAAGAAAAATGCTAATAAATAAAAAAAGAACACGACTTTAACCTGGGGCAGGATCATTACAGAATTAACTGATTCGTAAATTATTTTTACTGGGTACAACAAAAATCTGATTATTAGTAAAATCATGCTTACTTTTAAAAGGAGAAAATATTTGATTTGCAAACCGGGTAACTGCTTTAATATTTTAATATTCTTAAATGGTTACATGCCCATACCGGGCTAAACGGATTGCTCACTTTATATTAAGCAACATGAAACATTTGTTATTATTGTTTTCTTTACCATTACTATCCTCCGGGATATTTGCACAAAAAGGGGCCTCTATTTTTAATGGCAAGGATTTAACCGGTTGGACCAATAACGGTACAGAAAAATGGTATGTTGAAAACAAAGAACTAATATGTGAAAGTGGTCCTGATAAACAATACGGGTATCTTTCTACAAACAAAAGTTATAAAAATTTTGAACTTACACTTCAGTTTAAACAGGAAGCTAATGGTAATAGCGGTGTATTTATCCGGTCTTCAATAGAAGGTACAAAAATTAACGGCTGGCAGGTAGAAGTTGCCACTGAAAACCAGCACACCGGTGGCATATATGAATCATATGGACGTGGTTGGTTAATTCAGCCCAAACCCGAAGATGAAAGATGGTTAAAAATGGGTAAGTGGAATAAGATGAAGATCCTGGTAAATGGCGATGAAGTTACCAGTTGGCTGAATGGCCATCAGATGGTTTACCTGAAAGATGAAAAAATTGGAAAGGGGGAAGGATTTATTGCATTGCAAATTCATGATGGTGGTGGAATAAAAGTAAGGTGGAAAAATATCCGTATTAAAGAACTGTAACAGGATTTTATGAAATGAAGGCTGTTGCTGTTTTTCCTTTATGCCAGTTATTAACTGTAAAAAACAAGAATCTTTTTCAGCATTTCAAATTTAATTTACTTAACCTAATTTTTATTGAATGAAAAACATTTCAGAAACATCACGCAGAAATTTTATAAAAAAAATGGCTGCTGCCTCGGCCGCTGTTGCTGTTGGCAATAATGTATTTGCAACAGAAAAGACCCCGGGTTATTTTGAAAAACTAAAAAGAACACCGGGCAGTATTAATGATAAAATAAATATAGCATTGATTGGTGCCGGCGGCATGGGTGTACAGGATGTAATTACAGCCCTGCAGGTTCCAAACACTAAATTAGTAGCTGTTTGCGATCTGTATGAGGGCCGTTTAAAAGATGCAGCCAACAAATGGGGTACCGGCCTTTTTTTAACCCGCCATTACAAGGAAATATTAAACCGTAAAGATATTGATGCCGTAATTATAGCAACACCCGATCACTGGCATCAACAAATATCTATTGATGCCATGCGGGCAGGTAAACATGTGTATTGCGAAAAACCTATGGTGCATGATATTACAGAAGGACCTGCAGTAATCAAAGCTCAATCAGAAACAGGAAAGATTTTCCAGGTAGGCAGCCAGGGCGTTTCATCGCTGGGTAATGAAAAAGCGCAGCAGTTATTAAAAGATGGAGCTATTGGCCAATTAAATTATGCCGAGGGATTTTGGGCAAGGCATTCTCCAACAGGTGCCTGGCAGTATACAATCCCTGCAGATGCATCACCAACTACTGTTGATTGGGATACCTATATCAGCAATACCCAAAAGCGCCCCTTTGATGCGACCCGTTTTTTCAGGTGGAGAAATTACCGGGATTATGGAACAGGCATGTCGGGCGATCTTTTCGTTCATCTTTTCTCAAGTTTACATTTTATCACCAACTCCTTTGGCCCCAATAAAATATATGCTGCTGGCGGCCTTCGGTACTGGAAAGACGGACGGGAAGTGCCGGATGTTTTACTAGGTACTTTTGATTATCCGCAAAGTGCCGCCCACGCTCCTTTTAATCTTTCTTTGCGTTGCAATTTTGTTGATGGTACCAGTGGCACTACCTATTTAAAATTAATTGGCAGTGAGGGGTCGATGGACATTACCTGGGATAGTGTTACGCTGAAAAGAAATAAGACGATTGAATCAGATGATCCTTTTTATATTGAACAAATGAAAAAAGCCGGCACACCTGTTTCGGACCGCAAGAGAATCTTACCACCAGTGGAATATACTTTTGCTGCCGAAAAAGATTATAAGGGCGGACCATATGATCATTTTGTAAATTTTTTTAATGCTATAAGGAATGGAAGTAAAGTAGCAGAGGACGCCGTGTTTGGTTATAGGGCTGCGGCACCTGCCCTGTTGTGCAACGATAGTTACAACCAGGATACAGCTATATTATGGAACCCGGAAAACATGCAGTTAATAAAAAAATAAATCAGGATTATGAAAAAATATTTTTTAAAAGCTCCGGGCATTGCATTAATGGTAATTGCCTGTACCTCTTTTATTACTTTAACCAATAAAAAGGAAAGCAGCCCCGGAAAATGGGTAAGCCTGTTTGATGGCAAAACGTTAAACAACTGGCATGGCTTTAATAAAACCGGGCCTGTAAAAAACTGGGCCATTGAAGAGGGGGCAATGGTTTGCCTTGGGGCTGCAGCTGATGCCCATGGGGGCGATATTGTGTCTGATGTTGCCTATGAAAATTTTGAATTAAAATGGGAATGGAAAATTTCCAAAGAAGGCAACAGTGGTGTAATGTACCATGTTGTGGAGGGAGAAAAATATTCAGCTCCATATCAAACCGGACCGGAATACCAATTGATAGATGATATTGGTTTTCCACAAAAGCTGGAAGAATGGCAAAAAACAGGGGCGGATTATGCTATGAATATCCCAAACGATAAGAAAAAGCTGAAACCGGTGGGTGAATGGAATTCCAGTAAGATTGTTTTCAATAAAGGCCATGTGGAGCATTGGTTAAACGGTAAAAAGATTGTTGAGTTCCAGGCATGGGATGAGGCATGGACCAATAAAAAAGTAACAGGGAAATGGAAAGATTTCCCGGATTATGGTACTGCCAGGACAGGCCTGATCGCATTACAGGACCATGGGCAGAAAGCTTACTTTAAAAATATAATGATCAGGGTATTGTAAGGTATTTTTCTTTATAATTCCCATCTTAAAATATGCCCGTGTTAGCAGGCAAAGTATTCCTAAACTATTGAAGTTTTGAAGTTAAAGGATCCCTTAGGGACGGTAAATAAAACTTTATACCGGGTTTTACACCCCTTTTATAATGAAAAGGGGTTCTATTTATACAATAATTGCCAGTCACTGTCGTTTCAATCATAACAAAGCGTTTTCTATGAATAAAACCGACAATCCAACCCAAACCACCTATGTGGTGGTACAGATTATTAAAAACTTTATAAGCAAGATCAGGCAAAATCCAGACATTTATCCTATCAGGTATTATAAAAAGAACAAGCGTTTTAAACGTAATTATGACAGCCCTGCCGTAAAATAACTAAAAACATTTTCGGAAATTACCAGGCTTAAAAATCAGGAAAAATGCTATTGACAGACCATATAAAATTTTTGTATTTTTATAGTTCAAAATCCGATTTATGAAAAACTATACCCCAACACACCGCAGTACATTCAGTACGCTGTTAAAATTTGTAGCTGAAGCCTTCAAAAATTTATTTCAGTCAAGCCACAACAAGGAATTTAAAAGGTTAAAAGATTTTATTACGCCCTGAGTAATAATGCGGTTGATTAACGCCGGTTGAAAACCGGCTTTAACAGTATTCAGCATTTAACTGAATAAATACTCTACATCTGATTTAGAAAGGGCTTTTACAAAGCTGGCATCATCTGCAATCAACTCACTGGCTAATTTACGTTTTCGTTCCTGCAACTGCAGTATCTTATCTTCAATCGTATCAATACAGATCATACGATAAGCAAAAATATTTTTAGTTTGACCAATCCGGTGAGTACGGTCAATGGCCTGTTGCTCAACTGCGGGGTTCCACCAGGGGTCTACAATATATACATAATCTGCTGCAGTCAGGTTTAAACCCACTCCACCTGCTTTTAAGGAAATAAGAAATACCCTGCACTCTTCATTATTTTGAAAATTCTGAATAGCTTTTTCCCTATCGGGAGCTGAGGTGCTGCCATCAAAATATTCAAACGGGATATTATCTTTTATTAATTTCTTTTTTATCAATCCGAGCATGCCCAAAAACTGGGAAAATATCAATGCTTTATGATCACCAATATTTTCTTCAATTTCCCTGGCCAGCTCTTCCAGCTTGATAGAATGGTTGGGGTACTTTTCTTCTTCATTTAATATAGCAGGGCTATCGCAGATCTGGCGTAGTTTCATCAGTCCCTGTAAAATGGTTAATTGCGATTTTCCGATACCCTGATCATCAATGGTACCCAGGATCTTTTCCCGGTAACTGTTACGGTAGGCTTCATAAATCTTACGCTGCTCTTTTTCCATTTCACAAAACAGGATGGTTTCTGTTTTATCAGGCAGGTCCTTAGCTACCTGTTCTTTAGTTCTGCGTAAAATAAAAGGGAACAGCAGTTTTCGTAAATGCTCTTTTTGCTCCTGCTCCCCGAATTTATCAATGGGTGTTGCGAATTCATTTCTGAAAAATTCCATATTACCTAACAGGCCCGGATTCAGGAAATTCATTTGTGCAAAAATATCAAATGTATTATTCTGTAAAGGAGTACCACTCATGCACAACCTGTTTTTAGCATTTAATAAACAGGAAGCCCGTGTAACTTTTGAAGCCGGGTTTTTTATAGCCTGGCTTTCATCCAGTATTACATAATCAAAATTAATTTTAAGCAATAACTGTATATCACTTCTTAAAGTACCATAGGTGGTGATAATGATATTATGTTTCTGTAATTCTTCTGTGTTCCGGCTACGGGTGCTTCCATGGTGTATATGCCAGCCTAATGATGGTGTAAATTTATCTACTTCGTTTTTCCAGTTATAAATAAGCGTTGTGGGGCAAACCACTATTGCTTTTAATGAACCATTGATCTCTTTATAATGGTGTAACATGCTTAAAGCCTGAACGGTCTTTCCCAAACCCATATCATCGGCTAAAATGCCACCCCATCCAACATCATTTAAATAATTTAACCATTGAAAACCCGATGTTTGATAAGGACGAAGAATAGTTTGTAAATGTTGTGGTGCAGGTATTTCAGGAATTTTTTTAAATTCTTTCAGGCGCTCATATTTTTCATCCAGCTCAAAACTCAATTCTGTTTCATCCCTGTTTTCATATAGCTCATCAATCACACTCATGTGATATTTTGATAACCTTAACTGGTTGCTGCGGCCATCGCCTACTTTAAATAAGAGTGAATATCGTTTCAGCCATTCATCAGGCAGTATACCCAAAGTACCATCACCTAATTGTACAAATGATTGCTTATTGACCAATGCATTTTTTATATCATCAATTCCAACACGTTGTTTACCAAATTCTATTTCCACTTTGGCATCAAACCAATCCAGTCCGCTGCTTACATGTATATGAGTATTGGGCCGGGCTGTATTAAAACGGAAATTACGGAGTGCTTCAAAACCAAATACCTGAATTTTCATTTCCTGCATAGCATCAACAAATAAAAAGAACCAGTTATTACGTAATACATCCAGTCCTTTTAACACCAGGTTGTTTTTATTATCATCGGGCCTTACAAACAGGGAATGCAGGTTCTCCAGTTTTTTTATAAAATTTTCTTCTGCTTCTTTATTTCTTTCTATCACCAGTATTTTATCGCCATCCGGAATGATAATACTTTCTTTATCTGATGCCTTTGTTTCAAAACCCTTGTAACTGAATATGGGTTGAAACACAAGGTAGTCGCCTTTTTCCTGTAATTGTAATTTTACTTCAGGCTCCCCGCTCTTAATTTCCTTTACCAAGCTTTTATCAAACTCTACCTGGTATTCCCTTGTTAATGGCAGAATTACTTTCTGCATTTTTTCAGCCCAGTTATCTTTACTCAATTTAATATTTCCTTCCTTCAAAAACTTTTCAGCCTGTAAAACATCTTCAGGTTTTTGCCAGAGGTACAATACACGGTCACTTAAGAAAACGAGGCTGCTGTTACATTCATTTTCTGTAAAAGGAACAGCTTCTCCCTGCATTTTTACCGTACATGCAATTTCATAATGATTATTTTTTGCCAGCACTTTAAAAACCGGTGCAATAAAATGTTCGCTTATTTCTATCCCCTGAAGATTGGCGGTAGTAAATGTTTTTGCCGGTGGCAGGCAAAAAATAAAATTATTTTTTGCCTGTTCCTCAAACATTTTTTTCAGTTTGGGTTGCAGGTATTCTGTAATGAGTGCTTTTGTATCTTCCGGGAGATCATCACCATCAGTATGAATAATATTTTCCCAAATTCCACTGAAAGGAGAGTTGCGGTCCAGGTATTTATTTATTTCGGAGCCTTGTAATTTTCTAATCTGTTGTAAAAGCTGTTTGTCTTCCTCACTAAACATTTCGGTATCCACAAATTTTGTAAGATCAAGTTTTTCAACTTTGCCAACATATCTGATTTGTTCTTCATCTGCTTCCCCCTGTACAGCATTTACTTCAAAACAGGGATACACAGCCCCATTAAAATTAAATACAATACCCAGCCTTTTTGCAGGGGGTTCCACTAATACTACTTCTTCTTTAGGCACATCGGGAATGATAAAAACCTCTGCTGGTTTTGCTGTTAGAACACCCGGTGCTACTCTTTTTATTGAGCTATCCAGTACTTTTAAAAAAGGTTTACCGTCTTTATAAGTGAATTCAAACTTATCAGCGAGTTCGTCATCCAGGGAGTAGCCATAAATCTGAAGGAGTTTGTTTTTTTCCTTATCCCAGTTTCTGATTGAATCAAAATAATTAGGGCCATACGAATCCAGCAATTGCAGAAATAATAATGTCTTATGTTCGCAGAGCGGATGTTCGCTTTCGCCGCATTTGCAGGAAGTGTCAAAATTCCTTTCATCATTCTTTTGTATAACCAATGGAAAAGTTTCACCGTCAATCGTTAATTCTGCTTCCACACGTTCATCGGCTGCTTTTAAAATATTTGCCCGGGTACTTCTTAAAATATTTTCAGCTTCGGCATAAATACCCGGCGAAGAAAATAACTTGATCATCTTTAATTCAATGTGCTTCATTTTTGCCACTGTATGCCGCTGGTTGTATTGTATACTGGTATTGCCCAGCATATTCTTATCAACCATATCCTGCAAACGAATTAATGCTGCAGCTTCGTGCCGGCAGATATCTCCGATATTATATGGGCAACTGCAGCGAACGGAAATAGATTTTTCATCGTTATATTTTTGTACATATACCTTATAAAAAGTACTGTAACTATCATCTTTTACCCTGAACACAACCCCACCCATAAGCTGGTCGTGCTCTACCAGTTCCACAAAACCCATTGAATGAATTTTTTTTCCGCGCCGGATAACTTCGTCGGAACCATTATTGTAAACATATTTAATAAGGTGCGGTAATGCCATTCGAATTTTTAAATTGCCAATTTATGATTTCAGATTTGAATGGATAATTAAGCGTATATCAGTTTCTGAAAAGGGCAATTGGCAAAGTTAGCGAAAAAAGAGAGAGGGAGGTGTTGTTCAGAAAAGTTTAATGAAAATATTTTGTCAGGGGCAATTGCTGTTCCTTCAGCATTATTTAGCGATCAGCTTTCCTTCTTCATATATAACGGATATGTTGGCAACATCTTCAGTTAAACAATATCGGATATCTTTTTCCAGTCCAAATCCTGAAAGCCGCTGATAATGCGAAGCTTTTTTTAATTTCATAAATTCATATAGATCAGGGAATGCTTCAACATACATAGAAGTTGCCATTTGAGAAGAGTCGCAATTTATCTTAAAATATTTTCCTGTTTTATGAATAACAGCCCCTGCAAAAAGGGCATCTTCTATATTTACCCTGTTCTTCCAGGCGGCACAACCTAATATCACATTTTGTTTTTGTGCAACCATAAAATCACAAACGGCTGAAAGATTGGGAAATGATCCGGTGATTATAGCTTTTGCATTTTTATCCAGTGCCATCTGTAATAATTTAGTGCCATTGGTTGTAGTTAACACCAGGGTTTTTCCGCCTATGAATTCTTTGGGGTATTCGAAGGGCGAATTGCCGTTTTCCAAACCCTCGGCTATTTTACCATCACGTTCTCCTGCAGTAATACAGTCAATCTGTTTGCCGAGGCGGATACATTCTGCAACACTGTCAACCGGTATGATGGATTTTGCTCCATTGTACAAAGCGGTGGCTATAGTGGAAGTGGCCCTCAAAACATCAATAATTACAACAATGCTTTTATCAACTTCGTACAAATTTAAAAGAGAAGGAGAAAGACAGGTAAATAATTGAGGCTTGTTATTTTGCATTGCTTAAATTTAAATCAATATGGCTTTCCACTTTTGTGTTTCGGCGTATTCCTTAATAACCGCATTTCTCTTTATTAAAAATCTTTGTATGTAGGAATTAAGAAAAACACTGTTGGCTATTTTTCCTGCAAAACCATAAGGGCTTTCAAACACAATAATATCAATGACAATGGTTCCGTTGTCGGCAGGCTTAAAATGATGCTCATGGCGAAAACTTTTAAAATCCCCCTTTGTCATCTCATCTATAAAAAAAACGGGTCTTTTCATTTCTGTAATTTTAGAAGTGAATTGCCTTGTTTTAAACAGGTGCCTTGCCTGCCAGGTTACGGTTTCATTCTCATTTATTAAACCAGAGAGTACACCTGCAACAGCTTTTTCATTGGTTGAAGCGACAGAAATTTTATGCAAATTTATACTACGGCTTAAATCAAAAATTCTTTCAACCGGTGCATTAATAAATGATGTTAAATGAATTTTAGGCATAGTTTATTAAGGATAAAGTATAATTTGTTAAACACGGATACCCTGTTTGAAACAGAAGATCCTGTAACATAAAAAAATTATCAATTATACAAAAGGCATCTTTACCACTTTGGCTTTTATTAAAGTATTGCGTACACTTATATAAATTTCACTATCAGCCGCCGCAAATTCAGCAGCCACATACCCCATGCCTATTGCTTTGCCCAATGTGGGAGATTGTGTACCTGAAGTTACTTTACCAATAATATTACCTTCAAAATCCCTGATCACGTAATCGTGCCTGGCAATACCTTTTTCCAGCATTTCAAATCCAACTAATTTTTTGTTAAGGCCCTCTGCTTTTTGTTTTTCAAAATAGGTACTGTTGGTAAACGCTTTGTTGAACTTTGTTATCCATCCCAAACCAGCTTCCAGCGGAGAGGTGGTATCATTAATATCATTGCCATATAAACAAAACCCCATTTCAAGCCGCAGGGTATCTCTTGCTCCCAGACCTATTGGTTTAATATCAGCTTTTTTTCCGACTTCAAATATTGCCTCCCAAATTTTTTCAGCATCTCCGTTTTTATCTTCAAAATAAATCTCAACGCCGCCTGCTCCTGTATAACCTGTTGCACTTACCAAAACATTTTCAACGCCTGCAAATATCCCTTTGCTGAAAGTATAGTATTTTAAATTCATGATATCCATATCGGTAAGCGGCTGTAATATTTTTGTTGCATTTGGACCCTGAATAGCAAGCAGACAGGTTTTGTCAGATATATTATGCATCTCTACATCTTTATCGTTAAACTGCCCGATCCAGTTCCAGTCTTTATCAATATTGCCGGCATTTACCACCAGCATATAGGCTTTATTTTCTTCCAGGCAATAAACGATCAGATCATCAACAATACCACCATCATTATTCGGCAAGCAACTGTATTGTGCTTTGCCAGCTGTTAGTTTTGAGGCGTCATTACTGGTTATTCTCTGTATAAGATCCAATGCATTTTCTCCTTTTAAAACAAACTCACCCATATGGCTGACATCAAACACCCCCACCGAATTACGCACCGCTGCATGCTCATCATTAATACCCGAATAACTGATAGGCATATTATACCCGGCAAACTCAGCCATTTTTGCACCTAAAGCAATATGTTTTTGTGTAAAAGGAGTTGATTTCATTAAAATGTTTTTGTATTGCGAAGTTAAGAAGCATTGCGTTATTAAAATTCAAAGTTTTACCGGCTTTCAGGATAAAATAAAAACGATCAAATTGTATTTTGATTGCCGGTGTATCTGAATAATTGTTTTAACTATTATAATTTCATGAATTTTTT
This sequence comes from Chitinophagaceae bacterium, assembly GCA_031413755.1. Taxonomy (GTDB): domain Bacteria; phylum Bacteroidota; class Bacteroidia; order Chitinophagales; family Chitinophagaceae; genus Ferruginibacter. The sequence goes on from JANOFR010000080.1 coordinate 25,095, forward strand.
GGAGAAAGGCATATTTTTTTCATGCCTGTTTTAATTACCAGGCTTTTTTACACTTAGGATGTAAAACCTTAAAACGTATATTAAATACGTTTATCATAAAAAAATTCCACCCTTTGCAGGGTGGAACCTTGTTTGCTTCAACTTCAACTCAACTATTGAAACGCTCTTTTATTAAATTACATTATTCTTCATTTTGCCCCTCTGCCAACCGTTGCTTTATTTCTTCACACAGCTCCTTTACTTCATTGTAGGCATCTTCAGAGTTTTCTGTTTTGTCAAATTTTATTTTCAGTCTCCCCGGATAAGAGGTTATATGGAAAGTTGATCCTTCTTCAAGTGTTATTTCTCTGTCTATTAACGGTTTTTTAAACGATACGGAATGATGAAGACCCAACCGGTCATTAAGTAAGCGGTTAACGGCTCTTGTTTTATGCCTGTTAAATTTTGCACTCATCCGGTAAACATCTTCATTATCCGAAATGGAAACAGAAATATCATGATCTCTGAAACAAGAGGCAAATACAGTCAGCAAAAAAAAGGCCCCCGTAAATAAAATAAAATACTTTTTCATATTGTCATTTTAAAGTACCCGGTTATAAACCTGTTTATTAATTAATGTTCATCATCGGGTTGTAAACCGGCATTTGTGCACTTAAGGGCAATGGCTCATCATTATTATTAATTTTTTCCAGCTGCTGTTCAATTTTTTGTTTTGCTTTTTCTAAAGAGTCTTTTATCCGAAGCTGTTCTTTTTCCAGTTTAACCTTCATGGAGTCTAACTTATTCATTGGCTCATTGTTATTGTACCTGTAATTATCATCTGTATTATCTGTTATTACTTCAACACCATTGCTGTTAACAGTAACTTTTGTTTTGTTTGATCTGCCTGCCCGTTTTCCGTTTAAATTATATAAACGTCCATCAGCTTTCATGATATATTCTTCCCCGGTTTTCCAGTCGTTTAAATCATCATCCGAATCATAATACCAGTCATTGTTGTTCCACTCAGTGCCAATATGCACATTGTTAAACCAACTGATACTTTTATCAATTTTAATTCTTTTACCCACCGGTACATAGATCGTTAATATAACCCGCTGGTTACGGAACTTGTCTGTTTTGTTGATGGCAATGCCTTTATCCATTTGTAAAATACTGTCTGCCTGTGTACCGGTGTATTGGATCAGTGCTGCATTGTTTTCAGCAATATTTCTGGATCTGCCGGTTGCCATTTTAATAACGGTAACTTTAAAACTGTCGGTCGTTGATTTTACTATGCGTACATCAACATTATTAACAAAGGCGGTATCTTCCTGTATACCTTCAAAAGGCTGAAACTTCAGGAACCTGCTGCGTCTGTACTTTTCTAATGGTGAATTGGCAGTTATTTCCAGCTTATCGATTCCGGGATTTGTTAATACCAGTTCATGTTCGGTAAGACTCTTACTGTTATAACTAAAATCTCTGCTGATAGATGAAATTAAAAGTATAAAACAAGCCCAGCCAATTACCCACAGTGCCCCAAATGACCAGCCTAAGATTTTGCTGTTGCTTTTTGAGCGGGCAATTTTACGGATGATCCAGGTTATTATTCCGATGATCGGTACTGCGATAAAGAAAAATAATGTACCCCAGGCAAACAGGTTTTGATAATCGTTATGAATAATAAAATCCTTTAAAGGGAACAGGCCAACAGATAGCACAGCAAGTGCAAATAAGCCCATTACTAAAGCAAAACCCACACAACCAATAATAAAGTAGGCGAATATTTTAATAATCATAGCTATCACATTACCTAATCCGCCACGGTTACGTTTGGTAAAACTTTTTACATCACCTGCCATTTCACTTGCTTTTTCAGTTATTACAGCCGATGCTTCTTTACCAAATTTTTCTGCTTTTTTACCTACGCCCTTCATTTCACCCATCACTGAATTCTTAATACTGTTCATGTCCACTTTCTCTCCTTTCATCTCTAATTTTTCCGATGTGGTTAAGGCTTCCGGTATAACTATCCATAAAATAATATAGACAATCAATGAGGTAGGACTGAAAGTAAACCGTATTATATCACCAAAATCCCAAAAGCCACCCCAATTTCCCCAGCGGGAAAGAAAAGAAAGAAAGGGTAACAGGAATAATACTCTTGGTATCCATGGATTGATGCCGAAATAATTTCCTATACCACTGCAAACCCCGGCTATCATTTTTTCATCTGGATCTCTGAATAATTTTTTCCTGCTGCCACCAATTTGTTGGGTAGAACTGCCGGGGACAGCTATCCACATGATGATATAGGTTAAAAACCCAATTCCGGAAAATAACAGGACCACAAAAATTATCCTTGCAATTACCACATCTATATTAAAATAGTTTGCCAGTCCGCTGCACACACCACCTAATACTTTATCGTTTTCATTTCTGAATAATCTTTTATTACCGGTTGCTGTTGTGCTACCCGTTGATTGCTGTTGATAAGAAGATGAATCAGTTGAAGCCTTTTGAGTGTCATCCATGGCTTCAAACTCTTCGGGCCTGCCCATACTTTTTATTATGGCATTAACATCATCATCTGTAATACAGGTGGCACCTTTGGTTATTCTTTGCTGAAAAAGTTCACCAATACGGCTTTCAATATCGTTGATGATCTCTTCTTTACCTTCTTCATTGGCAAAGTGCCGGTTCAGGCTTTCGGTATAATTTTTCAGCAGTTCAAATGCTGATACTTCTATCGGAACTACCCGTCCCTGGAAGTTGATATTTATTACTTGTTTCATGGCTTTAGTTTTTTCGTTTCGTTAGTTGATTTGGTTCCAACAAAAAATCATGGCTATACTTTTTGTTACCTGCCTGCCGTCAGGCAGGTTGGGCGTTGTTGAAGTTGTTGTTATCAATAATTTCTGTTTCGGTTCGGGTTAATGCCCTTACAGCATTTGCCAGTTCAAACCAGGTCGATTCAAGTTCCTTGTAAAATCCTGCCCCTTTTTCAGTCAGGGTAAAATATTTACGTGGGGGTCCGCTGGTACTTTCTTCCCAACGATATGATAAAAGTTCTGCATTTTTAAGCCTGGTCAGCAGGGGGTATAAAGTACCCTCCAGGATGTTCAGGTTGGCTGCCTTCATTTTTTCAATGATATCCGAAGGGTAGGCTTCACCCTCTTTTATTATAGAGAGGATACAAAACTCCAGAACTCCCTTACGCATTTGGCTGGCTGTGTTATCAATGTTCATGGCTTCAATTTTTAACCTCACCCCGTCCCTCTCCATTTAGAGAGGATGAAGCGAAGATCATTTCGGGAAATATTTTTTTCATGACTATACTTTTTTAGAAAATGACAGTAGAGATTTAATTGGGCGCATTTACCGGTTTTCACCCTTTTTATATCTGTTACTTTCAATTTCTGATACAAAGATAATAGAATTTTAGTACTATGCAACACATAATACCATATTTTTTACAGTAGCTGGCGCTGAATATTAGTGCTTTTTTCATTAAAACCTTACCTGTATTGAGTTTCAGGAAAAATAAATATTTTATAAATTATCATCGGTTTTGATGAACGGTATAATTTTGGTGATAGGCGGTGTAATTTTCAATTAGAAAACAAGGTTTATTTTAAGTCATTAATGAATTTCTCCTGTTTCGCTGTTAATCTTTTTGTAACATAAAGATTATTGGTAACATTGGTCCTTATATTGGTCATACTATTATATAAGGAGGACATAATTATGAAATACATTTTTTATACACTATTCAGCCTGCTGGTTTTTGCAAGCTGCAAAACAAGTAAAAATTACCTGGCCCGCAGTAATGATGACAATACCCTTTATGATGCGGTTAAAACTTTGAAGAAACAGAGCAGCGATACTGCTGCCATTAATGCGCTGCCCGTTTTATACAACCTGGCCCAGCAACGGCATTTAAGAAAGATAATCAGCTTTACCGACTCAAAAGATATTTCGAAATGGGATAAGATCATTGATGAGTACAGCAGCCTGCAGAAAATGTATGATGCCATTAATGAAGTGGATGCTGCAGCTGATTTGGTTAAGCCAGCGAATTACCAGCAAACCATTTACGACTTAAAACAGAAGGCAGCCGAAGAATATTATACTGAGGCTAGTAGTTTTTTAAGCAGGCCCGGCAGGGATAATGCAAAAAAAGCATACCAATATTATAAAAAAACGGATAAGTGGGTTTTGAATTACAAGGATTCAAAAATTAAAATGGATGAAGCTTATCTAAATGCTATTGTGAATGTACAGGTAAACCCGGTACAGGATAATTCTTTTTTCTTTAATACCGGCTGGGGCAATTACGGATATAATTACAGTAATGAATATTTTCAGCAAACATTGATTAGGGATCTTGGCGGTAAAAACAGCAGCCGCTACCCTGCCCGGTTTTATACCGACTGGGAGGCAAGGCGTGATAATGTGCAACCCGATTGGGTGGTTGACCTGACCCTCAGAAACATCAGCATACCCAGGCCACAAATCAATATTTACCGCCGTAATGTGAGTAAACAGATTGAAGTAAGCCGAGATACATCCGGTAAACCGGTTTATCAAACCGTGTATGCAACCATTGATGTCAGCAGAAAGTCTTTTACTGCACGAGCGGAGATGGAAGTAAATATTTCGGATGCAGCCAGTCGTAAAAATATCAGCAATACTAATTACCGCGAAGAGTACAGGTGGGAAGAAGAGCAAGCTTCTTATTCTGGCGACAGCCGCGCTCTTGGCAGTGATGACCTTCGAATAATTAATAACAGCAGGTTTGATGAGCCCCGTAAAGAAGATGTATTAAATGAATTGTATAGAAAAATATATCCACAGGTAAAAAACAGGATCAGTTATGCGGTTGATTGGTAACGACCTCCTGAATCCTTTTTCAAAAAGGGCTTTTAAGATAATGAATAATTTATTCAGCTCTTGTTGTAGTCAGCAGGGGCTTTTTTATATAAATTACATTTCGTGGTTAGCAGCCGGATTTTCTTTTTCAGCTTTTTGTAAAATCCGGTAAGTATCAATTTTACTTAAATGATTTAATATGGAACGGAAAATTTATAACCCCATACAAAAAGACCAGGTAATTTTTTTAAAAACATATGCTGATACCAATGGAGAATGTACTTTGGTAGAAGTAGAACTGGCTGATGGCGGTGGCGTGGGAATGCACTACCATAAAACCTACTCCGAAAAATTTGATTGCCTTGAAGGAGAAGTGCAGGTGCAGTTGGGTAAAACTATCCATAAACTTACCCCAAAAGAAACCGCTACGGCTGAACCAAACATCAATCACCTGTTTAAAAACAGGAGCGGTAAGCCCTGTAAATTTTTAGTTGAGTTAAGACCCGCAAGCCGCGGCTTTGAACAGTCATTACAAATTGGTTATGGACTTGCCAATGACGGTTTGTGTAAATCAAACGGATTTCCAAAAGATAAACTGGCGCTTGCCTGGTTATTTGATATCAGTGAAAGTAATCTTCCGGGCTGGATGAGTATGTTTGAATTTATATTACGAAGACAGGCAAAAAAAGCAAGGCAAAAAGGGATTGATAAAAAACTGGTTGAGAAATATGTGCAGTTTTAAAAATAACGGAGCAATAATAAATATTTATTCTCATCAGTTTTCTCTCGTTTTATTTTTAGCTTGCAGTCAAAAAAATCAGTTAAATAAAAATTCTATAAACGAGCCAGCTCATCAAATACGCCAGCCCTGTCATATAAATCAATTGTATCATCGGCCATTTCCAGCTTCGGGTTTCTCTTTTTACAATTACCATTGTACTCATACACTGCATGGCCAGTACGTAAAAAATCAACAAGGATAATCCTGTAGCGAGGTTATATACTTTAGTACCATCGGGCCTTACAGCAGCAGCCATTTTTTCGCGAAGTGTACTGTTACCCGTTTTGGGGTCTTCTCCCACACTATACAGTGTTGCCATAGTGCCTACAAAAACTTCTCTGGCAGCAAAAGATGTTATTAATGCAATTCCAATTTTCCAATCGTAGCCCAATGGGCGGATTGCGGGCTCAATAGCTTTACCCAATGTGCCGGCAAAAGAACTTTGTAACAATTCCGTTTTGCGTTGCTTGTTTAATTCGCCTGCCTGTTGTGGATTATTTTTAATAAGGAGTTCATACTTGGCAGTCACATTGGCCATTTTTTGTTTTGGGCCGTAAGTACTCAATCCCCACAACAACAGGCTGATCATCATAATTATTTTACCGGCATCAAAAACAAATATTTTTGCCTTTTCAATCATAGTAGTTAATGCATTCTTCCACCTGGGTGCCCGGTAAGTTGGTAATTCCAGAATAAAGAAGCTGCGCTCGGTACTTTTAATAAACCATTTCATTACCCAGGAAACAATTAAAGCCATTACCGTTCCCAATAAATATAAACCCATCATCACCAGGCCCTGTAAACTTAAAAAACCAAAATACAATTTTGAAGGAATAACCAATGCAATTAAAATGGTGTACACCGGAAGCCGGGCACTGCAACTCATCAGCGGAGTTATCATTATGGTAAGCAGCCGTTCTTTTTTATTTTCAATATTCCTCGCACTCATAATAGCCGGTACCGCACAGGCAAAACCACTGATCATGGGCATTACACTCTTTCCGTTCAACCCAACTTTACGCATTAATTTATCAGTAAGAAAACTGATACGTGCCATATAACCGGTATCTTCCAAAACGGTTATCAACCCAAACAGGATCATGATCTGCGGAATGAAAATAATGATACCACTAAGTCCGGCAACTACGCCATTAACCAATAAATCGCTCCACCAGGTTACGGGTAAAGCATTACTGAGTAGTCCTCCAAACTCTCCAAAGATCCATTCAATACCATCCATTGGGAATTTGGCAACCCAAAACACACTTTGAAAAAGCAGAAACAAAACAACCATTAAAATAATATAGCCCCAGTGGCGGTGAAGTAAAATATTATCAAGCCTTTCGTTAAACATAGCTTTTTGCAGCGGATCAGCCTCTACAACTGTTTGCTGCATGATATGTTTAATGCGGCCATAACGCAGCATGATCTCTTCTGCCTGGGTTTTAGTAGGATTAAATTTATTATCAAGTTCAATCTGTTCAATTTTATCCTGCATTCCGTCATCCAGTAAAAAATGTTCGTGGTTGATCAGATAATGAATGGCAGTATAGTTGCTGATATCAGGATAATGATCTTTTACTTTTTCAATTGCATTTTCAGCCAATACTTTATTGTCAATAAAATCCCGCACCGGGGGCCGGTATAAATTTTCAGCTGATTGTTCAATTACTTTTTTTAATTGCTCCAGCCCTTTATTTTTCCTCGGATTAATTTGAACAATTGGCACTCCCAGTTCCCTTTCCAGCCCGTGAATATCGATCTGAGTTCCTTTTCGTTTGGCAAGATCCATCATCGTAAGTGCCACCACTACCGGAATATTAAGATCAATAATTTGAGAACAAAACAGCAGGTTGCGTTTTAAATTACTGGCATCGGCAACCAGTAAAACCATATTAGGCCTAATAACCTCATCCTGGTTCAATAAAACCTTATAAGCCACCCACTCATCGCTTCGCTTGGGATATAAACTGTAAGAGCCGGGTAAATCAATAATGGTTGCGGTAAGATCGGGGTTGATTTTGCTTTGCCCCATCTTTTTATCAACAGTTACCCCCGGAAAATTACCTACCTGCTGATTTAAACCGGTTAAATAATTAAACAGTGAGCTTTTTCCACTGTTGGGATTGCCTACTAATGCTATGTTTATCTGTTTTGCCAAACTAATATTGAATGCAAAAATAACGGTAAACCTTTTTAGGCGGTTACGAATTAGGAAAGATGAAGTACCTATGCGGAAATCTTAATTAACCACATATGTTATTAATTTTCACATTCTGTTTATACATTTAGCCGTTCACTAAGTTACCTTTGTTATTCTTTAACATATAAATACATGAAACATTTTCTCTGGTTAGTTTTACTTATCTCCACAGTCAGTTCTGCACAAAAATTAAAAAAGGCGGATAAACTGGTTTTAACAAACCTTAAAACCCATATTGAGTTTTTAGCTGATGATAAATTGGAAGGCAGAAGAACCGGAACTGCAGGAGAAAAGATGGCTTATGAATACATCAGTAAACAATTTGAAGCAAGCGGATTATATGCAAAAGGAGAAAACGGGACCTATTTCCAGAAATTTGAAGTAAATGAGGGCAAACAATTAGCCCCTTCCACATTTCTTATGATAAACGGAAATAAGCTTTTATTGGATAAGGATTATTTTCCGTTAAGTTTTAGTGCCAGTGCAAAAACAGAAACTTCGGGAGCTGTGGCTTTGCCAGAAGGCGGAGCTGCCTGGTTTTGGGATTTAAAAGAAACGATGGAAGAAAATAAAAATAACCCGCATTTCGACCTGGAAGAAACCATCATAAAAAAAGTAAATAATGTGTCTAAAAAAGGAGCTGCTGCATTTTTTATCTATAACAGCTCAGCTATAAAAGATGAATTAAAATTTGAACCAAAATCAAAAGCCGAAACTGTAAATATTCCGGTACTCTATATCAGTAAAGACGTAAAGACAAATTATTTTAAAGACGAAACAAAGTCTTCAGAAGTAAAGCTTGACGTAAGCATCAGTGATAAGAAAAGGACAGGCCATAATGTAATAGGGTATATAGATAACGGCGCCGGCAACACAATTATACTGGGTGCCCATTACGATCATTTAGGTTATGGCGAGGACCACAACTCTTTATTTACAGGCAGTACACCGCAAATACATAATGGTGCCGATGATAATGCCAGTGGTACGGCAGCACTGATTGAATTAAGCAAACAACTGAAGAGATCGAAGTTGCGAAATAACAATTATCTCTTTATTGCTTTTTCAGGTGAAGAACTGGGACTGTTTGGCAGTAAATATTATACCGAACACCCAACTATAGATTTTACCAAAGCTAACTATATGATCAATATGGATATGATCGGCAGGCTTAATGACAGCACACATGGATTAACCATTGGAGGCTATGGTACATCCCCGGTTTGGGGTGAGCAACTTTCTGCAAATGACAAGTACCTGAAAATAAATTTCGATAGCAGCGGCTCGGGTCCAAGTGATCATACTTCTTTTTACCGGAAAGATATACCGGTTTTGTTTTTCTTTACCGGAGCACACAGTGATTATCATAAACCAGGTGATGATGCAGCTAAAATTAATTATACAGGGGAGCTGATACTTTTGAAATACATATACGGGGTTATAGAAAAAACCAATAAAAAAGGAAAATTAGCTTTTACCAAAACAAGGGAAGCCCAGGCGCAGGGCAAAAGAAGTTTCAGCGTAAGCCTGGGCATAATGCCAGACTATACTTTCAGTGGTGTTGGTGTTAGGGCTGATGGTGTCAGCGAAGGAAAGGTTGCTGAAAAAGCCGGAATAAAAACCGGTGATATCATTATAAAAATTGGCGATTATAAAATTCCGGATGTACAGGGTTATATGCAGGCATTGGGTAAATTTAAAAAAGGGGATGCCGCAAAAGTTACCGTAAAGCGGGGTAATGAAGAACTTAAATTTGATATCGTATTTTAGTTAAGGAGTTAAAATGGCAACAACACAAAAATTAAAGATCGATAATGAAGAACTGGCAGAAGAATTTTTTGAAGACTCTTTGATGCTGGGTATTGTAGCGCCAATTAAAGACTATCAGTTCTGCTGGCAACTGAACCGTCTGCTGGGCCTTGATTTCAGGATCAATAATGATATTGAAATTCAACTCACAAAAAAAAAGCGGACTTATTTTTTTTCTATTTATGAATATGCTATCCCCTCCATTAGCTTAGCCCATTATCTATACAATAACCAGTACGACGGGGAGTATTTATTACCCGAATTCAAGCACCTTGATTTTTTATGGCTGATCAAAGGCGATCCTGTTGCAGCGGAAGACCTAAAAATTTTAATTCAATCCATCCGCACGTTACCGGGGGTACAATTAGTTACAGAAATGACGAATGAGAAAATAAAACACAAACAGCATCTTATCTTTTAAACCTGAATTTTCAATTATGTGGAAAGAAGAAAATAATACACTCTATAAAAAATTTACGTTTAAAAATTTTTCGGAAGCGTTTGCCTTTATGACCAGGGTTGCCATAGAAGCAGAGAAGATGGATCATCATCCGCTTTGGACCAATGTGTATAATAAAGTGGAGATATGGTTAAATACACATGATGCAGGAGATGTGGTAACTGATAAAGACAGAAAGCTTGCTGATAAAATTGATAAACTGCTTACTTGATATTTTAGTACCCTTAATTTTTTACTGTAATTATTTTTTCAGCAGCAGCTGTAAATTGCCCGATAGGTTCCGTAAATTTTTCCAGCCCGTTTTCTTTTAATAATTTTTTCACTTCTTCAACTGCATGTGCATCTACAGCAATTAACAACCCGCCATTGGTTTGTGGGTCTGGCAATAAATTAAATGCTTCCATTACGTTAACCCCCCGTCCGACCGGGTCATCGGGGCGGGCTTTTTCAAAAGCAGTTTTTGTACTGTAGCTGTTCCAGTTGCGGTAAGTGGCATCGGGTACAATGCGTTGGGTTAAATATTCCTTTACACCTTCAGCAATCGGTAAAAGTGAATAATTTATTTCGGCAGAACAATTACTTCCTTCAGCCATTTCAATTAAATGGCCCAGCAGGCCAAAGCCGGTAATATCAGTCATGGCCGTTACGCCTTCAATTTTACCAAGGGCTTCGCCAATTTTATTCAGTAGAACCATTTGGTTAATCATCACCGGTACATGTTCATCCTTTATCAATCCCCTTTTTTGGGCAGTTGATAAAACACCAACACCAAGCGGCTTGGTGATAAAGATCAGATCGCCAGCTTTGGCAGTATTATTTTTTTTCAGGTTTTTAACATCAACCAAACCGCTGACTGCTAAACCAAAAATGGGCTCGGCAGAATCAATACTATGCCCCCCGGCCAAAGGAATACCGGCCTCTTCGCAGATCTTTCTACTTCCATCCAAAACCTTTTGAGCTAATTCAGCTGGTAATTTTTCAACCGGCCAGCCTAAAATAGCAACAGCCAAAATGGGTCTGCCGCCCATGGCATATACATCGCTGATGGCATTGGCACTTGCTATGCGGCCAAAATCAAATGCATCATCAACAATGGGCATAAAAAAATCGGTGGTAGAAATTAATGCCATCCCGTTACCAAGGTCATAAACAGCCGCATCATCTTTGCTGCTGTTGCCAACCAATAATTTACTATCTGCCGGAATGGAAATATTTGTTTTTAAAATTTCATCCAGCATACCTGGAGCTATCTTACAGCCGCACCCGGCTCCGGAAGAGAATTGAGTAAGTTTAACGGCCCCCTCTAAATCTCCCCCCGTGGGGGAGACTTGTGGGCTTAGAGAATTTAACTCGCTTTTATTCATTTGATAGTTCGTGTTTTTCTTTGCTAATATCTTCGCTTAATCCTCCCCCTTCGGGGGAGTTAGAGGGGGTTTTTCCTTTTAAATAAAATTGCCGAACTTTTTTTCATATCTCCGCTAAAGCGTATCTCATAGCGGTCTGTGCCGTCATATACAATTAATAAACCGGTATTGGGTGGCAGGCTGCCCAGTGATTCGGCATACATAACTAATTGAATATCCTCTTTAAGATCTGTAGTAAAAATTGTTTTACGAACAGCATTGGTGCTTAATCCAACCAGGGGCATTATTACTTTCCCATTCATCAGCACACTTACCGTATCACCATCAACTTCGCCATTATCATATAAAGTAAGTACTAAACTATCTGATTTATAATACACCGATTGTATGGTTTCCACAGTTCTTTTATCAGCATCTACAGCAGATTTTTTTAATAAAGGATCCGGAGTTTTTACTGTTTCGTGTTCTTTAACAGGTTTTGCTTTTATTGCTGTTTCGGCTACAGGAGTCTCTTTTACAACAGTTGTTGTTTTAACAACAGGTTGTTCGGTAACGGGTTGTTTTTTTATTGGCTCAGCCTTTTTTACAATTTTTTCTTCAGTTGGTTTTTCTTTTACAACAACTGTGGCTTTTACAACAGGTTGTTCTGTAACAGGTTGTTTTTTTGTAATTACGGGCTCCGGCTTTTTTACAGGCTCAAGCTCTTTTACTACAGGCGTAGTTTTAACAACTGTATTAGCTTCTTTTATCTTTTCCTCCTGAACAAATGATAAATTATTGGCCAGTCCCAGTTCTTCAAGGTGTGGTACCAGTGCCGATTGTTTAAAATCATTTTTTCGCTGTACATTAATGGTTCCTGTTAAAGAACTATACTGCCTGGTCCTGTTGGTGGAAAACGGGCCGCTTAAGATCATAACTCCGTCTTTGATCTCTAATGTCAATACATCCAGCTGCCTTACTCCCTTTGCAGGAGGAATGGGATAATTATTTGCAATAAGGTCCAGGTCTTCAACAATTATTTTACCATCCTTCTTTTTTATCCTTACTTTTTTTACGCCATGAAATTCTTTATCGTCAAGAATAAAATAGGTATGTGAATAACCACTAAATTTTCCTTTGTTTTCGCTGATAGCAATTTCGTATTTCAAAAATTGTTTTGTGGTATCATTGTACATTGTTCCTTTCCAAAGTCCGGTAATGTCTGTTTCGGATGAAGCCTGTGCAAAAAGCTGCATAGTGAATAAACTTGCACAATAAAAAATTATTAGGCATTTACGGTATTGCATGATAATAGTTTTTGGGTATTGGTTTCCGTATCAACGCTGCTGCAGGGTATTTTATTTAAAAGCGTTAAAAGATTTTCCCTGTTATATAAGCCCTTATAATAGCATTTATCATAATAGCTGAGTAAAATACGGAAACATGCTTTTAGATCATTTTCTGCTGCATAACGAATGGCATTTTTTGTTTCCAGTCCTCCAAGTCTTTTTTGAATACGGGTAATGGCCTCCATTAATTTTTCTTTTTCCTGTTTTCCATAATCTGCTGTTATATAATCCAGCCTTTTTTCAAAAGGGATATCAATAAAATATACCGGTGACTTACGCATGGTATACCAAAGCGGCATAGGTAATTGCAGGTTGCCGATGCGTTGGCTCTCGTCTTCTATATAGATGCAGGATACCGGATACCGGATGCCGGATGCCGGGTTCTGAAAATCATTATCAGGTATCCCGTATCCTGTATCCTGGATCCCGTATCTTGTATCCTGTATCCCGTATCCTGTATCATGCAGTTTTTCTGCCAGCATATTCTCAAACATCTCCTGACCGGGTTGCGGCTTTTCGCCCAATGCACCAAATGCCGATCCCTTGTGGTTTGCCAATGCTTCCAGATCAATTATTGTTTTATTTTGCTTAGCCAATTCCTGTAATAACAAAGTTTTACCACTGCCCGTGTAGCCGCCAATAATATTAAAATTGTAGTTTTTTTCAAATTGTGCCAGCACCCATTTCCGATAAGCTTTATAACCGCCAACCAATAAATAAACTTTAAAACCATACATATCCAATAACCAGGCCACAGCTGCGCTTCGCATACCACCACGCCAGCAGTGAACAAGAACGTTTCTCGTTACTCGTTGACCGTTGTTCGTTGCTGAGCCAATTTCACCGGTCAACGGGCAACGGGCAACGAGCAACGATTCTACCTCTTCAACCATCTTGCTCATCTTAACCCCAAAAAAATCCAACCCGATCTTAATTGCTGCTTCCCGGCTTTGCTGTTTATAGGCGGTACCAACCTGTTTTCTTTCTTCATCACTGAATAAAGGTAAACTGTATGCTGTTGGTATTTGTGCATGGGAATACTCACCGGGACTCCGGACATCAAAAACAGGAGAATGTTTTGAAAGTTCTAAAAATTCTTCTATGTTTATTTTTTGTATGGCCATTTTTATTATTCCAAAAAGAACCTTTAAAACACTAAGTTACACAAAGAAAAAGCTGCCAAAAAAGTCAGGCAGCTTTTAATTTTTATGCTTAATTTTTATTTTTTATCCATTCATGCTGGTCAAAAACTCTGCATTATCTTTTGTTCCTTTCATATTTTTCAACAGGGTGTTGATCGCTTCTTCCGGATTCATATCGGCCATATGCTTACGCAATACCCACATACGCTGGAAGGTATCTTTATCCAGTAACAGGTCATCACGCCGGGTAGAGGAAGCCACGATATCAATCGCAGGATAAATTCTGCGGTTCGATAATTTGCGCTCCAATTGTAATTCCATATTACCGGTACCTTTAAATTCTTCAAAGATCACCTCATCCATTTTACTGCCGGTATCTACCAGGGCTGTAGCTATAATGGTTAAAGAACCTCCGTTCTCAATCTTACGGGCTGCACCAAAAAATTGTTTTGGCTTTTGCATGGCATTCGCTTCCACACCACCGCTTAATACTTTACCGCTGGATGGGGCAACGGTATTATGTGCCCTTGCCAAACGAGTGATGGAATCAAGTAATATCACCACATCATGACCACACTCAACCAAACGTTTTGCTTTTTGTAAAGCCATGGTACTCACACGAACATGTTTTTCAGCAGGCTCATCAAATGTAGAAGCAATTACTTCGGCCTTTACACTGCGTTCCATATCGGTAACCTCTTCCGGCCTTTCATCTACCAGTACGATCATCAGGTAACAATCGGGATGATTTTCGGCAATGGCATTTGCCAGTTCTTTCAGCAACATGGTCTTACCCGTTTTTGGCTGGGCAACAATTAATCCACGTTGTCCTTTACCAATAGGGGTAAACAGATCCATTATCCTGGTGCTGTAATTATCGGCCCGGGTACAAAGGTTTAATTTTTCAAAAGGGAAAAGCGGCGTTAAATAATCAAATGGTACCCGATCCCTTACTTCTTCAGGAGATTTGCCATTGATGGTCTCTACTTTTAATAAAGCAAAATATTTTTCACCTTCTTTTGGCGGGCGAACACTTCCATAAACTGTATCACCTGTTTTTAATCCGAATAATTTTATTTGGCTGGGAGAAACATAAATATCATCCGGGGATGATAAATAATTATAATCGCTGCTTCTTAAAAATCCATATCCATCAGGCATCATTTCCAAAACGCCTTCACCCAGTATCACACCGTCAAATTCAATATTAAAGGCCGGTTGGGTATTGCGCTGGCTATGTTGCCGTGCAGGCTGCTGTGCAGCTTCTTCATTCATATCTTCTTCGGGTTCCTGCACATCTTCTTCCTGTAACATTTGTGCAATGGCAGCGGGTATTGTTGAATCCTGTTCGGTAATAGGCTGCATATCAATATCTTCATCATCTTCCTCTTCAATATGCTTTTTTACCGGCTTCTTTTCTGTTTCCGGTTTTTTAATTTTAGCAAAAAAGGGTTCCACTTCTTTTTCAGTCTCGGCAGATTTTATAATCCGCTTTCTCTTTGGCTTTTCGCCGTCCTTCTTTTTGTCAGTGTTCATAATAGATTGGTTTTCCAGGATCTTATTTATTAAATCCTGTTTAACAAGTTTTTTTGCATTGGAGATGTCATATTGCTCAGCAATATCTAGCAACTCAGGAACGAGCAGGTCGTTCAGTTGTGAAATGTCGTACATAAAAATTGAAAAATGATTTTCTTCAAAAATCCGGTCTTAAGTCTGAAATAGTGATTGAGAATTTATATTGATGGATCTAAATCGCTGATGAAGTATATGCCTGAAGTCCTTCTCAGCCCGATTTGTTTACAATATTACGGTGTTTTTTTAAAAAAAAGCATTTTTTTTTGATCGCAGATGGCCAAAACCTGCATTTAAAGGGGTTTTGGATTATGAAAATTGTGATCTGTTTAATTCATTGCATCTCCGCCAAACCTGCCGGCGGCAGGTCCCCGTTCAAACAAACGCTTATCTTTGCACTCCACAAATAATAAATATGTTCAACAAAAGAATCAGGATCAAAGACCTGTTGGCAGGTGATAAAGCCAACTATGAGGCAACCGTAATGGGTTGGGTACGTACTTTTCGCAACAACCAGTTTATAGCCCTTAACGACGGCAGCACCAATAATAATGTACAGATCGTTGCCACACTCGGCATGTTTGATGATGCTCTTTTAAAACGCATGACCACCGGTGCCTGTATTAAAGCAACAGGACAGGTGATTCCTTCATTGGGAAAAGGACAAAAAGTAGAACTGAAAGCAACAGCTATAGAAATACTGGGGGATAGTGATGCCGAAAAATTTCCGTTACAACCTAAAAAACACAGCCTGGAGTTTTTAAGAGAGATCGCTCATCTGCGGTTTAGAACCAACACTTTCGGATCAGTATTCCGGGTACGACATTCACTGGCATTTGCTATTCATAAATTTTTTAATGATAAAGGATTTATTTACCTGCATACGCCCATCATCACCGCAAGTGATGCAGAAGGGGCAGGCGAAATGTTTAAGGTAACGGCTTTACCATTGGATGGAACAGCACCCAAAAATGAAGATGGTTCAATAAATTTTGCGACAGATTTTTTTGGCCGCCGCACCAACCTTACCGTAAGCGGACAATTGGAAGGAGAACTGGCAGCCATGGCATTTAGCGATGTCTATACATTCGGGCCAACATTCCGTGCCGAGAACAGTAATACCACCCGCCACCTTGCGGAGTTCTGGATGATTGAACCCGAAGTGGCATTTAATGACCTGGAAGACAATATGAACCTGGCAGAAGAATTTATCAGGTATATTATTAAACATGCCATGGATAATAATAAAGAGGACCTGGAATTTTTAGCACAGCGGCTTGAAGAGGAAGAAAAACAAAAACCACAAATTGAAAGAAGTGAAATGGGTCTTTTAGAAAAATTAACTTTTGTGGTTGATAATGATTTTGAAAGACTTACTTATACCGAAGCCATCGAAATATTAAAAGAAAGTAATCACAACAAGAAAAAGAAATTTCAGTATTTGATTGAAGGATGGGGAACTGATCTGCAAAGCGAACACGAAAGATATCTGGTGGAGAAGCATTTTAAAAAACCGGTGATATTGACTGATTATCCAAAAGAGATCAAATCTTTTTACATGCGCCAGAATGATGATGGGAAAACGGTGGCTGCCATGGATATTTTAGCGCCGGGCATTGGCGAAATAGTTGGAGGCAGTCAACGGGAAGAGCGCCTGGATAAACTTACCCGTCGTATGGAAGAAATGAAAATACCTGCTGATGAATTATGGTGGTATCTCGATACAAGGAAATTTGGTAGCTGTCCCCATGCCGGCTTTGGGCTTGGTTTTGAGCGCCTGGTACAGTTTGTAACGGGTATGGGAAATATCAGGGATGTGATTCCTTTTCCCAGGTTTCCGAAGAGCGCAGAGTTTTAAAAAGTTGTCTAAACTTTGATTTTTATGATTAAATGATTTACCTGATTATGCAATCTACTTTGTTTAAATCATCAGCATAACAAAAATCAAAGCAAACGTAGTTCAGCCAATAGTAAACGACCATATGATTAAAGAAGAATATAAATATTCAGAACTGACTTCCGGAATAATCGGATGTGCCATGACCGAGCATAAAACTCCGGGAAATGGGTTTCAGGAATTTATTTACCAACGGGCATAAGAGATTGAAATGATGATGGCAGGTTTAACTTCCGGCAGAGAATTTGAAATGCCTGTTTTTTATCGTAATGAACAAATCGGGACCAGGAGGGTTGACTTTTTGATTGAAGGCGTTCTTTCTGTTGAACTAAAGGCGATCACCAAACCGGAAGATGTGCATTTTGCGCAAGCCATAAATAATCTTGAAGCTTATAATTTGGAAATTGGTTTGCTCATTAACTTTGGCGAGACAAGTTTAAATTTTAAGAGATTCATCAATATGAAATTCAAATCATAAGTATCATAAAAATCACAGTTCAGACAATACAGGGCTGTTAGCTCAGTTGGTTCAGAGCATCACGTCGACAACGTGAGGGTCGCTGGTTCGAGCCCGGCACAGCCCACAGGAATATTGAACCTGCCTTTGCCGGCAGGCCGGCAAGGAACAAGGAATCTTGAATGATGAACGTAAATCTCTCACATCTTAATTCGGCATTCCTTATTCCTTGTTCGTTATTTTTTGAGGTACCGTTCCATCTCATCTACCAACCCATCCTTCTTCACATCCTGAATCAATTCCCAAAACATAATGCCCCCTAATTTTTTTCTACGGATGAATTTTGTTTTTGCTTTTATCGAACGTTTATCATCAAATGTTGCAAATAAATGTTTTGCAGCATTGTATTGATAAGGTGCTTTTGCTTTTTTATCCCAGTAATAAGTATAGCCCGAAGAATCGCTGAAATAAGTTGCAAACTCAGCGTAAGACACCCCCCGTTTAAATTTACCGGGCTGGTACAAACCATGATTTATATCCGGTACCTTTTCCCAAACCCTTGCATACATGGCAGCGCCAATGATTAGTTTGCCTGGCGGCAGTTTTTTATCAAGCAACCAGTTCACACACTTACCTGTTGACTCCTGCTCCGGCATATAATCATGCAGTGGCGTATGATGGCCCGTTACAGTAGCGTATCCACCAACCAGGTCGTAGGTCATCAGGTTAACAAAATCAACAAGGGGGATTACAGCATTCCAGTCAACAGACTGCTCCAGGTATTTTACAAAACCTCCAGCCGCAAAACTCAACAAATAATCATTGCCCATTTCCTGCCGCAATGCTTTTACCAATTCGGTAAAATTATTTTTATCGGGTGCATCATATTTATGGCCCGGATATCCTTCAATGGCCGGGTATTCCCAATCCAGGTCAAGCCCGTCAATACCGTACTTTTTAAAAAGTGTAACGGTTGTTTTAGCAAAAATTTTACGGTGCTCTTCACTGGCAAAAAGATCACTGCAAAAAGAACAACCGCCCCAGCCGCCAACAGATACCATGATCTTTAACTGCGGGTATTCTTTTTTTAATGCCAGCAGCTGGCGTAAACTCGTTTCCTGTTTTTCGTTATGAAATGTAAGGGTATCATTCTGTATTTTTAAAAAGCTGTAAATGATATGGGTAAGTTTACCAACAGGGAATTGTTTAATGGTTGCTGCATTGCCGGTGGCGTAGGCTATAATTTTGTATGGCCGCTGTGCCGAAAGCGACAGGAAGAAAAAAAGAAAAAAAGGGAAGAGGGTCTTTTTCATGAGGGGAAGGTATAAAAATTTTAATACAAGGAATGAAGCCATTACAACTGATGACCTGGAATTAAGTAAAATGATCAACCTGCAACTGAATGAAATGGCTGCCAGGGGAACAGAAAGTAAAATAGATTATTTAACAGCAACCAATTCCCCGGATGCTTATACAATGACAGGCCGGTATGAAATAAAGGGAAATTCAATCACAATAAAAGTGAATGTAAAACAGAATAAAGAAATAAAATACCGCTTTGAGATCAGCGGCACAAAAGATAAACTTAATGAACTGGCTTTGATGATTGCTGATAAAGCTGCCGGTATGGTAGGTAGTAAAAAATAAAATGAAATGCATTTCTTTTCATAAAATAGTAAATTATAGTTCTATAAATTGCCAATATGATAAGTATGTTTTTACTCAATTAAAACAAATGCTGCCCAGTAATAAGGCGGATATTTTTTTCGCAAGGTATTCTGTGCTTTGTTAAAGGCTACGTAGTTATTCATTCCTTTAAGTTTATTGCTGTAGAGTTGGTTCATAAGTTCAGCAGTTTCTTTGTCGGGTATCTGCCATAAACTAAGTAGCATATTTTGTACTCCTGCTAATTTAAAAGCTCTCTGTAAACCAAAAACGCCTTCTGTTCCTTTGATATCGCCTAATGCGGTTTCGCAGGCACTTAAAACAACCAATCCGGTATTGTTTAAATCTAAATTGGAAATTTCGTAAGCAGTAACTATCCCATCATCTTTGCCTGTAAATGGTTCATCTCCTCCCCATACCCTGTTGGCACCAGACATGATGATGCCGCTGCGCAAGAGTGGATTATCAGCAATGGTAAACTGATTTTCATTGTTGGTTAAATTATTTTTTCGCTTTTTCTCAACATCGGCTAAAGAAAAACCATGGGTAGCCAAATGCAATATCGCAGGTGATTGGCCGCTTAATTGCTTAAAACTTTCTTCTGTAGCAAATGCACCAGTAATAACCCGGGTATTTATTTTATTGGTTTTGAATAGTTGACTAATTTCATTTACTTCTAGTAATGTACCAGGCAATGAGTTCCATATGCTACCTCTAATACTGCGTTTTACATTATAAGGTAAAGAATAAGTTACAGGTTCATTATTTGAAACAGTGATAGAATCAGCAACGTTGAAATCTATACCGCCAAACAATACAACATCTACTGGAACATGTGAACTAGATAAGGGAATTCTTTGTTCCGCTATTTGTCTAATACTATTGTATTGCCTTATCTGGTATATATCTATTAAGTAATGGCCGCTATCAACAGGTAATGCATTAAAGGCGACACGGTTAAGCAGCCCAGCTGGTGCAATGCTTACCTTCTTTATTCCTTTTAAAAATGGTAACAAAGGTTTCCAAACTAAGTTGTACAAGCTTTCCCCTTTTTTGCCATCAGTCTTTAATTTATTAGTAATTGTAGCACCCCGGTACAATTGTTTTACAAATTGTTCTGATGACATAGACTTACTTTCTAATAAACCTGCTAACTGTTTTTCTTCGCAAAGAGTAAGAAAATGTGGTATGGTAGCTTTGGGCAAAATGATAAAAGCGGCATATAAAATTGAGTCTGTCCAATGCTTGTGATAATATTCAAAACGGATAAATTCCACTGCAGCTTCATCTTGTTTTAAATTTTTTTGTACTTCATGGAACCCTATTTGCTGATTTACTTTATTGGCACGAAAAATGGCCGATTGTTTATTAATTTGTTTTTCTTGTTCATTGGTTTCTTTCTCCAAACTATCCAATTGAGTAATGCGTTTTGCAATTGGTAGGCTGTATTGTTTAGCTAAGACTGCTTTATTTGTAATCCATAGTGTAAGTAATTGTTTTAATTGAGGACTACCTTTTTTTCTTGCCTCCATTAAAACTTTAGCCTCATTGTTTAGTACATAACCTTTAAGCTGGAGCTGCTGTGAACAGGTTTGAAGGAGGAAGTTAATAGAAGTATTGGAGTTAGTTAATAATAAGGATGGTGCAAGTTGAAAATATCCATTTTTATTCTCCCACCATATTAGTTTTTCTGCTTCGCTAAGAGTGCTAAAATTTTTTTCAATATGATTTAGCATTAAAGTAGTTCCTGAAATTAATAAATTAGCTTCAGCATCATAATTACCCATGGTTTCATATAAGCCTGCCAAATTATGTAGACTACGAGTATAATCTGGATGTTCTTCTCCCAATTTTTTTTTATAAATATCTTTCGCTTCTTTAAACAAGGGTTCAGCAGCTGAATAATTGCCCATACTCATATATAAACCTGCAAGGTTGTTAAGGCTCGTTGCATAATCTGGATGTTCTTCTCCCAGAACTTTTTTTGTGTTTGTTAATGCCTGCTTATATAAGGACTCAGCAGCTGCATAATCTTCCATAAACACATACATAACTGCAAGGTTGTTAAGGCTCGTTGCATAATCTGGATGTACTTCTCCCAGAACTTTTTTTCTGATTGTTAATACCTGCTTATATATGGGCTCAGCATCTGTATAATTACCCATTTTTTGATATAAATCCGCCAGGTTAGTAAGATTGGTTGCATAATCTGGATGTTCTTCACCTAGTGATTTATTCATGATAGCTGATGCCTGTTTATACAAGGGTTCGGCAGCAGTAAAGTTCCCCATGAATACATAAAGAAGTCCGATGTTATTTAAGTTAATTGCATAATCATAGTGCCCTTCTCCTAATGCCAGTTTATTGATATTTAAAGCTTGTTTATACAAAGGCTCGGCAGATGTATAATTGCCCATTTTAAAGTACAAAAACGCCAGGTTGTTAAGGCTCGTAGCATAATCTGGATGTTCCACTCCAAATACTTTCTTTCTGATATTTAATACCTGTTTATATAAAGGTTCGGCAGATATAAAATTGCCAGTATATATATATAAATTTGCCAGGTTGTTGAGGATGGTTAAATAGGTGGAATCTTCTTCTCCCAATAATTTCTTCCAGATAAATGATGCCTCTTTATATACTGGTATAGCCTCAGTAAAATTGCCCATTTTTTGATATAAGTATGTTAAATTATTAAGGCTCATGGCATAATCACCAGAAGAATTACCAAATTCTTTTTTTGCGGCTTCTTTTGCATTAATTGCAATAGGTATGGCCTCAGCATATTTTCCTTCATTGTAAAGTTGCAATATTTTATTACTAAGCTCCACATAATTTTGACCTGTAGCCCAAAAGTTATTTGAAACAAAAAATAAAAGAAAGTATACTCGGTACATGGTAAAATAATTTCAGAACAGTTATTATATTCCATTTTTTTCTTCCAAAAAAACAGCACGTTTTATATAACTATATTTCCTGCTTTAGTTTGATGAAAGAATAATTCATCACTTTTCAAATTTAACTGGCTTAACCAGCAACATTCAGTTTATTGACATAAAGTGTAAAAAGTAAGTTACTGTGAATTCCTATAAAAAACAATAACAGATTACTCAACTCAGCCTTTAAAGAATTTTGGCCAGTAGAAAATAATATTATGGAACCCATTTCTTTTCAGTCAATAGTAAAGAAAAATCTTTTACTTTTAGTCTACGGATTATTCACTAACTAATATTTCAGTTTCAATTATCAGCAGCACTTTAAAAGTATTTAATTATGAAATTTAAAACGGTTTTATTTTGCAGTACATTTTTATTTTTAGCAGCCACACTTCAGGCACAGCAAAACAGTACGCCTGAAAAGATCAATAGTAAAACTTTTAACCCGGCTACTTTATTATGGTATGCTGCTCCTGCCAAAAAATGGGAAGACGCCTTGCCCGTTGGTAACGGCCGTCTGGGTGCCATGGTTTTTGGAAAGAACGGAGAAGAACGTATCCAGTTAAATGAAGAAACCTATTGGTCTGGCGGGCCATATTCAACCGTAGTAAAAGGTGGGGCTAAGGTTTTACCAGAAATACAAAAACTGGTATTTGAAGAAAAATACTTAGCGGCACATAATTTATATGGCCGCCATTTAATGGGCTACCCGGTGGAACAAATGAAATACCAATGCCTGGCCAACCTCCATTTATTTTTTAAAAACCAGGACAGTGTTACTGATTATAAAAGATGGCTCGACCTGGAGAATGGGATCTCCGGTGTTTCTTATATCGCTGATGGAATCAATTATCAGCGTGAAGTATGGGCATCGGCACCCGACCAGGTAATTGTTGTTCGCATTACGGCTGATAAGCCCGGCAGCATTTCTTTTACCGCCAACCTGCGGGGAGAAAGAAACCAAACTCATTCCAATTATGCAACCGATTATTTCAGGATGGATCCTTATGGAAATGATGGATTGATACTCACCGGTAAATCGGCCGACTACATGGCTGTGGAAGGTAAGATGAGATACGAGGCAAGAGTAAAAGCAGTACCTGATGGGGGCACCATGAAAACTGATGATGTAAACCTGATTATAGAAAATGCAAATTCTGTAACACTCTATTTTGCTGCCGCCACCAATTTTGTGAATTACAGAGATGTGAGTGCCAACCAGCACCAGCGTGTGGATGATTATTTTAAGGGTATTGAAAATAAAAGTTTCAATACCATTCTTGCATCAGCAGTGGCTGATCATAAAAAATATTTCGACCGGGTATCGTTGCAATTATCCAATACGGCCAATTCTTTTTTGCCAACGCCGGAACGGGTGAAAAAAATTCAAACCGAACCCGATCCTTCTATGGCAGCATTGAGTTATCAATTTGGCAGGTACCTGATGATCGGCTCATCAAGGCCGGGAACCCAGCCTGCCAACTTACAGGGAATCTGGAACGATAATATGAATCCATCTTGGGATTCGAAATATACAACCAACATTAATACAGAAATGAATTACTGGCCGGTAGAGAGCGGCAATCTTTCTGAATGTGCCGAACCATTGGTAAAAATGATAAAAGAATTAACCGACCAGGGCACACAGGTGGCCCGGGAGCATTATGGTGCAAGAGGATGGGTCTTTCATCAGAATACAGATATATGGCGTGTGGCTGCACCCATGGATGGTCCCACCTGGGGAACATTTACCGTAGGCGGTGCCTGGCTCTGCACACATATATGGGAGCATTATGAATACACGAGGGATAAAGATTTTTTGAAAGAAACCTATCCATTAATAGAAGGCTCGGTTCAGTTCTTTATGGATTTTTTAGTGCCACATCCCAATGGTAAATGGCTGGTCACCAACCCATCTACTTCTCCCGAAAACTTCCCTGATGGCGGCGGCAACAAAGCTTACTTTGATGAAGTAACCGGAGGATTTCGGGAAGGCACAACCATATGTGCAGGTTCTTCTATTGATATGCAAATTCTTTTCGACCTGTTTGGTTATTATCTTGAAGCTGCAAAAGTTTTAGGCAAAGAAGATGCTTTTATTCAACAGGTTAAAACAGCCAGGGAAAAATTAGTTCCACCACAAATAGGTAAAGATGGTTCATTACAGGAATGGGCCGATGACTGGAAATCACTGGAAAAAAATCATCGCCACTTTTCACACATGTATGGGCTGTACCCGGGCAAAGTGTTGTACGAAAAAAGAACCCCGGCTTTAATTGAATCTTATAAAAAAGTATTGGAAGAAAGAGGCGATGCATCAACCGGTTTTTCAAGAGCCTGGAAGATGGCTTTGTGGGCAAGGCTTGGTGATGGCAACCGCTCTAATAAAATTTATAAGGGATATTTAAAAGAGCAATGCTGCACTTCTTTATTTGCATTGTGTGGCAGAGCACTTCAGGTTGATGGCAGTTTTGGTGTTACCGCAGCGGTTACCGAAATGCTGATGCAATCGCATGACGGGTTTATAAAATTATTGCCGGCCTTACCCGACGAATGGAGCGATGGAGAATTCAAAGGTCTGGTTGCAAGGGGCGCTTTTGAACTGGATTTTGCCTGGAAAAATAAAATGCTAACACAACTGAAAATATTATCCAAGGCAGGCGGGGTTTGCCGGATCGAAATTAAACCGGGCATGAAGATCAGCAGCAATGGCAAAAAAATTGTATTTAATAAACTTGCAAACGGATCGATAGAATTTAACACGGTGAAAGGAGCTGTTTACCTTGTTAACTGATCACATTTTTTTCGATAAGATCAACAGATTGCTTTATAAAACCCGATTGGGTCAGTTTTTCTTACTGGAAAATGCCGCATTCAACATAACGGCAGAAGTATACAATATAACTAAGATAACTATCCAACGCAGCGTATCCAACGGCAATGACTTAACGATCAAAGCAGCGATCAAAACGGCTACAATGCCCGGTATTGCCATGGCCACAGCGGCTTTCCGGTTATAAGCTCCTTCTTTTATAAATTTAACAGAAGCCGGCGGCATTAAAAAAGCACAGGAACCCATCATAATTGGAAAGGCCACGAGTGGCGACAGGCCCAATGCAAAAACCAAAGCCATGCAGGGAGCATAAAGTCCTATGCCCGCAGTCATGAGGGCTCCTAAAATAAAATTAACAAAAACAGCAATGGCAAGCTTCACGTTATGCAAACCAATAGCAGTTCCGCCTCCCTGTATCCAGTTCATTTTACCGGCAAACATAAAACCGGCCGTAATGAACAAGGCAATACCCATGGTTAAACGGATCTTCTTTTCGGATAATTTTGCAACAATGCCCGCACCAAATATAGCGCCGACTGCTGCAGCAAGAAGCATCAGTATCAACGTGACAGGTTCAACCTCAATAACCGTAATAAAAATAATGGCCTGGATTAAAACAGGAAGTGTATTGGCAACATTGAGGGTACCCGGCAAAACACGGTCTTCTGTTTGTTTGGTGAATTTTAATAAGGCAGTTTGAGGTGCAAAAGCACCAATGCCCAATACATCAAAAAAATTGACAACAAACCCGATCAGGCCAGTTTTCAACCAACTGACGGACTCAAGATTATTTTTGTTTTTCAACAGATCTTTAATGAAAACTACGCTATACCATATGGTTAATACCGCAAGGGAAATCCAAATAAATGTGATCATGCTTTTCTTGGTTTAGATGTTAGAATATTTGAAAAATAAATTTCAGCCGCTGCCGATTCTAAGTCATATTGAACCCGGCTTAAATTAATATTCTATATTTATAAATTAAGTCAAGGTAAGTCAAATGTGGAATAATTTTTATTTATTACTTTTCAATAATAAAATAAATTGAAGATCAGCTCAACTATATTATTCTTATTTACCTTTTTTTTTATAACAGGCATTTATTCCCAGCAAATAAAGTCTCCCTTAGAAAGCTCTTTTCAAACGTACCAGCAAATGAAAAGGGATACAAAGTATAAACTGGACTGGGTTTCACTGGGACCGGTTGTAAATTCTGCAAGAGCGGACGTTGTACAATTGGATGCTACACACCCGGGTACCATGTATGTGGGTTTTGGTTCGGGTGGTTTGTGGAAGACAGTAAACAATGGTATCAGCTGGAATTGTATTTTTCAGGAGCAGGCTTCTTTGGGTATCGGTGATATGGAATTAGCACCGTCTAATCCAAATATTATTTATATCGGTACAGGTGAAAATTTAAAGAAGCCCAGAAACTTTACGTTGCCGGGAACAGGCATGTACCGGTCAAACGATGCCGGCAAAACATGGCAACATATCGGGCTTGAAGATTCATGGTCAATTGCTGAAATTGCGATACATCCTAAGAACCCGGATATAGTAATGGTAGCAGTGCTGGGGCATTTGTGGTCAAAAAATAAAAACCGGGGACTTTATCAAACCACCAATGCTGGCAAAACCTGGCAACAGGTATTTTATATAGATGATGCAACGGGTGCTAACGATATTGTTATTGCACCATCTAATCCAAAAATAATGTATGCATCTCTCTGGGAAGTTTATCCGGGTATCAGCGGAAAAAACAGCGGAGTATATAGAAGTACTAATGGCGGAAAAAATTGGATTGCCTGTACTATAGGCTTGCCGTCTGGCCCAATGGTAGGACGAATTGGGTTGGCAGTATCTTTTACCAATCCGTTAAAAGCATATGCATTCGTAGATAATTTGAATAATATTCCGGGGCAGTCAGCAGAACTGTATAAAACTACAGACGGCGGTTTAACCTGGAATAAAACGCATACTACTCCGATTAAAACTTTTTCAGTGATTGGTTGGTATTTTACAGATGTGTATGTAAATCCCAAAGACGATGAAGAAGTATATTGTTTGGGAGTTCGGTTGGAGCATAGCCTCGATGGCGGAAAAACATTTTCTATTATCGGAGGGAATGTTACCCGGTCAAACCCGGGTCTTGCAAGTGGGTTTCACCTGGACCAATGCGAATTATGGATTAATCCAAATAATCCAAACCATATAGCTGCGGGCAACGACGGTGGTTTTTATGTGAGCTATGACAAAGGAATGTCATGGCATCATTATAATAATATTCCGGTTGGCGAATTTTATGATATCACCATTGACCAGAAAAAAAATATAATTTTCGGAGGTACACAAGACAATGCAACCGTGTATGGCCCGCCAAAAGAATTTAATCCCCGGATTCCGGATCCCTGGAAATGTATATGGATTGATCCCTGGGATGGTGGGGATGGTTGTGTATCCCAAGTAGATCCTGAAGATAATAACATCGTTTATTATAGTTATCAACATGGTGCTGCCGTTCGGCTTGATAGAAAGGCAGATTCTACAGTTTACATCCGGCCCAGTCTTCCTTCCACAATTAAAGACAGCTTACTATTTAACTATGTAGCGCCTTATTTTATTTCTCCACATCAGAAAGAAACGCTTTATCATGGCGGCAATTATATTTTCAAAAGCAATGACAGAGGTGATAACTGGAAAGTAATCAGTCCTAATCTTACTGTTACTGCTAAAAAAGAAAAAAAATCTTTTTCAACAGCGGCACTCACAGAATCTTTTCTGCAGCAGGGATTACTTTATGCAGGTACGGATAAAGGTGCTTTCTGGGTTTCGAAAAATGATGGAGTAAGTTGGGAAGAAAATGATAACGGCCTTGCTAATAATTATATCCGGAGCATTTGCCCTTCACGGTTTGAAAAAGAAAGAGTTTATGTGGCCATGACAGGGATTAATTATGATGATCTTAATAGCTATCTCTATGTTTCAGAAGATTATGGAAAAAATTGGACCAGCATTACTACTGGCTTGCCCAATGAACCGGTAAATGTTGTTTTGGAAGACCCAACAAATGAAAACATTTTGTATGCAGGTAGTTTTCGGGGAGTGTATATATCAATTGACAGGGGCAAAAGCTGGGCTTATCTTGGAAATAATATGCCGGGTACTGCCATTGCAGATTTGAAAATTCATGAATCAACCATGGATTTAATTACTGCCACCCATGGAAGAGGAATTTACAAAATAAATCTTGCTGCAATTCATGCACTGGTCAATAAGAAATTTTCACCCGACAAAGATTATTTATTTGAAACAAAAATATGCCAGCTTCCCTGGTTTCAATCTGCTTCGGGAATGCCCGACTACCGGACTTTTGAAAAAACGGATATTGTTTATTGGTTAATCGAAGCGAAACCAGTAACCCTTTCAGTGAAGGACATGGCCAATAAAAGTAGCTGGTCATTTAATTTACAGGGCCAAAAAGGATTTAATCAATACCGATGGGATTTAATTGTAAGCCGGCAAACAAGCGATTTACCTTATTTTACACAGTATGAAAGATGGTTAGAACCCGGGACTTATAAAATAACATTGTCAGATGGGAAATCGGAATTATCACAATCATTTATTGTGATAAAAAACGAAACGCCCTATAAAAAATAATAGCATTAATTTTTATCACCAATAAAATTTTCTTCATGAACCGTAAAATCACAATCGGGTTGGTTTTTATCGCCGCCGTATTTTGTATAAGCAACAGCTTTGCACAAACTAAAAAATTAACCCTGGAAGATATTTACACCAATAATGTATATCGGGCAAAGGGATTTGGTCAAATAAGGTGGATGAAAGACAACAAAGGTTATTCTACGCTGGAAAATAATACAGAGTCAAAAGGGAATGATATTGTTGCTTATGATGCAGAAAGCGGTGCAAGAAAAGTTTTGGTGAATGCAAAACAACTGATCCCCGCAGGAGCAAACAAACCTTTATCCATTGCCAATTATATATGGAGTGATGATAACACTAAAATATTGGTTTTTACCAATACCCGTAAAGTGTGGCGCCAAAATTCAAGGGGCGATTACTGGGTGCTGAACCTTGCTAATGGCAAGCTAGCACAATTGGGAAAAGGACTTGAAGAAGCAACACTTATGTTTGCGAAGTTCTCGCCTGATGGCGGAAGAGTAGCGTATGTAAGCAAGTTGAATATTTATGCAGAAGATATTGCCACCGGTGTGATCACACAGTTAACCAAAGATGGAGGCGACAATATTATTAACGGAACATTTGATTGGGTTTATGAAGAAGAACTGGACTGCCTGGATGGTTTTCGCTGGAGCCCCGACGGGAAAAATATTGCTTACTGGCAATCGGATACAAAGGGAGTTGGTACTTTCTATATGATCAACAATGTGGATTCTAATTATTCAA
>JANOFR010000081.1:0-13237 GCA_031413755.1 Chitinophagaceae bacterium
TGGCGAAACCTGAGAAGATAGCTCCTGCTACAAAGTAAGGAGGGAATATGGTGGTATGCCATCCCGGAACAATTGAAGTGGCAAAGTCGAACGATACAATAGTGTGTACAGAAAGTACAAGTGGTGTACTTAAACCTGCCAGTACTAATGATAAAGATTCGTGGCGTTGCCAGTGTTTGGTACTACCGCTCCATCCAAATGCAGCCACACCATAAAACATTTTACGGAACTTGGTTTTTGCACGGTCTCTTACTGTTGCCAGATCGGGTAATAAACCCGAGTACCAGAATAATAAAGAAACGGTGAAATAAGTTGATACAGCGAACACATCCCATAACAATGGCGAGTTAAAGTTAACCCACAACGGGCCACGGCTGTTTGGATATGGTAATACAAAAAATGCCATCCAAACCCGGCCCATATGCCAGATCGGAAACTGACCGGCACACATTACCGCA
Source organism: Chitinophagaceae bacterium (assembly GCA_031413755.1). Classification (GTDB taxonomy): domain Bacteria; phylum Bacteroidota; class Bacteroidia; order Chitinophagales; family Chitinophagaceae; genus Ferruginibacter. The sequence goes on from JANOFR010000081.1 coordinate 459, forward strand.
AATATGGTCATCGCTTCTGCAGCCCGGTTTACACCTGTTCTCCAGCCCTGGCGAAATAATAATAAAATAGCCGAAATTAACGTACCAGCATGGCCAATACCGATCCACCATACGAAGTTGGTAATATCCCAACCCCAGCCGATGGTTTTATTAACGTTCCACTGGCCAATACCATAAGTAACCTCACGGTAAACACTATATACTCCAAATAATAATAAAGCAACACTAATATAAAATCCAATATACCAGAGACGGCTTGGTTTCATCTCAATGGGGCGTATGATATCTTCCGTAACCTGGTGATAATCTTTGTTACCATCAACCAACGGTTCCCTTAGTTGTGATTCGTATTTCAGTAATGACATATCTAGTTAACAGCCTCACCCTCTATCCCTCTCCCGAAGAGAGGGAGGCCAGGCTTTTATTTTTTATTTCGATATTAGTAATTAAGCATTTCTGCTTTTATTCTCTTTTCAACTTTTATCTAAGCGATTCAATAGTCTTCAATCTCCGCACTAATCTTCTCCTTTTCTCTCTCCCCTTGGGGGAGAGGATAGGAGTGGGGCTTCTACCCTTTATGTTCTTCTTCCACCCCAACATGCCTTTCGGTATTTCTAACTTTTGCCAGGTAACTCACATTTGGTAAAACGTGTAACTGCTCCAGCACATAAAAAGAACGGTGTTTCTGATCTACATGCCTGATCTTATACACATCACTTTCTTTATCATTAACATTGCTAAAACTGATGGCGTGTGTAGGGCAGGCCTGCATACAGGCCGTTTTTACATTGCGTACCAGTTTTGGATCCTGTTGTTTTTTAGCTTCCAGCTTGGTTTCCTGTAAACGTTGAACACAGAAAGAACATTTTTCAATAACACCCCTGCTGCGAACAGTAACATCAGGGTTCAATACCATTCTTGTAAGGTCATCGTTCATCTGCATTACAGAATCATCCATGTATGTGCCGATCATCGGGCTTTGATTATCGGGGAAGCTATCAGCTCCGGTATAATCCAACCAGTTAAAACGGCGTACTTTATACGGACAATTGTTGGCACAATACCTTGTACCTATGCAACGGTTATAAGTCATTTGGTTTAAACCTTCACTGCTGTGGTTTGTAGCTGCAACCGGGCAAACGTTTTCACAAGGTGCATTATCACAATGCTGGCAAAGCATCGGTTGAAAAACCACATCGGGGTTTTCAAGGTCACCGGTAAAATAACGGTCAATGCGCAACCAGTGCATTTCATGTGCACGCTGTACCTGCATTTTACCAACCACGCTTACATTATTTTCGGCAGTACAGGCAACAACACAGGCGCTGCAACCCGTACAGGTATTCAGGTCAATACTCATTCCCCACTTAATTCCCGGTTTAGCAAAATCGGGATAAATGGTAGCATCTTTCACAAAATCTTTACTGCCGCCAATAGTTATTGCTTCTCTCTCTTTAGTAACTTCTTCTAAAATAGATTCGGGATTAGCTATAAAACTTTTTAGATTGGTTTCATAAATAATGGGGCGGCTTTCGGTAAACCCATGCACCTGTGTTTGAGCTAGTGGATATATTTTATCGGTTTTTTCAACTAAGGCAACTGATGAATAAATATTGGTTCCGTTAAAAGCAACCAATGGATAAACATTTTTTCCTGCGCCATGTGCTGACCTCCCAATGTTAGTAGAAGTTTCCTCTTTATTTGCACTTTCCCTTCCGTATCCAACTGCCAACGCAACAACAGCTGAATGCATGCCCGGAATAACAATTACAGGTAATTCAACCGATTTACCATTTGCTGTTATTTTTACAACCGGTTTTTCAGGATGAACCTCATAATCGCTTTGTTTACCCCCTTCCTGGTTCATTACATCCAGGCCTAACAATGACTTTGCCATGGCCGGGCTCATCATGGCGTAATTGTCCCAGGTTACTTTGGAAACCGGGTCAGGTAATTCCTGCAACCACGGGTTATTAGCCTGGCTGCCATTTCCAACAGAAACTTTCTGGTAAAGTACAACTTCAACCGCTCCACCTTTTACAGAGGCAACTGCTGTTGCTGCATCATTTAATTTTCCGCTGTTAAAAGATCCAACAGCAACCGGCATTACAGCAGGTTCTACAACACCATCCTGCAAAGCTTTGTTATACAAATCTGTACTGCCCAATTTAGCGTTCCAGTAAGTTTTAAAATACGTTTCGTAATCATTGATCATACTGCCTGCAGCAGAACCTGCCTGTACGGCAGGCAGGCTCCACTTAATAAGAGAAGTTTGGAAGGCCCTGGTTTTAAATAAAGGATTGATACTGGGCTGCAACAAACTGAAGTAACCTGTTTTAGGTTCAGCATCACCCCAGCTTTCTAACCAATGGTGAGCCGGAAGAATATATTTACACAGCTCGGTTGTTTCATCCATGGTTCCGTTAAAGGAAATGCCCACAACTTTTGCCAATCCATCTTTAAATTTCTTGTTGTCGCTGTATGAATATGCAGGATTTACATCACTTATTAAAACAGCACCAACTGCGCCCGAATTCATATCATCAACCAACTTAACCATGTCAGCATCAATACCATTTTTGTAGTTTGATGTCATAGCCCAGTTAATGGTTGTGCCATTTGCGCCAACAGCTTCATTGATGGCATTTACGATCATTTGAATATTTGCGTCGTTGCTTCCGCAAACAACCAATGCGCTACCTTTATTGGCATTTAAAGCAGCAGCTACAGTTTCAATCCCCCCTGCCAGTTTCTTTTCTGTTATAGATGGAGCAGTAACAGCAATACCCAGTTTAGCTGCCAGAGCCAATGCAACAGCACCGGTTTCGGAAGGCTTATGGGTATAACGGTCATCGGCATTACTACCGGTGAGGCTCATCATACTTTCAAACTGAAAATGTTTGCTCAGTTCAGGTTTTTCACCATTTACTTTTCTGTTTTTAGAATATTGATTGCTGAATTCTGTAGGGCTAAGCCTGGTGCCTTAAAAATCGGCACCAAGGCTAACAATTACCTTTGCTTTATCAAAATGATAAGAAGGAATTGCTCTTTTTCCGTAGCATGCCTCATTTGCCTGTAACATACCGCTGTAACTTACCGCATCATATTGAACGTGGCGGCTACCGGGGTATTTTGCTAAAAATTCATTTATTATTGCTAAGGTTGAAGGAGAATTGATTGTTGATGTAAGTATAACAACTGATTTGCCCGTAATGGCAACTCCAACCATTTTATCAAAAGCATCAAATCTGGTAACTTCTTTAAATCCTTTACCATCTTTTTGCATTGGGTAACGTAACCGGGTGTTATCGTACAAATCCAAAACAGAAGCCTGCGCCTGGGCATTGGTACCACCATTGGTTATGGTTGATAATTCGTTCCCTTCAATTTTAATGGGCCTGCCGTCTCTTTGTTTTACAACAACAGAGATCGCATCACCGCCATTAATATAGGTAGATGCATAATAATTAGCAACTCCCGGAATAATATTATCGGGCCTGTTCAGGTAAGGTACTGATTTACGTACAGGCACATCACAACTGGCCGCCAGTGCCGCAGCAGCTGTACTAAATCCAAGATATTTAAGAAAATCCCTGCGTGGAGTTTTGGCATCTAAAATACCTTTATCATCAAGATCAGTCAAAGGAAGCAGCTCTTCTTTAAACTCATTTTTGGTTGTTTCCTGAAAACCTGCAGTCTGATTCAGTTCTCCAAAACTTTGCCAGTATTTTTTCTTACTCATAATTTTTAAGCCAACCCCTGGGGGATTTAATGTGCTGTAATAATGATATTATCTTAATGCGCCTGTTTGCCCTTCACCGCAGGATGCTGCGCAAGGGGGGCCAGGTGTTAATAGTGACATTTCTGACATTCAGTTCCACCTATTGCTTCAACTGTTACACTGTCCATTTTATGACTCTTCAGATCCTTGTGGAATTTCTCGTAAATGCTGTAATATTTGTTTCCGGTTTTATTTTCTTTGTCGTAAAAATCAACTTTGGTTTCTCTATGACAGTTGATACACCAGCCCATGCTTAGATCAGTAAACTGGTAAACTTCGGGCATTTCCTGAATGTTGCCATGGCAGGTTTGACAGTTCTGTTTACCAACTTTAATATGTTGGCTGTGGTTAAAATAAACGTGGTCGGGCAGGTTATGCACTTTTACCCATTCAATAGGTTTGGCACCGTCAGGAATACCGTCATTATTGGTATCTGCATTATATGTTTTTGTCGCATCGTTCCAACCGGCGTAAGTGTATAATTTTTGTATTTCAGCGGTACCGTCAACTGCAGTTCCATTCTCTTTTACCAGTTGATCAGGTCCTTCATATTTATTGATGGCTTTATGGCAATTCATACACTGGTTTACAGATGGAATGCTTGCCTGCTTGCTATCCTGTGCAGCGCCATGGCAATACAGACAACTGATCTGGTTGGTACCTGCGTGTACTTTATGAGAATAAAATATGGGTTGTTCCGGTTGGTAATTCTTTTGACGGCCCATACCAACTGCACCGTTAATAGTATAAAATCCGCCAACTAAAAATAATAACAAAATACCTGTCATTAAATAAGTTTTATTTCTATAGGCCGGAACAGGCTCTGAACGAAGTACCCCTTCTTTTTCATCTGATAATTTACGGAGATTACTGTTAACCTGTAAAAGAATGAAAGCGATGAGTGCCAGAACAAGGGTTAAAATTCCAAAAAGAAGAGCATCACCAGAGCCATCAGGCTGACTGGCTGGTCCAACAGGTGCTACAGGCGGAGCATAATCATCGACATATTTCAATATACCGTCAATCTCTTCTTTACTTAGTTGACCAAAATTGGTCATAATGGTTGGTTTCCATTTAGCCTTTAACTCAGTTGAATAGGGATCTGTTTGAGCAGCAGGATTGGCCATCCATTTATAAATCCAGCCATCCCCGGGTACCCTGTCCTTCCATCCTTTTAAAGCAGGACCGGTAAAATCTTTATCAGGTTTATGGCAACTGGCGCAGTTCGCTTTAAAGAGTGCTTCGCCATCGGCTGCAAATGATTTTACGTTTAATGACAGTAAAACAACTAAAAAAATACTTGTAAAGATTCTGTTTAAGATTTTTCTATAGCGACTCATACAGTTATATCGGGGCTAAAGTGGAAAAATATCCTGATTCGGGTGCAAAAATAAGACAGGATACTGACAATATATCAACATTTTAGATTTTTTTTTTCCTTTATCTGGCGTGGTTTACAGCCGGTTGTGCCGATTCCTGGATAAAGATTGTCATGTTTTTGTAAACTGTTTTTATTATCCGGGTTTTTTTAATTTCCCGTATTATTTCACATTTTTTTACTTCACTTTTGCCGAATGCTTACAAAACTTAAAGCCCGGTGGAAAGTTAATGGGTTAAACCTGGTGCTTATTATTGCAACTTTCGCAATGGGTGGAAGTCTTTGTGGTTATGCCGGAAGAAAGATATTATTACTGACTGATTTAGATAAAGGTTTTACCTGGTTTTTTCTTTACCTCTTATTAGTAACACTGCTTTGGCCCATTTGTGTACTATTGATAAGTATACCAATGTTGCAATTTCCGTTTTTTAAACAATATATTTTAAAGATCTGGAAAAAAATGAGCCTGCCTGCAGGACAGGCAGGTGGCAGAAAAGAAAAGAAAAGAAAAGAAAATATAAGAATTGCAATTTTTGCAAGTGGTGCAGGTAGTAATGCAGAACAGATCATAACCGCATCTACTTCCCGGCCCCCTCTATCTCCCCCCGTGGGGGAGGAAATGGAGAATACCGAGGCGAATGAGTCTGCATATACCGTTGCATTAATTGTATGTAACAAGCCCGGCGTCGGCGTGTTGACTATTGCAGAAAGCAATGGGATTCCGTCTTTATTAATAGAGAAAGAAAGATTTTTTAATGGTGATAACTATTTACCCGAATTAAAAAAATTTCAAATTGATTTTATAGTACTGGCGGGTTTTTTATGGAAAATGCCTGGGTCATTAATTAGTGCTTACCCAAAAAAGATCGTCAATATACACCCGGCACTATTGCCAAAATATGGCGGTAAAGGCATGTATGGAAATAAGGTACATGAAGCTGTTATTGCAGCCGGAGAAAAAGAGAGTGGCATTACCATTCATTATGTGGATGAAATATATGATCATGGCGAAATAATTTTTCAGGCAAATTGTACCATAGATGAAAATGAAACATCAGCATCACTGGCACAAAAGATCCATGCACTGGAACATACCCATTATCCCGTGGTAATAATGAAGATATTACAAAAGCAAAATCGCCGTTAAAAAAATACTGCCGGATATAATGTATAGTTTTGATACTGTACTTTTATCCATCCTAAAAAATTATTCATTTGCGGTTATATTTAAAAATAATTTTACTTTTTTTGTTTTTCATTTGCAGCGCAGGTCATGTAACTGCGCAATTAACCATCAGCGGAACCGTATTTGATTCTTCTAAAAAAAATTTTATTGAAGATGTAAAAGTGGAAAGTACCGGTGGAAGTTTTACCAGGACCGATTCAATGGGAAGGTATAAAATAACAGTTACTGAAAAAGATTCCATTTCCTTTATCTATCAAAATAAACCGACTCAAAAATTTATAGTAAAAGACATAAGCGATCCCTCCCGTTTCAATATTTCGCTGCACGTTACTGTAAAGTCGAGCTATGGCACTTTAAAAGAGGTGATCGTTTATTCAAAAAGTTACCGTCAGGATTCAATTGAGAACCGGCAAACCTATGGAGATATTTTTAATTTCAGGAACCCTACCATACGATCAAGTATTAACCCCGATGGCGGGGTGGGTGCCGATGTAAATGAACTCATTAATATTTTCCGGTTTAAAAGAAATAAACGGATCAGGACTTTTCAGGCAAGGCTGGAGGAACAGGAACAGGATAAATATATAAATTTCCGCTTTAATAAAACTTTTGTAAGAAGAATAACTCAACTGCAGGGTGCCGAGCTGGATACTTTTATGGTAAGGTACAGACCCGTTTATGCATTTGCCGGTACAGCAGATGAAATAACTTTTAATAAATACATATTAAATGCATCGTACCGTTTTAAAATTGAATTATTAAATCAGGAACGGAGAAAAGCAAAAAAAGAAAACTAATTTATGGAAGAGAATCAATTAACCCTTGGCATTGGCACAAGGCTACAACACACCCAGTATGGACCCGGCGTAATTGTTGGCGTTAAATATGCTACCTACCTTATTTCTTTTATTCATCATGGTATAAAAGAAATTGATAAAACAGATACGCACTTAGATGAGATCATTGCAGAAAATGTTACAACTGAGGTAGAAACTGTTTCGGAAGTAGAAAAATCTTTATTGAAAATTTTACGGCAGTGGAGCGATGTTACCGAAATTGTACCTATTGGCGATAAATGGATTGGCGGCACCATGAGTTTGCAATTTGCTGATAAAACTTTAAAACCAAAAGATATTCCCATTGATGATTTCTTTCACAAAATTGTAATGCTGCGGGATCGCCTTCGTGTGCTGGAGCAAAACATAAACAGCCACAAAAAATTGACCGACGAAGAAAAAGTAAACATACAGCAATACATTACCCGTTGTTATGGTTCACTTACTACTTTTAATGTGCTGTTTAAAAATAAAGAGCAGTGGTTTGTGGGTGATAAAGGCAAGGGTGAATAGTTGAATTTATTTTAAGGTACTGTCTTTTGTAATGATGAGCCCCTCTTGCGGAATACCAAGTATAATGCTGTTTTCGTTAATAAGCGGCTTTATTTCGCTTAATTGTAAAGAGTCCAGTAATTGATTTTTTAAATAAAAAGTCTGTACCTGGTTATTAGCATGGCGCCATCGGATTATTTTACACTGGCAACTGGCATTTTCAATTTCATTGATCACTTCTTCAATAACACCTCCTTTACCTAATTTTATATAAATTTCCCTTATTCCGATTATTTTATTTTTATCCCCAACATCAAAATTCCACGAAGCCGAAATAGCAGTTAAATATTTTTTATCCGGAAATATATTCAGTAAAGAATGCCTGGGTGATTCTGTGTTACTGGAATTGTTTTTTATCCGGGAATAAACAGAAACAATCCCCGGTGATTCAAACTGCATATACCCAATATGATTAAAACTGGCACCAAACCGGTTGTACGTAAAGTAACCGTCTTTATATTTTATTTCAATTAGGTTTGAAACAACTTTATGATATCTTGATTGGTCTGAAATTCTTGCCTGGGGTGATCCGGTATAACATAACCAAATCCCTTCCAAACTATCTATCTCCATTTTAGTTGGCAGATAAGGAAGTATATTCATATCCTTGCTGATGGTTTGCCATTCTTTCTTTGAATTTAAAAAGGTAAACCAAAGCGTAATCATGGCTATACACAAAACAGCTGCAATTCCTAAAATAATCTTTATTATTTTTCTCTTTTTTAAATTTTGATGTTGTAAAAGTTCAATCTGTTGTATAATAGCTGAATTCTTTTTTTCGGTAAGTACGTTTTCGTCTTTTTTATCCTGTAGGGAAACCTCCAGCAGGTTTTCATCAACCGGATTTTGTTTAAATGCTTTCCGCCCTGTTCCATATAAAAAAATATAACAGGCATCAACCAAAAATGGCCTTGGGTTGCTAACAATGCCAATGAGGGCATCTTTAATTTGCCCACCGGTTATATCATATTTTCTGTGGGGATATTCCTGGGCTATTGGATTAGTATCCGGTCCGTAACTTTCTGTCCCAAATTCTTCCGCTCTTAAAGGTAATTGGTTACTGATCTCACTTAGTAAAATTGCCAATGCCTCATAATTTTTCCTATTGGTATTTTGTATTATTTCCTGCCCGGTTTCCAGTTTATACTTCTCAATTGCCTTAGTAAGCAAGTAAATGATTTCTTCTTTACCAGTCTTAATATTTTGCATAACCCGTTGAAAGATAAGTCTACTGTAAAATTTCGGAAACTATTTAACCCGTTTCGGAAACCAAGGTAATCATTTTGAAATAATTCAGAAAGCCCTTGATTTGTGTAAGGAAAGTAAACTGGTTTACATTGGCCAAGATTTCTATTTTAAATGATTGCCAAAATTTATGAGTATGAAAAAATTATTACATGCAGCAATTTACTGTTTTTCAAAACAAAAAGTAATTGTTGGAATTCTCTTTTTATTTGGCTTGTTGGTTGTTCCCAATAAACAATTATCGGCCCAGGTTAACGGTTTAATAACTGAAAAAGCAACTGGAAGGCAGCTGGAAGGGGTTAACATTACAATAAAAAATGAAAAGACCGGCACAACTACAAATAATGCCGGCAGGTTCCTTATAAAAGTTGATAATCCACAAAAAGCAGTGCTGATTTTTAGTTTGGTTGGTTATAAAACTATAGAAGTATCTCTACAGGGAAAAACAGTTATAGATGTACAAATGGAAGACTCTACAGTTATGATGGAGTCTGTAGTAATTAACGCCTTAGGTTTTGAAACAAAACGGGATAAATTAGGCTATGCTACCTCAAAAATCAATGGAGACCAGGTTGCCAACTCGGGCGAAGCAAACCTGATAGATGGAATGGGTGGTAAAGCATCCGGAGTAAGGATTTCAAGGTCTTCAGGTTCTGATCCCGGAGCCGCTTCTCAAATTTTGATCAGGGGCCAAAGTACCATTACCAGAGGTACCGATCCGCTTATTGTTGTAGATGGTGTTCCTATTGGCAGCGATAGCAGGGGCGAAACCAGCCAGGGTGTTACACAACAAAGCAGGTTGAATGATATAAACCCTGATGACATTGCAACCATGCAGATTTTAAAAGGTGCATCTGCTGCGGCACTTTGGGGCACCAGGGCTGCCAATGGTGTTGTAATTATTACTACTAAGAAAGGAGCAAGTAACGGCAAACTGAATATCAGTTTTAAATCTACCTACTCCATTGATCAGGTAAATTTTAATTATCCATTGCAATCAGCCTACGGACAGGGAAGCGGAGGGCTTTGGGCAGCTAATAATGCAAGAAGCTGGGGCGATAAAATTGCAAACAGGGCCGGCGGTGCCGATGCTGTAAATACAGGTGCTGATTATTATTTAGGCTATCCAACCGGCACTATATATTACCCAATAACAACAAAAAATAATAAAGAAACTTTTTTAGATAAAAATTATAACAGCATTTTCCGTACGGGGCATTACCTCAACAACTCATTATCAGTAAGTGGCGGCGATGCAAAGTCTAATTATTTCATGAGCATTGGAGATATGAACCAGCAGGGTGTTATCCGTAATAACAGCAATTACCGCAGAACAACATTCCGCGTTAATGTATCCAGGCAAATGAATACCTGGCTGAAAGTCTCCAATAAAGCTTCCTATATTTTAACAAACTCAGACAGGATACGAAGGGGCGCCAGCAGCGGTGGTGCAATGCTTGGTTTGTTACGTACGCCATCTGATTTTGATAATACTGATTATGCAGGAAGTTATTATTCTTCTCCTACAGCGGCTTTTGTTCCCAACAGGCAAAGGGCTTACAGAAGTTATCTGGGTACAACAACCCCGGGTTTCAGTAACCCGCTATGGACCATCTATAAACAGGATAACAGCAATAATGTAAACCGGTTCATTAACAGTACCGAATTATTCATTACACCCAATAAATGGCTGGACGTAACATTAAGGGCAGGGCTGGATTATTTTACGGAAAGAGAAATTACCTATTTACCCTATTACACCATCAATGCTGCTTCGGGCCTTTATAGCAGGGATGAGTTTAATCAAACGCAATTCAATATTGATTTCATCATCAGAGCTAGGAAAGATTTTGGAGAAAATATAAAAACAAATTTCCTGGCCGGATTTAATTACAACAGCGCAAATGAAGGCCTGCTAAGCGCTACGGGCACAAGTTTTATTATTCCGGATGGGCCAAGGGATATTGATAATACACTTATTGCCAACAGAAACATTACTGACCGTTTTGAAAAAACTAGAACCAATGCCGGCTATGCAACCATTGGTACAGAATTATATAATCAGCTTTTTATAAACTTTACAGGCAGGTTGGAAGCCGCATCAACTTTTGGAGAACTTTCCAACAACCGCTTTTTCTATCCATCGGCTGATGTGGCCTGGCAGTTTTCACAACTACCATTCTTTGCCAACTCAAAAATATTTTCATTTGGAAAACTAAGAGGCTCTTATGGTGTAGTAGGTATTCAGCCTACAGCCTACAGAACAACAACTAATTTTTTTGTACCCAATTGGACCGAGCTGCTTGATCCAAATTTGGACGGCAGTCTTTTTGGTACCGGCACTTATGTTCAAAGCCGGTCAAAAGGCAATCCTTATTTAAGGCCCGAAAAGAAAAAAGAATTTGAAATAGGTGCTGATTTGAGATTTATGGATAATAAGATTTCGTTAAGCGCTACTTATTATTCCAATAAAACAACCGATGCGTTACTGGATATACCGCAGGCGCCTTCATCGGGATACAATACACTATATGCCAATGCAGGTTCAATAGAAAACAAAGGAATTGAGTTAGACCTGTCTTATGAAATATTTAGAAAGAAAAAATGGTTGATTAGTGTTGACTGGAACTGGACAAGAAACCGCAATTTAGTAACCGATTTAAATGGTTCAGCTTCCATTTTATTAGGTGGCCTCAATGGTGTTTCTTCCAGAGCCGTTGAAGGTTATCCATTGGGTGCCCTTTGGGGTATCGGTTTTCAAAAAGATGCAAAAGGTGGCTATTTGTTAAATGCAAACGGTTTCCCATTATCAGAAGTAGAACAAAAAGTTTTGGGCGACCCGAATCCAAATTGGAGAAGCGGCTTAGGCATAAATGTGGAGTATAAAAATTTTAAATTGTATGCATTGTTCGAACATTCCCAGGGCGGAGATATTGTTGATGCAACAGAGGCTGTACTACGGGATTACGGAGTTAGCAGTATAACCGGTAATGAAACAACAGCCACATCAGATCTTAAGACCGCCAGTGGTGCAACAATTTTGGCAGGCACTCCATTCAGGGGTAATATCGGAAATTTTGGTAGCGGAGATGTAGCCCTGGATCAAAGCTGGTACAATGGCCTGGGTGGTTTTTTTGGAAATGTGCTTGAGCCATATATTACAGATGCTACCTGGACCAGGCTTCGTGAAGTAACATTATCTTATCGTATAACCAGGAAGCATCTTCCAAAATTTACCAGGTTAAGTTCTGTAAATTTTGAAGTTAGTGGTCGTAATCTTTGGGTTAACAGTAAGCTTAAAACGATTGATCCGGATAGTAATCTTGAAGGGTCGGGCTCGGGCAGGGGTATTGTTTATTTTAATAACCCGGGTTCAAGATCATTCCTGTTTACCATAAAACTCAACTTCTAATTTACTAAACTGCTTTTATATGAAGAATAAAATTGCATTTATAATCGTACTAATATCCATCTCTTTTTTATCCTGTAAAAAAATAGTGGATGGGATCAATACAGACCCTAACAATCCTCAGGACGCCACCGCCGCAACTATGCTTACAGGAGTAGAACTTTCCAATGTACTTGTGCAGGAAGGCGAACTGGCAAGAAGAGCCGGCATGTGGAGCGGATATTTTACCGGGCAGTGTAACAGATACTGCAGATAAGGTTGTTTTAGTGGGAGTGGAAACCGGGTTGGCCCCTATTGTGGTATTGAGATAGATTGGCGGTGCCCAGGTATATTGTGTACCGCCAGATCCCTGCAATATATACGATTGACCGTAACAAATATCTACGTCTGCC
>JANOFR010000082.1:0-12171 GCA_031413755.1 Chitinophagaceae bacterium
GTTTGTTTTTTTTACCGCAAAGCACACAGAGGGAAGAACCGCAAAGGTCGCAGAGAAATTCTTTGCGACCTTTGCGGTTAAATCTTATTCACCTAAATATTTTTTCAACAATACATAACTGATAACAATAAGAATAAGCACGAGTACAATGGTAAAATAGAGCCAGGGCTGTTCACGCAGTTTGCGTTTTTCTTTTTTCTCTTTTTTTTTGCTGAGCTGTTTTTTAAGATCCTTATTCAGTTGCAGAACATACTGCGACAGGTCTTTTTTATTTTTAAAATTTTCGAGGCCTTCTACTGCATCATTTATAAATTCATCATCAGCCATCTGCTTTTCCACTTCATGTGCTTCGCCTGCAGATAGCTTTTTATTGAGATAGTCCAGCAGTTTTTCCTGCTCAATCTCTTTGTTTAAATTTGATAATATGTCTTTTAAATCGTCACTCATTTTATAACCTTATTTACTATTTACCATCTCCCCAATCATATAACTTAAAACTTATTACTTAAAACTTATTACTCCTTACTCCTAACTCCTTACTCCTAACTCTTCCCTCACTCTTCCTTCACTCTTCCCTTTCCATGATTATTTTTAAATTACGTTTTCCGTTTTGTATATGGCTCTTAACCTGCAGAATGCTGAAACTGCTTTGATAGGCAATTTCTGAATAGCTTTTTTTCTCCAGGTAAAACAAAGTTACACATAGTTGCTGCTCTTTGTTCAGTTGTTGCAGGGCCGCAGCCAGTTTGTCCAGTGTTTTATCTTTTTCAATGTATGCATTCTTTTCTTCCGGTTCGGCTGTACGGGCTGTAATATTATCATTTAATTCCACACTCCATTTGCCTTTGTCCCGTAGTTTCATCAGGCAATGGTTCTTGGCGATCATGTATATCCAGCTTTTAAAATACGCCACTTTGTATTTATGCAGTTCATGTATCGCTTTTAAAAAAACCTGTTGAACGGCATCTTTTGCCTCTTCTTCATTTTTCAGGTACTTCATACTAACACCCAGCAACAGCATCGTATAGCGTTGCATTAATATACCCAGCCATTCATTGTTATGGTCGCCGTAAAAAAGCTCCAGCAGTTCATTATCGCTGATATGGTTATATTGGCTGCTTTTCAAAACCGGGAATAAATTTATTTTAAGTTAGATGTAAACATACTTTAAATTCCATAATTTAGATGAACCGAAAATGAGAAAATGAGTTACGCTGTTTGTTGTGTACCTGTTGCCCCCGTCAGAAATGAACCCGACCATAAAGCGGAAATGGTAAGCCAGTTATTATTTGGTGAATGCTGCATCATCATCATCGTTGAAAAAAACGGGTGGGTTAAGATTGTAAATAAACTGGATGCTTATACCGGCTGGTGCCAGCAATCGCATTTCCAGGAAATAGATGATACGCAGTATTATATTGAAGAGAATAATTATACCGCCGGCTGGGTAAATGAGATAAATTATAATGGTAACCGGATGTGGGTGCCCTTTGGCAGCTCCCTAACCGCCATGAAGAATGGCAATGCTTTCTGGAGAAAGAATATGGTGCATTACAAAGCTGATGTATGGAACCCCGCAACCGCCAAAAAAGACGCAAAGACCATTAAACAGATAGCCTTTACATTTCTGAATACAACGTTTTTATGGGGCGGCAAATCAGTTTTTGGGATCGATTGCAGCGGGTTTTCACAATCAGTGTATAAATTTTTAAATATTCATTTACTCAGGGATGCACAGCAACAGGCCACACAGGGCGAGCTTGTTGCATTTTTACAACAGGCACATTGCGGTGATCTTGCATTTTTTGATGATGAGGAAGGCCGTATCATTCATGTTGGCATTTTACTGAATGCCACCGAAATTATTCATGCAGCCGGCAAAGTAAGGATTGATAAGATCGACAACCAGGGTATCGTAAATGCGGATACCGGTTTAAGAACTCAAAAACTGAGGATCATTAAGCGGTATATTTGATCAGTTTTTATAACTGTCTTTTATATTCTGCGCAGTTTCATTTCCCGGGTTATTTAATTGCTGTTCGGTTTTTGCATCGATGCCCTGTTTTTTTGTTTTATCAAAAAACAACATTTTTAGTGCTATGAGGATCATGACCAGCGCAAATATTTTTTTAACGGTTTCCTGCGATAAACTTAATGCGACCCTGCTGCCAAAATAACTGCCGGCCAAAAACCCCATAGCCAGTATGCCAACAACTTTATAATCCACATGCCCCTGTTTATAATACTGTAAAACGCCTAAAATACCAACGGGTAACAAGATCAAGCCAAGTGATGTGCCTTGCGCCGTTTTTTGACTGAAGCCAATAAAATAAACCAATGCCGGTACAATAATAATACCTCCGCCAACACCAATCAAGCCGCTTAACATTCCGGCTGCGATCCCCACCAGGATAATAATAAGTATAGTTTGTATATCCATGCTTTTCTTTTTAACGGTCATTTTTGAAAAGTTATTTTATATAATCCGATAGCTTCTTCAATTACTTTATAAGCCGCTTCTTTATTTTGAAATTCATCGATCTCCACTTTTTTATTTTCAAGCACTTTGTACTGTTCAAAATAATTACGCAGCACTGCAATAAAATGCTTTGGCAGGTCCTGAACATCGGCATAAAAATTCACGCCGGGGTCTTTGGTTGCTACTGCAATGATCTTATCATCTTTTTCACCATTATCTATCATCTGCATATTACCGATGACGGTTGCTTCTACCAGGCATAAGGGCTGAATACTTTCGCTGCACATCACCAGTATATCCAGCGGGTCTTTATCCTGCCCCAGCGTTTGGGGAATAAAACCATAATTAACCGGGTAGTGAAAAGAAGAATAGATGATGCGGTCTAATTTTAAAAGGCCGGTCTTTTTATCTATCTCATATTTCGACCTGGAGCCCTGCGAAATTTCAATGAGCCCGTTAACAGTCTGAGGAGCTTTATCGCCGTAATGTGCGCCATGCCAGGGGTGAAGGGTGTACATGTTTTTAAATTATGAGCCTGCCTGCCGCAGGCTGGTTATGAATTAAGAATGCAGTATGTTCTGATCGATTAAATTTTTTAAACCTTAATTTTTAATTAGTAACAGATATCCCAAAAAGGTTGCAATAATTCCAAGAACAACACTTAACACAATATAGGATAAAGCCATTCCAAATTTTCCATTCTGCATCAACCCCATATTTTCGAGTGAAAAAGCGGAGAAGGTGGTAAAGCCGCCACAGATGCCTGTTGCCAAAAACAGTTTCCAGTTGTTTGATAAGGGTTCTTCTTTAATACTCATAGCAAAAACAACCCCGATGATAAAACTGCCCGTGATATTTATAGCCAGTGTAGCGTAGGGGAATAATTTGGAATTTATCAATAAACTGCTGCCATACCTGAGCATAGAACCGATACCGCCACCCAGGCCAACCAGAAAAAAACTTTTAAGCATTTCCTTTTTATAAATTTCCTGAAAAAGTATATTTCAGATCAACCAGCCATTTACTGTTAATACGTACCAGTTTTAATTTTGTTTTTACATCTCTGCTGTAACTGTTGCTGTAATTAAAAATACAAACAGTATCTGTAATATAACTGATGTCGTTAACAATAATTTCAGAAGCTTTATTTTTTTCAAGCTTAGCCTTATCCTGTGCGTCGTATTGTTGCTGAAACCTCTCAAAGTACTGCCGGTTGGTTTCATCATTAAGTAAATAAGCTTCTGCTTCTGTAAATTTATTATCCAGAATACCACGTAAAAAAGTTCTGGCCACTTCAACATCGGTAACAGGTTCTTTTTTAGCTATATTGTTGCAGGAGCTTATGGCTGCAAACAGGCCAATCATGACCAGGATCTTTTTAATCATTATTAAAGTTAAACATCTTTACAATACATCAATAAAAAGCATCGGCCCGCGGCCCGGTACTTTTTATGAAAATAATTTATTCTTTATTTTTTTTGCTTTTGATGGAATCCATAACCTCCGACACTTTATTCAACATGGCTTTAAGTGAATCCGGGGGCATACTCTTAAGTTTTTCAATACCAGCCTCAATATCCTGCTTATCAGGACCCATGTTGCCTTTCATGCTGTTAAACATACCATTGTTTGATTTAAACAGGGAAATTTTCCAGGCACCATCTTCTTTTACAAGATCAAAAGTATGGGTCGATTTTTTTTCACCTTCAGTTACCTCTGCATCCACAGTGGCTTTATCCCCTTCAATTTTTTCATTTTTTAAACTATAGCTTACATCCTTAACTTTTTCTTTAAATTCCTTACTTATATCTCCTTTTATCTTGTTGATCGCTTCCGGGTCAATATTATTCATGATCTTTTCACCGGCTTCTAAAATAGATATATCCGATTTGGAGATAAATTTTTTCATCTCATCCATATTGCCGCTTTTCATGGCAGTAAACATTCCGTCAATGGCAGATGATGGGGCACCCGTATCATTTTTGCAGGCAGTAAATAAGGTAACAGCTAAAAGGGAAAAAATAATTTTTTTCATGTATGATCAGTTTTAAGTGAGACTTCAAAAATAATTTTATTTTAGCGCTTTTAAACAATTATTTATGCAGGGTTCAGTCTAAATAAAAAAAGAGGCAGCTTTACAGCCGCCCCGGTATAAGTGAAGGTTAGTAGTATTAACTTTTCTTTTGCTCTGTAACACTTATATCATCTTTATTATAAGCCTTAATGATCTGTTTAACCAGCTTATGCCTTACTACATCTTCTTCATCCAGTTCAATTTGTGCAATGCCTTCAATATTTTTTAAAATACGGGTGGCTTTAAACAAACCGCTGGATTGGTTTTTGGGAAGATCTATTTGTGTAGGGTCGCCGGTGATGATGGCTTTCGCATTGGGCCCTATCCTGGTTAAAAACATTTTTATCTGCAGATCATTCGTGTTTTGTGCTTCATCTAAAATAATAAAAGCATTATCCAAAGTACGCCCCCGCATATAAGCAAGCGGGGCAATTTCTATGGTACGTGTACTCATATAATAACCCAGTTTATCAGCGGGTATCATATCATCCAGTGCATCATATAATGGCCGTAAATAGGGATCAATTTTTTCTTTCAGGTCACCGGGTAAAAAGCCTAAACTTTCACCGGCTTCTACCGCAGGCCTTGTTAAAATAATTTTTTTAACTGATTTATTTTTTAATGCCCTCACAGCCAAAGCCACAGCAGTATATGTTTTACCGGTACCCGCAGGGCCAATGGCAAACAGGATATCATTTTTATCGCAGGCTTCCACCATCTTTTTCTGATTGGCGGTACGGGCCCTGACTGTTTTACCGTTGGGTCCAAAAACCAAAACATCATTTGGATTGCGATCTATAAAATTATCAACAGTCCGTTCATCATCACCACCAAGTATCTGTTCAAAATAATTGGCACTCATGTGGCCGTTTCGTTCAAGGTACCGGAGAATGAGATCGATTTTTTCCCTGGCGCCTTCAATTTGTTCCGGGGCTCCGCTTAATTTTATCTGCGTGCCGCGACTGAGAATTTTTAAGAGGGGAAATTTCTTTTTCAAGATGTCTAACTTACCGTTGTTTACGCCAAAAAATTCAATAGGATTTACGGTTTCGAGGTTGATGATCGTTTCAGTCAAAGGTTTTTAGTTTTGCCACTGTTTCTGTGATACCGGATTTAACAAAGCATCCATAGCAGCGGTTAGTTATCAATTAAAATCCAAATTGGTACTTCTAACTTGTCTCTTTTTCAAATGTAACGAATTGCATGTATTACATGGCAAATTTACTTATACACACAACGCATAATTTCGTGGAAAAGTTTGCAGGTTATAAAATTTAACAAAAAAAAGAAGTTGGTATGTTGGGAATGAATGCTGTTTTCCTGATGGATTCAATTACTGATGTTTAATTCCACTTCTTCATTCAAACTGCAAATCACCGGAAAGCTTTAGCCAGGATAAGATTTTTTACTTGTACCATAGTTTGGGGCTTTATACAATATCTCCGGTTGAATATAAAATTTTAATGAGCTGCTTTTAAGGAGTTATTGCTTGCTCCAGTTCATTACTTTACTGCATCAAATAATATTGTAGACAATGCTTTTGACAGCTCATGCTTTTTTCCCTGGTATTTATCCATATCGGTTTTGTTTGAAATAAAACACATTTCAATAATGAAGACTGCTCCCGGCTGGTGTAACCAACCCAAATAACCTCTGGCGCTATCCAGTTCTGTTTTTAATCCCCTGTTTTTGATCCCTAATATGGTGGCGATAGCAGTCGTGATCTTTGTTGCTAATTGTTTTTCAAATGGACCGGCCTTTGTACTTATTAATACTTCTGTTCCTGTAGCAGCAGCCGAACCGGCGTTCCAGTGAATATCAATATTTACAGAATCAGCATTAAAGAATTTTTTGAAATACAGTAATGAACCTTTTAGTGCATTTGAATCGGGGTCCACAATATATTTAACTGACATCTTTTGCAGTTCAGCTACCAGTAAATTTCTACTTTCAATTGCCAGATCACGTTCAATGTATCCATTTCCGGATGCGCCCGGATCGGAACCCCCATGCCCTGCACCAATGATCAATGTTCTCTTTTTAATGTTTGATACCGCTGCAGGTAAAGGGGGCACAGTAATTATTAAAGCCTTTTCAATTTTCGAAATGGTAGCTGGTCCAATATCCCCGTCAACATTCCTGCCTGTAAATCCCAGTGATTTTTGAATTTCTTTTTTATGGACGGTTAGATCTGCAGAAACAATATTTAATTTTTTGAGAGCTTCATAGGCTTTGCTTGTTGAAAGATCAAATATACCCGTTTGAGGTACTTTAAGTATTTCCTGTATTATTTTAATTCTGCTTTCTTTAGTAGCTGCCATGGTTTTATATTTTATTTGCTTTCACTGCTGGCCGGTTTATAGGTGTTAAGCAAATTTGTATATCCTAAAACCGCTTGCTTAAACCCAGGTGGGAGCCATGTAACAGCTTAACCACAAAGGCAGCAGCATATTCATAAATTTATTCATTTTCTTTTACCAATGCAACAACAATTTATTTTAGCAGGTATTTACATTAAAACCGTCCCACTATTTTAAAATTAACCAACCTGGGTGTTAACCGGTTGGGAATGCTGTACACATTATTTGCAAAATCTTTTATCAGTTGAAAGGAGATGGTATTGCGGCGGTCAATTAAATTAAATACTTCAAAACTTGCCCAGATATTTTCAAAACTTCTAAACGGACTATGGCTGCGGCGTTTACTTTTTTCGCTGAGTAATTGTGCGCTGAAACCTACATCCACCCGTATATATGGCTCAATGATGAGTGCATTACGGTATTTTACACTGTTGGGAATATTATAACTCATGTTACTGCCATACAACAGGTTTAAATGGAATTTTAAATTTTTATTGGTGGTCAGGTAATCTTCCAAATACAAACCTGCAGTTATTAAACGGTCTGTTGGCCGGCGAACATAACCCACTTCATTCTTAATACTATCTACGGCAACCTTGTCAATACTTTTTGCAGTAATGATCTCACCGGCAGCATTTTTATACTGGTAATAAAAATCATTATCAAGGTTTTCTTTGGTTTGCATAATGCCAATACTGAAAAAACTTTCAGCATCTTTTACCAGCTCGCCAAAAAGCCGGGCTTCAATTCCTGTTGTATAGGCTTTAGCATCATTGTTACCTGCATAACGGATCTTTACATTGTCAATATCATACACATTTACACTGCTCATGCTTTTGTAATAGGCTTCGGTTGTTATACGGAATGGCCGGTTACCTAACCCTTTAAAATTATAATCCATGCCGGCAACAAACTGGTAACTCTTTTGTGCTTTTACATGGGTATTTAAGCTGCCATCGTATCTACGCAGTTCACGGTAAAAAGCTGGTTGGTGGTAAGCACCTGCGGCCAGTTTTAGTACCATATCTTTTTTCCATTGTGGTTTCCAGCTAAGCTGCATACGTGGGCTCAATAAAAATTCATTGTTTAGCGAATTGTAATTGTAGCGCACACCAGCCTGCAGGCTAATGTCTTTATTATTTTTTCCCAGGCGGATGTTATCCTGTATATAACCACTGTATTTTTGAATGGACAGGTTGGCAGTTGAGTTCAATGATTTAAATAAATTCAGTTGCGGAGGATTGTAGGGTAGTGAATAACCGGCACTGTCCTGGTATTCCCATTCTTTTAACCTGTCGGTAATATTGGTTTGATCTATGCTGTTACCAAATTGAATTACATGTTTGCC
The DNA here is from genome assembly GCA_031413755.1 of Chitinophagaceae bacterium. Lineage (GTDB taxonomy): Bacteria > Bacteroidota > Bacteroidia > Chitinophagales > Chitinophagaceae > Ferruginibacter. Next base: position 8,262 of record JANOFR010000082.1, read on the forward strand.
GGTTGAATAGCTGCCTTTCAGTGTGGCATTATACACATTTATATTTAATTCATTCCTGCCATAGTTTTGGTAATAACCAGCACCGAGCGGATTTACTATCTGGCCATAAGTGCTGCTGGTATTATCAAAGTCGCGGTCACCAAATAAATAACTTCCGGCAATATCAAAATTTTCGTTTTCTTTATTTTGAAAACGGCTGACCATCCATTTTAATTTTAATTTTTTGTTGGGGGTATGTACAATGCTTAGGCCGATCAGGTTTGTTTTATAGTTGTCTATTTCCTGTCCTTCAAAATAAATATCGAGGCCAAGGTTAGCTGTAAAAAAAGGGGAGAAGACAGATGTGGTTTTTTGAGCAGACTCCGGGAACAAAGAAAATTTTGTTACGGAATAAGTACCTAAAAATTCAATCTCTGTTTTTTCGGTAAGCCTGTAGTTTACTGTTGCCTGTACATCGGATGAGGACGGTATATATGAACCCAATGTTTCCTGGCTTTGCAATAAATTTTTATTGCTGCGATTTCGTATGCCAATCAAATAAGACAGCCGCCCTTTTTTTGCTGTACCCTGCAGGTGTAAGCCCTGCTCTAACAGGCTAACATAGGCAGAGCCGGAAAAGCCTGTAGGTTTTTTATATTGAATATCCAGTACACTGCTCATCTTATCACCATACTTTGCCTGGAAGCCACTGTTATAAAAGTTTACATTTTTTGCCAGTTCCGGATTAATAAAACTAAGGCCTTCCTGCTGGCCGCTGCGCACTAAATACGGACGGAAAATCTCAAAGTCGTTGATGTAAATTAAATTCTCATCATAGTTGCCGCCACGTACACTGTATTGCGATGTGAGTTCATTATTACTGCCTACCAGTATTTTAATCAGGGCTTCCACACCGCCCGTTGTGCTGGGCAGGGTTAAAGCATTTTTAGGATTTATTTTAGTTAAGCCGGTTTCAGTACGACCTTTATCATCACTCACCACTACGGTTTGCAGGGTCTTGCTGCCACGTTCTAATTGTACGGTTATTTTTTCTTCTTCTTCGTCACTTAGGTAAAAATTCTTTTGTAAATCGATGAAGCCGCTATAAGAAAAAACCAGGGCAAAGGATTTACCTGCAGGTACTTTTATACGAAAATAGCCGCTGTCGTTTGTAGTGAGACCGGTTGACTTACCCAGGATAACAACCGAAACAGCAGATAAGGGCTTTTCATTTTCATCAATAGCTTTACCACTAACCCAGGCAGATTTTTTTTGAGAAAATGAAGACAGTGTGCCCAGCAGTAAAATAAAAGTAAAGACGGTTCTCATTGTATGAAGATATATATTTTATAGCGACTAAAAATATAACAGGATGCATTTCAAATTGCAGCTTTTCGTTTAACCTCATCCAAACGTTCTCCCCTGAAAAAGCATCGGGGTCTGCGACAAAGGAAAGGGCCTTAGAGCTGACTATTACAAAGCAGGGTCCATTCATAACAATGTCCTAAATTTACAGTTCAAAATCTAAATCGTGATAAAAAGAATTTTTGCAGCAATTGTTTTTTCGGTAATACTTATTTCCTGTAATAACGCAAAGGAAAATCCAGGAAATGAAAAGGAAGATTCCGTTGGAGAAGATGGTAAAGCTGAGCACAGTGACCGGTTAATTTATTTAGATACCGCCCGGAATTTATATAACCTGCTTTGCCAGGACTGGGTGATGGCCGATGATGCAGATGCCCTTACAGATATGAGTGAAGATTCAAAATTTGAAATTCCATACCGCAGTTTTTATTTGGCTGCCAATGGAACGTTCATAAAAAATCCCAGGAATGCCATGGATTTTGGAAACTGGCAGTTTGATGATGCTGATAAAACTATAACGTTTAATTATTCATCCCTCAACGAAAAAGATTTGTATAAGATTGCAGAGATTGGCCCCGAAGTATTGAAATTAAAGAATATCAGCATTAACAGCAGTACGATATTACCGTTTGTTTCTTCCGGTAAAAGGTTTAAAGATATGAATGAAGATCCCTACTTTATAGAAAACAACCGTTGGCGGATAAAGCCGTTAAAGAATGAATCAGATGCTGCTATACATCAGCGGCTGAAAGAAAATCTTCATTTCTTTATTTTATTCTACAAAAGCATACTTATCAAAGATGATAAGACTGTTTCATTTTGGGGTTTACCTTCCTGTTTTAAATGGTATGGTGGCGGTATTTTTATAAAGCAGAAGGAGGAGTTAAAAGAAAACTGGATCAGTTGTTTTTATAATAGAGATCAGGCTATGAAGGCATACGATCTTGCTGACAGGTTATTAAGTCAAAAATATGAATGGCCAAAAGGAGAGAAAAACTGGTTGAAACAAAACCTGTATGTACTGGAGCAGATGTATAAAAAAATTGATGAGATACATTGATCTATGGAAAGGAGATGATAAACATGGAGCAACTCTTTCAATATTTTAATAAATTCAATCTGCTTTCAAAAGAAGCGGAAAATGCTATTTCCGAAATAAGCAGTATTGTTGCCATCAAAAAAAATAAAGACCTGCAGCCGATCGGTCACACCTGCAAAACCATTTATTTCATCAATAAAGGCGTGGCCCGTATTTATTATTTTAAAGATGGGATTGATATTACTGAAGGTTTCTTTTTTGAGAACAGCATCATTGCAAGAGTGGAAAGTTTATTTACAGGGAAACCAAGCAGGAAGGCAATACAAATTTTGGAAGATGCAGAAGTCGTTGCGATTGATTCCACTCAGCTTTTTAAGTTATATGATAGCTTTCCCGAAATAGAACGTTTGTTTCGTAAAATATTTGAAGCCGGGTATGTAGAAACTGTAAACCGTATTGAAGGAATACAATTTCATTCGGCCGAAGAAAGATATAAAGCCTTGCTTAATGAAGCTTCCAATGTATTGATGAGGGTTCCGCTCAAATATGTTGCCTCTTACCTGGGTATTACACAGGTAAGCCTCAGCCGCATACGTGGCCACCGGTGATTATTTATCTTATGTTAAAGGATAAGCCACTTATTGATGCCAGCTTTGTAAAATATGAAGGGGGGAATCAAATTAGGCTTAAATGAAAACTGGCAGCAGTTTACCATACTCGTTGTCATCAATGCCTTTGTTGGTGGCATGGTTGGATTAGAAAGAAGTATTTTACCCCGGATAGCTGATGTTGAATTTCACATTGCTGCAAAAACAGCTATACTTTCTTTCATCATTGTTTTTGGTATTGTTAAAGCATTTACTAATTATTATACCGGTGCATTAGCCAACAAATTTGGGAGGAAAAACCTTTTAGCAGCAGGCTGGATAATTGGAATCCCCATTCCATTCATGCTGATGTTTGCACCTTCATGGGGTTGGGTAATTGCAGCCAATGTGTTATTAGGTATCAACCAGGGTTTAACCTGGAGCAGTACGGTGGTAATGAAAATTGATCTGGTTGGAGAAAAGCAAAGAGGCTTTGCTATGGGGTTAAATGAGTTTGCAGGTTATATTTCGGTAGCACTTGTTGCCTTTTTAACCGGCTGGATCGCCAGTGAATATGGCATAAGGCCTTACCCGTTTTATACAGGCATCGTATTGGTGGCTTTGGGTTTAATATCAAGTATATTCCTGGTAAAAGACACCAAACATCATGTAGCTAAAGAAACAACAACAAATACGATTCCAAAACTTCAACATATATTTTGGGACACCACCTGGAAAAATAAAAACTTAGGTTCGGTAACACAGGCTGGTTTGATTAATAACCTCAATGATGGGATGGCCTGGGGTATCTTCCCCATCCTGCTTTCAACAAAAGGATTTACAATTGCACAAATCGGAATCATCACTGCTGTCTACCCGGCTGTTTGGGGCATTGGCCAATTGTTCACCGGGAAAATGGCGGATAAATTTTGTAAAAAAG
>JANOFR010000083.1:0-34058 GCA_031413755.1 Chitinophagaceae bacterium
TCAATTGAAATTTTACTTGTTGTATCAGCATCTACATTAAGTTTTTGAATCTGATACAAAATACAAAAGGGGAGTAAAAAACTTTCGTCTTTTTACTCCCCTTTGTTAATAAGTCTTAAATGGCTTTTTCAGTGCCCTCGATAAAACCGGGGGACTTTTTTTATGGTCAACTAAAACTATTTTACTGTACCACAAAACGCAGTACCCTAGATCTGCCATCGGCTGTATTACCATAAAGCTGGTAAGTACCTGCAGTAAGTCGGGCCACATTAACAGGTATGCTGTTAAAGCCCGCTACCATACTAACTGCTTTTTTCTGCATTACCCTTCCCTGCATATCTGTGATGATGATATCTATCGGTGCATTTTGTGCAGCACTTATTTTAAGGTCAAAACTTCCACTAACTATCGGATTAGGAGCAATATTCAATATATCAATTCCTTTGGCAGCATTTAATAAACTAACAACGGTACTGTAAGTTATTTTTCCATTGGCATCAGTCATTTTAAGGCGGTAATAATTGATCCCGGCTGCCGGATTTGAATCAGTATGATCAAATGGCTGCTGGCAACGTAAAGCTGTTGCATAAATACTGTATATGCTTTTATAATTTCGGTTATCGGTGCTGCGTTCCATTTCTATAGTAGCAAATGGGGAACTGTTACAGGTAATTTTCCAGTTCAGTAAATGACCGCTGTTTTGTTTAATACCGGTGAAGTAGTTGATGGAGATGGGTAATGGGTTGTTGAAATCTATACTTCCAATTACAAAAGCACCAAAAGTAGTTGATTGTGGGCTTCCCCATGTAACATTCCCCTCGAAATTTGAACCCGAAGTTAAACCTGCTACACCAGATGCATCCCATGTAGACAACGGAATATTATTATTATGTACAACTGTCAAAGTAGGGCGGTTATTAACATAGGGTGCAGTAGAAACACAATTATTTATTGTATCATTCCAGGATAAAGTTATATCTACTGTTGATGTGGTACCAGGATCCCTGGTAAGTGTCCAATAATCACATCTGCTGATATGATCAACACCAAGAGCAGAAAGAGCTCCTAAAGCAGTAGCACTATCTCTTATATATTCTGCAGTAAATTGATCAGTAATACTACCAGGAAATGGCATAAAACTAGATATGGTCAAAGCAGCAAAACCAGTAACGGTACCTGAAGGTCCGCAATTTGGTTTACCAACTGGGAACGCAAACGTCGAATTACCAATTTTAGAAACCGGGCCATTTATAAAACTGGCATTGGATGCTCCCGTAACATTTGCCCCATTATTAAATGTAATAAAATTAACAGCACCGGAAGTTAATATTCCAGTTGTTAAAGTTAACGTTCCACTGATAAAAAAGGGAGCTGTTTGTGTGACAGGTGCACTGGAAGCAATTTCCAGATTAGACATTGTACCTGCTGTACCATTATTTATAATAACTCCGGTACCCGGGAAAGAAACTGCAGCACCATTTAATTTAATAGTACCGGGGTTATTTATTGTTCCGCCTGTAACTGTATAAGTCCCTGTAATTGTCAAGGTAGATCCTGCATCTACCAAAAGCGTTCCTGCACTCATTGTTAAATTACTGATAGTTTGATTACTACTTATCCTTAATGTACCCGTACCATTTATTAAAATATTACTGGTAGCTGGTAATGTTCCGCCGCCAGTTTTATTTAATTGTAATGTATTAGCTGAAACAGTTGTTAAGCCAGTATAAGAATTAGCAGCAGTAAGTGCCAGTGTTCCGTTTCCTGTACCATTAAGTGAAAGATTTCTACCTGCCCCGCTAATGACCGAACTCATCGTAATTCCTCCCGTGCCATCAATACTAACAATATTATCAGTAATATTATTCAGTGCTATTGTCATTGTGCTGCTGAGGTTTATTCCCTGAAAGTTTTGTATGGTAAGCAGTTCAGATGAAATATTTCTGAGTATAACATTTGGAACTGTGTTCACTGTTGTACCATTTAGTGTCAATATTCCATTATCTGTTGTTGAACTGTTACCAATAATTAATCCTTCCGTTCTGGCAGCAGTTACTTCTATTGCACCTATTGCCTGATTATTTGAACCATTATTTGTGGGATTAGACATATCTATTCCAACACTATTTAAGGGACTTGTTGGATTAGTTGCAAACTGTGCTATATCTGTGGTATTAGGAACTGCGCCTCCAGTCCAGTTTGTCCCGGTTAGCCAGGCTTGCCCGATAGCGTTGGACCATAGTATTTGCCCAAAACCTGTAAAGCCACCAGTTAACATCAGTAACAATAACGCGGAAGCAATAAGTATGTAACGTTTTTTAAAAAAACAGAATAATTGATTTGAAAAATAGAAATAACCTTTTTTCATAATACTTTTAATTAAATTCAGTTTATTACATTAATATACCGCAAGGATTACATACCTCTGTCGGTTGATAGTATTAAAAAAGGGTAGGTAGGTTTGGTTTTTTCTGAAGGATATTAAAAGCAAATGAATTGCCTGATTAGCTGCAAGATACTTTATTATTTAAAACCGTTGCATTACATAACAAAAAATAGTCATAAAGATTTCCACAATTACTGGATTAACTTCCGAAAATCTTAATAGATATCTACAAAAAAAAGCCCCTTACTAAAAAAAGCAAGAGGCCTGTCTATAATAAAGTAAGAATTATTGTTTTATAAAATGTAAAACCCGCGATCGGTTATTTGATATGCTTCCAAACAGGGTATAGCTGCCGGTGGCCAGTTTTGTTATGTTTACTGGCAGGCTGTTAAAACCGGCTATCAGTGAAACTATTTGTTTTGAAACCAGCCTTCCCTGTTTATCGTAAATAACCAGTTCCATATTTGCAGCTATGGCACTGCTCACATTCAGGATAAAATTACCCCGGGTAACCGGGTTGGGTGCCATGTTTACTATTTCAAAACCGGTAAATGCATTCAGCAATGCTACGATGTTGCTGTAAGAAATTTTACCATCAATATCCTGAATTTTAAGGCGGTAATAGTTCATGCCGCTTAAGGGTTGGGCATCGGTATGATCAAACGGCTGGTAACAACGCAGTGCATCTGCAGTTATAGAATACAGTCTGCTGAAATTCCGGGAGTCGGCGCTGCGCTCCAGGGTAATGGTAACCCTGGGTGTTGAATTGCAATCCACTTTCCAGTTTAACAAATGGCCAGTTGCCTGTTTGGCTCCGGTAAAATAATTAATGTTGATGGGCAACACACTAAAGCCGGGAACGCCTGCACCAAAACCGGAGAAGCCGGTATTATTAAAATCGCCTGTTATAGTATAATTGCTGCCGAATAACCCATCAGAAGCGTTTAATACAACTACACTGGAGGAATGTGGTGTAGCCGGCGTTATATCCGGAATATAAAACCCGTTAGAAACCTTAACTATTTCGGCATCGGCCCAAATCCTTCCTGTTGCTGTTTGCCAATTGGTTACTTCTGTGGCTGTATAATATAAGCTGATCTCATAATGTCCTGTAGTGGTATTATTTGCCGGAATTACTTTTAATGTTTTAGATAAAAGATTATTGGTCACATTGTTATTCCAGAAATTTACTGATGAGCTGCCGGCCCTGTCAATGATCAGCTGTGTACAGCCATAATCAAATGCGGTAAGGTTTCTTATTCTTGCCATGATATTGCCGGAGCCATCATAGAAATAAACATCGTCGTTGGGGCCAAGGTATGCCGTTTTAGTACTGTTCAATGCAGTTGAAATTGATGTACCGCCAATAATAAATCCAAAGGCCATATTTACCCTGAGTCCGGTAAGAAACGAAGCTGGTAAACTGCAACCGGCTGTTCCGCCAGAAATATAATTTGCAAAAACCGAATAACTGGCTGATAGGACAGGCACATCTGATTCCATAATATCATCTCCGGCATCAGCAGTAGCATTTTGATAACAGATATTAACTACAATATTTGATGTTCCGTCCCATGAAAAATTGGAAGAAAAATTAATGATATTATCGCCGGCAACAGTTGAATAAGCACCGGAATATACCTGAGTAAAGGACGGCGTATCATAACCGGTAAATGATGATGTGGTTGTATTGCCAAGCGATACTGTAAATCCGCTAAATGGCTTTGTACTGTTTTTGGTTATTACCCTGAATTTAAGACTGTTTAAAGTTGCAGCTGCTGTTATTCCTGCAGCATTAAGTTCGGCTTTGGTAACCAGGTATTGTATCTTATGTTTTGTATTTGAACTGAAAAAACAGGATTGCCCACCGGATGTGATATAATTAAAAGTGCCGATCGTTGAGCTGGTTCCCAAACCCGAAACAATGGGCGCTGCATCATTATTATTGATGGTAAAAGTATAGGTTTGATTTGAACTGCCAGCCTGTGCATTGGTTGCACCCGAAATGGTATAATTTAAGGTAAATGTTTCTGCAGGTTCTATGGCATCGTCATCATAAACCCTGATGGTAAAAGGTTGTGCCGTGGTAGCGCCGCTGGCAAAATTGAGTACCATTGAAGGCAATACAAAACTACCATTGGTAGTAACTGCATAATCCACGCCGGTTGTTGCTGATCCTCCGGCAGCAATACCCAGGGTAACCGTAGCATTGCCAGTTGGTGCATTTAAGATGAGCATACCGGAACTGTAATCTGTATATCCGCGGCAGTCACCGGTAAATGCAGTTGATTCTGTTGCTGAAGCCGAAAAGTCCTGGAACTGCAGGTCGGGCGTACTTACACTTGGAATAATGGCTGTCCATAATCCACGACCATGTGTGGCCGCTGCAATGGTACGGTCGCTGCTCCTGTATTTTATCATATCGGTACGTACCGACGGAAAGCTGCTGTTGGCAGACCATACTGTTGAAGTACCGTTTATAAGATCGGTTTCCCAAACACCGGTTTCTGTGGCAATATAGGCTTTGGTATTATCACCTGGATAAAACATGCACCAGCGTACAGGCATATCAGGCAGGTTAACATTATTATTATCAAGCGAGGCCCAGCTTGTTCCGCCGTTTGTAGAAACCCATACACTGCTTAATCCGTAATTGGAAAAAGAACAGATCAGGTTCTGGTCATCGGTTCCCTGGTTAATACAGGAAACGGTACCTGCCGGTAAGCCGGTTGAAATAGTAGTACCTGCCGAACCTGAGGCGATCGAATTTGCATTATCAACCTGCACAACCCTTCCATTATTAGTGCCAAAATAAACCCGGTTCGCGGTGTATGGTGAAACACTTACAGACATTACACTACCAGCGTTAAAACCTGTTATTCCCACCACTGCAGAGGTACTGCCTGTTTGTGGGTTGGTCCACCTGCGGAAAGATCCTGTTGCATCACTGCAATACATAATATTGGCTGTGTTATCATAGTCAAACGGGTTGATGAACTGACCCGCAGAGCCGGATAAATTTACAACACTCCAGGTAGCGCCGCCGTTTGTACTTCGCCTGTATTGATTATATACATAAGAACCAAATTGATATTGCGGCTCGTTTTGGTCAATGGCAACAAAAGCTCCGTCACCTCCCTGCACTTCAATGGTATTACTTAATCCTGCATTATTGAACTGGTGAGTTCCGTTATCCTGTGCACCTGCTAAAAAATAATTGGTTAGGGTTGGATGGATGGCAACTGAATAAAACTGTTTTATCCGCAGGCCGGCATTCCGGTCACGTATAGTTGCTCCTTTATCTGCAGAATAATGAATACCTCCGTCACAACCAAACAACAGTTTATTACCCCCATCAAACCATAATATTTTATGAACATCAGCATGTACGTATTGATTAACGGGTGTAGTTCCCACCCAGGTAGAAATTTGTGACCAGCTTGTTCCACCATTGGTAGTTTTCCAGGTATCCAATCCACCAACAATACAGTTATTGGGGTTTGATGGGTCAATATCAACGGCCAGTGCATACCATCCCTGGCCACTTGCCCAATTGACAGTTGGCTGGCCTCCGGTTGCTGCCCAGTTTGCCCCACCGTCGGTTGATTTGTAAATGGTAGGTACCATATAGGTTGCATCAGCGGGAAGTGCATATAATGTATTACCGCTGCAGGCAATCTCGGCCCGCATAGCGTAAGAGGGAAATGATGTTGCAGGTGCATTCCATCCTGATGCGGAAGTTACTGTAGCCGCAATATCAGTATACCGGTATGCCTGTGTATTGAAAATACCTGATACAACATGCAACCTACCTGCACTACTTGTTGAACTGATCTCCAGATCGCAGATACTGGACACTAAACCGGTAGGCGTAATATTGGTCCAGGTTGTACCACCGTTGGTTGACCTACGTAAACCTGAACCCCTGGTTGCCAGGTAAACATTACCCAGGTAATCGCAAAGTATTTTTGTTCCATTAACAAAAGCACTTGTGCTTGCTAAATAGGTCCAGGTAACACCAGCATTGGTACTTTTAAAAACGCCATTTCCACGCACAGCATCGAGGTTCAAATAGGATTCACCGGTACAGAAATACATAATATTTGTAAAACCCGGCCTGGGGTCCTGGCAAATTGAAGCAACAGCAAGATTACTCAGGTTATCATTGATCACCGTCCAGGTTGCAGGAGAAGCTGTAATATCAGTTGTCTTCCACAAGCCTCCATCTACCCCACCGATCCAAACCGTTTTATAGCTGGCATCAGTTGAGTCAACCATTATGGCCCTTATCCTGCCCGAAGTTATACCGCTATTTGCCCTGGTGTTACCATTTGATGGACCCGGCACATCGCTGTTGGGACCTCTTTCAGTCCAGCTTAACGCAGCTATAAGTGATGAAGATTCATTTTTTGCAAGTATTGTTTTCTGCAGTGCATTTAATAACCTTTCCCTCGGCACTTTTCCTGTAGCAGGATCCTTTGTAATGTTGAATTCATGTTCTGCAGCTTTATCCGGGCCGTCGTACCTGTCCTTATCTTTCGGCATATGATCATTATCTGCATTCATTTGAACACATCCGCCGGTAAATAAAAAAAGAACAATTATGGCAATGAAGTTGATACGCTTTATCAGCTTAGTAAAGTTTTTCATATCAATCGGATTATTAGTTTATAGAAGTAACGATTTAAGCTTGTTACCTAACCTGTTACAACGGTATTTTTAGGGTTTTATTTCCCTTTATAACTAAAAAAATACGGTGCTGCGGATTTTAAATGTAATAAACAGTTAGTATTTACTTTATTATACAACAACTAAATTCTTCTTATTCAGCAGTTTGAAGACTTAAAAGCTATATAACCGGAATAACAGCTCCCAAGATGAAGATCTCCAACCGGAAATTGTAAACCGGTGTTATTGAATAAGTAATAGAGTCAGTAATTAATATGGATCTTTAAGGAGGGTCATTCAACCTGAATGTAAGTTAACATCATACATAATCAATGGGGCCTGATCCAAACAATCTTTAAAAATGGTTTTTCAATAAGATGGGATTGTTTGGAAAGTTTTGGTTTTGGGAAATACTTTTTATTTTCTTTACAAAACTGTTTATTTATTGCTGCTTTTCTGAATGTGCAAAATTCAATTGAAATTTACAATTATTTAATATTAGGCTAATATCGTTTTGCACATATTAGTAAGATAAAATGTACATGCAGGTAAGGTTAAATTGTTATTGCAGTGTGGCAAATCCGGTAAGAAGAGTAACATCAGGCAAAAGAAAACTAAAACAGCTTTTATTACCTGTTGAGCAACACCGGAACATCATTACTTATTTTTTGCCGGAAGTATCGATCATTTGGTGGGTACTGTCATGTAGTATTTTGCTGGCACTGTCTGCTATGTTTTCCGCATCCATCAGTGGTGATTCCTTTGAGTCTAAAGAATCAGTGGCATTGGTTTTTTTTGATTCTTCACTGCTGTTGTTACAGGCTGTAAGTAAAGAAGTGACAGTTAAAATGGCGAATATTTTTTTCATTATTTTTATCTTTTTAAATTATAGCAAATATAAAAGCTGTTTTAAAATAAACAAGCAAATGCCTTTTGTTCCTTGCTCATCTTCTGTAAGATGTGCTTTACCCATTGCCTGTTGACAACTATTTCTTCCGGAAAAACAACCTTACGGGCACTCCGCTAAAATTGAATTTTTCCCTTAACTGGTTTTCGAGATAATTTTTATAGGGTGTTTTAATATCATCGGGGTAATTACAGAAAAATGCAAATGTTGGGGTATGGGTTGGTAATTGGGTAATGTATTTTATTTTAATCATATTACCTCTTACTACCGGTGGATGATAGGCCTCAACAGCCTTTTGCATTACATCATTTAGTTTAGAAGTAGGTATTTTACGATGCCGGTTTTCGAAAACTTCCAGTGCTGCTTCAATACTTTTAAATATCCGCTGCTTTTCGGTAACCGAAATAAAAACAATGGGCACATCAGAAAAGGGAGCAAAACGCTTTTTTAATTCTTTTTCATAATCTTTGGTGGTATTGGTTTTCTTTTCTTCCACCAGGTCCCATTTGTTTACCAGCACCACAATACCTTTACCTTTTTTTACTGCTAATGCAAAAATGGCGAGGTCCTGAGCGGTAATTCCTTTTCCTGCATCCAGCATCAATAAACAGATATCAGCTTCATCAACAGCTTTTATGGCCCGTATTACTGAATAAAATTCCAGGTCTTCGTGCACTTTTGTTTTACGCCTTATGCCTGCGGTATCAATCAATACAAATTCTTTATTGAATAAATTGTAGTGTGTATGAATCGTATCGCGTGTGGTTCCAGCAATATCACTAACAATGGTACGTTCCTGCCCTATCAAAGCATTTAATAATGATGACTTACCTACATTGGGCTGGCCGATAATTGCAAATTTTGGTAGATCTGTTACTGTTGCAGCTTCATCCGAATCTTTTTCACTTATCAATGCGGTAACTGCATCTAAAATTTCGCCTGTGCCACTACCACTTATAGAAGAAACAAAAAATATATTTTCAAAACCCAGGCTATAAAATTCGCTGGCTTCTAAAAGCCGGTTGTGATTATCAACTTTATTAACAACTAAAAAAACGGGTTTGGTGCTGCGGCGCAACAGGTCAACCATTGAGTTATCAAGTTCTGTAATTCCTGTTGCAGCATCAACCATAAATATAATGGCATTGGCTTCTTCAATGGCAATTACCACCTGTTTGCGAATTTCTTTTTCAAATACATCCTGGCTGTCGGCAACAAATCCACCGGTATCAATTACGTTAAAAGTTTTTCCTGCCCATTCAGCAACACCATACTGTCGGTCGCGGGTTACTCCGCTTATATCGTCAACAATGGCTTTTCGCTGCTCCAGCAAACGGTTAAAGAAAGTGCTTTTGCCCACATTGGGCCTGCCTGTTATTGCTACTGTAAAACTCATGATTAAATTGGCAACGGGCAATTTGCAATAAGCAAAGTAAATTCGCCCGCCATTTTGATTATCTTATTTATTAATTTACAAATTCATACAATTGCTTATTGTCAATTGCATATTTTGTTAATACCCATATTCCTTCAACTGTGTTTCATTATCCCGCCACTTAGGCCGTACTTTTACAAACAATTCCAAAAATACTTTACGTCCTAAAAATGCTTCAATATCTTTTCGTGCATCAGTACCTAATTTTTTAATCATACTGCCACCGCCGCCAAGTATGATGCCTTTCTGTGTTTCTCTTTGTACAATGATCTCTGCACTGATTTTTGTAAGTGATGTTTTTTCTTTGAACTCCTGCACCAATACTGTTGCATGATATGGTATCTCTTCTCCATACAGTAAAAATATTTTTTCGCGGATCATTTCACCCACAAAAAACCTGGTAGGCATATCACTTAAATCATCGCCTTCATAAAATGGCTGTCCTTCGGGCAGGTAGGTAAGTATGCTTTTTAATAATTCAGCAATACCTGTTTTTTTCAAGGCTGATAAGGAAACCACTTCCTTACAATAAGGCTGAGCCGCAAAAAATGCTGCTGTAGTTTTTAACTGTTCCCCGTTAACCGTATCGGCTTTGTTTAAGATAACAATTGCCGGCGCTTTAAGTTTTAACGCAGAAAAAATCACATGGCTCTCTTCCGTATTTTCCCGTACATCTGTAATTAATAATGCCACATCGGCATCTTCCAAACTTCCTTTTACTGCCTGCATCATTTTTTCGTGCAGTTTGTATTTGGGTTCAATGATACCCGGTGTATCGGAAAAAATGATCTGGAAATCTTTTTCAGTAAGAATGGCTTTTATACGATGCCTGGTAGTTTGAACTTTGTGCGATACAATGGCCATCTTCTCTCCCATCAGCGCATTAAGTAATGTGCTTTTGCCCGCATTGGGCTTACCAAATATGTTTACAAAACCTGATTTCATTATTTGTGATCATTTAAATTAATTGATTATCACAAACATGCTTTAGAATGGAGGAGATAATCAAATTCACCAGCTAAAAATCCGCTGGGAATAAAAAAGGCCCAATTGAACCATTGTGTTTAGTTGCGAAGACCTGAATTGAATCATTGACCGCCTGCCGGCGGTTATGAGCCAGAAAACTTCAATTTAATAACAGGCCAAATAAAGTTTCTTAATAAAAGAACTAAAAAAGGCTCTAATGAGCCTTAGATTTTGTTGCGAAGACTGGGATCGAACCAGTGTCCGCCGTAAGGCGGATATGAGCCACACTACATCGCTTTAAAAACAGGCCAAATAAAGTTTATTATTAAAAGAACTAAAAAAGGCTCTAATGAGCCTTAGATCTTGTTGCGAAGACTGGGATCGAACCAGTGACCTTCGGGTTATGAGCCCGACGAGCTACCGCTGCTCTACTTCGCGGCGCAAAGATAATGTTTTGAGGCTTCGCAGCCAAATAATAAACTTTGAATTGTAGATTTGCTGATGCATAAAAAATATTTATCCATTATTATACCCGTACTGCTGCTGTTTTTAACTTTTAGCTGTAAAAGCAAAATAAAACAACAGCATGATGAACTGTACAGCAGACATTTACAAAGACAGGTTAAATTAACCATCATCAGTACACCTATGCCGGATGATAAAACCGAATTGAATTTATTGATACTGAACGACGGACAGGAAACGGGATCATTTAAGGTTAAAGAAATAATGGACAGTTTGTATCGCAAAAATTTAATAAAACCATTACTCATCATTGGCATTTATGCCGGAGACCGGATGAAAGAATTTGGTGTTGCCGGGAATCCAGATTTTATCAAGCGGGGTGATAAAGCTGATAACTACGATGCTTTTATAAACAATGAACTGTATCCTTTTGCCAGGAAGAATGCTACGATACGTAAATTCAAATCAGTGGCTATAGCCGGTTGTTCAATGGGAGGTTTATCTGCCTTTGACATTGCCTGGAACCATGCTGATAAAATTGACAGGGTGGGTGTTTTTTCAGGCGCATTCTGGTGGCGGGATAAAGACGATAGGGCTTTGGATTATTCAGATGAAAAAAACAGGATCATTCTAAACAAGATCAGGTCATCAAAGAAAAAGCCGGGCTTGAAATACTGGTTTTATACGGGTGGAAAAGAAGAAGATGGCGACAGGGATAAAGACGGCATCATTGATAATACCGATGACACAAAAGATCTGATTAAACTGATTAAAACTAAAAATGTTTGCCTGCCTGATGATATCATGTATACAGAAGATGCAGATGGCAAACATGATTATAAATCCTGGAGTACTCAATTGCCCGCTTTTCTCATCTGGGCATTTGGAAAATAAAATGCAGGATCCTTTTTTATATAACAGTTCATTCCGCAGTTATAATTCAATAACTAATCCTTTCTTGAAATACTACTCGCTCCGCTGCTGTGTTTGTTTTTTATAAGTGCGTTTCCCCTGTAATTAATATCGCTGGCACCGGTTGCTGTTGCATTCAATTCCTTGTTTACTGTAATATTTATATCAGATGCCCCGCTAGCTTTTGCATTACAAATGTCAGTAACCAGGTCGTATCCTTTAACATCACTTGCACCGCTGCTTTCAATATCAACTGTGTTGGCAGTGCCGGATATCTTCACATCCGAAGCACCACTGAGGTTCAGCTTTAAAGTACTAACTTTTACCATGCCCTTGAAATCGCAGGCACCCGAAAGCTGCATAACTAAAGAGGTTACTGTGATACTGCCAGAAACGATCACATCACAAGCGCCGGAGGCATTAATATTTTCCAGGTTTACGAAGGAAACATATACCCGCAGTTTCCTGTCTTTATATTTCCAGTTTTTATCACCGTCGTAAAAAATTTTAAGTATGCCGTTCTCAATGCTGGTTTTTATGCCTTCTTTCAATTTTTCACTGGCAGCACTTACGGCAATAGCTTCATTTTCTGATTGTGAAATATAAAGATCGATACCACCGGAAATTTTAATCGCTGTGAAATTTCCAATAGCTGTTCTTACAGTTGCATTTGGGTCGACTACAATTTCATTTTGAGCATACATCATATTTGCTGTAAAAAAAACAACCAGGATCAAAAATATCTTTTTCATCTTCTTTGATTTAACGTTTGATAAATTAACCTTTTTTAACAAGACCGCCACTGTTTATATTAATGTCCCTGATTAATGCCGTACCCTTATAACGTATACCACCGCCACTGTTTGCTTTTGCACTTAACTCTTTATTGATGGTAATGTTTACTGAAGCACCGCTACTTGCATTTGCATCGCAATAATCAACGGCAAGGTCATAGCCTTTAAAACTAGCGCCACTGCTTGCATCAATGGTTATTTTTTCGGCCTTGCCTGAGATATTAATATCGGAGCCGCTGTTTTGTTCTACGGTAAGTTGTTTTGCATCTACCTGTCCGCCAAAGCCTGAGCCGCTGCTGAATTTCATTTCCAGATTTTCTGCTGTAATGCTGCCTTTTACGGTTACTTCAGAACCGGCGGCACCTTGTAATTTCTCCAAAGTTTTAAAAGAAACATAGGCTTTTAGTTTCCTGTTTTCACCTGAAGTCCAGGTAATGCCTTTGTTATCGTAATAGATCTTTAATGTACCATTCTCAATCTGGGTTTTAAAACGGGCCATATACTTTCCATCAGATGCGCTAACGGCAATCGACTCTTCATTACCCTGGGAAAGGTACAGGTCAATACCACTTGAAACAGATATTGCATTAAAACTGCCGTTCAGGCTTCTTACTGTTGCATTGGGGTCAGCAATCATGTTATTGTCCTGTGCAAAAACTGTAAGAGAAACAACGCTGATTAAGGAAAGAAATAGTTTTTTCATTTTTATACTTTTTTGTTTTTTTAATTGAAATATTGAACTTCCATACCGAAGCAATCAGACCACCTGTTTAATATGGACCTGATTGCCAGGCAAGGCAGTTTCATGGTTTTACTTTTTAATGATACGCACCAGGATCAGCATTTGTTACACATATTTTAAAAATTATCAAAAACTAC
The DNA here is from genome assembly GCA_031413755.1 of Chitinophagaceae bacterium. Taxonomy (GTDB): domain Bacteria; phylum Bacteroidota; class Bacteroidia; order Chitinophagales; family Chitinophagaceae; genus Ferruginibacter. The sequence goes on from JANOFR010000083.1 coordinate 13,413, forward strand.
CCTACCTTTACTGCTCAGAGTTCTTTTAACCGTTTGAATTTCCGGGGTGCTGCTGCCAGTTGGCGGAGGCTGAGAAAATACCCGATAACCTGCACAGGATAATGCCTGCGAAGGGAGAAAATACAGCTCCTCCAAACCCGTTAAGGGGAAGAGGAATACAAAGCGGATTTTTTCCTCCTCCGGATTTTCAGCTCAAATTTATTATGATGAAGAAGTTAGTAGTAAGCGCTTTTTTGTGTGCAGGTGTTTGCTTTGTATTTGCGCAAAAGGAAAAAAAATTCAATGATACCGCTTACCTGCAGCCTGTGGAAGTGCAGGCAATAAGGGCTGGTGAAAAAGCACCTTTTGCCAAAACAGATATTACCAAAAAAGAAATTGAAAAGAATAATCTTGGGCAGGATCTTCCCTTTTTATTAAATCAAACGCCGTCGGTTGTTGTTCATTCAGATGCAGGCAATGGTGTGGGCTATACCGGCATACGTATACGTGGTACAGATGCTGCAAGAATTAATGTTACACTCAATGGCATACCTTACAATGATGCTGAAAGCCAGGGAACATTTTTTGTTGATCTGCCCGATTTTTCTTCTTCGGCCAACAGTATTCAAATACAGCGTGGAGTAGGTACTTCAACAAACGGCGCAGGTGCTTTTGGTGCTACCATTAATTTATTTACCAACGAACTGATTAAAGAATTTTATGCGGCTACCAACAATAGTTTTGGTTCTTTCAATACTTTTAAAAACAACATACAGTTTGGAAGTGGCATTTTGGGTAAACATTTTACTGTTGATGGCCGGGTAAGCCGCATCAGCAGCAATGGATATATTGACCGGGCAAAATCAAACCTGCAATCTTTTTACCTGAGTACAGCCTTTGTTAATGAAAAGAATTCTCTGCGGCTTAATGTTTTTTCAGGTAAGGAAAAAACATACCAGGCCTGGAATGGTGTAGCAGAATATTTATTAACCCCTGACCGAACCAACAATCCGAGCGGTAACGAAAAGCCCGGTGAGCCTTACGATAATGAAACAGATAATTACACACAAACACATTACCAGCTTTTTTATAACCATAAATTCAACATTTACTGGAAAGGAAATATTGCAGCGTTCTTAACAAGAGGAAAAGGTTATTACGAACAATACAAAGCACAGCAACTTTTTACCGATTATGGTTTACCTGATTATAACAACGGTACCACCAACATAACCGAAACTGATCTTGTGCGGCAACTTTGGCTGGATAATTATTTTTATGGAACCATATTTTCTTTACAGTATCAAAAAAACAAAACGCAGTTAATTTATGGCGGTGGTTATAATGTGTACAATGGCAAACACTACGGCAAAATAAAATGGGCAGCCGTACAGCCGGCGGTACCCAATAATTATAGCTGGTACAATTTACCTGCACTTAAAAAAGATTTTTCCATTTACACAAAATGGGTACAGCAGTGGGGCAGCAAGTGGCAAAGTTTTGTTGATATTCAATTCAGAAATATTGATTACCGTATTAATGGTTTCAGATACAACCCCGGTTTAAAAATTATGCAAAATTATTCTTTCCTGAACCCTAAGATCGGAATTACATATACAAATAAAAACTGGCAGGCTTATACTTCGTATGCCCTTGCCGGCAAAGAGCCTAACCGGGATGACTTTGAAGCAGGTAATACCCAGCAACCAAAAGCTGAACGCCTGCATGATATTGAACTGGGTGTTGAAAAAAAGGAAAGTGGCTATTCTTTTGGGGTTAATTTATATTACATGCATTATAAAAACCAATTGGTATTAACCGGTAAGATCAATGATGTGGGTGCTTATACCAGAACCAATATCCCGAAAAGCTACCGCACCGGAATTGAACTGCATGGCAAAACCAAAATCACCAACTGGATGAACCTTGCTGCCAATATTACTTTCAGCGAAAATAAAATAAATAATTTTACAGAATACCTGGATGATTATGATCAGGGCGGGCAGCAAACTAATTATTACCCCAAAACAGATATCTCATTTTCTCCTCCGGTAATTGCGGGAGGAAGCATAAATTTTATACCTGTTAAAAACGGAGAGATCAGTTTCATCAGCAAATATGTTGGGCGTCAATACCTAGATAATACAGCTCAAAGATCAAGAAGTTTACATTCGTATTATTTGCAGGATATCAGGCTGAGTTATACATTAAGCAATAAAATATTAAATAAGACAGATTTAATTTTGCAACTGAATAATGTATTTAATAAAAAGTATGAACCCAATGGTTACAGCTTCAGTTATATTTATGGGGGAGCACTAAATACTGAGAATTTTTATTTCCCTATGGCCGGGTTTAATTTTATGATGGGGGTAAATGTGACGTTTTGATGCAGGATGCCGGATACTCTATGTTTACAGCTACAAAAAAAGATTTATGATGCCATTACTCTTATCCAGTACCAGGTATCCAGTATCTGCTGTCTACTCACCCTCCAAATTTCTCTCTCCAGTTCAACATTCCGCCCTCCAGGTTTTTTACATTGGTAAAACCAAAAGTTTCCAGCATCATGCAGGCCTGCAAACTTCTTTTGCCACTGCGGCAATAACATATCACTTCTTCATTTTTCAATTCTTCAATAGCATCAATCTGCATCATTTGAATATTGCCAAATGGCAGAAATGTTCCGCCAATATTAAATTCAGCATGTTCATCGGGTTCCCGTACATCAATTAAATGCAACGCTTCTCCGGCATCCAAACGTTTTCTAACTTCATCTGTATTAATCGTTATCATAGTAATTAATTTTTCATTTTAGCAGGTAAAGAGTCAACCGGGGGTGATTTCATAACTGATGATATCCAGATATCCATGACCTGCCCTGACTGAATATAAACCGGAACTTTGTCAACCGTAAATCGTTCGGGCCTTTGCTGAAACACAAATGCAGAAGCAGTATCAGTTAATTTACCATCAACAATAACCGCACCCAGTCCAATACCGTTTTCATCAAGGTAGGCTTTTGCTTCCTGATAGGTCATCCCGGTTAAAGCAGGTACCATTATTTGTTTTGAAGCTAAGCCTCCGCCTATAACCAGGGTTATCCTGCTGCCCCATTGTATTTTTGCTTTTTCGGCAATCCTTACTCCGTTATACTGCTGTTCCAGAACAGAGCCCATCATAAAATCAGGTCTGTAAATAGTGTCGCCTAATTTTAAATGATAACGTTCTAACATCTTCAAAGCAAAAGAAAAGCTTTGCCCTTCTAATCTGGGCATTTCAATCATTGGAGGTACCATACGGTTTACGGTTATAAATACAGTTCTGTTTATTTTTACCGTAGCATTGGGATCGGGTAATTGCTTTAAAACAATACCTCTTGCTGCCGTATCTGTAAATACAGAATCCTGAATCTGGACGTCAAATCCCTGTTTCTCCAATAATTTAATGGCTTCATTTGTTTTCATACCAGTTACTGCAGGAACCGTTAAATATTCTCCATGCCTGGTTATCCAACCCAGCATTTTCAATATCAAGAACAAAAACACAATTGTTATTGTAATGACAGCTAAAAGGTTTACCCAAAATGGGCGATCTGTTATAAATTTTAACACACTTATATTTTAAATGATATGCAAAAATATTTTGTCAGTCTTTATGTAAACATTCTTCTATTAACGCTGAATAAAACCTTTTCAAGGTCCAGCCCATTTCAATAACCTGCTGCGGTACTATACTGGCTTCAGTTTGCCCGGGCACTGTATTTATTTCCAGCATATAGGGTTTGCCGGTGGTTTCATCATAAATAAAATCTATCCGTATAATACCTTTACAATTAAAAACTTCATAAGCTTTTCTTGCTTCGGTTTTAATCTTTTCTGCCACTGACTCCTCAATTTTCGCCGGCGTTATTTCTTCACTGGCACCTTCATATTTTGCCTCAAAATCAAAAAACTCATTTTTTGCAATTATCTCGGTAATGGGTAAAGCTATTACTTCTCCTTTTGCTCTGAAAACACCAATTGTAAATTCTCTTCCTTTTATAAATTCTTCCACTAATACCTGGTCATCTTCTTTAAAAGCTTTATCTAAGGCAGGCTGTAATTCATCAGCCCGTTTAACTTTACTCATGCCAATACTGCTGCCGCCATTATTTGGCTTTACAAAAACAGGCAGTTTCAGTTCTTTTAATATTGTTTCAGCCGTTACCGGAATATGTTTAAAAAGATGAACTGATCTGGCAACATTAATGCCGGCAAAAGCCGCAACTGCTACAGTATACCGTTTATTAAATGTTAAGGCAGATGTTGCCGTATCACATGAAGTATATGGAATATTCAATGTATCAAAATAACCCTGCAGTTTTCCATCTTCGCCCGGTGTACCATGTACACTGACAAGAACAGCATCAAAAATAATTTTATTGCCCTGTACTGTTATAGAAAAATCATTTTTATCAACCGGAAATTTTTTACCATCGGGTGCCATATAATTCCATCCGTTTGGATTGATATCAATTTTATAACATTCCCATTTTTCGGTATCCAGATTTTTTTCAATAGTTATGGCGGTTTTGTAAGAGATAACTGCTTCACCGGAATAACCACCGGTAATGAGGGCTATTTTTTTTTTCATTATGTTAAGAAGGATTGTTTAAGCAAAGAAACGAAATATCGCTTATGGTTTTGAGTTTAAAATAAGGTGATGAGGAATTTTAATCAATTTAACATTTATTAAACCGGGTTTATGTTATTGCTCAGTAATAATGTCGCCAATACCTTCATTACCCGAGTCTAAAACATATTTCCAGAGCCCATTTGAATCTTTTTTCCAGATACTTACATAAGTTCCGTAAATAATGCTGTCTTTCTGTTTTAACTTAAGCGCATAAACACCATAGGTATAACCCAGCTCGCCACTATGTGCCACTGCTCCGGTACGAGGTTCCCATTTTAAAGTATACCCGGTATCATTTTGCTGTATAAGATAATCAATAGCCTCTGCGCCGGTAATGGGCAAATGGTTTGAACGAAGTAATACCCCGTTACTGTCTATATATTCTAAAAAAGCGGCCTTCATTCCCTTCTCTTCACTCATTTTAGAGAAAGACCTGTCTGCTTCCAACATATTCACTTTATCCATCGGCCCCAGGGTATTTTTTTTTCCCTTATCAAAATAATTACAGGATGCAGAAAATATGACAACACCGGTAAAAAATAAAAATTTATTCATACTCCAATATAATAAAAAACTACGATAATAAAAAAGGCGAAAGTATTTTAAAAATACCATCGCCCCATAGCAGGAAATATCACCTGCCTGTAACAGGCCTTTAAGCCTTATAAAAATTCATGCCTTTTTTTAAATATGCATCCTGTCCTTCTTTGCCAGCAAACCTTCAACAGTTTCAACATACATTTCATCCGGTACGCAACAATCAACCGGGCAAACAGCTGCACATTGCGGCTCTTCATGAAATCCCTGGCACTCAGTACATTTATTAGGAGTTATATAATAAATATCATTACTTATGGGTGAATGCCGCTGATCAGCATCAACCTGTGTGCCATCCATTAGAGTAAACATACCTTTTATGGTTGTACCATCAGATACGGCCCATTCTACGCCGCCTTCGTAGATGGCGTTATTAGGGCATTCCGGTTCGCAGGCCCCGCAATTTATACATTCTTCTGTGATCTTTATAGCCATCTATCGTAATTTTGATTTTTAAACCCCCTTATGGAAGCCAGGTGCAATTTAATAATAACAATATGAATTTACAAAAACGAATTGAATTATTACATCAGTTACAAAAATATTTATTAAAGAATGATGAAGAATGGCAAAATATAAAAACAAAAGCCGGTTTTCATAATGGCTGGTTTACTCCTGAATTTATTGAACTGGCAGTAAAAAATATCTGTTCCGCATTTTTGCAAAAAGAAAAATTGGAAAAATGGGCCGCACATTATCACCTGGATGACAATATAAATGGGAAAAATATCGGCATTGTGATGGCTGGAAATATTCCGCTGGTAGGCTTTCATGATTTTCTATCCGTTTTTATCAGTGGCCATAAACAAAGCATAAAATTATCTTCAAAAGATGATATTTTGCTGAAACACCTGGTTGAAAAAATGACAGTTTGGGAACCGGAAATTAAAAAAAGTATACAGTTTGCGGAAATGCTCAGGGGTTGTGATGCTTATATTGCCACCGGCAGTAATAATTCTGCACGGTATTTTGAACAATATTTTTCTAAATACCCCAGTATTATCCGGCGAAACCGTACAGCTGTTGCTATATTAACTGGGACTGAAAAAGCGGAAGAACTAACTGATCTATCAGATGATGTACATCAATATTTTGGCTTAGGCTGCAGAAATATAACTAAATTATATGTACCGGCCGGTTACGATTTTGTACCGATGTTAAAGGCATTTGATACTTATAAATATTTCGGGGATCATCACAAGTATAAAAATAATTATGATTACCAACTTTCCATTGCACTGCTTAACAATATTTATTATATGACAAACGGCAGCATATTATTGATTGAGAATGATGCCATTTTTTCAGCCATAAGCCGGTTGAATTATAGTTTTTATGAAGATGTTAAAAAAGTTCAGATGGACCTGAAAGGAAATGAAGATATACAGTGTATTGCCGGTTATAACGGCATTGCATTTGGCCAGGCCCAAAACCCATCTTTAACGGATTATGCAGATGGCGTAGATACAATGCAATTTTTATTAACTTTATAACCTAATCCCCACCCGGGCGCCAAAATGGTGAGGGGTGATGCGAAGAGATTAAATATATTTCTTGAAATATTTTAACTACGAATCTCTTCCTAATTAATTGTTAAAGATGGCAGTTGGTAAATACCAATTTGTCATTGCTTCGTTATTTTGTACAGACAGGCATGAGAGTTGATGATATAACAGAGACCAGTTAAAAACAAAACATTAATAAAATTGTTGAACTAAATAAAACCTTCGAAAAATGAAATGGAAACAAATTTTTTTAACCGTAACCATCAGTGCTGTAACCTGCATGGCAGTTATATGGGGTTATGGAACCTATTTTCAAAAAGCAAATACGTATGCCGGGCAACAGGAAGGTATAATACCTGCAAATTATAAATACACCGGGTTGGTTGACGGTAGTACAACTCCGGGAAATACAATTGATTTTACGATTCCGGCCGAAGCAGCCACGCCTGCCGTTGTGCATATTAAAACAAAAACAAATGCCAAACAGGTAAATAATAATTTACCAAAAAAGCAACCCAATAATCCATTTAGTGATTTATTTGATGAGGATATGCTTAACCAGTTATTTGGTGGAAGGGGCCGGGGAATTATACCGGAACAGAAAGCAAGCGGTTCAGGTATAATCATCAGCGAAAATGGATATATTGTTACAAATAATCATGTTGTTGATAATGCAGATGAAATTGATGTTACCCTCAGCAATAAAAAAACGTATAAGGCAAAAGTAATTGGCAGTGACCCTTCTTATGATTTATCGGTAATAAAAATTGAAGCTGCCGGATTACCTTTCTTATTGTATGGTAATTCCGATGATGTGAAAATCGGGCAATGGGTTTTGGCCATTGGTTATCCTTTAAATTTAGAAACTACCGTTACAGCCGGAATTGTTAGTGCCAAAGCAAGAACCCTGGGATTGAATAAAGATAAAAACGGGGATCCAAGATCAGGAGTTGAATCCTTTATTCAGACAGATGCTGCTGTTAATATGGGCAATAGTGGAGGAGCACTTATTAACACAGATGGTAAGATGATTGGTGTAAATTCAGCTATAGCATCACCTACCGGTTATTATTCCGGATACTCATATGCTATTCCGGTTAATATTGTAAAAAAAGTAGTGGATGATCTTATAAAATTCGGAAGTGTACAAAGAGGATTTTTAGGGGTAAGTTTTGTAAATGCCAGCGATTTTAATGAAGAAGATAAAAAGAAACAGGGAATACCATTAAGTGCAGAAGGTATTTATGTATCTGATGTACCAACTGATGGTGGTGCTTTTGCAGCCGGTATCCGCAAAGGCGATATTCTTAAAAAAATAAACGACAGGGAAATAAGCAGTAGTGCCGAAATGCAGGGATTGATCAGCCGCCAAAAACCAGGTGATAAAATACCTGTTACTTATGTCAGAAATGGTAAGGAGAACACCGTATTGGTTACCCTTAAAAATAAGGCTGGAAATTATGAAATTGTAAAAGCTGATGCAGTATTGGAAACTTTAGGCGCAAATTTTATAACGCTGGAAGCCAGGAAAGCACAGGAATATGGTGTAACAGGTGGTGTTATTGTAAAGAAAATTAACGAAGGGGTTTTAAATGATCAAACAAGAATGAAAGATGGATTTATCATTTTAAAAATAAATGATAAAGAAATTAAGAGTGTGGAAGAAATGAGAACTGCTGTAGGTTCCAATAAAAATATAACTATCAGCGGATTTTATCCGGGGTATGATGGAATTTATGAATATCCTATTTCTTTAGGTGAATAAATATGCCGGGTTTTTAATAAATGAGAGGGGGTTATTAAACTCCCTCTTTTTTATTATGCTTATTTTTTTCAAATACTAAAAATTCCCAAGGCTTCATTTCTAAAAAAGTGTCGGTACTTAAACTATATTCTTCTTTACTAAACACATTCACAAAGGTAGCTTTGATATGAAGGTCCTTAATGGTAAACCCGGTTTTTTCACTGCTTAAATTCAGCAGTACAAATACTTCATCATATTCATTTTTACGCAGGTAAGCCATAACAGATTTATTGGCAGAAGTTTCTATAAAAAAAGTTGCAGATTCCGGGTCTGCGGCCCGGAGGGCAGGGTTCCTTTTTCGGAGGGCTGCCAACTCTTTATAAAAATCATGCAATGCATATTCCCCATTCCAGTCAATAGTATCCTTCTCAAAAAATTTCAGGCGTTTCAGGTTTGGCATTTCCTGTCCGCTATAAATCATAGGCAGGCCATTCCAGGTAAAACTGAATACAGACAGGGCTTTAGCCATATCTCCGTATTTTTCATATTCAGTACCATTCCAGGTATTTTCATCATGATTACTGGTAAAATACATCCTGTAGCCAAGGGCTGGAAAAGCTGTATGGTATTTTTGTAATACCGCGTATAAGCTGTCGGTATCCGTATTGTTTTTATAATAAGATTCAGTTATATGCATCCATTCCCAGGTAAACGTAGCATCAAAAACCTCATGAAAATTAATCTCTTCAGATTCAGCCAGCCAGAATAAATTGGGTTTTACAGGTTCAATGGCTGTTCTTGCTTTCTTCCAAAAATCAAGCGGGGTAAGATGGGCAAGATCGGCCCGAAAACCATCAATGTCAAAATCAGTTACCCAGAATTTCATCGCATTGATCATTGCATCCTGTTGTAAAGGATTTGAATGATCAATTTGAATAACATCTGTCCAGTCGTATGGCGGTTTAAAATTACCTTCGCTGTCTCTTTCAAAATAATCAGGATGATCGGTCGTCCATACATTATCCCAGGCAGCGTGATTGGCAACCCAGTCCATAATTACCTTCATACCTAAATCATGGGCCTGGATAATTAATTTTCTAAAATCTTCCTTTGTTCCAAATTCCGGGTTAATGGCAGTAAAATCCATAATAGAATAGTAGCTCCCCAATTTTCCCTTCCTGTTTATTATACCAATAGGATGAATAGGCATGAACCAGAGTACTTCCACGCCCATATCTTTCAGTCTTGGCAATTCATAGGCAAAAGCATTAATAGTTCCTTTGCTGGTATATTGCCGCAGGTTAACCTCATAAATATTTGTGGAATTAATCCAATCTGCCCGTTTGTATACTACATCACCCATATCATTATTCAGCTTTAATTTGATAAAAAATGAACTTTATGTATTCTTTTTTTAGGTTAATACTATTCAAATGTAAGCACTGCTTTTTAAATATAAGGGAACGATATTTTCAGGCACAACCCTGTACCTTTGCTGCAGTTATATCATACCATGAAACAATTTAATGTACCTATCATTTATCGCAGCCCTTTAATTGCAGCTATAAAAAATAAGCGCAGGCAGCAGGATAAGATGAAAAAAGATTTCAGCCCAACACTGCTTGATTTCGGGCCCGTTCAAATATATCTTGCCCGGCATTTCGGATTTTGTTATGGTGTGGAAAATGCGATTGAAATTGCTTTCAGGACAATTGAAGAAAATCCGGGGAAGCGTATTTTTTTATTGAGTGAGATGATTCATAATCCACAGGTAAATGCAGATCTGGTTGAAAAAGGGGTTCAGTTTTTACAGGATACGCAAGGCCGCCAGGTTATTCCTTTTGAGTCTTTAACCAAAGAAGATGTAGTCATCATTCCTGCTTTTGGAACCACACTTGCCATAGAAAAAAAGCTGGAGGAGATAGGCATTCCTACCCATCAATATAATACCACCTGCCCTTTTGTTGAAAAAGTATGGAACAGAAGCGAACAGATCGCAAAAAAAAATTACACAGTAGTTGTGCATGGCAAACCAACCCACGAGGAAACCAGGGCTACTTTTTCACATGCCGCTGCGCATACCCCAACGGTAATAGTAAACGATATGGCCGATACCATTAGTTTAAGCCGATATATTACCGGTGAAAATAATGCCACAGATTTTGAAAAAGAATTTTCCGGAAAATTTTCAGAAGGTTTCGATATAAAAAAGGATATGTTACGTATTGGTGTAGTTAATCAAACTACCATGTTGGCCAGTGATACACAGGAAATTTCAGATTTCCTTAAGCTGGTGATGCTGAAAAAATACAACCTTACTGATAACACAATTGAAGAACGGTTTGCCGATACCAGGGATACTTTATGTTATGCCACCAATGATAATCAATCAGCAGTATATGGTTTACTGGAAACCAGTGCAGATTTTGCTATTGTGGTAGGCGGGTATAACAGCAGCAATACTTCTCATTTAGTAGAACTATGTGAAGAAAAACTCCCGACTTATTTTATAAGTTCGGAAGAGAAACTTATTTCTTCCAATAAAATCCTGCATTATGACCTGCATAAAAAACAAGAAATAATTTCAGTGAATTTTTTACCTGAAACAAAAAATATTAAAATCTTAATTACAAGCGGGGCAAGTTGCCCTGATGCTTTGGTTGAAGATGTGATCTATAAAATCATTTCTTTCTTTCCGGCAGTTACATCAGCCAAAGAGATCATTGCCGGTTTTGTATAACTTTTTAAAATAAAAGAGCCCCCGGTTAGGCGGGGGACATCTTTTGTTTGTGCTTGGTTATCTATTAACTTTAATTATTTAACTATCTTTTTAACTATAACAGATTCTCCTGCCTGAATTTTTATGATATAAAAACCTTTTGCCAGTTTATCCAGGTTTTCGAGGCTAAGATTAGTTACTCCTTTATTAATATTATTTTGCTGAGTGATTAATAATTTACCGGTGTTATCAAATAATTGGATCGTTGCCTGATTTTTTATTTCACTTGAAAAAGTTATGTTTACTTTATCGGTGAAAGGTGCAGGGTAAATTCCGGTAATGTTTATTCCCTGAATACTTACATTAAGTGCAAGAATATTGCTGTTTTGAAAACGTTCGTCATTATCAAATAACTTAAGTCTGTAATAATTGATCCCTGCATTTGCTTTAATATCATTAAAACTATACTTAACAACATTGTCGCTGTTTCCTTTAGCGATAACTTTGCCGATAGGGCTGTAATTTATTCCATCGGTACTACGCTGTATCTCAAAATATTTGCAGTTGCTTTCCTGCAAACTGCTCCAGGTAAGGTGCGATATTCCGTTTGAATAAAATCCTTTTAAAGGAGTTAATACTATTGGTAATGTACCGGTTACAGGTTCAATTAAACATAGGTCGTCTATTGCAATATTTGCAGCTGTATTACAACCATCAGGAGTTTTTATACTAAACTCTAATTTTTTATACCCGTTAACAGGCAAGGTTACTGTTAAACTGATCTGTACCCAGTTACCGGATGTGCCGGTAATTGATTGTGTTACACTACCTAAAGAAATATAAGAACCTGTTGGAGAATTTACGGCGGTCCCACCATTAATTTCAAGTTTAACAACTGGGTTAACACCGCCATCTAATTTTGCAAACCAGCCTTTAAAAGTCATAGAGCCCTGAAAGAAATGATTGACATTTGAAACAGTAACTGTTTTATACCATAACCGGTTAGTACAGGAATTATTTTCGTTGATAACCATCATCTGCATACCTGAATGAGGGGCAAATGCATCGTAATCAGTTTTCATTGAATCGGCGTTATTCATTACCCGGTAAACCGGGTTAGTTCCTGGTTCGCCACCTGTCCATTGTGTTAAATCAGTTGCAGCTTTAGCGGTTGTACCATTTACCCCGGGTGTACTGAAGTTATCTGTAGCATTACCGCCACCAATTTCAAAACCACCATAATACTCATTTATTGGAGGTGGTACAGCTGCCTGGTTTACAACCAATGCATTTCCGGTACAACTGGAATAACAATTTTCAGTTGCCGGTTTTGTTCTGATACGGATATATTTAGATGTTTTGTCAAAAAATTCTTCGCCGCCATAAACCGGAATACCTGGATTTAATTCCGGATCTAATCCAAAGTCAGTCATTAAAACCCTGATCTCTATATTATCAAGTTCGGTGGAATATGCTGCCCCAACATTAGTGATAACCAGATCTACCGTATAATTATTAATAAAAGAAACCTGTGATGCACCGGTAATATTAAAAGTATGCCCGTTTATTACAGTATTAGTATTTGAAAGCCAAACCCATGGTGCCCCGGGCGATGGCCTGTATTGCCAGTGAAAATAAGTATTATAACCTGTTTCAATAACCGTTGGAGTAATTCTTACGGTTTCGCCCTGCAAAAAACAGGGTACGGTATAGCGTAACACCTCGTGTGCAGTGGATGTTTTACTGAACATCATTAAAAAGCCTGATAGCATAAGTGTCAAATAAATTCTAAATGACACCCCAATTCCGGGAGTAGATTTCTTTTTCATTGTGTGTTTTTAAAAGTTTCAAAAAATAACAGCGTTCAATAATTAACTTATTGAGCCTTTAAAAGGATTGGATAGAAAAATCTATTTCAGGGGACAACGAAAAGATAATCAGAGGAATTGGAAGGATAATATTAAGAACAATATCTATTAAATTATACTTTACATAAAATGTTCTGGTAAAAAATACCGGAGCAGGTTAATAAATAAAGGATTTAAAATGAAAATTTAATTCGGGGATACAGAAATGGTCTTTAATAAGAGGTAGCGAATACAAACCTATAATTTTTTTTTTAATAATCCAAAGTTTTTTTGATTTAAATTAAGGATCATTTATATATAAAATATTATATTAAAATATCTATGATTGGTGCCCGCTCATTAGTATACTAAAATTATTTAATTACATTTCGGGCCAAATCCAGTGCTTTTTTAAACTGTTCCTCCATGCTCATACTGGTATTATCTATTTCTACGGCATCTTTAGCTTTACGCAGGGGGCTTATTTTCCTGTTAGAATCAATATAGTCTCTCATTTCAAGATTGTTTTTGACTTCTTCAATGGTTATGTTCGGATTCTTACTGTAGAGTTCTTTAAAACGGCGCTCAACCCTTACGGTAGTATCTGCTGTCATAAATATCTTCAACCCAGCTTTTGGGAAAACAGTTGTTCCAATATCTCTTCCATCCATTACAATCCCTTTTTGTTTACCCATTTTTTTTTGTTGAGCCACGGCAAATGACCTTACAGCTTCAATTGTGGCTACATCACTTACTTTTTCAGCTATTATTAAATCACGGATCACATACTCCACATTTTCGTCATTTAAAAAAATCTCAGTTTGCTGTGAGATTTCATTATACTGAAATTGAATGGTGATATTTTTTAATGCAGTATCTACTGCTTTGGCATCTGTCCAATCAATATGATTCCGCAAAAAATATAAAGTTATTGCCCGGTACATAGCACCACTATCTACATAAATATAACCCAGTTCTTTGGCCAATTGTTTAGCCAGTGTACTTTTTCCGCAGGAAGACCATCCATCAATTGTCACAATTATTTTTCCTTTCATGATATCGCAAAAATGGTTCAAAAAAATGCGAATTCAAAATGAAATAAAATAAAATGCCTTTCACTGATTGAAAGGCATTTATATTGGTGGTTTGGGTGGCTCTTAGCCAGGGCTATAATTATTTTAGTTGAATAAAATAAACTTTTGAGTTAGTAAAGCATTATTTACCTGGACCTGCATTATATAGGCACCATTACTAAACCTTGAAAGGTTAGTTAAACGGATAACATTATTTCCTTTGCTAACTTTTTGTTGTTGCGTAAATACAATTTTCCCGCTATTATCAATCATCCTGATGCTTATCTCCTCAGCATTTTCTGCATAAAAGCTCAATGCCATCTGAGAACCTGCCGGATTGGGCATCAAGGTGAGTGGTATTTTCATGCGTGGCTTGCGCAAGGCTACTATATTACTGTAGGCAAAATCCCCGGAAACTCCAATTGCTTTTACCCTGTAATAAAGAATTTCGTCATTTACTTTACTGATCTCATCTTTATAGGAAAAGCTTTGTGCCTCATTCATTTTTACAGTTTTATATTCTGAACCGACTTTTTTATATGCAGTATTATCATTACTACGCTCCAGTTCAAAATGATCAATTTTACCTGAAGTAAGTATTGTCCAGTTCAAAATCGCCTCATTACCCTGTAATACTGCATTCAAAACAAATGATTCATTAAACAGAACAACACCCACAAACCTCCAGTCCCTGTCTATGTTTGCAGCATACTTTTTTTGAACTGTTGTTCTTGAACCGGGTGCAGCATCTCCCGCAAATGTTCCACCTGTTCCCATTCTGTAGGAAGTACCTTTGATATTAATTACAGAGTTCAAAGAATCAAAACGATTATCCAATCCGTCTCCATCTGTATCAATTCCGGTTAAGGTTACAATGTCATCAGCAATACCATTCAGGTTAAAATCATTTCCTTCAACAATATCAGGTTGTCCGTCTGCATCGGTATCCAGGTCCCTGTAATCTGGGGTTCCATCAGCATCATGATCATAAACAAATATACCTGCGCCACCAAAACCTACTTTATTATCATAAGTATTAACCAGGCCATCGCCATCTGTATCAGTTATTACCGGTAATTTATATCCGGCAGTTGACAGTCCTTCAATATTATCCGGTATGCCGTCTTCGTCTGAATCTATGTCTAAATAATCATCACTGCCAATGCCATCTGTATTTCTGAGGTTTAACGATGGCATTCCTGATACAGTAGCTGACCAGCCATTGTTTCCAATAACACCATCAGCAATTCCATCAAGATCAGCATCAATCAATCCTGCTTCTATTACATCAACTATACCATCCCCATCGCTATCCAAATCATAAGCATTGGGTTTTATATCCTGATCTTTATTTTTATTGGGATAATTATCAGCACGGCCATCAACCGGTGCTACATCTATACCAGTCATTAACAATGCTGTTCCATTAACATTATTATCACTGATACCATCGCTGTTTGCATCAGCAAATGTATCCAGGAGGCCTTTATTATTTGCATCGGTACCTCCTGCTTCAATAACATCCGGAATACCATCATTATCACTGTCAGTATCTAAATAATTGGGAATACCATCGAAGTCAAAATCCATATTTCCTAAACCATTTCCGGAACCAAGAACTCCTGTATTATTAGCATCCACATTTTGAGAGAATCCGTCATTATCGGTATCCGTATAATTATCAATGATACCATCTCCATTTGTATCCACTCCATAAGACTCCACCACATCCGGTATACCGTCATTATCACTATCCAGGTCATACTGATTAGGGATACCATCCTTATCTATATCTGCATTGTCATTTACGCCATCACCATTTGTATCTGCAAAACCCGGAAAATCGGTATCATAAAAATTTGGAATGCCATCATTATCTGAATCGGCGCCAAAATCAAAATTATCATTTACACCATCAAGGTTGGTATCTACATACCCAATGTAAAGAGGGTCCTTCCAGTTTGGAATTCCATTACCATTGGCATCCTGCAAAGCAACCGGGTTATTACATTCAACATAATCCGGAATAGCATCATTATCATCATCAATATCAATACAAATGGTTATTATTACTGCAATTCTTGCCGTATCAGAACAACCCGGCCCATTTGTAAAATATGCCCAGTAAATTCCGGTATTGCTTACCGGTGTATACTGATTATAAATATTGGCCGGAATAAATGGCTTAGCCGAATAAAAAGTATACCCCGCATATTTCCACCAGGGAAGTGTTACTGTAAAGGAAGCACATTTATTAACCAGCAAAGTATCTTTTGGAGTAAAACACGGGCCGGCAAGGGGATGAATAACGGGCCCCTTAACGATACATCCCGCATTTACTACACCGCTGGAATCGAAAAGTGGATTACCGGATAGTTTACCCGAATAATTTATTCTGGCACTGTTTCTTAAAGACCCAACACAACTAACGATTTTACAGGCAGATGCTGATAATACTTTAAATTCAACAGTGTTGGCAACACCCGGACCAATTTTACCACCTGCAAGTGAAGTAGCACCGACTCCTATACGGAATAATATCCTGTTATTGGTAAAATCATATTCCGCTTCATCATCTCCTGAAGCATCTGTTTTAGTTACGCCTCCAATATTAATACTACCCGGTATATATGCAGTTCCTGAGGGTAAATTATCGGTAATAATTGTATTAGTACTGGAATCATTTCCCAGATTTGCATAATTAATTTTATAAAGTAAACTATCGCCGGGCAAAAACGAACCTCCGTTAATATCAGTTGCCGTTTTATCAAAAGCAAAAGTGGGGTTATATTGCGAGACAGATGTTGTTAATACATGGCCGATAATCATTTCCTGAGGTGAAGAAAACCTTACTGTAGCAGATATTTGACTGTTACTTAATTGCAGGTTGCCGGTATTTGGAACTTCAATGATATTGGCATCATACCCCAACGTATTATTAAATGCCGGATTACGGGTAGTTACTACCGCCCCTTTATAAGCAATTGCACTGTTCCACATATCATTCAGGTTAGCCGTAGCATTGGGCGTTAAATTGTAAAAAGCGGCTGCCCCATTTTGTTTAAAACAAAAAGAATCTGTCCAGCCACGGTCACCATCATAAGCAACCGTACCTAATTCGCAGCTAACGGGACCAGTAGGAGGTGTTAAAAAACCACTAATGGGTACATCTACCGGGGGATTATTCCTTATAACAATTGCACATCCGTCAAATACGGTTAAGTTTCGTGATGGCAATGAAGGATTACCGTATACAATTACGATCGTCCAACCACCAAAAGCATTTGTTTTACCAATGGGCGGCACAACGTTAGCAACAGTATAAGTGCCGTTTGGATTTGTGCCATTAACCAATGCCGTAATATTTGCAAAACACTGAAACCCAGTATAGGAAAAGCCTACCGGATTACCGGAGTTGTATAAATCCGTTTGTGTAGAAGTTATGTTGGTATAAGAAGCAGCACCCGGTAGTTTTAATTTAACTATCTGATGGTTTGCATACCAACTGGTATTTCCCCCGTTGTTACCTTCACCAGCTCCCCAATACAGTCCTGCAAAGAGTACGTTTGAGCAGGAAGCAATGTTCAGGTCAGATGTTGATGAATTGAATGTGGTAGCATCAGCATCCACATCTATGTTAATTCCTTGTCCGTCATTATCCCTCGTTGTACCTGTTGGTGGTAATTCACCGGTACCAGGAACCCCTGCACCGATACCCGACGTGGAAATGATACTGTTGGAAACATAGACTATATTCCCTCTTGTAGAAGGATTATAATACCGTTGTGAAAACGCACGCAATACCTGTGCATTACTTACTGTACCATTTAAGAGTACAGCAGTGATCAATAGGGGTAAACATTTTTTCATAAAGCCAGATTTTTAATTTTCTGGTTTTTCAAAAAAAAGATATTGAAGGATTTAAAACTTTAAGATCATAACCAGGTAACCTGGACTTAAATGGCATAAAAAACCATTTTTACAAATCTTAAAAAACTAAAAAATAATTAATTGTTTTGATTGCTGACATTTGAATTGAAAATACATTTAAGTAAAATCAACCATGTCAAATAAGGAGGAAACACGTGAAAGACAGTAAAATTACTATTCGTTAGGGGACACAAATATATCAAAAAATAATTCAGATTTCCAAATAACTGGTGACTATTTTTGAAAAAAAATGAAAAAAATTAATTAACTAATTAATTATCAACATTTTAAAAATATCTCTTGAATTGAATAACCTATAATCTTAAATATATATAAATCAAAACTGCCATTCGCAAATAAGCGAATAGCAGTTTTAAATCCTTTTTACTACAGCATATCTAAGCCTCCGATTTTTTTTCTTTCTTCTTTTCTTCAGGCTTAAGTGAAAATATTATTTTTTCAGCAGCTTCATCAAGCTGAGCAATCATTACGTCTCCATTTTTAATTTGCATATTCAGTATCTCTTCAGCTAAAGGATCTTCGAGGTATTTTTGAATAGCCCGGTGTAAAGGCCTTGCCCCAAATTGAGGGTCATGTCCTTTTTCTGCAATAAAATTTTTAGCAGGTTCAGTTAACTCCATTGAAAATCCAAGATTGGTTAAACGCTTCATTACCCCCTGCATCAAAATATCGATGATCTCAAAAATATGCTCCTTTGTTAATGAATTAAATACAACCACATCATCAATCCTGTTTAAAAACTCCGGACTGAACGTACGTTTCAATGCTTTTTCAATTACTGCTTTATTATTTTCGTCAGCATTCTCCATACGGTTGGCCGTTGCAAATCCAACACCATCCCCAAAATCCTTTAACTGGCGTGCCCCTATGTTTGATGTCATGATGATCATGGTGTTTTTAAAATCAACTTTACGGCCCATGCCATCTGTTAACTGGCCATCATCCAACACCTGCAATAAAATATTATAGATATCCGGGTGTGCCTTTTCAATTTCATCCAGCAGAATTACACTATAGGGTTTGCGGCGTACTTTTTCAGTTAACTGGCCGCCTTCTTCGTACCCAACATAGCCCGGAGGGGCGCCAATTAAACGGCTAACGGTAAATTTTTCCATGTACTCACTCATGTCGATCCGTATCAGTGAATCATCACTGTCGAACATGTGCCTGGCCAATGCACGTGCCAATTCTGTTTTACCAACACCTGTTGGACCCAGGAAAATAAATGTGCCGATTGGTTTTTTAGGATCTTTTAATCCCACCCTGTTGCGCTGAATGGCTTTAACCACTTTTGAAATGGCTTCAGTTTGTCCAACCACAGCACCCTGCAAATCGGCGGCCATGCGGCGCAGTTTATCAGTTTCTGCCTGTACCATTCTTTTAACGGGAATACCCGTCATCATGCAAACCACTTCGGCTATATCTTCTTCTTCAATAGGAAACCGTTTGTGTTTACTCTCTTCTTCCCATGCATTTTTAGCAGCCTCCAGTTCTTCCTGCAAACGTTTTTCAGTATCCCGTAAAGAAGCAGCTTCCTCAAAACGCTGGCTTTTCACCACTTTATTTTTTTCAAGTTTAATGTCTTCAATCTTTTTTTCAAGCTCAATAATTTCAGCCGGCACATTAATATTCTTAATATGCTTTCTGGCACCTACCTCATCCAGTACATCTATCGCTTTATCCGGTAACAACCGATCTGTCATGTAACGGTCGCTCAATTTTACACAAGCTTCTATGGCTTCCTGGCTGTAGGTAACATTATGGTAATCTTCGTACTTACTTTTAATATTATTTAATATTTCAATCGTTTCTTCAACCGAAGGTTGCTCAACAAGTACTTTTTGAAAACGTCGATCCAGTGCCCCGTCTTTTTCAATATGCATACGGTACTCATCCAATGTAGATGCACCTATACATTGCAACTCCCCTCTGGCCAAAGCCGGTTTAAATATATTGGAAGCATCCAATGAACCACTTGCGCCGCCTGCGCCAACGATAGTATGGATCTCATCAATAAATAAAATCACATCCCTGTTTTTTTCCAGTTCATTCATGATGGCTTTCATCCTTTCTTCAAACTGGCCACGGTATTTTGTACCGGCAACCAAAGCAGCAAGATCCAAACTCACCACCCTTTTATCAAACAAAACACGTGAAACCTTGCGCTGTACGATCCGCAAAGCGAGGCCCTCTACAATAGCTGTTTTACCCACACCCGGTTCACCAATTAAAATGGGGTTATTTTTTTTACGTCGGGATAAGATCTGAGATACCCTTTCAATTTCAGTTTCTCTTCCCACAATCGGGTCTAAAGATCCATTCTCAGCAAGCCTGGTTATATCCCTGCCAAAATTATCAAGTACCGGTGTTTTTGTTTTGGGTTGATTGGCAGCACCGGCACGCTGTGGCTTCTGCTGGCCGTATTGTTTTCTTTCTTCATCAAAATCATCATCACCTTCATCGCTGAATTCGGCAGATGGTGGATTGCTTGTTACAAATCCCAGTTCGTTTTTAAACACATCATAATCCACATCAAACTGATTTAAAATTTGTG
>JANOFR010000084.1:0-20393 GCA_031413755.1 Chitinophagaceae bacterium
CCAACCCCAAACCCCCCCCCCAAACCCAACCACCCACAACCGTTCCCCAAATTTATTTTTCAATTTTCTCCACATTTTCAACTAACCCTCCTCCCGGGGGCCGGGGGGTTAATAATTTACAACCTGCTCAACAATGGTTTCGGGAATATCCCGCCATTCATATTGCTGGTTTCGTAATTGTGGTTCAAAGCCCGCTTCTTTAATGGCAGCCTGAATGGTTGTACTTGTAAAACGATGAGGAGCTCCGGCCGCGCTTACCACATTTTCTTCAATCATGATACTTCCAAAATCATTGGCACCGGCATTTAAACAAATTTGTGCAACCTGTTTACCAACAGTTAACCAGCTCGCCTGTATGTTTAAAATATTGGGTAACATTATTCTGCTGATGGCAATCATGCGTATATATTCTTCGGCAGTAGTTAAATTATGTACACCACGTATTTTGGCCAACAGGGTATCTACATCCTGAAACGTCCAGGGAATAAAAGCCAGAAAACCCTTTGCAGTAGGTGGTTTACGGCTTTGTACGTCACGCAGTTTTACCAAATGCTCAAAACGTTCCTGTATGGTTTCCACATGACCGAACATCATGGTTGCTGATGTGGTGATGTTTAGTTTATGCGCTTCATGCATTATATCCAGCCATTCCTGTGCACCGCATTTTCCTTTGCTGATCAGTCGTCTTACCCTGTCGGTTAAAATTTCGGCTCCTGCACCGGGTAAACTGTCCATTCCGGCTTCTTTTAAAGCCATCAACACTTCACGATGTGTGCTTTTTTCCAGCTTTGTGATATGAGCAACTTCCGGCGGCCCAAGTGTATGCAGTTTAATATGGGGGTAAAGCGATTTAAGTTCCTTAAAAAGATTCACATAAAAACGGAGTCCCAGATCAGGATGATGGCCACCCTGTAATAAAAGCTGATCGCCTCCGTATTTTATGGTTTCTTCAATTTTATTTTTATAGGTTTCAATATCTGTTATATAGGCTTCGGCATGCCCGGGTATACGGTAAAAATTACAAAACTTACAATTGGCAATGCACACATTGGTCGTGTTTACATTCCGGTCTATCTGCCAGGTAACTTTACCATGCGGTACCTGTTTCTTCCTTAATTCATCAGCCACAAACATTAATTCAGTTAATGCAGCATTTTCAAACAGGTACATGCCTTCTTCAACAGTTAAAAACTCAAAGTCCAATGCCTTTTTTAATAATTTATTTAGATCCATAACATCCCGTTTGTGTATTAATCAACAAAAATACATCCAATAGGTTGTAAATTCGAATAAGTATGGAATGAGACATTTATTTTGCATCATATTATTTATATTTATCGCTGCTTCTCTGCAGGCACAGGAGTTATTGCCCCAGGCCGAATCAAAATTTATTACAAAATTTCCTTTTTTACAATTTAGTGGTGGTGTTATGGTATTGAGGGCCAGGTTCGGGGATTTACCGGATACCTTAAATTTTATTTTAGATACCGGAAGTGGGGGCATTTCACTGGACTCTTCTACCTGTAAAGAGTTTAATATTCCACTAAAAGCTTCCGATACTACCGTAACCGGTATCGGTGGTATACGTAAAGTCTCTTTTGCATTTGATAAAACGCTTCACCTGCCCGGTCTTAAAGTAGAGCACCTGAATTTTCATGTAAATAATTATGAAGTGCTGACCAGTGTATATGGTGAAAAAGTTGACGGCATCATTGGCTACAGCTTTTTCAGCCGGTATATCATAAAGATAAATTTTGACAGCAGCATGATTGAAGTGTATAGTCCCGGAAAAATCAATTACCCGAGAGAAGGCATTTTACTTCACCCTGCATTTACCAATTTACCTATACAATGGCTGAATATAAAGGATAAAAAAAAGCTGGGCTATAATTTTTATATGGATACAGGCGCGGGCCTTTGTTTGTTATTAAGTGAAAGATTTGTAAAGGACAGCAGTATCCTGCTCTCCCGGCGAAAACCGGTTATAACCCAGGCAGAAGGAATGGGCGGGAAACTTCAGATGCGGCTTACCATTATAAAAGAAGTAAAAATCGGGCCATATAAGTTTCATGCGGTTCCAACTTACTTATATGAAGATGATAACAATATCACCTCGTATCCTTTTACCGGCGGACTTTTAGGGAATGACCTGCTCAGGAGGTTTAATATGGTATTTAATTATCCGAACCGCGAAGTTCATTTATCGCCCAACAACCATTTTAATGAAAAGTTTGATTATGTTTATACCGGTCTGGGAATTTATTATACTGATGGGAAAATAATCGTGGAAGATGTAATTGCCGGCTCTCCTGCCGATAAGGCGGGTTTTAAAGTAAATGATGAAGTGATAGCAGTGGACAAAAACTTTTCGTTGAATATTCAGGCCTATAAAAATATTTTGCAAACACCCTTTGCCTTGATAAAGGTTATCGTAAGAAGAGAAACTGTTTTAAAAGAGCTTTCCCTTAAAACAAAAAGTATTCGTTAAACTAAATTATCAGTCTTAATCTACTCCGTACATTTGTACATGATTGAATTTGAAAAATTTGAAATAACCAACGGATTAAAAGTGTTGGTTCATCAGGATAAAAGTACCCCAATGGCCGTGGTAAATGTGTTATATGATGTTGGGGCAAGGGATGAGGACCCGGCCAAAACCGGCTTTGCCCATTTATTTGAGCACCTGATGTTTGGCGGCAGTGTACATATTCCGCTTTATGATGAACCGCTGCAGCTGGCCGGTGGCGAAAACAATGCCTTTACTACCAACGACCTTACCAATTATTATTGTCAGTTGCCTGCCGAAAACCTGGAAACGGCTTTTTGGCTGGAGAGTGACCGGATGTTGTCGCTGGCTTTCAGTAAAAAAAGCCTTGAAGTGCAGCGCAAAGTTGTTTGTGAAGAGTTTAAAGAGCATTATATCAATAAACCTTACGGAGATGTATGGCATAAGTTGAGAGAACTTACCTATACGGTTCATCCCTACCGCTGGATGACGATTGGAGCCGAACTCAGTCATATTGAAAATGCAACGCTGGATGATGTAAAAGCTTTCTTTAATAAACACTACAACCCAAGCAATGCTATTCTGGTTGTTGCGGGTAATGTTACTGTTGAAGAAGTAAAAAGATTAACGGAAAAATGGTTTGCCCCAATTCCTGCCGGTGAAAAATATGTACGTGATCTGCCGGTCGAGCCCAAACAAACAAAAGCCAAATCAAGTACAGTAAAAGCAAATGTGCCTTTGGATGCATTATACAAATGCTGGCATATTTATCCCCGTACCGACATGCGTTATTATACAGCTGATTTAATTTCCGAAATATTAAGCGGGGGTGGTTCATCGCGTTTGTTTCAATCACTGGTAAAAGAAAAACAACTGTTCAGTAATATTGAATGTTATCATATGGGAAGTACCGATGCAGGCTTATTGACCATTGAAGGTAAACTTGTAAAAGGTGTTAAAATGGAAGATGCAGAAAAAGCCATTAATGAAGAACTGAAAAAGCTGCAGCAGGAAGGGATCAGCCAGCGTGAACTGGATAAAGTGATAAATAAAACCGAGAGCATGATTGCTTTTGAAGATATGAGTATTACCAACCGGGCTGCCAGTTTAGCCATGTATGAACTGATGGGGGATGCGGATCTGATCAATAAAGAACTGGACAGGTACCGAGCTGTAACAGCAGAACAAATGCAGCAGGAATGCAAAATAATCTTTAAAAAAAATAACTGTAATACCTTGTATTATTATGCACAAAATTAACCGGCCATGACAGAGATCAAACACCCGAAACATGATTTTATGATCGAGCGGATCGCTTTTTTCAGCGATGCGGTATTTGCTATTGCTATTACTTTAATGGCCATAGAAATTCACCCGCCCCTTGTAAAAAAAGGAGACACAGCCGAAATGGTTTGGGAACATTTTAAAGAAATACTTCCTGAGTTTTTAGGTTTGCTGGTTAGCTTTTGGCTGATAGCCAGTGTATGGTTGCGGCATCACCAGCTTTTTAAATATGTAGATAATTTTGATATCCGGTTCATGGTCATCAACCTCTGGTTGCTTTTTACCATTATACTTTTTCCGTTTAGTACCGGGTTTTTGTTTAATTCTATTTTTAGTGGCGGTGTAACTAAATTACAGGTGTTCTTTTACCTGGGCGTTCCGCTAACATCTAATTTAATTATTTACCTGATGTACAAAAGAGTAAACAGGGAACACCTGAAAGGTTCAGCTGACGTGAATTTTCATGGGGCTTTAATATCCCTTATTGCACTCATCATTGCATTTACGCTGGTGATTACCTGGGTAGCCATTTTGCCATTGGAATACCACCCGTTTGGATATAGTTTTTTCGCTGTTATCCCGCTAATCGGTTGGTTTTACAAAAAGAAATTTAATAAAAAATGATTGATCGCTCAGTATCACCTGCCATAAAAGATGCCATTGAATTTGACCTGAAGCTTAAGTCCTGTCAAAAATTTACACTGGATAACAGCGTACCTGTTTATTCCATTGATGCCGGGGCACAGGAAGTGTTGCAGGTTGAACTGGTGTTTTATGCAGGTAACTGGTTTGAGCAACAAAAGGCAGTAGCATCGGCAACCAATTATTTAATAAAGAATGGTACAGGTACTAAAACAGCCTTTCAGTTAAATGAAGAGTTTGAATATTACGGCGCTTATTGTAACAGATCCTGTTATAATGAAACAGCTGTTGTTTCACTATCAACCTTAAGCAAACATTTGCCGGTGTTATTACCATTAATAAAAGAGATGATCACTGATTCTGTTTTTAATGAAACAGAGATGAAAATCTATAAACAAAATTCAAAACAACGGCTAAGTGTCAGTTTGCAAAAAAGTGATTTTGTGGCAGCCCGTTTATCCGATGCTTACCTGTTTGGAGAAGATCATCCATATGGTAAATACACAAACCCCGAAGACCTGGATGCATTAAACAGCAGCCAGCTTAAAGATTTTTTTAAACAATATTACCTTAACGGACAATGTGTGATCTTTGTGAGCGGTAAATTACCAGCTGATATTCAGTTGCAGCTGAATAAAGCCTTTGGCGATTTAACATTAAAACCATTCAACAATCAGCTTTCAACGATCAGCCAAATACCGGCAACTCAAAAAAAATACCGGATACTGAATGATCCAAACGGTGTACAGGGTTCTATCCGTATTGCAAGGCCTTTTCATAACAGGCATCACCCCGACTTTATGAAAGTGATGGTGCTAAATGCTTTGTTTGGTGGTTTTTTTGGATCAAGGCTGATGAATAATATACGGGAAGATAAAGGGTATACATATGGAATACACAGTTATGTTCAAAATCATATTCACGAATCAGCATGGTTGATCAGTACCGAAGCCGGCAAAGATGTTTGTGAAGCGACCATTGAAGAAGTGTATAAGGAAATGAAATTGTTACGGGAAAAGCCGGTTGATGAGGAGGAATTATTGCTGGTGCGTAATTATTTAATTGGAACCATACTGGGTGACCTGGATGGGCCATTTCATATTATTGGACGATGGAAAAATCTGGTACTGAATAACCTTACGGAAGATTATTTTTACAGGTCAATAGAAACAATAAAAACCATATCGGCCGGGGAACTGAGGGAAATGGCAAAAAAATATTTAGTTCCCGAAGATTTTTACGAATTAGTTGTAATTTAAATGTTCCGGAAATTGATATTGTTTTAGCAGCTTACCTGCACAAAAAAAGTTGTATGAAAAAATGGTTTTTTAAAGTCCTGGTTTGTTCAGTAAATGTTTTTATCCTTGCTTATATTTTACCCGGTATTTCCATAGTGGATTTTTTTACGGCTATTATGGTAGCTGCTTTACTGTCGGTGCTGGACGCTGTTGTAAAGCCGCTCCTTATTTTATTTACTTTACCGGCAACCATTTTAACACTGGGGCTCTTCCTCTTTGTAATAAATGCCGCTATTATTTTAATAGATGCGCATTTTGTTCATGGCTTCGAAGTAAAAACTTTTTGGCATGCTTTATTGTTTGGCGCATTGCTTTCTTTCTTTAATTCCCTGGTACATAAAAAGGCATTTCCTGAGCATACGAAAAATGCTGAAAGCTAAGCCATGGTTACAAAAGAGGAAAAGAGCTGCAAGAGCACTTTCATTTTTTTCGCTGCAGCGCCTGTCTGAGTATTTCCTCCCCGCAAAAAAGATCAGCACTTATTAATGGATGATCATTTTATACCGCCTGGCCTGTTCTTTAATTATTTTTTCAACTTCTGTTTCTAAAGTAGCCGTATTGTTCTTAATTGCAGTCTTTGCTTTTTCTGTTGCAATAAAAGATTCCCTTTGTGTGCTGGCTTCAACAATTTGTTTTTGAATATTTCCCCGCTGTTCGCTTTTTTCTTTTACAATTACTTTAAGTTCTTCCGTGGTTTTATTTTTTAAATTGTGGGGCAATGTTTTTTTATCCAGTTTTTCTATAAACTTTTCATCTGTCCCGTAAGCATCAACCATATCCCAACTATCATTTTTATACAATGTAGAGTTGCTTTTTACTGTAGCTCTTTTTACTGCTGTACCTTTACTTATACCGGAATTCATTTTATCAACACTTGCCTGCATTTCCATACTTCTGCCGCCTGCATAACCATAAGCCATATAGGTATCATTTAATTTATCATTCAAAGAAATGATCATACTGTCATAGGGAGTTGGTATATCCTCAATCTTTTCATTTTGATTGATCACGGTAAAGCTGCCATTACCACATTCGGTATTCAGGTTCCAGTGTTCCCTGATGCCCTGCATCCGGTCGCCACAATAAATGGTATTTACAATTACGCCTTTTTGCTTTGCCGCACTACAGGCTTTTGTGTACAGCAGGTTACCCTGTAAAAAATCTTCATTGCCGGCAATAAAGATGACTTTATAATTTGCTGGTCCGGCAGGCATATTTTCCGGCGAAGTATCCCATTGCAGTTCCTGCAAGGAAGTATAGATCACCTGTCCGCAAAATTCATCGCCACCATCGGTAGTCAGACTAAAAAGATTCTTTGACAGCATATCGAGGTCGCTGGTAAAAGCTGAAATTTGTTTAACATAACCGGCAGCCTGGTTGTTGGTTGATCGGCCATATTCATATAAGGCAATTTCAATTTTTGGAGAAATACCTCCATCGCATGTTGCTTTCCCCATGGTGCTTACCATATTCCATAATTGTGCTTTGGCCTGTTCGATCAATCCGTCCATGCTGCCGCTGACATCTAATAAAATGGCAACCTGTATTTTGGGACCTGCCTGCCGGACAGGCAGGTTGGTTTTCTTTATAACAGTTATCCGGGATGATTGTATAGAGGCATTTGTAAATGATGAAATGATAAAGACCGTTACAATAAAAAATGTTATGGCTGCGGGTTTAAAGAGTCGGTTCATAAATAATAGTTTTCCGGTAGATGCAGGGGATCAAATAATTGCACACCTGTTTTATTAAGGCAGCTTCTCTTTATAATTGTTTTAACATTTGGTAATTCAGATTTTACATTGCAAAAGTGATTTTGTAAGCTACTGTAACATCAGCTAACTTTACCCCGCCCGAACGTTATTCAGCCGGCCGGGCAATAATTTACCAGATCATTATATTATGCAATTCGAAAGAAAAAATTTAAGCAACGAAGAATTAACAGAGCTATATAAAAAACTGCTGCTGCCCCGCATGATCGAGGAAAAAATGCTGGTATTATTACGGCAGGGCAGGATCAGTAAATGGTTCAGCGGAATCGGGCAGGAAGCCATTTCTGTTGGTGCCACGCTTGCCATGCAACCTGATGAATGGATCATGCCTTTGCATCGTAATTTAGGTGTATTTACTTCCCGTAAAATGCCGTTGAGTAAATTATTCATGCAGTGGCAGGGTAATAAAGAAGGATACAGTAAGGGAAGGGAAAGGAGTTTTCATTTTGGGACAAAAGATCATCATATCTGTGGTATGATTTCGCACCTGGGTCCGCAAATGGCCATTGCAGATGGTGTCGCACTGGCGTATAAATTAAAAAAAGAAAAAAAAGTTTCACTTGCCTTTACCGGCGATGGCGGAACAAGCGAAGGAGATTTTCATGAAGCATTAAATATTGCTGCTGTTTGGGATCTGCCGGTCATCTTTATTATAGAAAATAACGGGTATGGTTTAAGTACACCGGTTAATGAACAGTATCGCTGTAAAAACCTGGTAGATAAAGCTGTTGGTTATGGTATTGAAGGCATACAGATCGATGGGAATAATATTTTAAACGTTTTCGATACAATAAAAGGTGTTCGGGATTATTGCATTAAAAATCAAAAACCATATTTAATAGAATGCATGACATTCAGAATGCGGGGCCACGAAGAAGCAAGCGGAGTTAAATATGTGCCTCCCGAAATGTTTGAGTTTTGGGCACAGAAGGACCCGGTAAAAAATTATGAGCATTATCTTATTAATGAAAATATCTTAACAGTAAAACAGGTTGAAAATATTAAAGCCGATACAAAATTGTATATCGAAACAGAACTAAAGATCGGCTCACAGGCAAAACCGATGCAGGTGAATACAGAAGAAGAAGTGAATGATGTGTATCAGGCAGTTGTTTCTCGTTTCTCGTTTGTGAAAGACCCAACTGACAATGAGAGCCAACGAGTAACAAGAAACGGTAAACAAGAAACAAGAAACGATTTTAGATTTATCGACGGCATTAAAGAAGCCCTTCATCAAAGTATGGTTAAACAACCTAACCTCATCATCATGGGGCAGGATATTGCCGAATACGGCGGCGCATTTAAGATCACTGAAGGTTTTGTGGAAGAATTTGGTAAAGACAGAATACGCAACACCCCTATTTGCGAAAGTGCTGTTGTTGGGGCTGCTTTGGGTTTAAGCTTAGAAGGGTACAAAGCCATTATGGAAATGCAGTTTGCCGATTTTGCAACGGTAGGGTTTAACCAGATCATCAATAACCTGGCAAAAATCTATTACCGCTGGGGACAAAATGCCGATGTGGTTATTCGCATGCCAACAGGTGGCGGTGTTGGTGCCGGGCCTTTTCACAGCCAGAGTAATGAAGCCTGGTTTGTGCATACACCCGGATTAAAAGTGGTTTACCCATGCACCCCTGCAGATGCAAAAGGTTTGCTGATCGCTGCGATCAATGATCCTAACCCGGTTTTATATTTTGAGCACAAGGCCTTGTACCGGAGTATTAGCGGCCCGGTTCCGGAAGAATATTACGAAGTGGAAATTGGAAAGGCCAGACTGGTTACCAGTGGCGATGATATCAGCATTATCACGTATGGTGCAGGTGTGCACTGGGCGATGGACTATGCAAAAAATCATCCCGATGTTTCCATTCACATTTTAGATTTAAGAACGCTGCTTCCTTTGGATTATGATGCAATAAAAGAAGCTGTTGAAGCCACCGGTAAAATTTTATTGTTGCATGAAGACACACTCATCGGCGGTATTGGTGGCGAAATAGCTGCCTGGATCGTAGAAAATTGTTTTGATCATCTGGATGCACCGGTAATGCGTTGTGCATCGCTAGATACGCCCATTCCTTTTAATTTGGAGTTGGAGAAAAATTTTATGGCGTACAGCAGGTTGGATGAAACTGTATTGAAATTGTTGAATTATTAAAAACTGAATATGGAAACTATTAAAAAAAGAGAAGACCCGAGCGGTAAAATAAAACTTGCTTTAGATAAGGCTATTAAAAATGTTATTGCCGAAACCAAGGCAAAAAACTCATTTTTGGTAGTTGCAGATAAAAAGGGCAATATCAAAAAAATTCCTGCTAAAGATTTGTAGGGGATTTCTGATTTTTTAAAATTCCCCTGAATAATTTTCGATTAGTAGATGCACCAGTGATGTGATGTTCATCTTTGGATACACCCATTCCCTTTAAACTGGAAATGGAGAAAAGTTTTATGACGTATTCAAGACTGGATGAAATAGTTATTAAACTGTTGAATTATTAGAAATTGTTTTATGCCCATTCAATGAGATACTATTTTATTTTTATTTTCTCATTCAACATTAACGCCTTGTATGCACAGCAAGGCAAAGCAACGATTAGTGGTACAGTAATTGATAAAACTTCCGGGCAACCCATTGAATTTGTCTCGGTGGCACTGCTAAACAAAAATGACAGTATCACCGTTAGAGGCGTCATTACAGACAAAAAAGGAAAATTTAGTTTAGAAAATATACAACCGGGAAATTATACAGTGCGCTATACCTATATTGGTTACAATAGTACCTATGCACAAAAAGTAACTATCACCAGTGGGCAGAAGGACCTGAATCTTGGCAATATTGAATTGAGCAGCGAAGCAAAAAAATTAAATGAAGTAGTTGTCACATCAGCAAAAACAGCATTAAATACTTCCATTGACAGAAAGGTATATAATGTTGACCAGGATATCATGAGCAGATCGGGTGCAGCCAGCGACATTTTAAAAAATATTCCTTCGGTTGAAGTGGATATAGATGGACAGGTAAGTTTGAGAGGATCTTCAAATGTAATGATCCTCATCAATGGAAAACTTTCCCCTTTAATGGGTAAAACAAGGGCGGAGGTTTTGCAATCATTACCTGCAAATACAATTGAGCGTATTGAGGTTATTACAAATCCTTCGGCACGTTACCGCCCCGATGGAACTTCCGGCATCATCAATATCGTGCTTAAAAAAAACACGAAGCTGGGTTGGAACGGAACTGTTACGGGTAATGCCGGCAATATGGACCGATACAATGGAACACTATCATTAAATTATAATCCAGGTAAAATAAACCTTTTTGGCAGTTATAGTATAAAGCAAGATAACAGAAACCGTACTAATAAAATTAACAGAACTTATTTCGATTCTGCGGGTAAAGCAAGCAGCTATTATAATGAAACAGGCACTTCAAAACAAAGGCCGGTAAGCCAGGTTGTAAATATGGGTGCTGACTTTAATCTTAATGAATATAATAGTTTTGGTATTAGTGGGAATTACTTTTCCAGAAAACAAACCAAACATGATGTTTTAAATAAATTTACCTACGATGATCAATATATTTTTACTGAAAACTATGACCGGTTCAGGTACGATCCTGAATTTGAAAAACAAACAAATGTTACCGCTTTCTTCGAGCATAAATTTAAAAAGGAAGATCATGAATTGAGGTTTGAGTTTAATAATGCTGTTTCAAATGAGGCAGAGGATAACCACTACTGGAATGTATATAATTTACCCGCCAGGCCAACTGAATTAGATAATACTTTGATAAAGCAATCAGATAATGAGAATCAGCTGACTATTGATTATGTGTTACCAATAAATGAAAGCAGCAAGCTAGAAGCCGGTTATGATGGCTCATTCAATAAAAAAAACCTTGATTTTTATGGTGAATATTATGATACTGCCCGACGAAAATTTATTAAAGATGCAGTAAAAACAAACCTGTTTTTGTACAAAGAAAGTATCCAGGCCATTTATGTAACTTATGAGAAAAGGTATAAAGCATTTGGATATGCTGCAGGGATAAGGGCCGAGCAGGTAAACCTGAAAGGCAATTTGGTAACTATTGATTCGCTGATAAAAAATAATTATTTTAAGCTTTACCCAACACTGCATTTATCTTACGAAATAGATGATGACAATGAACTGCAGTTAAATTACAGCCGCAGAATAAACAGGCCCGACCCTGATGAACTAAACCCTTTTCCTGAATATCGTGATCCCCGAAACCTGCAGGCAGGTAATCCAAATCTGTTACCGGAAATTATTAACTCAGTGGAGTTTGGTTATAAATGGCAGAACAAAAACTATTCTTTTGTACCCGGCATTTATTACAGGTACCGGACAAACGGTTTTACGGAAGTGATAAAACCCATCAACGATTCTACGTTATTGACCACATCAGAAAATTTATCAAACGACCAATCTGCCGGACTCGAACTTATTTTTTCGGCCAGGGCCGGAAAAATATTCAACGGCAATATGAGCGGTAATTTTTTTTATAACCAGATCGATGCTTCAAATCTTGGCTATTCACAATCCAAATCAATTGTTTCTTTCAATGCAAATATGAATACAACATTCACTTTTATTAAAAACAACATGATACAGCTGAGTGCTAATTTCCGTTCGGCCAGGTTAACGCCACAGGGAAAACAGTATCCGAGATTTATTGCAAATATTGGTATCCGGCAGGATATGCTGAAAAAGAAACTGGCATTAACACTCACCGTGTCAGATCTGTTTGCAACCGGAAAAGACAAAAGAGAGTATAATGCAGCTTATTTAAAACAAACTTCCATTGGCAAAAGAGATGTACAAATATTTTATATTGGGGTAAACTACCGCTTTGGAAGATCTTTAAAAACCAATAAAGAAGAAAAATTGCAATTTGATACTGAACAATAATTAAAACTTTAATAAATAAACCTGAACTTCAGGATGGCAAATTCCTGAATATAAAAGTTGTCAGCCTGAGCATGTCGAAGGCAGGTTTATATATAAAAGTGTGTCTTAAATAATTGCACCGCCTTCGACAAGCGCAGGCTGATAGTAAATAACTACAATATTTCTTTTTCTATTTATATAAAATTTTTTATTACATGAAAAAATATATTTTATTTCTTGCACTTACCATCGTTATTATTTCCTGCAAACAAAATAATAATAAAGAAAGCGCCGTAGCATCTTTGTACGACAGCTCATATATGCCGGCTGTTTTTTCAGATCCTAACCATCCCGATGGCTATCGGGAGGAAAAAATTAAAACGGCATTTGCAGTGATCGACAGTTTGTATAAAAAACATGCGGAAGACAATCATTTTCCGGCCATTTCTTTTGGTATAGTAGTAGATGGGCAACTGGTATATAAAAACAGTTATGGCTATACCGATGTTGAAAAGAAAATACCGGCTACCACATCTTCGCTGTTCCGTATTGCCTCCATGAGTAAAAGTTTTACCTGCATGGCCATATTAAAACTGCGTGATGAAGGGAAACTGAATTTAGATGACCCTGCTTATTTATATATTCCGGAGCTTAAAAATTTAAAATATCCAACAGCCGATGCGCCGGCAATTACGATCCGTCATTTGATGACACATGGCGCCGGTTTTCCGGAAGATAATCCCTGGGGCGACAGGCAGCTTGCCGACAATGATAAGGACCTGATGGAATTCATTGGTAAGCAGATTTCTTTTTCCAACCCACCGGGTATTGCTTTTGAATACAGCAACCTGGGCTTTGCCCTGCAGGGCAAGATCATCACAAATATTTCCGGCATGCGCTACCAGGACTATATCAAAAAATATATTTTTGAACCTTTGGGCATGAAAACAGCAACTTATGAATATGGGGATGTTGCAGCCGATAAACTGGCACATGGTTACCGTTGGTTAAATGAAAAATGGAATGAGGAAGTTTTGCTGCATGATACCAAAGACGGAAGCTGGGGAGCCATGGGCGCCATGATCAGCTCTATTGATGAGTTTGCGGGTTATATGGCTTTTCATATGAGTGCCTGGCCACCCAACAATGCCAAAGATGATGGGCCCATAAAAAGAAGTTCGGTAAGGGAGATGCACCATCCCTGGCGCTGGAATGGATTTAATGCGAATTTTAAATTTCCTGACGGAAGAACCTGTGCTGTTACAGCTGCCTATTGTTATGGTTTAGGCTGGGTGAAAGACTGTGATGGAAAAACTTATATCTCCCACAGCGGCGGCCTGCCGGGCTTTGGAAGCCAGTGGCGCATTATGCCCGATTATGGTATTGGCGTGGTTGCATTTGCAAACCGTACCTATGCGCCAATGGGTACAATAAATTTAAGAGTGCTGGATACCTTAATTAAAATTGCCGGCCTGCAACCCAGGCAAATCATACCTTCAAAAATTCTTGACCAACGCAAAAATGAATTGCTGAAAATTTTACCCGACTGGAACAATGCCGAACAAAGCGGCATTTTTGCCGAAAACTTTTTTCCAGATTACCCGATCGATAGTTTAAAAAAACAGGCGAAAGAACTTTATACCAAAGCAGGAAAAATAATTAGCATTAAAGAATTGAAACCCGAGAACCAGTTGCGGGGCAGTTTTATTATTGAAGGCGAAAAAATAAATATGGAAATATATTTTACCTTATCGCCGGAGAACCCTGCATTGATACAGGACTATGAAATAAAAGAGGTACGGAAGCAATAGTTTTTTACATAACAGCAGAGGCGGGGTGAAAACTTTGCCAAAGTTGTATTTTATTTCTCTCCCGGATGATAAGGTTTCTCTGCATGCAACTTTGCCAAAGTTCAAAACTTTGGCAAAGTTTTCACTGCGTCTTTGCGCCCCTGCCTACCGGCAGGCAGGTCTGCGGTTTATTTATTATTCTCCCGGATGATATTTCCGCTCCACATGCTTCAACACATCTTCTTTATAAAACAACACCTCTTTAAACTGCCCCTTGCTGTACATCAAACCCTGGTCAAAAAAATGATTGGATTTAATATCGCCGCTTTGTCCACCAGCCAGTAATGACTTTGCTTTTATTTTTTTGCCAAACTCCACAGCACAGATAAAGCTGTTTCCGTTTATGCCATATCTTTTTTTAGTTCCGGGAAATGTAATGCTGCTGTAAGAAGGTAGCATACCCCATTGCGAAGAGGCAAAACCAACAGGTATACTTGGTTTGTTATCATCAAATTTACTATCAATGTCACTTGATATCCGCTGAAACCGATTGATCTCACCCCAGGGCATTTGCCATTTGCCAAAATTGTTTTGTAATTCTTTAATCGTATTCTTTAGTGGTACAATCAGATCATCAGGTGATGCTATAGCGGCAAATCTTTCCGTACGGGTTATCTGGTCAATAAATTCATATGCTTCAACTGTCTCTGTCATTTTTGCAACCAGTTTTTGCCCCCACTCAACAGCCAGTGTAGTTGCAATGGAATATTCGCCACAACGCAGGTCCCAATTTTTTAAAAGGGTTACCGCATCCAGTAATTCATTAAACATGGAATCATTGGTAAAAACATTTTTTTCAAATGCATGTACCAAAGCCGGGATCAGTTTTTCAAAACCAGCCAGGTAAGTATCATAACCCGCAGCTATCACTTTATCTATGTTGTATGCTTTTTCTTTATCTAAAACACGTACTGCATTAATGCCCCTGAAATTTTCGCCATCGGGTGCCATATATACCGGGTAATTTTCTTTTTTAGGACTGTTTTTACCGGCAACAGTAAAAGCACTGGAGTTACAATTTTGCAGCCATCCATTAACAGGATTAATACTTTGCACTATTTCGCTGATAGGATGATAGCCGGTCCATTCCGTAGCTTTTATAGTTCCATCAACAGCTTTTGTCCAGTCATATTTTTTATCCTTTACCGGTATGCGGTTCCCATGCCAGTAAGCAATATTTCCTTCCCCATCTGCGTATACGGTGTTATTCGAAATATTTCCTTTCAGGTCCAGTGTTTTTTTAAACAAACCAAAATTTGTTGCTTTGGTTCTTTGCCAGCATTGGATCAATCCATCCATTATGCGGTTGTCGGCCCTTAAGCTAAGGATCTGCCCGTTGCGGTTTGCCATGATGGGACCATGATGCGTATAAAGTGCCGTAACGGTTTTGTTGGATATTACACCTTTATCACTGCGATATTTTAAGGTTATCTTTTTTTCTGTAACGGGCCTAAAACTATTGTCATATTCATACATCCAGCGATCATTTTTTTTAAAAATCTTTTCAATGTACGTATCTCCTGCATCCACACCGCTTGATGTATGCATCCATCCGCAATGTTCATTAAATCCCTGGTAAACAAAAAACTGTCCCCAGGTAACTGCGCCATAAGCATTTAATCCCCGTCCGAACGGGTCATCCCCGTCCGGTCCGGCACGGGTGGGCTGGCTGGCTTCCTCACTTACCATATGTACTTCGGGCCTGAAATAAAAAGTGACATGCGGATTGATATATAAAATAGCATTGCCCGAAGCCGATATTTTTGGGGCAAAAGCAAAACCATTTGAGCCAGTAAGCATTTCTTCTTTATCCCTTTTTTTAAAAGATGAAAAATTGTTACCCTTAATATAAAAATCATTGAATTCTTTTTCAGTTATATCTGCTGTATTGAGGGCATTGATACTGCCATCAGTCCATAACAACGGATACCAGGGCTGGAAACGGGTTAACAAAGCGGGTTTGGTACCCGGATTTTTATATAAATAATAATTAATCCCATCGGCAAAAGCATTGCATAGTTTTTTTAACCAGGCAGGTGCAGTATGATAATCATTTACTGCATCGGCCGAATCAAAGATCATCCGGTTCAGCAGATCCCAGGACAGTGCACTTTCTCCGGCCATTTCAGAAACACGCCCAAGTTTGTCAATATAATTCATCTCCACTCTGTTAAAATCATCTTCGCATTGGGCAAACATTAATCCAAAAACAGCATCGGCATCTGTTTTACCATATATATGGGGTACACCATAATTATCGCGGATGATGGTTACATGGGCAGCCTGTTTTTCCCATCTGGTAATTTCAGATGGAGAAAAGGGCTGTGCAAAAAGGTTGCAGCAGATAATTGTAACGAGTATATAGCAGGTCATTTTTTTCATAAAACCGGTTGTTTGGTACTATAAACTTAATTTTCTTTTTTCAGTTGTTCAATTGTTTTCTTCTTTCCTGCCAATTCATTTGTAATCATTTCTGCAGGTTCTGATACAGGAACTCTAAGATAAAATTGTTTTTGATGATGGGCGAAACGATGTAATCCTTACTGCCATATTGGTTTAAATGGCTAGTGATGATCCGGCTAATACTTCACGTTAAAAAATGCTATTGCCTGTAAGCTCACGTAACGGCAAGCCGGGGAAATGGCCCGAACAAAGATTTCCAACAGGAAAAGACTGAATGGATCAACCTGTATTTTCTTTTCTTTTAAAATAAAAATATAAGGGTACACCGGTCAATATCAGGCCAACGCCGATCAGTGAATATTTTGTGTGAACCATAAATGTGTTTATAATTAAAGCGGTTGAAAATAAAATAAGAATTACGGGTACAAACGGGTAGCCGATCAGCTTTGCTTTTATCATACCTTTTCTTTTCATTTTAAAAAGGGCAACCGCCACCAACGCATAAAAAAGAAAACCGGCAAAGATCACCATGTCGGTAAGTATGTCGAAGGTACCAGACAGCACAAGAACACTGCTCCATATAAAAGTGTAAAAAAGGGATATATAGGGAGTTCTGTATTTTGGATGAACTTTTGCAAACCCTTTGAAAAAATATTTTTCTCTTGCCATTTGAAAAAATACCCTGGTGTGCGCCATAATAACCCCATTAAGAGAGCCAAACACACTAACCATAATGAGAACAGCAATGAGCGTTTTACCTATTTTGCCGATCATTGTTTCTGCAACAACCACTGCACCGATCGTGTTTTGGTTAACCGCGGCAAGTTTATCCAGAGGTAATACCTGCATGTAAGCATAATTGACCAGCACATACAAGAACATAGCGATACTTACGCCGATAATTATGGCCAGAGGAAGATTGCGTTTTGGATTTTTAATTTCACCGCTTATATAGGTAATATTACTCCATCCATCATAGGCCCAGAAAGCGCTAAGCATGGCGCCAAACATAGCGCTGTAAAAAGCTATTCCATTCAATGTAACAGGATCTGTAATGGTTCCCGGTACATTATCTATGGCCGGTGCAGTATAAAACAATCCAAAAAAAATAATAATAAGTATACCCAGTATCTTGGCCGAGGTGATAACATTACTGATGGAACCACCTTTTTTAACACCGAGATAATTTATCCATGTTAATAAGGAAATGGCTGCAATGGCAAGAAGCTTGATACCCGAGTTTGCAAAAGGAAAAATGAAATCAGCAATGGAAATATACTGCAGTGAACTTAATGGGTTGGGTAGCGGGGTGAGTGAATTTATGGTTTGGGCAAATATATAACCTAATGCAGCGATGGATGCAGGTCCCATGATTGCGAAGTCTGTCCAGCCAAATAAAAAGGAAAAGAAATTACCAAAGGAAAGACGCAGGTATTCATAAACGCCGCCGGACTGTTCAGTCAATGATGACAGGCCGGAAATTGTAAATGCCCCAAACATGGTGATGACTCCGGCAATGATCCAGGCGCCCAGTATCCAGCCTTCGCTCAGGCCGGTTTGCGACATGGGTATGATTTTTTTGAATACACCCGAACCGATCATGATGCCCGATACCAACAGTACAGTAGTAAATAATCCCAATACCCTGTTCAATGGGATCTTAGACCTGTCAATCGTTATTTCTTTTTCATCCGGCATATAAATATTAACTATTTTCTGTTTGGTTCGTTCGCTTCAAATAGCCGCATAAAATTTTCGCCCAGTATTTTACGGATATCTTTTTTGCTGTAACCTCTTGTCAAAAGTTCTTTGGTAATAAGCGGCATGGCTGTTATATCATCTAACTGCTGCGGTAAAGAGTTAACACCATCATAATCGCTGCCCAGGCCTATATGGTCCACACCAATCAGCTTAACAATATAATCCAGATGGTCTATCAATATAGAAAGTGGAGGCCTCAATGCTTTTACTTCTTCGGGATATTTTTCAAATAAATACAGTTCCATAAAATAAGGCTCGGGATTTACTTTTAATAAAGAATCCATTTCTGTTTTATGCTGTGTAGTGAAGGTGTCGCTTCTTTTTTCAAAAGCAGAATCTAAAAAGCCACTGTAAAAATTAAGATGAATTACACCGCCGTTTTTGCCAACAGCTTTTATCTGGTCATCTTTTAAATTGCGCCTGTGCGGACAAAGGCTGTATACACAACTATGCGAAACAAGAACAGGTTTTGTCGTTGTATTAATGGCATCCCAAAAAGTAGTTTCACCCACATGACTCAGATCAACCAGCATGCCCAGTTCATTCATTCGCTTTATAACCTGTTTTCCAAAATCTGTCAGTCCCTTTTTTCTTGCAGGGTCTTTTAAAGTCTCTCCGCCAGCTGGCGGAGGAGATTTAGAGGGGGCCGTCGTCTCATCAAGTGCAGATGTTGCCCAATCTGTTGAATTATTCCAGGTTAGTGTCATATATCGTACACCCCGGTTGTAAAAATTATTGAGGTTATCTAAATTATTTTCGATCATGTGTCCGCCCTCTACACCAAACATGGCAGCCAGTTTTTTTTCTTTAACTGCCTGTAATAATTCAGCAGGATTACCCACTTTTACTATTTTATCCGGATTACGTTTTGCAACCGCATCCAAGGTGTCCATCTCCCTGTTGGCCCAGGCATAGGGTTGTTCTTTTAACCCGTCGCACCAGATGGAAAACAATTGTACATCCACGCCGCCTTTTTTAAAACGGTTAAGGTCGGAATGTGTTTTACCGCTGAGGTCCTGGTCAATGATCAAACCCTTGTCAATGGCAGTTGTAAGCAGGTCGTTGTGTGTATCTACAACAATGGAATTGAAGTGGAGTTTTTTGTTAGATTGAGCTGAAGCAAATAAGCAACACGCAAAAAGCAACTGGCAAAAAAATAATTTTTTGTACATGAAAAATATTTAAAGAACAGGAATGTTTTTTAAATATAAGCAGAGTTTATGGATTTTACCCAATCAACTCTTTTGCCTTTTCCATATCAATTTCTTTCTCCCATTTGGCAACAACAATGGTGGCAACAGTATTGCCGATGATATTTGTAATAGCCCTTCCTTCGCTCATAAAGCGATCGATACCAAAAATTAATGCAATGGCGGCAACAGGTATGTGACCAACTGTTGGCAGCGTTGCAGCCAGTACAATAAAGCCGCTGCCGGTAACACCAGCTGCTCCTTTTGAAGTGAGTAATAAAACCAATAGCAATGTAATCTGATGGCCAATATCAAGCGGGGTATTGGTTGCCTGTGCTAAAAAGACGGCAGCCATGGTTAAATAAATAGAAGTGCCATCGAGGTTAAATGAATAACCGGTTGGAACAACCAGGCCAACTACCGGTTCGGAACAGCCTACTTTCTCCAGTTTATTGATCAGGCTTGGCAAAGCGGCTTCGGATGAAGAAGTACCCAATACAATGAGCAGCTCTTCTTTAATAAATGCCAGCAAACGAAACAAATTAAAACCAACTAATTTTAATATACCACCCAACACAATTACAATAAATACTATACAGGTAATATAAAATGACCCCATCAGTTGCCCCAGTTGCGCAAGAGAACCCAGGCCATATTTACCAATGGTGAATGCCATAGCACCCAATGCACCCAAAGGCGCCACTTTCATAATTATTTTTATAATGGCAAATAGTCCATCTTCCAGCGACTGGATACCTTTTAAAAGCGGCGCTGCTTTT
>JANOFR010000085.1:0-114233 GCA_031413755.1 Chitinophagaceae bacterium
TTAACACTGCGGCAATTGTCATGAATTCTCTTCCTTCTGAATAACCTAAACGAACAACACTGTTATGATTAAAAGGAATTTTGTGTTCAAGACTTGCAAGTCCATACGATCTCTTCGCAAGTACCTTACCATTTTGTATTACAGTAACCGCCACACCCGGAGTTGTTTTGTTGAAGGAAGAGAAGATACTATCCAATTTTTTATTTAGTGCCGGCTTATTATCAGATATTATTCCAGGGTTACTTCTTGCAGATTGTTGTCCAAAGGAAATGATAACCGACATTAAAGAAAGTAGATGGGTTAAAAATAATTTATGCTTCATAAAGCTAATTTTAACTAGAATGATCATGTAAATGACGCACAACACGTAAATTTATGCTATTATATGCTACGGATAAAAAAATATGGTATTGAAAACCAATGTACTGGTATTATACATTTTGGATTGTTGTTAGAGAATCCAATCTACCATTACATAGTTTTGTAGCATGGATCCATGGCTTCGCTCCATGCTCAATAAAGTTATACCATGTAAGAGTGCAACGCCAACCTGCCTGCTGGCAGGCAGGTGAAGCTTAGCCAAGGTTCGTGTCACACGAACCTTTTTACATAATTATTATTTCCGATTCGTGTGACACCAAAACTGTTCGGAAGATTACGATATTGTTCCAGCGGAACAATTTATGGGTAACTGATAATGCAAATTCTCATCCGTTCTGTCAGAACGGCTTGTGTAATTGTAGCACAATGCGTTCCTACAGTACGCTAAACTTTTATTTAAAATACTGCTACTACCTGCAAAATGTTCCGATGGAACATCTTCCGAACACTTATGGTGTGACAAGAACCGG
The DNA here is from genome assembly GCA_031413755.1 of Chitinophagaceae bacterium. Classification (GTDB taxonomy): domain Bacteria; phylum Bacteroidota; class Bacteroidia; order Chitinophagales; family Chitinophagaceae; genus Ferruginibacter. Next base: position 852 of record JANOFR010000085.1, read on the forward strand.
GGCGGAGGGCCGTTATTTTATGAAAGAAACAAAATTTTAATTTAACAACAAAGCAAAATAAAAATGCCGGGTTGCTCACAAAAAAATACCGCAGTCATAAACCGCGGTACTGTATCCATTCATTTAATTTTTTAGTTTGGTGATTGCCAGACATTGTTCGCAAAATTCATATCCGGGAAAACTTTCTCTTCATCTATCTCCACCTTTTTCAAAACTTCGGTAGTGGGCAGTTTTACTTTCCAGGTTTTTGTATTGTTCCATATCTCTACGGGTAATTTTAAAGTTCCCTTTACCCCACTGGCTGTTTCATAACTGATATTTACCGGCATGGCCATTTGGTCCTGGTTGCCAATGGTTACAATGGCACCATTGGCCGCATCCTCTTTTTCATATTTTACAGAGAGTATGGCCTGGTCCAATTTATAATTTTCAACAAACCATCCTTTCCAGAACCAGGATAAACTTTCACCTGCCGCATTATCCATACTCCGGAAAAAATCCCATGGCGTCGGATGTTTATAGGCCCATCGCTTTATATATTCCCTAAAGGCATAATCAAAACGGTCAGCACCCAGTATTTCATTTCGTAATAATCCCAATCCCACTCCGGGTTTAAAATACAGGGCAAGGCCAATATTATTTTCCTTCATGGCATCAGGGGTTAATAAGATGGGCTCGGTTCCTTCGCCAAATAAAAACCCGGTCACCTGATCCATTTTTCCCGGCTTATTTTTGTATTCTCCATTATTAAAATCATCATCAGCCAGCGAATTGATAAAAGTATTGAAACCTTCATCCATCCATCCATGTTCACGTTCATTACTGCCCACGATCATCGGAAACCAGGTATGACCGAATTCATGATCGGTAACGCCAAACAACCCTCCGGTTTTTGCTGAGCTCCCGCAAAAAACAATTCCCGGGTATTCCATACCTCCCACATTACTGGCTACATTAACTGCACAGGGATAAGGGTATTCGAACCAGCGCCTGCTGTAATTTTCAATACTCCCCTTGGTATATTCAGTAGACCTGCCCCACCCTTTTTGCCCATTACTTTCAGCTGGGTATGCACTCATGGCCAGCGACGTTTTTCCGCTGGGTAAATTTATTTTTGCTGCATCCCAGATAAAACTTTTACTGCTGGCCCATGCCACATCTCTTGCGTTGCTGATCCTGTAATGCCAGGTAAGTGTTGTTGCGTTTGGCCTGCTTGAAGGATCGGTTACTTCTTCTTCGGTACGTATCATTACCGTTTTATCACTTTTTTTAGCTTCTGCCATACGGCCCTGCTGTACCTTTGTCAATACTTCGGATTCATTCAGTAATTCACCGCTGCAAACAACAATATGACTTGCCGGTGCCGTAATATTTACATCAAAATCGCCATACTCTAAATAAAATTCACTGGGGCCAAGATAGGGCAATGTGTTCCAACCCTGCACATCATCAAACACACACATACGTGGATACCATTGCGCCACCGAAAAAATATTTCCGTTCTTTGTTTTTAAAATGCCGCAACGGTCGGCTCCATATTCGGGTAATGAAAAAGAAAAATCAATTTTAATTCTTACAACTTCACCACCCGCCTTCATGGCTTTGGGTAACCGTATCTGCATCCTGGTATCGGTGATGACATAGTTGGCATTTGCATTTTCAAGTTTTACCGAACTGATAACATAACCTCCGTTAAAACTGCTTTTACTGTCACCATACCTGCTGCGGCTTCCTAATGGCATCCTGGCCTGTCCGCGGCTTTCTTTATTGAATAAATTCTGATCGAGTTGCAGCCATAAAAAAGGCAATGCATGGGGACTGTTATTTTTATAGGTGATGATAACAGTTCCTTTTATCAGGTTGGTTTCATCATTTAATGAAGCATTTATCTGGTAGTCGGCCTTGTTTTGCCAATAACCTGCATTAGGTTCTCCGGTTGCTGCCCTGCTGATGGTTGTACCGGAAGGATAAAACCCGGGAGAAAACAATGCATGCGGATCATACTTGGATTGTGGGTTCACATCCTGTTGTCCAAAAACAGAAATTGCAGAACTGAAGAAGATCAAAAAAGGAAATAGTTTTTTTGCCATAAATCGATTTTAGTGTCCGAAGTTACACTAAAACATGATGTGGCTAATGTTGTAAACTTTGGGGCTTGATTATTTCCATTCTTTTAACAGTTTTCTTCCTTTTTCTTTGATCATGGGGTCGTCTTCTGTATGAACAGGGAGGGTGAGCATGAGGTTGATATATGCTATGGCTTTGTCTTTTTTATTATTTTCTTTGTAGGCTTTTGCCATTTCCAGGTAATTTAAAATAAATTCAGGTCTGATGGCATGAGCTTTCTCAAACGAATTAATAGACTCCCTGAGTGAAGATGATGGTAATCCTCCGTAAATGACTTTAACTACGGTTGTTTCTAAAACATTTAAATTACTGATCTCGTAATGCCACCTGCCCAATACATGCCAGGCCTTATAATTTTGAGGATCATTTTTTAAGGCAATGTCGATGTACTTTTTAATTTCTTTTGCCGTGCTGATCTTTTCCTTGCCGTTCTTACTCATAGAGCTTCTTCCCAGCGACATTGCCATTGCACAATTGGCATCTGAATTGGAGGGGTCTATTTTTAAGGCTGTTTGTGCATAGATCTTAGCGGCAAGATAATAGTCATCTCTGAGTTTTTTATTTGTTTCACGCTGCCCTATACGTACACATAGTTCACTGCATTTATTTAATGCGTAGATATTGGTTGCATTAAGTTTCAGTACTTCTTTAAATTTTAAAAAGGAAGCTTTCTCACTTGGAATGGTTTCTAAACGATAGCCTTCTTTTAATAGCGCATTTATATCCTGGGCCGGAGTTTGAACCCCCAAAGACAATATAAAGAGTACTGATAAAAGGACTTTCATGCTAAAATTCTTTTTTTAAACTAACGCCAACTGAACCTTCAATATTAGCTATTGGAGGATTTTTTTTATCAACAGAAACTAAAATTGTTTTAATACGGTCATCGATGTTATGAACCTGGTTTACCAGGTCCTGTACCACTGTTTCTAACAGCGCAGTTGGTATATTCATCCGCTGCCTGATCACCTCAAAAATGGTTACATAATTAATGGTTTCATTTATTTTGGTAACGGGCCACTTTTCTTCAAATGTCACTTCAAGATTTACTTCATACTCATTACCCAAGATCTTTTCTTCATCATGTATTCCATGAAAAGAAAAAAAAATTAATTTATGTAGATATATGGTAATCATCAATGAAGCCCTTTTTCACTTAAATAACGTTCCGCATCCAAAGCGGCCATACATCCTGTACCAGCAGCCGTAACTGCCTGCCTGTAAATTTTGTCCTGCACGTCTCCGGAAGCAAATACAGCTTCTACATTGGTTTTGGAGGTACCGGGGATGGTCTTTATATATCCTGCTTCATCCATATCCAGCCAGCCTTTAAAAATTGATGAATTGGGTTCATGGCCGATGGCAACAAAAAATGCACTCACCGGAATTTCCTGCTTTTCGCCTGTCTTATTATTTTTAATACGAACGGCGTCTACTTTTTTATCTCCCAGTATTTCATCGGTTTCGCTGTTCCAGTACACTTTAATGTTAGGTGTTTTAATGACCCTGTCTGCCATAACTTTGCTTGCACGCATTTCATTTCTGCGAACGATCATGTGTACCTGTGAACAAATTTTGGAAAGATAAAGTGCTTCTTCAGCAGCAGTATCACCTGCACCAACAATAGCCACTTCTTTTCCTTTAAAGAAAAATCCATCACATACTGCACAGGCACTAACTCCATAACCATTTAACCGCTGTTCACTCTCCATACCCAGCCATTTAGCAGAAGCACCGGTAGAAATTATCAGCGCATCAGTTTCGATCCATTTTTCTTCATCAATCTCTACTTGTAAGGGATGAGAAGAAAAATCAACTTTTGTAGCCAAACCATACCTGATATCGGTACCCATCCGCTTAGCCTGGTTTTCAAAATGGATCATCATTTCGGGGCCCTGGATACCATCAGGGTAACCAGGATAATTTTCTACTTCTGTTGTAATGGTTAATTGTCCGCCGGGTTGAATGCCCTGGTATAAAACCGGGTTCAATCCGGCCCGTGATGCATAAATTGCTGCCGTATATCCTGCAGGTCCTGATCCAATTATTAAACAATGTACTTTTTCTGCAGCCATAGATTATTTCAGTATTTTTAGTTACGAATGTAAAGGAATATTTTTAAGTAAAAAGGTTTAGCGTGCTATTATCGTTGCAACCTGTGAGGCATAACCACAAAAAACACCCAGGGCGCCATTGCTGATATTGCCAATTACTTTACCCGGTTGCGAAAAAGGATTACCAATACTTTGCTGGTTAAATTCCCAGGTGTTCCAAAAAGTATAACTGGCTTTATCAATATTTGAAAGTTTAAAAGAAATGGTATCACCACGGGTAAAAAAATTTTCATCGCCTGTTGGTAAAGGATTATTTCTGTCAATACCCTGATCTACCTGGCCCGAGTATGTTGTTCCATCAACTACGTCATCATTATAAACTGAAATAAAACCAGGTAAGAATCGCTCCCTGTTTTTTTGGGTAAAATAACGGATATAATTACCCAGGCCCCGGGGATCCGTTACTCTTGTCATTAATACTCTTTTAGCGGTATCAACATTTACCGGTGGATCTTTTGTCCAAAGCGAATCAAAAACTTTTGAAAGAAGCGGGATGGTTGTTTTAGCCGTATAAATTTTTCCTTCTGCCTTAATGGTAAGATTATATTGTTTGTTAAACTCACCCGTAAAAGCAGTGGCTAGATTTGCAGAATCGATACTGTAATAATATATAAAATATCCATTGCCCAGGGGTACCGTGTATTCTTTAAAAGTATGATTGACAGTTCCATTGCTCATGGTTACTTCTGCATTATGTACAAATGAACTGGCAAGCAGCTGGGGACTTATCACACTAAAATAGTCAAGACTCTTACTGAGTGCTACAGTTGGAGCCTGTCCGTTTTCTATTTGTGCATCAACAACCAATAACGCAACGGAATCTTTTAATTTAAAGTCTATATCTTTTTCGCATGAAAAAAATAGTATGCAGGAAATAATAAGTAAAATCAGTTGTTTCATACCATGCAAATTAAACGATGCATACCTCAAAGTAAACATCAATCTGTTAAATTAATTAAACATTTACATGAAATAAAAGTTGTTTAATCAGGCGCATAAAAAAACCTCCCGGAAAAGCAGGAGGGTTTTTATAAAATTTATTAAAAATAATCTTAACCTAAATAAGCTTTTAAAGCCCCGCTGTATCGGGCTTTCTGTAAACGTTTGATGGCTCTTTCTTTGATCTGTCGGATACGCTCTTTGGTTAAATCATATTTCTGACCAATTTGCTCAATGGTAACACCATTTTCTCCATCTAAACCAAAATAAGCATTAACAATTTCAGCTTCTCTCGGACTTAATGATTTTAAAACCCTGCGGATCTCATTTTTCAATGAATCATGCATTACATCTTCATCAGTTTCATCACCACCTTTCAGCAGATCGCCCATGGCTACATCTTCTGCTTCATGTACAGGTGCGTCAAGGGAAGTATGGCGGGTATTGCTTTGAAAAATATTGTTGATCTCCGTTTCACTCATCTCCAGTAATTCAGCTAACTCTTCGGTACGAGGCTCACGCTCATGTTCCTGTTCAAAAGCCATGTAAGCTTTGTTAGCCTTGTTGTAAGTACCAATTTTGTTTTGGGGCAGGCGGACTAATCTGCCCTGCTCTGCCAATGCCTGCAGAATTGATTGGCGGATCCACCACACTGCATATGAAATAAATTTGAAACCTTTTGTTTCGTCGAAGCGTTGTGCCGCTTTAATTAAGCCAAGATTGCCCTCATTGATCAAATCACTGAGTGAAAGACCCTGGTGCTGGTATTGCTTAGCCACTGATACCACAAAACGAAGGTTAGCCTGTACCAATTTGTCCAAAGCACGCTGATCACCCATTTTGATCTTTTGGGCTAAAATGGTTTCCTCTTCAGGAGTAATCATCGAAATCTTTGAAATTTCCTGCAAATATTTCTCAACTGCCTGTGAATCACGGTTGGTAATCTGCGTTGCGATCTTAAGTTGCCTCATTTTCTTGTATTAATTACTAAAATAGAACACTAAATAGACATGTTTTGTTGGGAAAAGGTTGCAAACAATTGGTTAATAACCCTAATTCCGGATAAAAATGTGTGCAAAGTTACAAAATAATAGCCGGATTTCATAATGAGCGTGTATAAAAGGGATGAAAGGTGGATAAATGGATTCTAAAACCAATGCCGGATACCGGTTACAGGAAGGCTGTTATGGGATATTGATTTTTTTTAATCATTGGCCCCATATCCAGTATTAAGTATTCAGTATTCAGTATTCAGTATGCGGTATAAAGTATCCGGTATGCCGTATCCCGTATCCAGTATCAAGTATCTGGTATCCCGTATCAAGTATCAAGTATCAAGTATTCAGTATCCAGTATTCAGTATTAAGTATGTGGTATAAAGTATCCCGTATCCAGTATCAAGTAATCAGTATCAAGTATTCAGTATCCGGCATCCGGTATCTCCTATGTGCACCTTATATTTGCTTTATGATAACCGATTTACGTTCAGATACTTTTACAAAACCTTCACCGGCAATGCTGGATGCCATGTTTAAAGCTTCAGTAGGTGATGATGTATTTGGAGAAGATCCTTCAGTTAACCAATTAGAGTCAATGGCCGCTGCAATATTTGGTATGGAAACGGCTTTGTTTTGTCCAAGTGGCACAATGACTAATCAAATTGCTATTAAATGCCATACCCAGCCGGGCGATGAAGTAATTTGTGATAAAGTGAGTCATGTGTATATTTATGAAGGAGGCGGAATTGCATTTAACAGTGGGTGCCAGGTTAAAGCATTGGATGGAGACCTTGGAAGACTAACGGTTGCTCAGATTATAGAATCCATAAATCCTGATGATGTTCACAAAGCCAGAACAAGGCTGGTTAGCCTCGAAAATACAGCAAACAGAGGCGGTGGAAGTTGTTATAATTTTGTTGAATTTCAACGTATTAAAGATGTTTGCTTGAATAATAAATTAAGCCTGCATTTGGATGGCGCAAGGCTCTGGAATGCATTGGTTGCTAAAAATGAAACCCCAAAACAATATGGTGAGGTCTTCGATAGTATATCAATTTGCCTGAGTAAAGGCTTGGGAGCGCCGGTTGGAAGCCTTCTGTTAGGGAATTCAGATTATATAAAAAAAGCCAGGCGGGTGCGTAAGGTTTTTGGAGGGGGAATGCGACAGGCCGGTTACCTGGCTGCAGCCGGCATTTATGCTTTGGAAAATAATATAAACAGGTTAGCTGAAGATCATCAGCATGCCAAACAAATTGCTGCTGCACTAAGTAAAAAAGATTTTATCGGCAAAATAATGCCTGTTGAAACCAATATTATCATTTTTGAAGTAACCGGTTCATATGATCCTGGATCGTTTTGCCTTACATTAAAAGAGCATGATATTTTATGTCTTTCAATATCTGCTACCCAGGTAAGAATGGTTACCCATTTGGATTTTACTAAAGAAATGCTAAAAAACCTGTTAGAGGTTATAGCGGCATTATAGATTAATAATAAATCGGCCTTATCTCCGTTACAGTTCCAAATAATCAAGTATGAAGGTTCAAACAATTTTTGCAATGGTCATTGCTATGTTTGTGTTTCAATCCTGCCAAAAAGAAAACAGTTCCGGAACAGGAGAAGCAAAAATAAATTTCATTTTTAAATTTGATTCAACACAGATCAGGCTAAATGCTGTGGGACAGCCCTCTCCTATGCCGGTTGGTAATGCAGGTCAATCGCCACGGTTTAATACCATGAGTGCACATTATGTAGAGCTGGCACCTAATGCAACAACAGCACTTGGCAGCGGAGCCATACTTTATAAAGCACCACAGGTTACAACCGGAGGCGCTTCCGCAATTGATTTCAGCAATTCGAAATTTGCTGGCAATAACCAGCTATTCTTAAGTGTGCCGGTTAAAAGTTTTGCTGCCGGATCTTATAACTGGCTCAGAATTTCTCTGGCTTATCAGAACTACAATATTTATGTACGGGCTTTGGGACAAACAATCGATGCTACACTGGCATCTTTCATTGGCTTTAATACCTACCTCAGTAATTTTAAAGTTAAAGATTCAACTGTAGTAGTAAATGCCAATAAAGTACAGGGTTACTGGGGCCTGGAAGGGAACGTATCCGGATTTGGATTTTTAAGTATGGGGCAGGCTCCTCCGGGTGCAACTACTGTTCCTAATCCAATATTTGCAACATCTCCAATTCCACAGGGCTCCTGTGTAGTAACCGCACAATTTGCAACGCCTTTAATTGTTACCGGCAACGAATCTAAAGACATCACCATCATTGTATCCCTATCTACCAACAAAAGTTTTGAATGGATTGATGTGGATAATAATGGAACCTACGATCCCAATAATGGTGACCTGGTAATTGATATGGGCATCAGGGGAATGATTCCGATAATTCAATAAAATTAAATTTCTGATATTTTAAAAACGTCCTGATTCAGTCAGGGCGTTTTTTGTTGCACATGCTTTATCTTCGTAACAGGCTCATAAAAAAAACTAAAAATAATAATGCATCCATACGAAGAATTATTACTGGATAATAAGGCATGGGCTGCCGGAAAAATTGCAAACGACCCTCTGTTTTTTAAAAATCTGTCAAATTTACAGATTCCTGAGTTTTTGTGGATTGGTTGCAGCGACAGCCGTGTGCCTGCCAATGAAATAACCAATACACAACCCGGAGAAATTTTTGTGCACCGTAATGTTGCCAATCTTGTTATAAACACCGATGTTAACCTGCTAAGTGTGTTGGATTATGCCGTGAATCATCTGCAGGTTAAACATGTTATAGTTTGCGGTCATTATGGTTGTGGAGGTATTAAAGCTTCCATGAGCAAGAATGATTATAAACCGGTTTTAAATATGTGGCTCAGAAATATAAAAGATGTACACCGCATACACAGGGACGAACTTGAAAATATTGAAGATGAAGAACAGAAATTTGACAGGTTAACTGAATTAAATGTGCAGGAACAGATATTTAACCTGGCAAAAACTTCCATCATTCAACGTGCGTGGAAAGAAGCGCAAAGGCCCGACCTGCATGGATGGGTATATGGGTTAAAAGATGGAATCATAAAGCCCGTTTATGAAATGAAAGCCGGTACACCAATTGATCCACTTTATGAATATGATAATCTTTAATTTACTTTTATGTTTCCAAAAATAAATCCAACCACCACCCCATCCTGGCAGGCACTGCTTCAACATAAACAGTTGTTTGAAAATGTGCAGATGAAAGACCTTTTCTTTAATGATGCAGAAAGGTTCAAAAGATTTTCCATTCAGCTGGAAGACCTGCTTTTTGATTATTCCAAGAATATCATTACCGAAAATACGGTAGAGCTATTATTGCAACTGGCTGAAGATTGCAAATTAAAAGATGCCATTGAAGCCATGTTCACCGGTGAAAAAATTAATGAAACGGAAAACCGTGCAGTACTGCATACTGCTTTGAGAAATTTCTCGGGTAAACCTGTTTTAACGGAAGCTGCAGATGTGATGCCCGGGATTAAAAAGGTACAGGAACAAATGAAAATATTTTGTGCTGCTGTACATACCGGTGCATGGAAAGGTTATAGCGGAAAAAAAATTAAATATATTGTAAACATTGGTATCGGGGGAAGCGATCTGGGGCCGGTAATGGTAACAGAAGCACTGAAGCCTTATTGGGTTGATGGCATTGAAACGTATTTTGTAAGTAATGTTGATGGTACCCATATTACCGAAACGTTAAAGAAAATTAATGCCGAAGAAACCCTTTTCTTAATTGCCAGTAAAACTTTTACCACCCAGGAAACCATGACCAATGCACATACGGCAAGGAATTGGTTTTTAGAAAAAGCGAATGATGAAAAATATATTGCCAAACATTTTGTTGCACTCAGTACCAATGATGCTGCAGTAATAAAATTTGGAATTGATCCAAAAAATATGTTTGTATTCTGGGATTGGGTTGGTGGCCGCTACAGTTTATGGAGTGCCATTGGTTTATCCATTTCTTTAACTGTAGGGTATGAAAATTTCGAACAGCTTTTAAAAGGCGCCTATAAAAGCGATATACACTTCCGGGAAACAGCTTTTGCTGAAAACATTCCTGTATTAATGGCCTTAACCGGCATTTGGTATGGTAATTTCTTTGGAACAAAAACAGAAGCCATACTTCCATATGATCAGTACCTTCACCGATTTGCTGCCTATTTTCAACAGGGTAATATGGAAAGTAATGGTAAATATATTGACCGCAATGGCGATAAAATTAATTATCCAACCGGCCCGGTGATCTGGGGCGAACCCGGTACCAATGGCCAGCATGCTTTTTACCAGCTCATACACCAGGGCACACAAATTATCCCCTGCGATTTTATTGCCCCTGCCATCAGTCATAATACAACCGGTGATCATCATCAAATATTGCTAAGCAATTTTTTTGCACAAACAGAAGCGTTGATGAATGGAACTGAAAACAAAAATCCCTATCGTGTTTTTGAGGGGAACCGGCCAACCAATTCATTTTTGGTTAAACAGATCACTCCATTTGTTTTAGGACAGTTGATTGCCCTATATGAGCATAAGATCTTTGTGCAGGGAGTAGTCTGGAACATTTACAGTTTTGACCAATGGGGTGTGGAGCTGGGTAAGGTTTTAGCCAATACTATTTTACCGGAACTGCAGGATGAAAATAGTATCGTTTCTCATGATTCATCAACCAACGGTTTGATAAATTCGTATAAGAAAATGCGATAATCAATACCTGGGCAATGTCGTCAATTGTGTTTCTTTTTGGAGTTTAAATTTGTAAATTTTATTAGTTCCTTTGGTTTTGATGACGATATTTTTGCAACCTTCCTTTACTGATTTATTAACTGCCGGCGGATGTAATTCTATTTTCCACAGGCTGTTCTGTTTATTACAAGTGATCTTAATTTCCCCGTTATCTTCAAATCTATTACCTGCAATAACCGTATTGCTGTCAGCAGCAAATAAGGTAGCAGGTAATTGAATATTATTATACAATACTGATTCTATCACAGGTATTTTTGCTCCACTCCATTCAATGTATATAAACCGGGCAATATTAGCAACCGGAGGTATAGGGTTTCCATTTTCATCTGACATCTGTATGCCGGGTAATGTTACAGTATAATAGGCATATGCCTTTTTAATATGACCATCTCCGGGTGCAAACGAAGTTAATAAGCTGATAAATAATACTGATAGTAAATATATTTTTTTCATTTCTTTCTTACAATTTACTTCTTTTACAATTTTAACTGCAGTATAAGTTTATTTTAATAAAAAAATCCTCCTTATATAAGGAGGATTTTCGCAATTAGTTTTGGTGTAAGTTTACCACTTTTCAGCTTCCTCATTACTGCCGTTATCAACGGAGTCTTTATTTTTCTCAGCCGGAGTTTCTATTTTCTCTTCAGTAACTTTTGCAACGGTTACAGGCGTTTCAGCAATATCAGCAACAGGTGTTTCAGCTGTTGCAGTAACCGTATTTTCGGTTAAAACCTTTGAGGTATCAGGAGGTTGTTGATTTTGACCTTCTTCACCTTCATATGGGGTATCATGGTTAAATGCATCAAAATCAAAATCAGGCATTAATTCTGTTTTTACATAATCAATTGCCTCGCCTAACCCTTTTATGAATTTGTTGAAATCTTCTTTATAAAGGAATATTTTGTGCCTGTCGTACCCGTCAGAATCAAACCGTTTACGGCTTTCTGTGATCGTTAAATAAAAATCATTGCCACGGGTTTCTCTTACATCAAAAAAGTAAGTCCTGCGTTTTCCTGCCCTGATGCGTTTGCTGTAAACACTCTCTATTTTTTTTTCGTTGTTCTCGTACGCCACTGTTTTTAGTTTTAAATATTAACGATTACCCTTTATTGGGAAAGGCAAAGATAAAGTTGTTTTCCAATCTACAAAATATAAGCCCGTTTATTTAAGCCATAACCGGTGATATCTGAGCTAAATCATGCAATTTTCAAACAATTGATATTATGGTTCCCTATCCTGTTCCTGTTGCCTGTTATACATTTCGGCATAATATCCGTTTAATTCAAGTAATTGATTGTGGTTTCCCTGCTCAACTATTCTTCCATCATCTATTACAATTATTTTATCAAATTCAAACAAAGAAAATATCCGGTGGGTGATGATAATAGCTGTTTTTCCGTTCAGGAACTGATATAAATTGCCAATGATCTCTTTTTCTGTTCGGGCATCAACTGCACTCAGGCAATCATCAAAAATTACAATTTTAGGATCTTTTATTAATGCACGGGCTATAGAAATGCGTTGTTTTTGCCCCCCGCTTAAAGTCACGCCCCTTTCGCCTATCATGGTTTCATAACCCAGCTGAAATCTTTCAATCTCAGTATGAATACTGGCCTGTTTTGCAGCCGCTGTAACGTTTTCATCGGTTGCATGATCAATTCCAAAGCGTATATTATTGCGTACCGTTTCACTGAACAAAAAGATATCCTGCGGTACATAACTGATTTGGGTACGAAGCGAATGAATATCAAATCTGTTCACTGGAATACCATCATAAGTTATCAATCCTTTTTGGGGCTCATACATGTGCAGGAGTAATTGGGCGATGGTTGATTTGCCCGAACCTGTTCTGCCTACTATCGCAATCTTTTCTCCTTTATTGATCTGAAGTGAAAAATCTTTCAAAGCATGAATACCCGTATGCGGATAAATAAAATCAAGATTGGTGATTGTGATATTTCCCTCCAACTCAGTTTTTAGAGGGTCATTCTCATTTTTAATTGAAGGTACTGTATGTAAAAATTCGTTGATCCTTTTTTGCGAGGTAACAGCCCTTTGTGTCATACTTGCTGTCCAGCCGATAGCACTTACCGGGAAAGTAAGCATCTGTATATACATCACAAATTCTGCTATCCTGCCAACACTGGCACCTTCCACCCGGTTAATAACATCGAGGCTACCCACCATTATCGTTAGCAGGGTACTTAAGCCAATCAATAAAGCCATACTGGGAAAATAAATGGCTTCTGTTTTTGCTAAACTCAATGCATGATCACGGTATGCTTCACTGTTTTTTTTAAAAAACCCAAGCATCGCTTTTTCCTGCACGAAAGATTTTATAACGCGGATACCGGAATAGGACTCCTGTGCATTGCTGGTAAGATCACTTAATAATGATTGTATGCGTTCGCTTTTTTTATTGATGATGGTATTTACCATGTAAATAGCTATCGCTAATATGGGCAAAGGGGCCAAAGCAACAAGAGTAAGTTCAGGACTTGCCTTCAGCATAAAAAATACACTGAAACCTAGTACTGCAGCCAGGTTAATAAAATACATGATGGCCGGGCCGGTATACATACGCACTTTACTTACATCATCCGCAATGCGGTTCATCAAATCGCCGGTACTGTGCGTTTTGTAAAAATTGGTATCCAGTTTCTGATAATGCGCAAATATCTCGTTCTTCTGATCATATTCCACATGCCGGCTCATGACAATAATGGTTTGCCGCATCAGGAACATAAAAAAACCACTGATGATGGCTATCACAAACAGGGTTATACCTGCATACAGTATTTTATTTGAAGGATTTTTTTCAAATTTTGAAATGACCTCACGAACTGCAAAATCATAATTTTTTTCACTTTTTTTAATATCAATTGTGTTTGCTTCGGTAGATTTTATGGACTGAACAACTGTATTAACTACATATCCTGTAAGTTGGGGAGCCAGTATACGGAAATAATTGGTTAATACTACAAAAACAAAACCCAGCATAAAATGCCAGCGGTATTTCCAGAAATATGTATTGAGGGTGGAGAGTTGTTTCATTGCCGGAACAAAGATAAATGAAAAACGCTGCTGTTTAAAGGCAGAAGCAATATTCAAATAATTTAAAAAAAACGGGATAGCTCCTGAATAAATTAGCTTTTAATCCTGTCCCCAAAAAAAATTTGTCACAAACCCGACAATAAGCCCCGGATTATTATGATAGGTTGCAGCGAATTACTAATTTTAGTATTCAAATTAAGGTAAATTAAATATCTCACGATGGCTAAAAATTCCATTATGGAGTTGGAACAAGATATAAACCTTTCGCATTTTACATTTGAAAATCTTCATGAAGCGGTTTTTTGGATAAACTCCAAAGGGCATATCTTATATGCAAATGATGCTGCCTGTAAAATGACGGGATATTCCAAAGAAGAATTAATGTTGATGAAGGTTAATGAAATCAACCCAATCCAATTGGTAACAGATTTTAAGAACTTCTGGAAACAGGTAAAAGCAAAAAAGCATTTTACATATGAAACAAATCATAAACACAAGACCGGTTATTTATATGATGTTGAAATTACCGGTAATTATATTGAATATGAAGGCCAGGAAATTACATGCAGTATCGTTCGTGATATACGTAAAAGAAAATTAGAAGAAGAAATGCTTCGTAGGGTTTCTGAAGCTACTTCGGGTTTTACCGGAAAGGATTTTTTTACAGAACTGGCCAGGCATATTACCATTACCTTATCTATGCGTTATGCACTCATTACGGAATGCGCCAATGAACAAAGAACAAGATTACGCACACTTTGTTATGTTGATGGAGATGTAGTACTGGAAAATATTGAATATGATACTGCTGATATACCCTGTGAGATCATCATGCGTGGTGAGGATTTTTTTATGACACATGGTGTGGAAGCAAGTTTTCCCAAAGAAAAAGGAATTGAATCGTACATAGGCGTTCCCATATACAGCCCAACCAATGGGGATATAATGGGACATATGATTGCAGTTGACCCTAACCCGATTACATCAGAAAATAATCAAACATCAATTCTTAAGATCTTTGCATCCCGTGTTGGTGCCGAGTTGGAGCGTATGAAAGTAGAAAAGGAACTTGAAATAAAGAACTTCGAGCTCAATAAAAGGCTAAACGAGATAGAATTATATCATACCACTATGAAAAATCTTCGTGATCAGATCTTCTGGGTTGATAAAAGCGGAAAATTCATCCGGGTTAATGATGCTGTTTCAAAAGGAACAGGTTATTCTTCTGAAGAACTCATGCAAATGTCTGTTTTTGATATAAACCCCTCCCTTACGAAAAAAGAATGGGATAAGGGCTGGAAAGAAACTAAAAAACTGGGACAGGACATTTTAGAAACGGAACATCAGAATAGAGAAGGGAAATTATACCCGGTAGAAGTAACGAATAATTTTATTGAATACGCCGGTGAAGAATATTTCTGCAGTTCGGCACGTGATATCCGAAAGCGAAAAATGGAGGAAGAATTGTTACGTACTGTTTCAGAACAAACTGCAGGTATTACCGGTGAAGATTATTTATTGCAGCTGGCAAAATTTGTTACTTCCTGCCTGAATATCCGGTATGCCATGGTCAGCAAATATTCGAACTCCGAACATACACGCATGAAAATGCTATCCTATGTAGAGCGTAATGAAGTGTTGGAAGGTTTTGAATATGAACTTTCCGGCACTCCCTGTGAAGTGGTGATGAAAGGAAATCAATTTTTTTGTGCCAATAACCTGGAGATATCTTATCCCAGGGAATTGGGTATTAATTCCTGGATAGCAGTACCCATTTACAGCCCAACTACCGGTGAACCGATTGGTAACATAGGCGGTTTTGATACAGCACCCATGACAAACGACCAAAACCAGTCTGATATACTAAAAATATTCGCAGCACGTGCCGGTGCAGAGATGGAAAGAATTGATGCACAAAGAAATCTGGAAAATGCAAATGCAGAACTGGCCATCCGTTTAAAAGAGATAGAGGGTTTAAAAAACCAGTTACAGGCCGAAAATAAATATTTGCAGGAAGAGATAAAACTCAATAACAATTTTGAAGAAATTGTAAGTAAGAGTAAGAGTTTTCATAAAATATTGCAACAGATAGAACAGGTAGCATCAACCGATGCAACGGTATTAATTACCGGTGAAAGCGGCACAGGGAAGGAATTACTGGCCAGGGCCATCCATAACATCAGCAACCGGAGCAAACGGCCATTGATAAAAATAAACTGTGCCAATTTACCTGCTAATTTAATTGAGAGTGAATTGTTCGGTCATGAACGTGGTGCATTTACCGGTGCCATGGAAAGAAAGATCGGCCGTTTTGAACTGGCTGACAGCGGAACCATTTTCTTAGATGAGATCGGTGAATTACCGGTAGAGTTACAGGCAAAATTATTAAGGGTATTGCAGGAAGGTGAGTTTGAACGCCTGGGTAATCCTAAAACACTAAAGGTAAATGTAAGGGTGATTGCAGCTACAAACCGCAACCTGGAAGATGCCATTGCCAAAAAAGAATTCCGGGAAGACCTGTTCTACCGCTTGAATGTGTTCCCGGTAATCTCTCCTCCACTGCGTGACCGGAAAGAAGATATTCCTTTACTTGTAAAACATTTTGTAAAAAAATACGAGGGTAAGATGGGAAAAGAGATCAGCAATATTCCTGCAAAAGTTATAGATGCTTTAATGCTTTACGATTGGCCGGGCAATATCCGTGAATTGGAAAACTTAATTGAAAGGGGTTTGATCTTAGCAAGAGGTAATACATTGGAATATGGCAACTGGATACCAACAGTTAAAACAGGCAGCACTGCTTCTAATGGAAAAACGGTGCCGCAAAACCTGAATGAACTGGAAAAGGAACATATCATTAGCGTACTTGAAAAAACCAACTGGAAAGTGAGTGGAGAGAAAGGTGCTGCAAAAATACTGGGCTTAAATGCCACCACATTGGAAGCCAGAATGAAAAAATTAGGGATTGAAAGAAAAAAATAAAAGTTATTTTTTACAGCATCCTGCAAAGCAGGATGCAATCTGGTTGTCGGATTTATATAAACTAATTGCAGATACCCTGTTTATGCTTTTATTTTTTACGTAAAGAATCACCCAATCATCCTGCAGTACTGCCCTGGTTTCTATTTCCACAGGCTCGGCCACATAATGCTGCACCGCCTCATTCATCCTTTCTCCATTGGGCCCAACTATCAAATAATAATTTTTCTCTCCTTTTTCATTCATCACTTTTAAAACGGGTGGTATGCCGCCCAGTATACAGCGTATGGCACAGTCACGGTGTACTTTTCCTTCGCCGGGTTTCATAACACCAAAATAACATTTAGGGTCAATGATTTCTCCCTTTATTTTTTGTACACCTAAATCTTTTTGATGAGGCAATAAAGAAGCATCTGCTTCTTTACCAATATTGACAACAGGATTTTCATCTTTGTTTATTTGCATAAATGTTTTTCCATCGCAGTATAACAGGGTTCCTTTCAACGTAAGTTCTTTATTATTGAAAGAATTGTTCTTTTCTTTTTCCAGCTCCATGATGGCCGTTTCTGCACCATGTTTGCCATAACCAACTAAAGGAATGGTAGTATAAGATGTATTGCCCCATACATCTTTACCGTTTATTACTTTTAAAACCGGAACGGGATTATTTAAATAAATACCTTTTATTTCAGTGGTTTTACCAAATTCAAAATTAGATGCAGTAAATTTTTTTTGAAACGATGCCAGTATCAAACCAACGATCAGTGCTAAAGGGAAAAGTAAGAACAATACTTTTCTTACCAACCTGGCAAAAGATGCCGGAGCTTTGGGCATCCATCCAATATAAAAGGCCTCACCCTCCGACTCCCTCGCCAAAAGAGAGGGAGGGCCGGGCTGTATTTCATTATTTATCTTTTGTTCTGCCATTTCTTCTTAATTATATTATTCAACATTAACTGATCATTGCCCCATATTTTTCTGTTCCTTCTGCAAATGGTTTTGGGTTTAACCAAACTTTTGTTTCTTCTATCCTTACATCATAAGTACTCACCTTTTCGGTAAATGGTGGCGGCGATTGCCCATTGTTCGGTAAATACTGATATCCATGCCAGGGGCAGGTTATACAGCCATCAATTATTTTTCCCTCTCCCAGTGGGCCACCCTGGTGCTTACAAACATTATTAATGGCGTATAATTTATTTTCATGTTTATATACCGCAATACGTTCTTCATCAATACAAAATATTTTTGCACGTCCCTCTTCAAATTCATGTATATCGCTAACCTGAACAAACCCTTCTTTTGCCAGATCAAATTTTTGATGATCAAATTTTACTTCCTTCTTTCCGGTAATAAGATGCAGACTGATCAGCCATAAAGCACCCACAGCAACCAGTAAAACAAAAGCCGGGTGGGTTTCGTATTGTATTACACCCAGCATCACATGCATTACAATTAAAAAATAAGCCAGGTAAACGAACATATGCAGGGTCTTCCACACTTTAGGTGAAAGATTATGCAGCCAGAAATCATGACTGGTGATTGCCATTAACATAAAAATGATCAGCGCAAAAAAGCCCAGCGACTGAAATGGAAAACCACTCAAAGAAAAAAAGTTGGTATTGGAGGTAAAAAGCGAGACGAACGGATTCACATTTCCCAGTGAATGAAACTGGATAATGCTGAAAACTCCATGTACAGCAGCCAGGCAAAACATGGTTACACCCAGGTGCCGGCGGTTATATAAAAGTGGCAGGAATTTTTTATTGAGCCTTGCCAAAGGGCCGATACTTAAAATAATATGCAGTAATAAAATGGCCAGGGTTGAGGTAGAGCGTATCAAAACCGTTTCAAATGTATAATCAGGATTACTGATTGCCGTAATAACAATGAAAGTCATTAAATACAAAGCACAAAAACCAAAGAGGAACCAATCATATAGTTTCTTTTGCCTGTTCCACCCTATTGTTGTATAACCTGCACTCATTATTTAAATTTTATGGTATCAATTGTTTTTTGATGAATGATATCGTACAAAATAAAATGGTATGTTGCGGTTGAATCTTCTTTTAAAGGAAAATAATAACTGCCCCGGGTTGCTACTCTTCCTATCAATTCTTTTTCTCCATTGCTGATCTTATAAATTAAAGCAGAGGGAAGGGTAGATTCTTTGTTATTGATCCACTGCAATTGAAAATTCCTTTTATCTTCCGAATTTCGGAGATAAACCGAATACCCTTTTTTTTCTATCTGATTTATTACAACAGGCAATGCTGCTGTTTTATCTTCCTGTAATAAATTATTGCCTGCATCTTTTGGTATTACAAAATATCCACTAATTATCCCGGCAGGAATAAAGAACGCCAGTAAAGTCCAAACCTGCAAATGCCTTTTACGAAGCGGTTTCATCATGATTTATCTTTTTTACTTTCGTCCATTTTTTTAATAAAACAGGCCATAAAACAATGGTCCCCGGAATTATGATCAGCCGGAAACCCCAGCCAGAACCATGTGCTGCAGAATCCATTTTCTCCAGGCCCCTGATTAAAAAGACCAGGGCAAATAAAACGCCGGCTAAAAGATACAGCGCTGCCATCATGAAAATTATGTTTACAATTATGATCATGTTATCAGTTTTCAACCATTAAAATGCTGTTGAATCCATTAAGCCCGTCAGGTTCGCGGTATGGGTTGTCAATATCATCCATCCAGTTTTTATCATCTACAAAGAACTTGTACTGGTAGGTCCCTTTGGGTAACATTGGAATTTCAATTTTCCACAACCCGTTAGCCGAAGGTTCCATTAACAGGGAATCATGTGCCCAATGGTTAAAACTTCCGGCAAGTGAAATCTGTGAAGCACATGGGTTTTGAATGTAAAACTCAATAGCTTTTTTCCTTTTGTTGATGAAGGGTGATGCATGTTGTTTCATAGAAAATAAATTTTGTAATGTTTTTATAATCGCTTTTCCAGGATGTATCATACCAAATCCCTGTTGCTCTGCGGGTAAGCCAGGAATTCGTTTTGCAGAACTGAATAAAATGGTACGAATTTGAGCCGGAGTTAAACCAGGATTAATTTCCAGCATTTGTGCAATTACAGCAGTAACAATTGGTGCTGCAAACGATGTTCCGTCTACGTGCATATAGTGCGGCGAAATATATTTGCTTTCCTGTATGCGGCTTTTAAGTTTTTCTCTATAAAAAGTTACGTCATTTATTTCAGATTCATCAATATTGATACCCGTTTTATTTGCAGATGTTAATAT
Organism: Chitinophagaceae bacterium; assembly: GCA_031413755.1. GTDB lineage: Bacteria > Bacteroidota > Bacteroidia > Chitinophagales > Chitinophagaceae > Ferruginibacter. The sequence goes on from JANOFR010000085.1 coordinate 21,125, forward strand.
CTTCTGCTTAAGTTTTTCATCCGAAAGCTGTTGCATGTCATACATTATTTTTGCAGCTTCCTGTTCAGGAGTACCTGGTAAAATGGGTGCGGCAATCCATATAGCATTGGCTATCAATTCGGGCTTAAACAAATCATCGGCTGTTTTACCAAAAGAAGAATGATATAGTTTATTATCATTCCCATGTAAACTGTTATTATCATCCCAGCCTCCAACTGCTATTACATTAGGAGAACTGGCCGGTGGTTTTATCGATGCCTTATCATCATTACCTGCGGCAGCAACAATGGTTATTCCGGTTGCTATTAATTTTTCGGCAAGCTGATCTACTTTACTGTTCTTCCAGGAACCGGATAAGTCATCACCCAGTGACATGTTGATAATATTTATATCATATTTTTTTTGATTTTTTGCAACCCATTCCAGTGCTTTAGAAATATTCGCAGTAGTTATTTTTCCATCACTGTCCATCACTTTTATCAGTACTAAAGATGCATCACAGGCAATACCTTTATATAAACCGTTGCTGAGGTGCCCATCACCGGCACAAACCACGCTTGTCATGGTGCCATGCCATGATTCATTGTGAGGTTGTGTGAAGTATTTTTCAGTAGTACGGGGTTGGGTGATATCTACAATCTTTTTGATCCGGTTCTTATTTTTTACCAGGTCGGGATGCAGGTAAAACCCGCTGTCAATAAAACAAATGGTTACGCCTTTTCCGGAGTATTTTGGATTGGCATCCACGCGGAGGGCTGTTGGCAGAATTATAAAGTCATCAGCACTTTTAACCGGGAAATATGGCCCGATCTCAGGAAGTATTTTCTGTTCCTGTATTATGGCAACAGTATAATAATCTATACAGCGGCTGCAAATACCATCCTGTTCTGTCCAGTCGGGGTTGTTCGATTTGATCTTATCAATTACTGTACGCTCATTGCTAATATGATACCGGTAAAGAAGTTCATCCACTGAATCATTGCACAAAGGGCATATAATTTTTTCTCCGTTCATTTTAAGTTTTGATTTGTTGATACAAAAAGAATAAAAAACCAACACATTCTTTGTCGGATGCTTGACGGAAGTTGGGAGATAATTAATAGTCAGATCCTATTGAACAATTTCCATTATAAGCATTGCATGACCATCCGGGTCTTTAACAATAAATGATTTTGTATGAAGGCTGTTTGTGTGCAAATGCACCAGCTCTTTTGAAACAAAACGGTAACCGGCAGATTTTAATTTAGCGTATAATGCCTCAGCATCATTTGTAAACAAAGAGGTTTGCCAAAACCAGATATCATCCGCTTTTGTATCAGCGGGATAATTTTTACCGGGCCCTGGTTTCAGGTATTGTAAAAATTCTACCCCCGGGCCTGAAGCTGCCCTGAAACCGGTTATATGCAGGCTGGCCCCTTCCACATTATTCAAATGTTCCTGTTCGGTACCTAAATTCCAGCTATCTCCTTTTCTTTCGATGCCTAACAGGTCCTGGTAAAACTTTTGACTGTTCTCAGTACTGCTAACAGCAATAGCCGTATGGTCAATACCTATGAAAGTCTTTCCATTTGCCGATTGCCATTTCGGATTACCCTTTCCTTTTGGAAAATAGATCAGTTCCAGGTTATGCTCATCCACATCATGAAAATAAAATGCTTTGATACCTGCTGCAGCAATATTGCTGGCAGGCAGGGTTTGCGGCGCAGTTGAAACATACTCCACATTAAATTTCTTTAGCTGATGAAAGGCTTTATCCATGTCACTTACAACGATCGCAATATGCTGAAAGAACAGGTCATTACTTTTCTGGTCTTCAGGGATGGATCTTCCCCCGCTTGTCAGGAAATCGGTCAGTTCAATAAATTCATCGCCCAGTTGCATACGTACTACACGGATGTTTAAACCAAAAACTCCTTTCAGCTTTTCGTATTCAGCTCCGCTGAATTCAGTATCTGATATTTTTTTAAACCCTAAAACCTCACTGTAAAATTGTACAGAGCGGTTCATTTCTTTTACCGTAATACCAATGGCACCTACTTTATTTACCTGGGCAAATATGTTACCGGTAAATATCAGCATGCTGATACTAACCAGCAGTAATTTTAAAACCTGTTTCATTATGTGTTATTTGATTTTTTTTATCAACTTCATATTGACGGTGTACCACGCTTAATTTTGTTTGCCATTTCTTTTTTTTTATCAGCAGATACAATTCGGCTGCAGTCATCATTCCTGCAACCGGAATGACCATATACAGCCAGAAAGCCGTCCAGGTATTTGCCGGTAAAGCACTTGCAAAAGTTCTTGCAGGGTTCATTCCAAAACCGGACACAGGGCCAGCCAATATTACCCATGCACAAACAAAACATCCTGCAAAAATCCGGGTATATTTTTTAAGTTTTTCATGATTGCCTGTAAACAGTATCATCAACATAGTAATGAATGCAATACTGAATTCAGTTATTAATGCCCACATTGTCCCCGGCTTTCCCGGAATGGTTACAACAGAATTTATGGGTGCATCTGTTAAAATATGCCCCATGACCAGGCGCATCAGATAAACCGCCAATGTACCTCCGGTGAATTGAAAAATGATAAAGAACAGGGCATCATAGCGGCACATTTTATCAAGCCGCAAAAAAGTTAAAGTAACTGCCGGGTTTATCTGGGATCCGCTTGGTGCCGTCCAAGGTGAATAAAATATAAACAGCGCCGTAAATCCCATCATCAATCCCATTATAATATTTCTGGCCATTTCATTTGGTATGTAATGGTACCATGAACTTTTTTCTGAGAACAGCATAGCACCAAAATAACAGGCTGATACCATAAAAATAAAAAGGCCCAGGGCTTCCTGCCGATAGTGTTTCCGGTTCTTTCTATAGGAAGCTTTCATTTGATCCCAGGAACTTTTACCTGTGTATATTCTGATGGGCATTACTCTCATACTGCAAATAAATAAACTAAGGAAAAAGCCTGCTGTCGGATGAACGACGTTAGGCAATAACTTTTTTATGTTTTAATTCCCTTTCCAGGAAATAATTCAATCCCGTACGCAAAATGGCTATGGCAGCCAGTTTACCAATATCATCCCAGCTGGGTGACACGGCAGTTGCCAGCACATCAGCGCCAAGTAATAATTCTAATGAAACAGCGACTGAACTGCCAAAAACCATTCTTGCATCCATAGCCGACAAACCATTTTTTGGTTTAACAAAAGTTTGAAAATAACTGGCTACAAGTTTTATCAATGCAGCAGCAATTACCAATGCTGAAATAATTTCCAGCGCATGACTTACATTAATGGTAATTATTTTTGCTATTACTTCCATATTATTTTTTTAAAAAAACGACAGATAAACCCTTCGCCTCTAAACCCAAAATCAACTGCTAAGAGAAAACTATTTTTTAAACAGCAGACATTACTGTGGTATTTTTCTTTTCATTCCTGATCATCAATACGTCATTAATGATATGATCCCCTACCCTCAACGCATTGGCAGCAATGGTCAATGCCGGGTTAAATGCACCGCATGATGGGAAAAAACTGGCATCAACCACATATACATTCTCCAGGCCATGCGTTTTACAATTCAGGTCCAGCACAGATGTTGAAGGATCAGTACCAAAACGCAAAGTGCCGTTCTGGTGACTCATCCCACTTACATCCAGGTCATACCCTTTCCAATGAACATCCTTATAATCTTCATCAATTCCTCCCAGTTTTTCAAATACCTGTTTCAGTTTATCCTTTAGTTTTTCAAATGCAGTATAATTGGTTCTGGTGTAATCAACTTTTATTGAACCATTTTCTTTTACAGTTACCCGGTTATCAGGCGATGGAAGGTCTTCGGCCGTTAACCAGAAATCGATTGTCATTTCCTTTAACTCATCATAGGATTTTCCGGGAAAAATATCTTCTGCCATCCATAAAATGGTATCCGGATCATTTCGTCCCATCAGTTGAATTTCTCCCAAAGGCAATTCACTGTCATCGGCACTATGATAAAAATCAGCAAGTCCCAGACTCTTTTGAAACACACAATCGTTTTTCTTTTTGGTGAAAGCAACCAGGCATCCATTGTGATGCAGCATTAGATTTCTTCCCACCTGATCGCTTGAATTGGCAAGTCCATTGGGGTGAGCATAATTGGCACTTCGTAAAAACAAGGCTGCGCTGTTTACGGCTCCGCAGGCAACAATAAAAATATCTGCACTAAAAAAAACTTCTTCACCTTCAACTATTGTCTTTACAGCTATAACTTTAGTTCCTGTTTCGTCTGTAATTAATTTTTCCACATAAGCATGTGTTATCATTTCCACATTACTTAACATCAGTGCATGATTTAAAGCCATTGTTTGTGCATCTGCTTTCGAATCGGTGAGATCGGGGAAGCCATCAAAATTTTCAAGAATAAGCGGAGAAACATTTTTGTTACTGTCCTGAGGAAGGTTCACACCCATGGGCAATGGAAAAGGTTGCAGACCGATCTGTCTTAATTTTTCATCCAGGTCTTTTATCAAAGATTCATAAGGCAATGGCGGCAATGGATAATCAAAAGAAGCCGGTGGTTCAGAGGGATCTATTCCCCTTTTACCATGGGCATGGTACATTTTTTCTGCAACATCATAATAAGGGGCCAGTGTTTCATAGCTAAATGGCCAGGCCGGAGATATACCTCCGTAATGTTTTACTTCCTGAAAATCGCTTTCCCTGAAACGGAACAATGCGGCTCCATACATCTTGCTGTTGCCGCCTACATTATAATGAATATAAGGCAGAAAGGATTTATCTTCTTTATCATACCAGTACTCTTTTGGCCTGTACCGGCCCAGGGTTACCACTTCATGCGGATCCCAGTTTTGTTTTTCTTTGGGAATGAATCCTCCCCTTTCAAGGATGAGTATCTTTTTTCCGCTGCCGGCCAGTTTTTTGGCGATGGTGCCGCCGCCGCTTCCGGTGCCGATGATGATGATGTCGTATTGGGTTTGCATAAACTAATTTTTCAACTACAAAATGAATCATTTGGAAAAATATAACATGTCAATTACCCGACGAATAGATCAAGATTAATTTGAGCACATTTTCCACAGGCATAATAATATGGGCTAAAGCCGGGGGTACTTTTTATCAGGGCTTTAGCCCTTTCTGTCTTACCGGCGACAAATACTGCAATTCATCATCCCTAATTTTACTTATCATGGAGCTTACAAATGAAATACAGTTAGAGAAAGAAACCCTCCGCATTGAAACATTCAGTGATGGCGTATTTTGTATTGCTGTTACTTTATTATCCATTGAGATCGGTGTGGAGCTGCATGGCGATGTAACCAATAAGGGTTTGCAGCAGGCGCTGCTTGCCAAATGGCCCATCTGCCTGGCTTATGTTATCAGCTTTATCAATGTATTATTAGCCTGGATCGGGCATCACGGGTTATTTAAAATGCTCAGGCAATCGGATAATTCCATTATGATAACAAACGGATTGTTACTGATGCTGGTTGCACTGGTACCGTTTCCCACGAAAACCCTGGGTGAATTTTTATTATCAGATGCATTACAGACTGCAGTAATTTTTTATACCGGTTATTTTGTTTTGATAAGCCTTGCTTTCCGGTTGCTTTGGTATGCTGCAAGCCGTAAAGAAAATATATTAATTAAGGATATCACAGCAATGCAAATAAAACAAACGACTCGTAGTGAAAACATCGGGCTTATCTGTAATGCCATCATCTTTGGGGTAGCCTTTATAAATCCCTGGACAGCGCTTGTATTAAGCTTTATAATGTGGGTTTATTGGATTGCATTTGCATAGTTTATTTTACTCTACTTTTACCGGATGAAATCATTACGTATAGCCATTGTTCAGCACCGTCCAGTTCATTTAAACCTGGAAGCCAGTACCCAAAAGGCTATTGCACTAATCAAAGAAGCCGTACAATGTGGTGCACAGTTAATTGTTTTTGGTGAAACCTGGCTCAGTGGCTACCCGGCCTGGCTTGATCATTGCCCCGAAATAGCACAATGGAATAATGATGCCACCAAGGAAGTGTTTGCATTGATGCATACCAACAGTGTTGATGTACATGGAGCAGAGATGAAACGGCTTTGTGATGCTGCAAAAGAAGGGAGCGTAATGATCTGCATGGGCATCAATGAAAAAATTGTTGAAGGAATTGGTAACGGCACCATCTATAATGCTTTTGTAATTATTGATGAAAAGGGGCAAATTGTAAATCATCATCGCAAACTGGTACCTACTTTTTCTGAAAAAATGGTTTATGGAAATGGTGATGCTGCAGGATTAAAAACAATTAACACCCAATGGGGAAAATTGGGAGGATTGATTTGCTGGGAACACTGGATGCCTTTAAGTCGCCAGGTTTTACACAACGAAAATGAGATGATACATATAGCCCTTTGGCCCACTGTACATGAGATGCACCAGGTAGCCAGCCGGCATTATGCATTTGAAGGCCGGTGCTTTGTAATTGCTGTAGGACAGATGATGCAGGTAAAGGATATTCCTGCAGCACTAAGCTTGCCGGAACATTTTAAAAATGATCCCGAAAAATATATCCTCAATGGCGGCAGTTGTGTTGTTGATCCATCGGGAAAATATTTATTGGAGCCACAATTTGACAAAGAAGATATCCTGTATTGTACCATTGAAAATTTTGATACTGCCATTAAAGAAAAACTTACACTTGATACAACGGGCCATTACAGCCGTTGGGATATTTTTGATTTTAAGGTTGATAAAAAACGAAAGGTTTAAATTGATAATTTGTACTTATCTGAAATTATTTTTTTTAATTTTGCTTTAATACAATTCATATTCTTTCATCACCCTCAATACTTCTGCCACACCCCATGCCTGGGCTATACATCCACGGGGATGATGCGGTGCATCGGCATCAAATATCTCAGATACACTTCCAATACATCCTTCATTCAAATGATACTTAAAAGCACCGATCACTTTTTTGGCTTTTGACTTTTTACTTTCAACTTTCATCACCGCATCCACATAAGCACCCAGCAACCAGCTCCACACAGTTCCCTGGTGATAGGAAGAATCCCTCTTCCAGGCATCACCTCCATAAATTCCAATATACCTGCTGTCGTCGGTTGGCAGGCTTCGTAAACCAACCGGTGTATATAATTTCTCTTCCACAATTTTTAAAACCGCCTTAGCCTGTTTGCCATCAATAACCGGGTACGGCAGGCTTATAGCAAACAATTGGTTGGGGCGGATACTTTTATCTTTTTCTTCACCATTTACAACATCATACAAACATTTACTTTCCTCATTCCAGAATTGCTGCAGAAAACTTGTTTTAGTTTTTGCTGCATTAGCGGTAATTATTTTTGCTTCATTTATTTCATTATTTTTTTCTAAAAGATCAGCATAAATAATCTGGACATTATACCAAAGCGCCTGTATCTCTACCGCCATTCCCCTCCTTGGCGTTACCACCCAATCTCCCACTTTAGCATCCATCCAGGTAAGTTGAACCCCTTCTTCACCGGAATACAACAAACCATCTTCTGTTTCTTGAATATTATATCTTGTCCCTTTTTGATGCCAATCAATAATGTCTTTTAATACCGGAAGAATTTGTTTCATCACAAATGATACATCACCCGCAGGGCTCAGAGAGCTGGTTGCCTGCAGATATTTATGCACTGCAATAAAATACCACAGTGTACCATCAACATTATTATATTCCGGTTCTTCGCCATTATCCTGGAAACGGTTGGGCAACATGCCCCTGCTTACTGACATAGCAAATGCAGACAGTATCTTTTTCGCATCTTCAAAACGGCCGGTACTCAAACACAGTCCGGGTAAGGATATCATGGTATCCCTGCCCCAATCGGTAAACCAGTGATAACCGGCAATGACTGTAGCTCCCGCCTCCCCTAAATCCCCTCCCGTGGAGGGGACTTTGGAAGAGTCTGCTGATTTGATGTTTCTTCTAACTATAAATTGATCGGCAGCTAATATTAATGTACTAAGGGTTTCATTATCAGGCTGGTCGTTTAATAATGATTGTCTTCTCAAACTTTCTTTAGCCAGTAATTCATGAGCATCCCTACTTTCAGTATTTTCTGTGGATATGATGATGCCAAGTGAATCTCCTTTCTTTAAACTGACAGAAAATATTCCATGATTAAAAAGATCTTCTTTGTAATCCTGCCCCCGGTATTTTTCTACGGCATAATTAAAATTGTTGAACCAACGTGGATCATGCAGGTAAGATGAACCCGGTACATTAATAAATACATCAAGGTACCCATCGGGTTTATTGTGAAACTGCCCGTTCTTAAAATCTGCATCCCAGTAAATTTGGGGGCCTTCCTGCTGTAAGGAGTGATAGAATCTTCCTGCCATCAGCGGTAATAATTCCATTGTGAAAGTTTTCTTTGCTTTCAATACATCATATATAACCACAACTGTGTTCTCACCATGAATCATAGCAATGGTTTTCCTAACTTGAATATCATTTATTTCATAGGTCCATTGCGGAAATAATTCTCTGGTAAACAATTTCAGGAATTGATTTCCAGCTGGACTGATCACTTCTCCATAATCATTTACACCCAGTTCAAACCTTTCCGCTCCTGAAACAATGGTTTCATCTAATTTAGACAGCAACACGGTTCTTTCTGTTGGTGGTTTAGTTGCCGCCACCAGCAATCCATGGTAACGTCGGGTGTTACAGCCTATTATGGATGAACTGCTCCAACCTCCGAGTCCATTGGTTTCAAGCCATTCATTCCGGAGAGCTTCGTTATAGTTTTGTAAATGAGTTGTATCTTTTTTTAACATGAGTTGTTTTTTAATGTTTCACGCAAAGGGCGCAAAGTTGCAAAGGCCCAAATAATTTTTTCCTTATTTCACTTTAACCCTTAACATTTTTTTGTGAAAAATTATGCTAACATTTCTTCTATTTTACCGGCAGCTTTATTTACTTCAGTTTTACTTATCCTGTTGATCAGTTCTGCAACAACTCCCGTCCAGCCTGTCTGGTGAGTTGCCCCAACTCCTCTTGAAGTATCACCGTGAAAATATTCATAGAACAGAATAAGGTCTTTAAAATTTTCGTCGTGTTGGTAAATGGAATGATCCGCATTTGCCGGGCGCATACCGATATTATCTTTTTCAAAAATTGAAACCAGTCGTTTTGCCAGATTTGTGGAAACATCCTTCAGGCAAACTAAATTTCCAGAACCGGTTGGCATTTCAACTATACAATCCTTTTTATGATATTCACTCAATGTTTGTAAAGCCAGTACCAGCAGGTAGTTCATGGGCATCCATACTGGTCCACGCCAGTTGCTGTTGCCGCCAAAAAGAGATGTGTTTCCTTCAGCCGGTTTATAATCCAAACCAAAATCCTGACCATCAATGTTTACGTTATAGCCCTGCTCATGTATTTTCGAAATGGACCGGATACCACCGGGAGATAAGAATTCATTTTCATCCAGTAATGCCTTCATCAGTTTTTCCAGCCTTGCTTTAGGAACAAGTGATAACAAGATATCATCATGGTCATTCAGTTCTTCAATCACCAGGTATTGCTGGTTTTTATTACGATACCGCTGAAACCATTTTAACCGTTTATGAAAATCAGTTAATTTTTCAAGCATATCCTTTTTTAAAACCAGTACCGCAAACAAAGTACTTAAGCCTACCAGGCTCCTTACTTTTAAAGGGATGTACCGTCCATCCGGCATGGATAAAACATCGTAGAAGAATCCTTCTTCTTCATCCCAGCTGCCGGTCCAGTTTTCGCCAATGCGGTTTAGCGATTCAGCTATATACACAAAGTGTTCAAAAAATTTAGTAGTAACATCTTCATAAGTATGATCAACCTGTGCAATTTCCAGGGCCATCTCCAGCATGTTCAAACAATACATGGCCATCCAGCTGGTTCCATCGGCCTGTTCCAAAACGCCAGCACCCGGAATGGCACTGCTCCTGTCGAACACGCCAATATTATCAAGGCCTAAAAATCCGCCCTCAAAAACATTATTGCCTTTGTGATCTTTACGGTTTACCCACCAGGTAAAGTTGATGAGCAGTTTTTGAAAAACCTTTTTCAAAAAATCAATATCGCCTTTACCGGTTTTTTTTTTTCATTTTTATATACCTGCATACAGCTCCATGCATGCACCGGCGGGTTCACATCGCCAAATGCCCACTCGTATGCAGGTAACTGCCCGTTGGGATGCATATACCATTCCCGTAAAAATAAAATGAGCTGGTCTTTTGCAAATTGCGGGTCAATCATCCCGATGGGTACACAATGAAAAGCCAGGTCCCATGCAGCATACCAGGGATACTCCCATTTGTCGGGCATCGAAATTATATCTTCATTATTTAAGGAATGCCATTCGTGATTGCGGCCTTTCTTCCTGCTTTCGGGTGGGGCCGGGTTACCGGGATCACCATTCAACCAGCGTGGAATATCAATATTAAAATATTGTTTGCTCCACAGCATTCCTGCAAATGCCTGGCGCTGGATATTGCGTAAGTCAGCTGTTTTTGCTTCGGTGATTTCATTATAAAAATCATTTGCTTCTTTAATTCGTAAAGTAAACAGATCGTCAAATGCTTTTCCAAATGGCGCTGTTACCAAAGTGTATTTACTTAAACGCAGTCGAACAGTTACAGATGACCGGGCAGGAATTTTTTGCTGATACATTGGCGCAAACTTTGTGCCTTCCGTTTTGCCATCCAGGATAGCATAGTCATTATGAATAACCGCATGATGAAAACTGTCTTTTACAAAAGCTGTTTTGTTGGCTTGCCCGTAGAGTTTTTCAGTATTGGTTTCATTTTCAGTAAATAATGTGCGGACAGGTTTTTCAAAATACAGTTGGTACTTTCCTGCATCTGCATGATCAATTTCGGCCAGCCCGAATTCACTGTTATTTTCTTTTAATGAAATTGCGGGCTTCTTATCCAGTAATCCAAAACTCCACAGGTTGCGTAACCATAATGTTGGCAACAAAGTAATATCGGCTGCTTCTTCCGCCCGGTTATGAACCGTTACCCGTATCAACAGATCTTCTGTATCATTTTTTGCATACTCTGTAAATACATCAAAATATTTATCTTCAGCAAAGATGCCTGTATCCAGTAATTCATATTCCTGCTCATTTTTATTGCGGTTACGGTTGGTATTCAGCAGATCTGCATATGGATATTCTGCCTGGGGATATTTATACAAATGTTTCATGTACGAATGCGTAGGCGTATTGTCCAGGTAATAATATAATTCCTTTACATCTTCACCGTGATTGCCTTCGTTACCTGTTAATCCAAACATGCGTTCTTTCAGTATCGGATCTTTACCGTTCCATAAAGTGATACCAAAACAAATTCGCTGCATATCATCGCTGATGCCTGCAATACCATCTTCGCCCCAGCGGTACACCCGGCTGCGGGCATGGTCATGCGGAAAATAATCCCAGGCACTTCCACCCTCACTGTAATCTTCCCTCACGGTGCCCCACTGCCGTTCACTTAAATACGGTCCCCATTTTTTCCATTTGGGATCTGATAGTCTTTTTTGTTCTGTGTTCATTGCAAAATAATTTTGGCCTCACCCCAACCCCTCTCCCAAGGAGAGGGAACTGGAATTTGGCAGTTTAATAATTTTAAACCTCTTGCTGATTTATATGTTAGTTGCTTCGATCTCCTGGTTAATCTCTTCCGTTTCCTCCCCCTTGAGGGGTTCCTGTTAAGGAACGAACGAAGTTCAGGAGGGGGCTACCCATTATCCTCAAATCCCGGGTACAGCGTCATTCCCCCATCTACAAATAAAGTGGTTCCGTTCACATAATCACTGTCATCACTGCATAACCAAACAGCAGCTTTTCCGATATCTTCTACCTGTCCTACTCTCTTTTGGGGAATCAGCTTTAACAGTTCCTGCAGGTGTGCCTGAGTATCCCAGGCATCATGATTGATGGGTGTGGCAATGGCACCGGGTGCAATGGAATTTATCCTGATATTCTTAGGCGCAAATTCCTGTGCAATGGTTTTCATCATCAGCATTACCCCGCCTTTTGATGCTGCATAATTTGCATGTCCTGCCCAGGGGATCACTTCATGCACACTACTCATACAAATTATTTTTCCGGCAGATTTTGATTTACCATTTGTGCCTCTTCTCAAAAATTCTTTGATGGCTTCCCTGGCACAAAGAAACTGTCCGGTGAGGTTAACGCCCAGCACAAAATTCCATTGGTCCAGCGTCATTTCGGTAAAGGGGGCATCCTTTTGTAAGCCGGCATTGTTGATCAGAATATCAACCGTGCCAAACTGATTTATCACATCAGCAAACATTTGCTTCACTTCATCTTCTTTGCTCACATCACATTTATAACTCATAGCCCGGCCACCAGCCGAGGCGATTTCCGCTACAACCTTTTCTGCCATTTCTTTACCCTGAATGACAGGATAATTTACAATCACAGTAGCACCTGCTTTTGCCATTTCTTTGGCACAACCTGCACCTATACCACTGCTGGCACCGGTTACAATGGCAATCTGGCCTTCTAATTTTTGTTTCATTTTTGTTTTTTATGGTTATTAAAATAATAAGCTGTTTAACCGGTAACTGAACCCGTTACGGTTTTTTTCAAGATCATTTTTGATCAGTGAAATTTCGAAGTCGGTTACTATATTTACAATCTGCTGATAACTTTCACAATCAGTCAGGGCAGGGTTCTTTAACTGGTATATTTCCCCTTTACTGCGGAAGTAACCCTGTATAAATGAAAAATGATCAACCGATTGTAACCTGCCCCAGGTATTAATCATTTTTTCATCTCCGCCAGCCATAACCAGGTCTTCCAGTTTATACAGTTTCTTTAAAATATTGTTTTGAATTACCTGTTCATTCCATACACCGGTTTCATCAGAATTACTTTCAAGAGATATGGTACCAGGTACCTTAAAAATTGCTTTTGGATAACAATGATCCAAAACCTCAGCAGGTGTTTTGAAACAATAATTTTTATTTGAAAGAATAGCGGCAGGCAACTCATCTAAAAACCTGAAGATTCCGGTTTGGGCAGTTTTATGGATGCCAAAAGTTTCATAATCCAAAAATATCTTGATGCTGCAACTGTCCTGTGGATAGTTTTGAAAAACACGGTCAGCAAATTTTTCTGCAGTGAGTATATACCGGCTCCCTTTAGCCTTACCAATCCAACCGGCAATATCATTACTTAATTCAGCATTGCGAAGCATGATGCCAAAGTCGCCATTGTCGGGTGCTGCATATGTTTGATTGGGTGACCTGCCATTTAAAATGGTATCTTTTCCTTCAGCAATTATTCCGGAGTAACCCAGGGCAGCAATATGGTTAGCCAGTTCGTTGTTATAGATCAATTCGGTATTGCAAAAGATCATAGGCTCTGTTCCAAATAACCGGTTAACCAGTTCTTCATGTTTTTTTACCTGTCGGTTAAATTCGTTTTTTGAATGTAACCAGCTTAAGGAATTATAGTAAGTTTCTCCTACTATTTCAACACTGCCGGTTTCAATGAGCTGCCTGAATGAATTGATCAGATCGGGCCTGAATTGCTGAAACAGTTCCAGCGTAGTGCCGCTGATTGAAAAGGCAAACCGGAATTTACCTTTTGTATGTTTAATCTGATCCCATAATATTTTATTAGCCGGTAAATAACAGGTATCAGCGAGGTTATTCATGATAACAGACATGGCAGCTTTATCTTCATATGTATGCTGCATTCCTATATCAGTAAATGCATACCGGTTAAACTGGTAAGGCTGGTGTATCCTGAAACAAAAACTAATAGATGGCATTGCAGTTATTTTTATTATTAAAATTATTTTAGTAATACACCAGGCAATAAAATTATTTTTAAAATACCTGAATCCATGTCGGTTGTTTTACAGCAGCACTCAATTAACCATTTGCCTGTAGCTGAATTCAATATGCTTACGGTCATAGAATAAAATACCTCCATCTTTCAATTCATTCAATAAAGTGGTAACACTTTGCCTGGATGTAGATATGATACCGGCTATATCATTATGTGTTAAATAATTGTTCAGCTTAATTTTATCACCTTCCCGGCTGCCTTCCCGATTTGCCCAATCCCTGAAAAAGCTGATCAGGCGGCTTTTAGCATCTTTGAATACAAGGTTAGAATGGCGGTTTTCCAGTCTTCTAAGCTTAATACTCACCTGCTGAATGAAATTCATGGCCAATACCACATTGGTTTGCATTAACAGCTTAAATTCAACAGACCGGAACGAGCAGATCACGGTATTCTCCGTCAATGCTTCTGCAAACTCATCATCAGATATGCTGCTGTCAAGGCTCAGATCTCCAAACATTTCTGTTGCAGTCAATATCTCTTTAATTAATTCATCGCCACGGTCATCTACTTCAGAGATTTTTACTTTTCCTTTAACCAACAGATAGATACGGCTTTCAAAGCCATCTTCCATGTAAATACTTTCACCTTTCTTTACATTTTTTACTTTTACTGAATTTGTCATTTCCATTATCTGGGCATCAGTTAAACCTGCAGTTAGTGAATGTTGCTTTAAATACAGGTACTTAATTTCAGTGTACATGATCTTTAGTTTTAGATTTAAGAATATTAATTAGATGATTTTTTATTATTTAAAACATTTTCCAGTTTTGCGATCAGGGAATTTTTGGAGATCAGTCCGTTTACGAAATCGACCACAACACCATTTTTATAAAATAATATCGTTGGCATATCAGTTACACCTAATTCTTTCTTTAACAAAGGGGCTTCTTCCACATCTACCTGGTAAAAGCCTGCCACACTGTTGTATTTACTGGCTAATTCATCATAAATGGGAAGCATCATCTGGCAGGGCCCGCTCCAATCGGTATAAAACTTTACGATCTTTAACCCGGATCCATGTAATACCATTTCTGAAAAACTTTTTTTATCGGTGACTTTATTCATTGTATTTTTTTTATTTGGCATAATCTTTATAGCCAAACGGGATGCCAGAATATTTTAGGTTTATTTTATGGAGTTGTAATGCAGTACAGTAAAGGGTTACAGGAGATAGTGAAAATTTGTAAAATTCTGATTCCCAAAATTTAATTTCCCAATTTATTGGGAATCTCACAGTATGTTGGGAAAATATGAGGCAGCAAAAATTGAATAATCCGGGTAGAAAAATTTATTTTGGCATTCGCTTAAAACAGTCGGAAAACTGATTGTAAAAGTATCTTTTAGTGCCAGCAGTAATTCGAATTTATAAATGCCAGGTAAGGATAAATTCTGAAAAATTTGGCAGCAGGTCAACCATGGCATGCAGGGCCATAACCAGGTAAAGATTTTTTGTACGTTGCCAGATAATACCCAGGAATATTCCTGCAACTGACATGGCTGAAATAGTAAAAGCAGCCCAAAAAATGAAAGGCATTTGTTCACTGATGCCTTCACTTTCTGCACCACGCAGGAAAAGGCCCGGTGCATGTGCGAGGCCAAAGATTAATCCACTGATGACGATGCCTGCAACAGGAGATTTACGCAACACAGCAATCCTTGACTGCAGGACTGCCCGGAAGAAAAATTCCTCTACCAATCCCACTTCAATGAACAGCCAACCGAATAAAAGGGGTAAACCAGCCAGCAACTGGTATATGCTGAACAGTCCATCACGCAGGGGTTTGGCACCCCCGCTGAGGAAATACTGGAACAGTAGTATCACCAGTGATAAAATTACGAAAACAAGGATTATTTTTTTATTGAACAGATTTTTCAGATCTGTACTTAGTCCGAAATCCTTTAGTGAAAATCCGGCTGTTTTATAGACCAGAAAAGGGACAATCACAAATACAATCAACTTTTTTACCAGGATGATAATGGCATATTTCCACCCATCCGCAATGACCGTTTGCGGGATCAACTTATTGATAAAAGAAGAACCGAAAGTTACATACCAGGTGAAAAATAATACCAGGCCAGTAATTACAAACGCTTCGCCTTTAAAAAACAGTTTATCAGGAAATAATGGAATGGAGTTTCTAACCAGTAACCAGGCAATAAAAGAAAATAAAATGCCGAAGAAAAGAACCGGCGTCACTATGTCTATAAAAGGTTGATGAAATACAAGCGTCAATACCACTAAGGCCGTGATGTATAAAAGAAAGAAAGTAATGAAATATTTATTACGTATGAGTAGCAGCATAGAATTCATTATTATCAATGATCAGGTCTGCATTATAATGGCTTATAATCCATTCCATAATCCACTTATAAAAAAATGCTGCACAGAATCTTCATGCAGCATCTTACCTTTAATCAAACCAACTATTAAAAACATCTTTACGCATTGTTATACAGCTTTATCAAAGGCTCTCTCAGGGCCGACGCAGCTTCAGTGCAATAAAAGTAAATGGTATCTGCAATGGCTTCGGCATTTACCCAGTTATCGAATTTTGCATCAGGCATCGACTTACGGTTTTGCGGTGTGTCGATGGTGCTGGGTACGACCACACTGGTCACCACATTATGTCCTTTGGCTTCATCATTCATTAATTCTGCAAGGCGGAAGATGAGTGATTTACCCAATCCATAAGCCACCATTCCTTTTCCATCTTTCGCACTCAGCCCGGGCTTTGAACCAATAATAAAAATTCTTCCGTTGCCCTGATGCATCATCTGCACAAAGGAAGGACGGGCCACATTATAAGCTGTTTCAAAATTCAGTTTGTACTGTTTATTTATATCTGCAGTTTTGGTATCGGCAATTTTACCCATTGCAAAACCTCCTACTGTGAGTACGACCGCATCAACAGTTCCGTATTTAGCAATCACATTCTGTACAAATTTTGCAGAATCGGCTTCATCCATCAGGTCAACGATCACCTTTTCCAGTTTGGTATCATTCACATCAAAAGGAACAGGGTCGTTGGGTACCAAGGTACCCACCACTTGATAGCCTTCTGCTAAAAATCTTTTTATAACGGCCTGTCCCATGTTTCCGGAAGCACCAGTTACAATTGCTGTTTTATTTATCATAATTATGAATTTAATGATTATTGAAGTAACGCCCAACCAAACAAATGGTTGAACTGCCTGCAGTGTATCAGCGCATACTTATATTGCGTAAAATCAGGCATCCCATTTATTTGATAGATCTGGTTACCGCCAGTAGCTTTTAAAGGCCCAAGGTCAATAAAAGTTAACGGCATCATTTCTTTTGACAGGTAAACTCGTAAATCCGGGCCGTTGCTGCTATTGAAATTCATTAACTTCAGGTCGTACATGGCACCGGTTAAAATTATTTTAGCTTCACCCCTGACACTGCCATAAGGTCCATTATTAAAAGTGCCAACCCGCTGTGGTATAGCAGTACTGTCAGCCATTTCATTTAAAATGACCGAAGGCGTTTTATTCTTTTTA
The DNA here is from genome assembly GCA_031413755.1 of Chitinophagaceae bacterium. Taxonomy (GTDB): domain Bacteria; phylum Bacteroidota; class Bacteroidia; order Chitinophagales; family Chitinophagaceae; genus Ferruginibacter. Next base: position 38,577 of record JANOFR010000085.1, read on the forward strand.
CAGGCTGCAAATACAACAATAAAAATAATCGCAATCAAAGAAATGTTTTTTTTCATAAAATTCTTACTATTAAATTTTGTTTATTACATGCTCATTCTTGTTCCTATAAAAAAAGAAGCCCCCTGCAATCTTGCTCCTTGTATTTTCACGGGAGATTCCCACCAGGAAGCATCAAGGTAGATGGTTTGCAGGAATTTAATTTTGGTCTTATATCCCAGTCTGGTTCCTGCTTTACCAAAAATGCCTCCTTTATGCCTAACTTCCTGCCTGAATATATTGTTCTCTTTAAACACAAGCCTTGGCTCGCCAATATTAAGATACCCGCCACCAATATAAGGCGATACAAGCCATTTGTTATGGCCGAAATAAAAATTGTGGCCACCACTAATTGCTCCCATGATCAAAGAACTGCTGGTTCTTTGAAATAAGTAAGGTGAATTTTCATCCAGTCGCCTCTGATCATACTTTAAACTGTTAAAGTCAAGTGTAACCTGTGCAAACCAATTGCTTTTGCCTGTGTACTCAAGACCTGAGTTGAAAGCAACGGAGGGATGAAGTACATTACTTAGTTTTCCGGGGGATTTGATAAGCCCAATGCCGGTAGCAAATAAAAATTTGTTTTTGTCCTGTGCCAGGGCACATGTTGTGAGGCCTATCAAGGCAACTGATAAAAGAAACCCTGCTTTTTTAATCAATTTCATGATATTAACTTTATTTTTTAAAGTGATTATAGTTTATTGCCAGCTGAATTTTCCTCCTGTATTCACCCTTAATTTATAAAGGCTGCTATGTGCGGTCATGTATAATGTTTTGCCATCCGCATCACCCCAGGCCATGTTGGCCGGACGCTCGGGTGTTACGATTTTACCCAGCAATTTTCCTTCTGCACTTAATATCCATAATCCTCCCGGGGCAGATACAAAAAGATTTCCTTCCTTATCAACTTTCATTCCGTCTAATGCCTCATCATCTTCTGTGATATTCCAATCAAATAAAATTTTACCGTTCTTTAAAGTGCCATCGGGCTGTACTTCATAACGCCATAAGGTTTTGGTGTGATGTATGTCCCTGATATCCCAGTTAGTAACATAAAAATATTTTTCATCCGGGGAGAAAGCCAGACCATTTGGTCCTCCGAGATCTTTAGATACGACTGATACTTTTCCATTCTTTATCATGAACACGCCGGAATAATTCAGTTCCTTCCTGGCATCATTAAAAAAGCTGGGTAACCCATAAGGCGGGTCAGTAAAATAAATGGTACCGTCACTTTTCAAAAGCACATCATTGGGACTGTTGAAACGTTTCCCATCTATCTTATCTGCCAAAACAGTTAACGGTCCTTTCTTTTCATATCGAACTACTCTCCTGTTTCCATGCTGATCTGCAATCAACCTTCCTTCCTTATCAATGCTTAAACCATTACTTCCCGGCTGACCATATTCTCCGATATCAGCACCGGTATAACCACTATGGCTCATATAAATAGTTACGTTGTGATTTGCCGGATTGTAGCGGTAAATACTATTTGTATTTGGGTCGCTGAATAACAAATAACCATCGGGATGCCACACCGGCCCTTCGGTAAATGAAAACCCGTCGGCAATTTTTTCAATCTTAGTACCCGGAGTTATGATGGTATTTAATTTTTCATCAATGGTATATATCTTACCAATATCTTTCCAGTCTTTATTTGCCGGCAGCTCTTTATAAAAATCAATTACGGCATTGCGCACCCAGATATAATTATCGGGTATCTTACCCATTGGCCCGTTGATCCCTAATATGGAGATTGAAAAATGTTCGCCTGCTTTTGCATTATTCGTCAATATCACCCGGTTTCTTGTATTGAAACCAGCCACCAAACCATTACCACTCTGCCCAAAGCCCTGGGCCTGTTTTCCATTCACCCATATCTCGCTATAATCATCAACAGTAATTTCAAATACAGCGGTAGTTCCGGTTGTATTTAATTTACCGATGACTGCAGGAATTGTTACATCAACTTTATACCACACATAAGATACCAAACCCGTTCCCTGACGCAGTTCGAGTTCAGTTGGCTGAATGGATTTAAACCCTTTATCAAAATCAGCAGCATCAATCTGTGGATGAATGGTGTGAGTTTTTACAGCAGCCCCAGTTGGATATAAAAACAATAGGTCGCCATTTGTTCCGGGGCCGGGAGCTTTAAAATCGATGTCTCTTATATGAGCTTCCTGTACAAACCATTTGGCATTTACTAAAGCTGCACCTTCAGCGGTTCGTAAATCTGCAATGGCCTGCGGTTTATCAACTGATAACTGTCTTGTTTCCTGTGCAAATAATCTATAAGAAAGCAGGGTGAAGAATAATACCACCAGGAAGATCATATAAATTTTTAGAACGGAATATATCTTTATCATAATTTCTTATTTTTAATTACCAACATTCGTTTTCCATGGCATCATCGTTGTGTCACTCACTTGTACTTTTTCTATTTTACTCATCTGGCCTCACCTCCCATCCTCCTCTCCAAAAGAGAGGAGGCGGTACATTTAACATATCCAGGCACCACATCTTCCAAATCGCCATTATTTCTTTCTTCATCTATAAAATAGCCAGTGCTACTTTATCAGGTTGCAATCTTCGCTTCAATCTTCAACATTTCCTCCCCCTTGGGGGAGATATAGGGGGCTATTAATCGATCTTAGTCTTCGCACCCGCATTAGCCATATCTTCATCCTGTTGTGCACTGGCACTTCCGCTTACGCCAATTGCGCCAATCACCTGGCCCTGGTAGATGATGGGAATACCTCCCTGCAAAAATGTATGTCCTACGGTAATTAATGCCTGCCTGCCGCCATTAATAGAATTTTCAAGTTTAGAAGAAGGGGCTTTAAATAAAGCAGAAGTATTTGCTTTTTTTGTTGCAACTTCTGATGCGGCTGCAAAAGTATTATCAAGCCGCTCGAGGTAAACCAGGTTGCCTCCTGCATCAACAACTGCTATGGCACCACCCGGGGCATTGTTTGCTTTTGCATAAGCAACCGCTTCGGCTACTATTTTTTTGGCTGCATCCAAAGAGATGTTCTTAGTTGAAAGCACCTGTGCTTTTGCAGAGAAGGAAAATATCACTATTGCTATCAATAATAATGAAAAATGGTTTTTTAAAAATTTCATGGCTATACTTTTTTAATTATGAGTTATGAATGATGAATTATTTAGCCGGTTCGTCAAACCCAACTTTTTTGCCGGCATTCTTTTTTATTTTTTTGGGCCAGAAATTATCTGCTTTTACAATATTATCTGCTAACCCGTCGTGGAATTTATCATATGCATCTTTACTGTGTTGCAGAATGAGGCGGCCATCGATCACGTCAAAAATTTCAGGATTTATGGGGCGAAGTTTATTGATGCTCATGGCATAACCGCAATAGGCGCCATACTGCGGTGCAAACATTTCAGGATGGTCTTTAAACATTCCGGCATTTTTTTCGGAAGAAAACCAATAGGTAGCGCCATTATAACGGGCACTGAATTTTTCATTTCCCATTACGGCTTTGTTATCGGTAAAATAGGCTACTGCATCATAACCCTGTAAGGTCAACCCGTCTTTATCAACATTGTTTAAGAATCCTTTTTCCTCATCAGTTGTAATTTGTTTCCCGTTTTTTGAAGAAACGGCCGGCCAGTATTTATCTGCTTTAACCAAATTACCGGCAACATCTTTATTCCAGCCTTTTACTGCCCTTTCGTTATGCTGAATGACCAGGCGGCCATCCACAATAGAAAATGTATTGATAATGATAGGCGCTATACGGCCCAGGGATACAGCATAAGCACACCATCCGCCAAACTGTGGTTTATACTTTTCCGGGTTGGTTTTAAACAGTTCAAGGTGTTCAGCCGAAGCAAAATAATAGATTGCATCCTGGTATGTGAATTGAAATTTCTCATCACCCTGAACAGGTTTGTTATCGGTAAAAAAGGCAACCGCATCATAACCGTCCAATATCACCCCTTTATCATTCAGGTTGTTAAAATATTTGCCTGTGTTATTTTGTGCGTAACTGTTTGTAAAAACCGTAAACAGTAAAAATAATGCAAAACAAAATTTTAAGATGATGGTCAATTTATTTGTTTTTGCATTCCGGTAATAAGAAATTGCTTTCAATGTTTTTGGAGTTTTTGTAAACTGTTTCATGACTTTTTAATTTTTCACAAAGTAATCACTCTGCCAAAGGAACCGCTGTCGGTTATTTTACATTTCAGGCGCAGTATAAAAGAAAATGCCCGGCAATTGTCGGGCATTTTACAAAACAGGTATAAATGGGAATGTCATTACATCAAATCAACGATGCAGGTTATTTTTTCTTTAGCACAACCTTTGCCTGGCTCAATTTATAGGCAGGTTCCAGAAAAGTAATATAGTTTTGTCTGTATTCCTTTTTATCGAAGTTATTCTTATAAAATTTTTATGTTGTTATTAAAAGGGAATTATCAGTAATGGTTGCTTTGCTGATAAAATTGCCACTGCTGTTATTAATATTCATATTCAGTTCCTGCAAATCATTTATGGTAAACCCGGCTGGTATATTTACCGTAATACTGTTTTCAATTTCACGGGCTCCAGGAATATAAATATCGGTTTGGGTTTCCTTCATTTCACCTGGTTCCTGATTTATATGGCCACCAATTAATTTACCTGCTTCAAAAATGTAATTTTTTCCGGCTTTGCTGATCAGCTTTTTTAATGAAAATATTTCTTTGAACTGCAACATGGCTGTTTTTTCTTTCCTTTAACCGCTACAGACGGCACAATATTTTTAAAGTGGAGAACTCACTGAATAATTCTGCTTTTTTTTGTTATTCGGTGTAAGTTTTGTTACCCCCCCCCGTAAATATTAAAAGCCTGCAAACATTGCGTTTGCAAGCTTTTAATAAAATTAATATTGATTTTGGCGGAGAGCGAGGGATTCGAACCCCCGGACCTGTTACAGTCAACGGTTTTCAAGACCGCCGCGTTCGACCACTCTGCCAGCTCTCCGCGGCAAAAATACGGTTTGAAATATTTCAACCCAAAAGTTTTACAAAACTATTTGTTGCTGATCTTTGTCTTTTACCACCACAAGGTCCTTTAACTCAACAGTGATGGGCATTACGCCAACCTGTAGTATCGCTTTTTTACCACGAATTTCTTTTACAATACCTACCTGCCGGTTCTGTTTCATCCTTACTTTTAGCCCTATTTTAATTTCTCCACCCACTTCTTCAAACTTTTCATTCATTTTTTTCTGATGTTTCTCTGTAGTAATTTTTTCTTTCTGATTAAAAAGAAGCGCATGAATCATTTTTACCACTTTATCCTTATCCTCGGTTCTTCGCCATTCCATTACCATGGCTTTTAACCTTCTTTCCATGTCTTTCAGGTAAACCAGTTTTTCGTTGGCAATCTTGTTTTGTAAATGCAGTTTTTCAACGTCCTGCAAATGTTGTTCTTTATCCAAGACCTGCAGCATTTCTTTTTTCAAAAACTCATTCTCTTTTAACAATACCTTTAATTGTAACTTCTCTTTGTCAATATGCTGCAGATCCTGTTCAGTACGGTTAAGTAATTTATCAAGGGTAAAATGATCATCATCCACTAATTTCCTGGCTTTTTCTATCAACCTTTTTTCCAGGCCTATCCTATCTGCAATAGAAAAAGTATACGAACTGCCCGGTTTACCCACTACCAGTTTATACATGGGCAACAGGTTCTTTTCATCAAACTGCATAGCACCATTCATGATGCCGGCTACCTTATTGGCCATAACCTTTAAATTAAGGTAATGGGTTGTTACAATACCAAAACTGTGTTTGATGGCCAATTCTTCCATAATTACTTCAGCAAAGGCCCCGCCAAGATTAGGGTCACTACCGCTACCTATTCATCAATAAAAAACAAGGTTTTGCCATTGGCATTTTCCATAAAATGCTTCATGTTTTTTAAGTGAGATGAATAGGTGCTCAGTTCAAATTCGAGGCTTTGGGTATCACCAATATGAATCATGAGCTGCTTGAAAATCCCCATTTCACTATCCGGATGAACAGGCACCAGCAAACCGCTTTGCAGCATCAGTTGCAAAAGCCCAACGGTTTTTAAAGTAACCGTTTTTCCACCTGCATTTGGTCCGCTTATAACCAATATTCTTTGCTTATCATTTAATGAAAGATCTACAGGTATAGTCGGCTTTTTGTTTGTCCTGTTGTAGAGGTACAACAGGGGATGATAAGCCTGAATAAGCTGCACATGAGCTTTATCCAGCACAACCGGGTAATTGCCGTTATACTCCACTGCGAATTTTGCTTTGGCCCTTATAAAATCAAATTCGCCGGCAATGGCAAGATAATTTTTCAGCAGTCCGGCATACATACTTAAATCCCCGGTAAGCTTGCGGAGTATTCTATACACTTCTTTACGTTCTTCATTTTCAAACGAGAAAATGGCATTGTTAAGTTCAGTGGTTTCCTCAGGCTCAATAAAAGTTGTTCTGCGGCTGTCGCTTTCGCCATGCAATATGCCTTTGATCATACGCTTTTGTTCAGCAAAAACTGCCAGTACCCTCCTGCCGTTTAAAAAACTTTCTTCAATATCGGCCAGGTAACCCTGTTTGTTTAATTTACTTACGATCCTGTCAAATACCTTCCGCAGTTCATTCCGTTTACGGTACAAATTCAATCTGATTGTTCCCAACGCTTCACTGGCACTGTCTTTTACCAGACCGGTTTCATCAAGAATTTCATCAATAAATTTAATGATCAGTTTCTCATAATATGAATCCTGTATCACTTTTGTCATGGAAGGATATGCCAGCCGCCGATCCTGATCAAACCAACGAAAAATATTATGGGTATTTTCTGCCAGCCTTCTGATGAGCAGGAACTGATCTCCGCTCAGCACCGCACCGGGTATGCCAGTAAGTTTTAACTCCTTGCTTAAATTAGGGGTAAACTCATTTGGGAAATGCTGGCTGCCAAGCAACAATAATTTAAACTCATTGGCCTGTTGCAGTTCAGTTGTAATAAATTCTTTTTTGGTGTGAATACGAAGCTGTTCAGCTTTGTATATTGCATATTCGGTCCGGCAATGCAATGCTAACAGGGTTTTAACCTTTTCATATTCTAATTGTATTAATGCCGATTCCGGAAAAATTTTCAATATGTCGTATTTTAAAACTGCTAATTTCGGTTATTTTGTTAAAAAATATCAGCGTATCTCTTTCATGAAAATTATATAACATCCCGGATCAATCTTGTAATCTGTCAGGTTAACGACAAATACACTTATACTTACTGATTATTTTTGTTTTGCCAACTCATTAAAATCAATTTGTGATTGTTAAACTTTTGTTGCAAAAAATGGTTAAACAATCTATGCCAATTACCTTTACGTAAGTATATGAAAAAAATCAAGCTATGTTAAAAGTTTTATTCATTTCGGTTGTCAGTTTTATTGGATCAAGCTCCTGTGCACAAAAAGACAATTCAGAAAAGACAAAAAAAGATAATAAAGTGATGTCAACTACAAATGCAAAATTAGATACGGCAACTTTCGGTACCGGTTGCTTCTGGTGTACCGAAGCCATTTTTCAGCAATTGGATGGCGTTGAAAAAGTTACCAGCGGTTACAGTGGTGGTACCGTGGCTTACCCTACGTATGAGCAGGTTTGCAGCAAAACAACCGGCCATGCAGAGTGTTTAAATATCATGTACGACCCGGCCAAGATCAGTTTTGATGAATTGCTGGAAATTTTTTGGCAAACGCATGACCCAACAACCTTAAACCGCCAGGGTGCTGATGCAGGTCCTCAATACCGCAGCGTTGTTTTTTATCATACTGAAGAGCAAAGATTAAAAACAGCCAGGTATAAAGCAGACCTTGATAAAAGCGGGGCATTCAGCAATCCTATTGTAACAACATTAGAACCGTTCAACATATTTTATCCGGCTGAAGCAGAGCACCAGAATTATTACCGGAATAATGGCAGCCAGGGTTATTGTCAGTTTGTAATAAGGCCCAAAGTTGAAAAATTTGAAAAGGTTTTTAAAAGTAAACTGAAAAAAAATTAAGAATATTGGCATCTGTGCATCTTACAGGCAGATGCCTCCTGCTTTACAATGATAGAATAAGGGACTAATTTTTAGTTCCCTTTTTTTCATCCGGCCTTGGCTCTCCCCTGTGACAGGTAAAGCAGTTAATTGCCTGTACCTGTTCTACTGTTACTTCTTCATTGTATTGGAAATAATTTTTGTTGATATCCATCGTCATCCTGATCATTTTACGGGCGATTTCTTTTTCCGGTTTATCATCTTTATCGAAAATAAGTGAATCTGCCTTTTTATCCTGCACATGGCAGTATTTACAATCAACGCCCAGGCTTACTGAAAAGCCATCCATTATTTTAACCAGCGAATCTTCCGTTATGTTTTTGGGAAGTACCTGTAAATTTTTAAATGTATCATGTTGAGGTTGCTTAACTGCAGCAATACCAATAAAAATGAACAGCGCAAGCCCGGTAATTGCCCTTAATTTATTAAATGATTTCATAATTAAATGTTTTTATACACACAATGTTTATTTCTATTTTTAAAGGCATTATAATTTTTTTATCCTTCTCAGTTCCAGCAGGTTTAAACTGTTGGGGTAGAAATTAATGATATTTTTATGAACAAGGTGAATAGCCATATCATACCAAAGCGGCACAACAGGAGCATCTCTGATTACTATACGATCCATTTGCTGAAAGAGTCTATACCTGATTGAATCTTTTTTTTCTGATAACGCCTTTTCATATAAGAGATCAAATTCTGGATTTTTATACCGGGTATAATTGGGGGGTGCCGGGTTCTTTCCATAAAATACACCCAGGTAGTTTTCAGCATCGGGGTAATCGGCGATCCAGCTGCCCCTGAAAAAAGCAGCCTGTGATTTAGAAGTCTGTTCCATCAACAAACTTTTCTGGATCACTTCTACCTGCACTTTTATACCTGTCTGTAAAAGTTCATTGGCAATATAAGTTCCCAGGTCGCCATAAATGGGTATCGTTAATAATTTGATCTCCGGTAAGTTTTTTCCCCCGGGATATCCTGCTTCTGCCAATAATTGTTTTGCTTTGGCAACATCATAATGATATCCCTGTACAGCAACCGAATCAAAAGAGGGAAGCCCTGCCGGCACAAACCCACTCTCGGCAGCAATACCGATGCTGTTACGCAGATACAGCATCATTTTTTTCCGGTTGAATCCATAATTGATCGCCTGCCGTATTTTTTGCAAACGCAATGGGGAGTTCTTCACTAATTCACTTGAACTATCGACCAAAATACCCAGGTATTCAATATTGAGGTAAGGATGTTTATGTAATTCAATTTTGTCCTGCCATGTTTTTTTAAGATTTCCCGTTTTTGTTAATACTTCATCTTTAAAAGAAGGATCAATATCATCAATAAAGTCGAGCCGGTTTTGCTGAAACTCTAAAAACTCTGTTGCTTTACTGTCGTAAAAAGATACTTTAATACCATCTATATATGGCAAGGATTTACCTTCAGCATCTTTTTCAAAATAATTTTCATTCTTTTTTAAAATGAGGGCCTGCCCTTCTTCCCAGGCAACAAAACAAAAGGGCCCGCTGCCAACGGGATGTCTTCGAAAATCAGTTTTATATTTCTCTACAGCTTCCTGCGGAATAATGGAACAATACTGCATACTTAAGATACCAAGTATGGATTGAAAAGGCCGTATAAGCTTTAACTGAAAAGTAGTATCATCAATTGCCATAAATCCATGTTCAGGATCTACCCTTGTATTAAATATCCATGCTCCGGGGCTGGCGGTATTTTTATCAATGATCCGGTTAAAACTGTATTTCACATCCCGGGCAGTGAGTTGCCTGCCTTTACCATTTTTAAAACAATCATCATCAGTAAAGAATACATCATTTCTTAAATAGAAAGTAAAGGTCAGGTTATCATCCGAAATTTGCCAATGTTTTGCCAGTGATGGCTGCATCCGCATATTGCTGTCAATTTCTATTAACGTATTGTATAATTGATGCGTTGCCCACATTACCTGTTTGTTTTTTGCAAAGGCCGGATCTAATGAAGCCAGGCCACTACTCTCATTATATCGGAATATTTTTTTACCGGGATGAAGATGGGTTTTACAGGAAGAAAAAATAACCACACACAAAGGCAGGAAGGCACTAAGGAAAATGATGAATGGCTTTGAATATTTGTATGTAAGTGGCATAAAAAAACTAAATTAGCATTTATATACAAATTGCTATGAAACAAATAACAAAAGCATGCTTAATTATTAATTTTGCAGTCTTCATTTTTAATTTTTCAAAAGCCCAGCCACTTAAACCACTTAAAGCTTTTACAAAGGCTGATACCTTACGGGGCGCATACGGGCCTTCAAGAGATTGGTGGAATGTATTAAAGTATGACCTGCATGTGAAGTTTAATATTGAGGACAGCACCATAAGCGGGAAAAATGTTATTCAAATTAAATCTTTAAAAAAAGGATTAAAATTTCAAATTGATTTACAGGAGCCGTTGGTGATCGACAGCATTTTTGTACGCTCCAATGTAGATTATGGTACCGGTAGATTTGGTAACACTACAAAGTTTAAAGTAAGAAATAAAGATATTGTTAAAGACGGCAATGCTTATTTAATAGAACTGCATGATACGCTTCAGACGAATGGCATTCATTATTTTTTTATTTATTACCATGGCAAACCACGTGCAGCTGTTCGCCCACCCTGGGATGGCGGCCTCATCTGGAAAAAAGATAAAAACAATAATCCCTGGGTAAGTATTGCCTGTCAGGGTTTGGGGGCCAGTGTTTGGTATCCCTGCAAAGATCATCAAAGCGATGAGCCGGATAGTGCAGAGATGCATATTACCATACCTGATACCTTATGGTGTGTGGGTAATGGACGATATAGGGGTAAAATAAATAATGGTGATGGAACAGCTACTTATGACTGGGCAGTTGTAAACCCTATCAATAATTATAACATTATTCCATACATTGGTAAATACACTCATTTTAGTGAAGTTTATGAAGGGGAAAAAGCCCGCCCGGATGACCCGTTCGGACAGGGTAAGCTGGATATGGATTATTGGGTATTGGATTATAACCTGGAAAAAGCCAAAGAACAATTTAAAGATGCACCCCGTATGATGAAAGCATTTGAACATTGGTTTGGCCCATACCCTTTTTATAAAGATGGTTATAAATTGGTTGATGCGCCCCATTTGGGAATGGAACACCAAAGTGCAACGGCTTATGGCAATAAATATCAAAATGGTTATTTAGGTACTGATCTTTCGGGAACCGGCTGGGGCTTGAAATGGGATTTTATAATTATACATGAGAGTGGGCATGAATGGTTTGCCAATAATATAACTACTAAGGATATTGCGGATATGTGGGTTCATGAAGGCTTTACCAATTACAGCGAAACCTTATTTACTGATTACTGGTATGGTAAAGAGGCCGGGAATGCTTATTGCATCGGGACAAGAAAAGGTATTCAAAATGATATCCCGATCATTGGAACGTACCATGTAAACCAGGAAGGCAGTGGTGATATGTACCCCAAGAGTGGAAACATGTTGCATAGCATACGACAGGTGATCAATGATGATGAAAAATTCAGGCAGATCTTAAGGGGGCTCAATAAAGTATTTTATCACCAGACGGTTACAACCAAACAGGTTGAGGATTATATCAGCAAACAAAGCAGGATTGATTTCAGTAAAGTATTTGATCAGTATTTAAGGACCATTCAAATTCCGGTGCTGGAATATAAGATTGCAGGTTACAAACTCTCTTACCGGTATACCAATTGCGTAAAAGGGTTTAACCTGCCTTTAAAAATAAAGTTTAAAACGGAGCAATGGATTAAACCTACGGAGCAATGGAAAACACTTAGTTTATATCCCGAAGGCGATAACTCATTTTCTGTTGATCTGAATTTCTACATCAATACAAAAAAGGTACAGTAATTTAGCAGTAAACTAAGTAATGTCGCAAATACGCAAGCAAAGTATTATTTCTTCAATGGTGGTGTATATTGGCTTTGCTATTGGGTTTTTCAATACTTATTTATTTACAAGGGAAGGTGGTTTTACACAGGCCGAATATGGATTAACAGGAATTTTTATGGCTGTTGCCAATATTATGTACTCCTTTGCCAACCTGGGTATGGTAGCTTATGTGTATAAATTTTATCCTTATTACCAGGATAATCTTCCCAAAAAGAAAAATGACCAGGTAACCTGGGCATTGCTTTTTTCGCTGGTTGGTTTTTGCCTGGTTATTATCGCCGGCATTTTATGTAAAGACCTGGTGATCAGAAAATACGGAACCAATTCGCCTGACTTTATCAAATATTACTTTTACATTTTTCCATTTGGGTTAGGCCTTACCCTTTTTGCTATTTTAGAAGCTTTTGCATGGCAACTTAAAAAATCAGTATTCTCTAATTTTTTAAGGGAAATACAGTTCAGGGTTTTTACAACGGTTTTGATCATCCTGAGTTTAACCGGTATCATAGGATCTTTTGATCTGTTTATCAAAATTTATTCGTTTACTTTTCTGGCTGTAGCGGTAATACTTTTATTGTACCTGGTCATTACATCTCATATTTCCTTTACTTTTTCAGTAAGCAGGGTTACTAAAAAATTCTTTAAAAAGATAATTGCACTCATTGCATTTGTATATGGCGGTAACCTGGTTTTTACCATTTCAATGGTCATTGATACCATTATTATAGCAGCCGTATTACCCAATGGCCTTGCTTTAGCAGGTATTTATACGCTGGCACAAAATATTGCCAGTTTAATTCAGGCGCCACAGCGGGGTATTATTTCTTCTTCACTCGGCGCCTTATCAAAAGCCTGGAAGGATAAAGACATGAAAAAGATCGACAGGATCTATCACAGCTCTTCCATCAATCAATTAATTTTTTCTGTAGGAATGTTTTCTTTGATTTGGCTGAATTTCAGTGATGCCGTTTTTAGTTTTCACCTGCAGTCGGGTTATATCGATGCTAAATGGGTTTTCTTTTACATTGGCCTGATGCGTATTGTTGACATGGGTACCGGCGTAAACAGCCAAATCATTAATACGTCAACACGCTGGCGGTTCGATTTCTTTACTGGTATCATTTTACTGTCATTAACCCTTCCCCTGAATTATATCCTTACTAAATATTATTTTGGTGTGATGGGACCTGCTATAGCTAACCTGGTTACTTTTACTGTTTATAATATCATTCGATATTGGTTTTTGATCAGGAAGTTTAACCTGCAACCTTTTTCAGTTAAAACACTTTATACAATTATACTTGGCATTGCTTCTTTTTATTTCTGCTATTTCCTGTTTGATGGTATGCGGGGATTTTCAGGAATGGTAACCAGGAGTTTTGTATTTCTTTTGCTATTTGTAAGCGTAGCATTCGCATTGAAATTATCCCCTGATTTAATACCAGTCTGGAAAGTGGTTCAAAAAAGAATGGGTATAAATAAAGGAGGTTAAAAATCTCCGGGGAATAGGGTAAAGATTATTTTATTATTCTGATGCAGTTTGAGAAATTCTTCCACCAGCTTTAAATTTTTTGCTCCAGTATGTTTCTGATAGGTTGCTGATGGTTACGCCAATGCTGGTACTTGCATGCGTAAAATATCCATTTCCTAAATACAGGCCAACATGGCTTACTCTTCTCCCTGTCTTAAAAAATACCAGGTCGCCCTGCTGAAGTTCTTCTTTATCAAGTTTTATACAATCTCCAAACTGGTCGCTGGAGGTTCTGGGGATCACGAGGCCGTATGCCTTGTAAATTAAAGTACCGGTATAGGCACTGCAATCAATCCCTTTGTATGTTGCACCACCATACTTATAACGTGTGGCCCACCATTTTTCAATTTCAGCAAATAATATTTTGTTGGTTACAGATTCTACATCCATATCCAATAACAAGGCATATTTAAATTGTAATAAAGAGCAGCTTTCAATGGCAGCATTTTCTGTTTTTTCCCCGGATGCTTGGAGCGTAGCTGTCTTAAGTTCAGGCGTATTTATTTTAACAATATTTTCAGATATAACTGTTCCTGTTTTTATTTCTATTCCTTCAATAAATTTGTATGATTTTTTTAACGGCACAGAAGTACTGATCTTTTCATAATTAACAAAAGATTGCGCCTTTATGGTCAATGTTGTTCCTGATAAAATGCTTGTGGCAACAGAAACAAAAAACAAGTGTTTCATACGTAAAATGTTGGTTTTATACGTAAATACAACTTAGTCTTGTGTTTTTTGATCTTCTTTTACTTCTTTAATTTTCCTGCTTATCAGTTCTTTCCTGTGATTCCTGTCCTACTAATTGAATAATGATTATAAATTTTCTTAATGTTGGCAAAGTTAACTTTCAAACCCCGTATATGCAAGCTATTAACAAGTTATTAAAAATTTTAAAAAGTAAATCCACCTAACGTTCTGTGGAAAAACGAATTAGACATGCAACTTATTGTTAACGATATTTGCTTCTCCGTTTCTGGTTTCTTGTTTTTCAGTTTTTCGTAGTAAACTTATTTTTCGACCGAACGAGTAACAAGTAAGCAAAAACAAGAAACGGGAAACGATTTTACTATGAAATTTTCTCATTTACACGTACACACACAATATTCTTTACTGGATGGTGCCGCATCCATAAAAAATCTTTATAAAAAAGCCATTGCAGATGGAATGCCTGCACTTGCAATCAGTGATCATGGCAATATGTTTGGCGTATTTGAATTTGTGAAAGAGGCATACAATCATAAAAATGATGACGGTACTTTAAAAGTAAAGCCTATTGTTGGTTGTGAATTTTATATTACGCAGGACAGGCACCGGAAAACTTTCAGTAAAGAAGAAAAGGATCCCCGGCATCACCAGATATTGCTTGCAAAAAATGCAGAAGGTTATAAGAACCTCGTAAAACTTACTTCACTGGGTTATATTGAAGGCCTGTATTCTAAATATCCGCGAATAGACAAAGAACTTATTCATAAATATCATGCGGGCCTGATTGCAACCACCTGTTGCCTGGGTGCATTGGTACCCCAGACCATTTTAAAAAAAGGTGAAGCAGAAGGAGAGAATGAATTTAAATGGTGGCTGAATATTTTCCAGGAAGATTATTATGTAGAGTTGCAGCGGCATGGAATTCCTGATCAGGAAAAAGTAAACGAAGTGTTATTGCGGTTTGCCCAAAAGTATAATGTAAAAATTATTGCCAGTAATGATTCGCATTATGTAGATCAAAAAGATTTTAATGCACATGATATTCTGCTGTGTATCAACACCGGCGAAAAACAAAGTACCCCTGCCCTGCGTGAATTTACTGATGATGATGTATTTGCAAAAAACAAACGCTTTGCATTTCCAAACGACCAGTTTTATTTAAAGACCGGTGCTGAGATGGGCAAAGTTTTTGAAGACCTACCTCAAGCGATCGACAATACCAATGAAATTGTAGATAAGGTTGAATTGCTTGATCTGAAAAGGGAAATTCTTTTACCGCATTTTGTGGTGCCGGCTAATTTTAAAACACAGGATGAGTACCTGGAAAGTTTAACCTGGGCCGGTGCCAAAGAACGATATAAGATTCTTTCTGCCGAAGCTGAAGAACGGTTGAAATTTGAATTAGGGGTCATACACAAAATGGGTTTTGCCGGTTATTTTTTAATTGTAAGTGATTTTATTAAAGCAGGCCGTGATATGGGTGTATTTATTGGCCCCGGCCGTGGTTCTGCTGCAGGCAGTGCGGTAGCCTATTGTATCGGCATAACCAACATCGATCCTATAAAATATAATTTACTGTTTGAGCGGTTTTTAAATCCGGAGCGTAAGTCTATGCCGGATATAGATACAGATTTTGATGATGAAGGAAGACAGAAAGTATTGGATTATGTAGTGCAGAAATATGGTAAGAACCAGGTGGCACAGATCATCACTTATGGAACCATGGCTGCCAAATCAAGTATTGCAGATGTGGCAAGGGTAATGGATCTGCCTTTGGCAGAAAGCAGGGCAATATCAAAATTAGTTCCCGAAAGGCCCGGTATTAATCTGAAAAGGTTATTGCATGCTCCTTTCACAATAAAAGAAGCAAAGGAAGCCCATATTGATGACCCTCTTGCACAGGTTGAAAAATCACTGGAAGAAAAAGAGCAGTTACAGGCAGAGGATATTGAAAATGTAAAAAAGTTAAGAGAAATTTATAAGACTGATGATCTGCCCGGTAAAATATTACATGAAGCAGAAATCCTGGAAGGCTCGGTTCGGAATACCGGTATTCATGCATCGGCCATCATCATTGCTCCAAAAGATTTAACCGAACTATTGCCTGTAGCAACTTCTAAAGAATCGGATCTATGGCTTACACAAATTGAAGGAAATTCGATAGAAGAAGCCGGAGTAATTAAGATGGACTTTCTGGGATTAAAAACATTGAGTATTTTAAAAACTGCACTTCATCTTATAAAACAAAACCATGCTATAGTAATTGATATTGATACCATACCCCTGGATGATGAAAAGACTTACAAGCTATACCAGTTAGGTGATACAAACGGTACGTTTCAGTTTGAAAGTCCGGGTATGCAAAAATATTTGCGGGAGCTTAAACCCGATAAATTTGATGACCTGATAGCTATGAACGCCCTGTATCGCCCCGGTCCCATGGCATATATACCGGAATATATTGACCGTAAACATGGAAAGAAACAGGTAGTATATGATTTGGCTGATATGGAAGATTACCTGAAAGAAACTTATGGTATTACAGTTTACCAGGAACAGGTTATGTTACTCTCTCAAAAGTTGGGAGGCTTTAGCAAAGGGGATGCTGATATTTTGCGTAAAGCCATGGGTAAAAAACAAAAAGCTGTGCTGGATAAAATGAAAGTTCAGTTTGTTGATGGTGCCATTGCAAGAGGACATGCAAAAGAAACACTGGAAAAAGTGTGGACCGACTGGGAGGCTTTTGCACAATACGCTTTCAACAAATCTCACTCTACCTGTTATGCTTTTGTAGCTTATCAAACGGCTTATTTAAAAGCGCATTACCCCAGTGAATATATGGCTGCGGTGTTGAATCATGCCGGCAGTATTGACAAGATCACTTTCTTTATGGAAGAATGTAAACGTATGGGATTAAAAGTGCTTGGGCCCGATATCAATGAATCGCAAAACGGGTTTGCCGTAAATAAAAAAGGCGAGATACGTTTTGGTTTCAGTGGATTAAAGGGTGTAGGCGAAAATGCCATTCAACATATAATTGAAGAAAGAAATAAACATGGTCATTTTACTTCAATATATGATCTGGCCAAACGGGTTAACCATCGCTCTGCCAATAAAAAATCGCTGGAGAGTTTGATTTATTCAGGTGCTTTTGATTGTTTTGAAGACATTACCAGGGCTCAATATTTTTTCCAGGCTCCCGGCGATATCCAGGGTTTGGAAAAGATTCTGAAGTTTGGTTCTGTTTTTCAGTCACAAAATGCCAGTGCTGCAAATACTTTATTTGGAGATTTGCAAATGCCGGATATAGTACCTCCGAAATTATCGGTTTGTGAGCCATGGCCACTGGCTGTAAAACTTGATTATGAAAAAGAAGTTACGGGTATGTTTATGAGTGGTCATCCGCTTGATAATTATAAATTTGAAATGAAGCATTATAATATTACGCCACTTGCTGACTATAGTGAATTTAAGGCTGCTGTAAATACGCATCCAAACCCGGCTAAGCAATTCCGGGTGGCTGGGCTGGTTGTAGATGCGCAGCACAGGTTAACTAAAAAAGGTAAGAATTTTGCGATTTTAACCATTGAAGATTATAGTGGCAAGTCTGAATTCATGCTGTGGAGTGAAGACTATGTGAAATACAATAATTACCTTGAAAAGGGTTTAATTGTTATGATCGAAGGAGCCTTCCGCCAGCGTTATGATGGTCAGTCGTACGAATTTAATTTAAACAAATTACACTTGCTTGATACCGTAAAATCAAGTTTGACCAAACAGGTGGTCATTGATGTGGAGCCACAATTTATTAATGAAGAGATGGTTGAGTTTATTGACGCGAATGTAAAAGCAAATCCCGGTAAAACAACTATTAAATTTAATGTTATTGATAGCAGGCATCAATTTAAAGTAGGCATGTACAGTTTGGAAAAAAGCCTGACCATGAATGATGATCTTGCCTTTTATTTAATTGAGAATAAAGATATTGAGGTAAGTGTTGTAACGGGGTAGTTTAAAGTTGAAAAGGAACTCACAACTTTAAACCTTTCAACTTCATTCCACCATAAAGATCTCCCTGTGGCCGCCTTCAACACAATCCATATATCCTTTCATGATATCTTTTAATTCATCACTCATGGTAGCAGAACGCATGTTGTTGAAAAAGCTGCCCATGTCTTCCGTTTCCGACTCAACCACCACTGTCCAGTATGTACTGACAATATCAGTAAGTACTTTCATATTCTTGGCTTGTCCCATCTTTTCAAAATGAGGAATAGCCTGTTTAAACATTTTTACCAGGTCTTTTGCCCTTCCGGGTTTGGCCTGAAAGACTTCTCTGATGAGGTACATAGTAATTCATTTTAGCTAATAAAGTTAATTGCTGAAATTTTTAAATGCAACAGAAAAATCTCTTTTCATGGTATTTTCAGACAGATTGGCTTTGTTATGTCAATTCTTTTTCATAACATCCTGTGGATATGTCATAACAGCATATTAACTTTTTTGGAACTAAATTTGCTCTTCTTTTAACACAAAATAAAAAATAAATTTAATATTATGGCACTAGAATTCACAGATGCAAACTTTCAGGCAGATGTATTAGACTCAGATAAATTATCCGTTATTGACTTTTGGGCAGAATGGTGTGGTCCTTGCCGTGCAATAGGTCCGGTAATTGAAGAACTGGCCAAAGACTATGATGGTAAAGTAAATGTAGGCAAAGTAAATGTTGATAATAATCCACAGATATCCATGAACTATGGTATTACCAGTATTCCGGCGATCCTTTTTGTAAAAGGTGGCCAGGTTGTTGACAAATTAGTGGGTGCGCAGCCTAAATCAAATTTTGTAAAAAAGATTGAGCAGCATAAATAATGATCCCTGTTTACAGTTTATGATCTGATTTCGCTGATAAAAAGAATCCCACCGATACATCGGTGGGATTTTTAATGCAAACAATAGTTGAGTTGTCCCGATAGCTATCGGGATTAGTGTTGCACATTTTCTAAAGCTTTTGGATCGTGTTTGTGTTTAAAGAAGATCAGGAATAATACAGCTATAATTGCAGCATAGATTGCAAACGCAAGCCAGGTACTTTGCCAGTTTGTTGTTCCGTTGTCAAATAAAAAATACCTGCCTATAACATAGCCGCTTATTTTACTACCCAAATAAGCCCCTATCCCGTTTGTCATCATCATAAATAAACCCTGGGCACTTGACCTTATCGAGGCATCTGTTGTTGTTTCTACAAATAAAGAACCTGAAATATTGAAGAAATCAAAAGCCATTCCATATACAATGCATGACAGTATGATCATCCATAATCCATCATAGGGATCGGGGTTGCCATAGGCAAATAAACCAAAACGCAGTACCCAGGCCAGCATGGAAAAAAGCATTACTTTTTTAATACCAAATCTTTTCAGGAAAAATGGAATGGTTAATATAAAAACAGTTTCCGAAATCTGTGATATGGACATGATAATGGTAGAATATTTCACCACCAGTGAATCAGCATATTGTGGAATGTGTTTGAAATTATCCAGGTATGAATCGCCATACATATTGGTTAATTGCAAAGCGGCACCTAAAAACATAGAAAAAATAAAAAATAATGCCATTTTAGAACTGCCAAATAATTTAAAAGCATTTAAACCAAGCTGCTCAATAATGCTTGCATTTTTGGAAATGGATCGTGGTGGAGGGCATTTGGGTAAGCTGAAAGAATATAATCCAAGTAATACCGCAGCTATTCCGCCAATAATAAATTGATTCGCATTTGCTTTGCTGCCTGAAAGATTAGTGATCCACATGGCAACAATAAAACCTATTGTTCCCCATACCCGTATAGGCGGAAATACTTTGATAACGTCTAATTTATTATTCTTTAAAATGTAGTAGGCTATTGAATTGGATAGGGAGATAGTGGGCATATAACAGATCATCGCCCCAAAAATCACATAGTAAAGTGTATTAGGATCGTTTACATACGGCACGTAAAATAAGATCAACCCATATAAAATATGTAAAATACCGTAAAGCCTTTCAGCATTCACCCATTTATCTGCAATAATTCCTGTGAGTGCAGGCATAAAAAGCGATGAAAGGGCCAGTGTGGAAAATATGGCACCAAATTCAGGAAAAGTCCAGCCTTTGGCATTCAGGCAGTAAGTGCCAATTGTGATTAACCAGGCACCCCAAACAAAAAACTGTAAAAAACTCATCAAAGTGAGCCTGAACTTAATTGTCATATAGCTTTGTTTAATTTACGAAATGGAAGATATACATTTATTACACACGTAAAACAATCGTTGCCGGTTTTTTGCAAAGGCTGATTCAACAAAATTTTAGCATTACAACAGGCCAATCGCCGTAAATTTGTATAAATTTTCCAGATGACTGATTCCATTGATATTTTAATTAATGCTGCCGCTGACAAAGAACTTAAATCCATTGCCCGAAAAGTAAAGAAAAGTGAAAGGATAACAGATGAAGAATGTTTACTGCTATTTGAAAAAGGCAGCCTTCCTTTTGTAGGTGCTTTGGCCAATTTTATCCGGGAAAGATTGCATGGCGACAAAACTTATTTCAACCGTAATTTTCATATTGAGCCAACCAATGTTTGTGTTTTCAGTTGTGAATTTTGTTCCTATTCACGTTTGTATGCAAACAAGGAAGATGGCTGGGAATTGAGCATTGACCAGATGCTGGATATCGTAAAAACTTATGATGGCAAACCTATTACTGAAGTACATATAGTTGGTGGTGTTCATCCAAAAATGAATATGGCATATTTTATTGAATTGATGCAAAAAATAAAAGCTCACCGGCCGGATCTGCATGTAAAAGCTTTCACAGCCGTGGAACTGGATTATATGTTTCGTAAGGCAAAACTGTCTGTTGCAGAAGGCATGAAGCAATTACATGCTGCCGGGTTAGACAGCTTACCGGGTGGTGGTGCCGAAATTTTTGCACCTGAAATAAGAACACAGATCTGTGCCGATAAAGTAGATGCAAACGGCTGGCTGGCCATTCATGAAGCCGCCCATCATTTAGGTATGCACAGCAATGCCACCATGCTTTACGGACATATTGAAAAATTTGAGCACCGTATAGATCATATGCGCAGATTGCGGGAACTCCAGGATAAGACCGGAGGCTTCAATACTTTCATACCGCTTAAATTCCGTAACCAGGATAATGCCATGAGTAATGTTAATGAATCAGTAACTGCAGAAGATATGAGGTTGTATGCCATTGCCCGTATTTACCTTGATAATTTTCCACATCTTAAAGCCTACTGGCCCATGCTTGGCCGTCAGAATGCCCAGCTGAGTTTATCATTTGGTGTAAATGATATAGACGGCACCATTGATGACACTACTAAGATTTACAGTATGGCCGGCAGCGAAGAACAAACACCAGCCATGAGTACCCGTGAATTAGTTACTTTAATAAAACAGGCTAAACGCAAACCGGTTGAACGGGATACTTTATACAATGTAGTGAAAGATTATAGTGAAGTTAATTTTACAAATGATGATTTTGATATATCTCTCAATTGAACCTTCCTTTAAAGAATGTAGCAGAAAGCAACAGCTCTTTTACATTTTCATTCCCAGGTTTAAACTGTTGAACAGAATTTTCACTTAATCTACAGGAAATAAAAAAAATTGAGGACACAGCAATGCGTCATGATTTCCGGTACAGATTTTTTCATTTTACAGAGTTTTTATGGTAATGTTTGCAGGTATAAATTATTATTAAATTATAATAATTTACACGATTCCTGCATCATGTATTACCCTATAAAGTGTACAGCGGGTTATTAATAATTTTAAATAAGCGGTTAACCCTTAATAAAAAGTACAACTGCCAAAATAAAAGCAATAAATAAAAGTGTGAGGCAACTAACAGCCAGGTAAGTAATAGTTCTCATACAATCGGATTTTATTGATATAAATTTAACAAAAAATATACCAATCATTAACTTGTGTGAATAAATATTTTGTGTTTAGTTGTTTTACTTAGTACATATACGGAACGAAAAAAGGCATCTTAATGTTGTGTGACAGAATTATTTCTGTTTAATAAAATCAATTTTTGTGAGCTTTTCAATTTTTTTAAAGCTGATTAATATTAAATAAATGAAAAGAAAGGATAAATTATTGATTGTTGTTATGATCAGCATGATTACCGTTGTTTTGTGTAAAACTGCAGGCCGGATCGCCGGGAAATACTGGTTAAGAAATGAAATATAGGAATTTGAATCAAATTTTGAAGACAAATCAGGAAAGTTGGCAGGTAGCGGGAAAGCACATAAATCTTGTGATTGCGCAGTTGATTTTATTGCAGAACAATATCCTGGTTACCAGGAGGCTAAACAAATCTCTGTAATTGAGATCCTTGATTTTAGTAGTAAAAGAATAAAAGGCAGGAACTGTCTGAAGCTTACAATTACTGAAAGCTTACCTTACATATTTACGACAACATCTATGATCTGTTTTTTATCCGGACCTTCCCAACGAAAGCGGACCGTGTATGATTTATTTGCTTTGTTGCTTTTTAAACGAAAAGGAATTTTTAATGTATAATCCACATTGTTGTTTTCCATCGCACCATTTACCTGTTTTAAAAGGATGTCTGTTATTTTTATTTCATTCAGGTCGCTGTCATACACCCAAAAATTCTCTTTCCCCTGGAAAATCCCTGTTATACTCGATCCTTCAATGTTTGTAATGTCCATGCTGGTATAGGCCATTTTTGGTGAAACTTTGATAGAAGTATCAACATTTACCAACATGCTTTTAGCTTTCAATCCGTTTATCATTCCTGTTACTCCATTTGCAGATTTAATTGGTTTTACAATTTTTGAAAGCTGGAGTTGTTCACCTGGTTTGGCAAAAATCACAGGAATCTCAAGCCTTAACTGATTCTTACTTTTTAGATCGTACAGCCTTATTTTAACGGTACCATTGAAATTTGTTTTCATCATGGAAGCCGGTATATTAAATTTTATACTAAATGCGTTTAACTCTTTAGCTGAAAATCCGGTTACCTGATTTTTTAAAAAGATATTCGGTTCATTTGAAAGTACCTCTCCTTTGGGCGAAAATATGAGTACTTCTGCTGCTGCAAATACGATCTTATTTTTATCTGCAGAAAATCCGCTAGGCTGCTGCAGTATTACTTCAATTTCTTTGTTTAACGGAACCCTGTTGCTTAAAAGTTGGGCGCCATCTATTTTTACATCTATGTTCTTTGCTAAAATACCTTCTTTAAAATAACGGAGGCCGGTTAATGGCAGTATTCCATTGTTTTGAGCTATGCTGGTATGGGTGAATAAAAAACAACCTATAACAATAATTAACAGGTGTTTGTAATTGAGAAAGATATTTTTCATACTGGTGCGGATTATAAGATGTTGAAATTATTCGTTAAAACTTATTATTGAATTTTTACATAAACTAAAGATAGGAACGAATGTCTGAATTTATTATTATGTTAAACCGGGAATGTTTACGAAATCACATGGATCTTTACTTGTGGTTAGCCCGATTATGGATATATATGAAATTTATCATTGGTTAGCAGTTTTAGAAAATTACCGGGTTGTATTATTGTGATATCCCTTTTTTTGATATAATCAGGATAGATATTTTATTTTTCCGGCTCATTTAAAATAACCTGGTTTTAATTTTATCAAATAAAATTTGAAAATAACCACTAAAATGTAGCCGGTTTAATATGTTAAATTTAAAATCTTTATTATTGTATCCGGGAGTACACTTTAACCCAGTTAAAAAATATGAACAGGATTTTATTTTTAGTTTGTTTTCTCTTTTTATATACTGCTGTTACTGCACAAAAAAATAAGGCTGACAGCCTTTATAAATTACTGAAAAATGAAAAAATTGATTCAAACAGGGTTACTTTAATGTGGAATATTGGTCTGGCAACCGGTATTTATGACCCATTGAAGGCACTGGCTGTCAGCCGTGAGGCACTTTTCCTGGCCCGCACTATTAAATATGAAGAAGGTCAATCCAGGTCTCTGGGAATTATTGCCAACATATTTGGCAGTATGGGTAACTATCCCCGTGCATTAGAATTTAATTTGCAAAAATTAAAAATTGAAGAAAAAAGAAACAACAACCGAAACCTTGCCAGTGTTAATATGAATATCGGTATCGTATATTCTTTTCTTGAAGAATATAATAAAGCATTGCAGTATTACTATAAAGCAGATTCTTTAATTGAAATTAATAATATACGGGATCTGAAATTCAATATAGCTTTAAACATGGGAGATGTTTATGACAGGCTCAATAACAATGATTCTGCTTATAGCTATTTTAATAAATCACTGGGCATTGCGAATGAACTTAAAAACAGTTACCTGATAGGAGCATCTTTAGTTGGCATGGGACATGTTTATATGAAACAGGAAGATTACCTATTGTCGCTGGCAAATTATCAAAGAAGTTTAACTTATTTAGGTGAAGCCAATGCTGATGAACTGCTTTGTGAAGCATCACTGGGGCTTGCAACGCTGTACCAAAAATTAAATAAAAAAGATTCTGCTGTATATTACGCTAACATGAGCCGGGCTATTGCGGAAAAAGACGGGTTTCTGCCCAAACAACTGGATGCCCTGAATTTTTTAACCGAGCATTATAAAAAACAAAATATAATTGACAGCGCTTTCTTTTATATAAACTATGTACAGGAGATCAGCGATACAATTAACAGTAAAAGCAGGATAAGGGAATCGCAAATGCTTTCCAGTAACGAACAGTTCCGGCAGTTGGAAATTGCGGAAAATAAAAGAATTGCAAAAAGAGAAAGAAAGCAACAACTCCAATTGCTGTTTATCGGAATTTTTATACCCGGGTTCTTCATGTTTACGCTGTTGCTGAGCCGGATCAAAATACATATCCGGGTAGTGAAAGTACTGGGTGTACTTTCACTATTGATCGTTTTTGAATACCTGACCCTGCTTTTACATCCTTATGTAGCAGAGATCACTAATCACACGCCTATATTGGAAATGCTGATATTTGTTTCGATAGCAGCCATACTTATTCCTACCCATCACCGTATAGAGCTTTGGCTAATACATTGGTTAAGTAAAAACAGGCCACCTTATACCGCAGATAGAATAAAGCTTAAAACAACCCGGTTCAATAAAAAGATTAACTCCCCGGAATAACAGGTTTTGTTTTCCCTGTTGTATCAATTCCCTTACTGGTGTCAGGAACCGGCTGAGAAGGTTCCATTGGTTTTTCGGTAACCGTAGGTTCAGGTGTAGCTTCCTTTTTTTCTTCGTCGCTGTTACAACTTAATACAGCAACAGATAAAAAAAAGATTCCGCCAAGAATAATTTGAAATGCAGATTTTGAGAT
Organism: Chitinophagaceae bacterium; assembly: GCA_031413755.1. Lineage (GTDB taxonomy): Bacteria > Bacteroidota > Bacteroidia > Chitinophagales > Chitinophagaceae > Ferruginibacter. Next base: position 64,305 of record JANOFR010000085.1, read on the forward strand.
TTTGTTCATTTTTATATTAGTTTTAGAGCATAATTCTACTATTAATATTTCATAATTTCAAATTTATTATTAAAAAAACAACTGTCGGTTCATTTGAGCAGGCTTCTAACACGTAAAAAGATTTAAAATATAAAACATGTTTAATAAAATAAACAGCCATAAAACAAGAAAAATATTATGAAAATTTATTTATTATTTACTGCTTTATTTCTCATTACTGTAAGGTTTACAGCTTTTACACAATCCGTTTATCAGCTTCAATATAAACTACCAGCTGCACATGATACAAATACACGCCATGCTTTTTTTGTAAGGTATAATGACGGAACCGGGTTAATAAGGTTAAAGTATGTTTCATCTGTAAATGGAGATTCAATGCTTGTACAGCTGAATGTACAGGAGCAATACCCTGATTTGAATGATATAAATACGGATACCCATAAAATATTTTACAAATTACTAAAACCCGCTTTTTTAAAAGGTACAGATACTGCTGATTACAGCCCCCCAATCATCTGTTTTCAAAAAGATACCCTTACTGCTTTATTTGAGCCTTTGGGTATTATTGCTGCTGATGAGTATACTAAAACAAATGCAACAACTTTTGAAGTAATTAAAACAACAGGTAATAACAGCACATCTGCCGGAACTGCAAAAAAAATATTCACTTTTATATCAGTTGAATATATGGAAAGCAAGGACCTGACAAAAATATTTGTTAGCCGGTATTTTAGCCGTAACGATGATTTTTACAAAAACCTTTTTTTACCAACAGCGGCAAGAGGAAATTTAACCGACCCGAATACAAAACTGATTTTACTGACAGTAGCAAATATTAAAGACTCTATTATCGGAGGTTCCTGTTTAAAAGATATGAACAGGATGGTTTTAACTTTCCGGGAACTTACTGCTTTCCTGGGTATTAAATTTGAATACAAAACAATTTCAGGAAATGATTATAATAAAAAGAATGTTGAGGATGCTATAAAAGCGATTACCCCTAACCCTAATGATATTGTTGTATTTTATTATTCGGGACATGGGTTCAGAAAGTTAAAAGACAAAAGGCGGTTCCCATATATTGATTTACGGCCAAAGCCTGATAATACCTATATGATCAACTCCTTAAATATGGATGATATCTTTTCATCTATCAAAAAAAAAGGGGCCCGGTTTAACCTGGTTCTCAGTGATTGTTGCAATACCGAAGTGGGTGAAACCAATGCAGTAAGCGAACCCATTCCTGATAAACGTGGACCGGCCATGACCTGGAATCCGGATAACTGTATGGCTCTTTTTTTAAACCCCGAACCTGTTTCAATTTTAGCAACGGCTGCAGATGAGGGCCAGCGTGCCACCAGCAATAATAAATTCGGAGGTTTCTTTTCTTATTTTTTTAAAATGTCGGTAGAAAGTTATTTCAGTTATTTTAAAAAAGACGTAACCTGGGATCAGATACTGGGGGATATTAAAATACAAACTGCTGATAAAGCTGAACATACTTATTGTGATAAACCATTCATCCCTGAAAATATCTGTTTACAATATCCTTATTTTAAAATTCAAAAAGGGAGGTTTTAAATACCGGGGGCCATTTTTAAGTTACCGGTTTTTATTTATTAATGATTTTAATTTTTACTTTAATAAGTATATAATTGATTAAACAGCAATTTAAATGTTCCGTGCGACTGTGCCCTGAAAGTGATCTCCGGGCCAAAAGCAAATAACTTTCCTTTCCCAACTTTTGCTTCAAAAGCGGTTATGCCGTTTTTCAGATAGGCCTGTCCCAGGGACCAGCCACTTCTTAATGGTTTGTCATTTGCAAACCAGGCAATCGGTTTAATAATATTATTTGTTACTGCATCCGGGTTCATATTAAATACCGGGCTGTTATCAAAATAAACATCGGTTTCTTTATTTACGCCCGAGGCTGATATTTGTTTATTATCAACGGTAACCCTCAAAATACTTCCGGGTGTAAAAAATTTATCTCTTTCCAATTCTTCTTCAACTCCATTTTTAATTTCTACCATGGCATCGGTAACGGGTAATTTTAGATGTAATGCTAATTCTGTACTGCTTCCGATCGTAATAATATGTCCTCCTTCTTCTAAAAATAATTTTAATTGTGGTATGGATTTCGTTGCCGTAATTCTGCCTGTTCTGTTTTTAAATTCAACAGGAATACTGCTATCAGCATTCGGGTTGTTTCCACCCCTTGCTGTATTTTGATTGTTTGGGATATCCGCTGAGGGAATAGCTCCTGTTGCAAACACAATAACATCATACTTTGACCTGAGATTTCCGGTATCAATACCCTTTGGATAAATAATATCGAATGAATAATTAAACTGCTCCATGATCAGGCGCATCCATCCCGAAGGCATTGAACCTCCATAGGTATCCCACAAGGCTATCCTGGCCTTATTTATTTTTGTAAGTGACGCCGGTTTTTTTGAAACTGCAAAAAAACGAACATAGTTCTCAATGGCTGTTTTGTCAATAATTAATTTTGCCTTACTATTCGAAGGAATGAAAAAAGAGCCATTACTATAAACGGAATTATCTGTAACATTTGTAATTCTGTATACACTAATTCCCTGGTCAAGTAAATTATTTACAGCCTTAAAAGATTGATTGGCTCTTGCATCTAATACATATCCGGTTGTATTGTCAGGCACAACGGGCCCGGATAGTTTTATTAATTCGCCATGCGGATTTTTTAGAAATGGCCCCTCAAAGCCATCCATTATCCTGTCAAATTGTACGCCCATTTGATAAGCTAATGTCCATCCTGCAGCATCATACGGTGATACCGGCGGGCCGCCGGGATATTGAAAATCATTGGGATGATCCTGCGGCTCAAACATGTCTAAAACATGAGGCCTGAATGCCTGGTTTGTTTTTACTATATAAGAATTAACCGGGTATTTTTTTCCGGCAACACTAAAATCTGCTGTTGCCTTATGTACAACCACACCAGTCTTTATTAATGCATTTAAAAATACTAAAGCCGTAGCAAAATCAGGTTGATCAGCCGGTATGATATATCCCCTGGCATCTTTAAAGGCGTTGTTATTCATTACACTGTCAAAAAATTTTAGCGGTACATTATTTCTTGTATTCGCCAGGGTTGAATTCGTGTTTTTTACTTTACTAAGCGAATCCTTAAATAACCTGTTCATCTCTTCAATTTTAGATGGGGATAAGGACCAGGTATCTTTATTGCCTTTATCCAAAGAGGTTTTCCCCATTAAATAAATATTATACAATAACTCATCCCTGTTGCGTGAAGCATAATTTAAAACAGCATAATTTAAGGAAACAGAATAATCAATGGATTGGCGGAAAAGCCATTTCTGAGGTACAACCGGATTTGGGGTAGCCCCATTTGGTATCAGCCTGGAAGTAACCAACGGTATATTAGATGGATTTGGGCTTCCAACAATTTCTGTTAACAGGCCGATCATGTTATGAAAGTAGGTCGTTGTTCGAAGTCCCCCATTATACCAGGTTGAAAAAACGGAACCGGATTTACTGGTGTATCCGGGCTTACCTTCCGCATTTAAACGGTTTTGCATGGCCGCTCCAACAGCATCAAGGCCTGTTATTATTAAGGGATCAAAAACATAGTTAAATGGATCCCTGTAAGGTGGCCCTGCCAAAACAGATCCTGGCGGGCCTGCCTGGTGATGATTGTACATGATCTGCGGAATCCATTCTATAAATAACTGCCTGGCAATATTTTGAGATTCTTTCAGGTTAAGCATATAAAAATCCCTGTTATTATCATGCCCGGCATATTTTTCATATAACCTGGGCAGGTTTGAAATACTTCTTTTTGCAGGTACGGTATCTCTCATATACCAATTGCTTACCAGTTCCTGTCCATCTGGGTTGGCATGTGTCATTAAGATGATCACATCATCCAGGATCCTCAATGTTTCATCATCAGTTCTGCTTATCAGCTGGTAAGCCGTTTCTATAAGCTGATGTATGCCTACTGTTTCAGTGGCATGCAATCCACCATCAATCCAAACTATGGCCTTGCCTTCTCCGGCTAATTTTCCTGCTTCCTGCATATTAATATCAGCATTGCCCAATTTTTGTGATATCTCTTTATAGTGTTCCAGCTTTTTTTGATTCTGTGCTGATGTAACGATCATCATAAACTGATCTCTCCCCTCTTCTGTTTTACCAATAACTGTATATTTAGCCCGGTCGGATGTTTCCCCTAACTTTTTAAAATAAGCCTCAGTTTGTGTAAATGTGGCCAGTTGATAATTAGTTCCGATCGCAAATCCAAAATGTTCTTGCGGGGTTGGTATTTTTTGTGCAGTTACTGCCTTAATTACCATGCAAAAAAGAAAAAGAACGGGAAGAAGTTTTTTAATAACCATATTTGAAATTTTAATTTGTTCAAAATAAACAAATCCAAACAATAAGTTCATTTTTTTTATAGGCGGTACCATAAGTATAAAAAAATATTTTTTTCACATCAATATTAATTTAAAGTATCCCTTAGAATAAAATGCCAATTTTTGCAGTTCAGCATTACATAAACAATATCAGCTTTTGGCAGTTACCAGTGCATCGGTAAATGCATTTATCAAATAATCGTTCTCTTTCTGTAATAAAGTTTCATTCACTGTTAAAAGTATTTGATTTTTTTCATTGAGCCTGCCTGTCCATATCTGATGATCTTTCCGCAGTTTTTCCTGCATTTTCCGCCCATCTGTTTCTTTTGGTAATTGCATCATATAAATATTTGTGCCTCCATCCAATGTACTGATGTGTAAACCGGAAATTTTGTTAAGTGCTGCAAAGACCTGTTCAGCTTTTTTAACTGTTTCTTTTAACCGATCTTCAAATCCTTCCATACGATGCAATGCCATTGCAGCATTTGCCCAGTTGCCATACATACTGCCACCATGTATTTTAATAAGGTGCGGCATTTTTTCCATTACTTTCATATCTCCGCAAAGCACGGCACCGGCTGATGCACCAAGATATTTATAAAGCGAAATATAAATGGTATCAAAGTAAGACGCATATTCTTTAATACTGATTCCCGACCAGGCAGCAGCCATATATATCCTTGCCCCATCCAGGTGCAGTTTAATGTTTTTATTGCGGCAATACATACTTATCTTTCTGATCTCTTCTACCGGTACCATTCTGCCATCAGTTCTCCGTACCGGGTTTTCAATTGACACCGCACCAATGCCACTCGTGAATACTTCCTGTTCCTGCAGTGTTTCAATGGCCTGCTGTAAAGCTTCTGCCGTAAAATAAGTTTCATTTTTTGCCAGGGGCATTAATCTCTTTTGAAAAACAGATTGAGCTGCATCTGCCTCATCCCGGTAAACATGGCTTGTATCCTGTACAAACACTTTGGTATTTGAGTTACTCAGCACAGCAATAGCAAACTGGTTTGCCATTGTACCACTGGGCATGAACATGGCCTTCTCTTTGCCGGTTATTTCTTCAAACTTTTTTTCAAGTACCGCCACAGCTCCGCCAGTACCATACCTGTCTTTTTCAATAGGCTGCTTTCTATCTGCCTGCAGCAATTGCTGAATATACTTTGCGGGCTCATACATAATACCATCGCCAAAAAAATACACGGGATTCTCTTCACCTGTTGAATGTTGGCTGATTTTTTCCAATGCCAATACCGGGCTGGCAGGAATTAAAGCCGGCAATAAAACGAGGCCTGATCCTTTCAGGAAACTTCTTCTGTTTACAATGGCCATAAAACATAATTTGATATTCGTAATTTAAGTAAATAAATGATCATATGCCGGATGCTGATTAACTAAATATTTGTTTAGGTAGCACTTTTATCTAAACATGCCTATGTGTTGGAATTTGAAAAGAAAGAAGATTTACTATTAAATCAATCGGTTATAAAGTAAATTTGCAGTGATCATTTAATTAAACTACCGGTTTCATGACAGACAATGACATCCTTCAATTAGGCGTATATACCCTTTCGGGATTATTAACCGGCTTTTTCATTCATAAAGTAATCATGCCGTTAATTTCGAAGTTTGCTGCTAAAACTGCCATAAAATCTGACGATCTGATCATCAGGACAATCAGCAAATGGGTTATACCCTGGTTTTTGGTACTTGGGCTTTTTTTAGGACTAAGAAGATTAAACCTTGAAAGCCATTTTTATATATGGCTTGAAAATGGCCTTATGATATTTTATATCATTTCGGCTACACTTATTTTAGCCAGGATCATTTCAGGCTTGATGAGTATTAAAGCCTCCGGTTCAGATGCAATTCTTCCTGCTTCTTCAATCGTTGGCAATATTGTAAGGATAATTATTTACATCGTTGGTTTATTGGTGATATTACAATCACAGGGTATTTCAATTACCCCTATGCTTACGGCATTAGGTGTGGGTGGATTGGCCGTTGCACTTGCTTTACAGAATACACTCTCTAATTTATTTGCCGGGCTGCAGATCATTGCTACCGGAAAACTGAATCACGGTGATTTTATAAAACTATCTTCCGGCGAAGATGGTTTTATTGAAGATATTACCTGGCGCAGCACCACCATCAGGGCTGCTTCCGATCATATTATTATTGTGCCCAATTCTAAACTGGCAGATATGACCGTTACTAATTATTATCTGCCATTTCAGGAAGTTTCTTTTTCGGTAGATGTAAGTGTAAGTTATGACAGCGACCTCAACCATGTTGAAAAAGTAACAAAAGAAGTGATCAAAGAAACACTTGATGAAGTGCAAGATGGTATCAAAGATTTTGAGCCCATCATCCGGTTTTCCGAATTTGGCGACAGCAGCATAAAGCTGAAAGCTTTTTTAAGGGTAAAGGAATACTCTGCACAGTTTGAAATGAAAAGTGAGTTTATAAAAAGACTGCATGACAGATATAACCGGGAAGGCATTCATATTCCATTCCCTGTACGAACGATATTGATGAAGAAAGCGGAAGAATAAATCAGGATCTGTTTTATGATCATTTGTATTTAGTTCTGTAAATTTTTTAAAAATTAATTTATTTACTATAAAAGTTGATCAAAGTAATCTTCAACTAAGTTCTGCAAAAGACCATGATGGCTTTTTAACTATTCGGGGTGCTGGTGCGTGAAGAAACCGGAAAGGGGTTCATCATATACAAGGTATGCCGGTAAAAAATGCAGGCACCATAAAATTATCAGCAATTATTGCTGCGCCCCACCCTACGCTGGTGTGGCTTATGCTCATATTCATGTATATTTTGAACTTATACTTTAGGTGATGAACCGGGGCTTTCTCCGGGTAATAGCAGTAACCCCGAAGACTGGAGCCATACCTGATCAGTTGATATAAACTGATTTTAAGATACAGAAATGTGTTAACCTGAAATAAAAATTATATCTTTCTGTATAATTATTTTATTAACCAAAATCAACTGCCATGACAGCTTCTGCAAAATCTGTTTGCTATTTCGGTTTTTATTTGTACCTGACAGGTTTAACATTAATGATTGCTCCCAACTTTTTATTAAGTACTTTACAAATTCCCGAAACCAATGAAGTATGGATCCGGGTTGTGGGTGTACTTGCTTTTTGTATAGGGTACTATTATCACCGGGCCGGGGCAGGTAATATTCATGCTTTTTTTAAGCATACGATCCCCACCAGGTTATTTGTGTTTATTGCTTTCGTCACTTTTGTATTGATGGATTATGTATCTCCTTTATTGATCGGTTTTGGTGTCGTTGACCTTTTAGGTGCAATTTGGACCTGGACCGCATTGAAAAAAGAAAAATAAGATCAGGTGACTGAAAAAAAACAATCTGATCTTACCAGGGGTTAACTTATTTATTTTTTACGTCAGGAAGAAGTTTAATATAGGTAAGTTTAAAACGCTTCTCCACTACTTCTCCCTGTACTTCTGCTTTGCGGATAGCATTGCAGAATCCATTATGTGCATGCGCATCGCCAAAATCATCGATCGAGGCCCCATCAACATAATATGCTTTATCATCAATTCTTACAGCCATATCACAGGTTTTACCGGGCAGGCCCAGTTTACATTTACCACATGATACCTCTACAACCTGAACTTTTTTATCAGGGTCAGGTGAAACAGTTTTAGAAGCAATTACCTGTCCTGAAACGGTGGAAACAACAAAAACGAACAGTACTGCAAAAAATGATTTCATAATTTTAGTTTTAGAATGTTTTACAAAACTAATGATAAAAGTACTGAGCCTGACTTGCTTCATACATATATTTTTGAAAACAGGAAAATTATAATTGTACCTCCTTGTAGGTCTCTGTAAATTCAGTTTGTGCGATCCGGTATACTTCGTTTTTGGCAAAAGGGCAAACCAGGTAATCATGTAAACGTAGTGTTTGACTTTCGTGCCAGGGTGCTTCAATATATACAGGCCGGTCAGGTTGGGTGATCAGTTTATCCAGACCTTCCAGGTTATTTTGAAAAATATGATTGGGTGTAATTTGTAAAGCAAAAATCCTGGCTTTATCATTAGGCACATAGTAATTATCCTTTTGATGAACATACCTGTCTTGAAATTTTTCAGCCGGCACAATATATTTTTCGAGGGTGCTGGTATCATTTGTAACAATATAATTTCCAGTAGACGCAACATTTCTAGTTTCTTCACCATCACTGGTTCTCGAAATGATCAATTCTCCTCCGGCTGCAACAGTTGCAAATACGCCTTTTATCTTTTGAAAAGGTTGCCCTTTTTTTTCAATGATGTCTGCAAACTTGGTTATGAGTATATCCTGCTTAAGTGACTGCGGATAAAAAGTAAGCTCCATGTAGTTTTCAATTTTTTTTGTTACAGCATTTACCATTTTCCCTTTAAAGAAACGGGGTAAGACCGTCATGGCAAAACCCAATATTTTATTAATACCACTGCCCTTTTTTATCATAAAAGAATAACTGCTGTCAACTATTTTGGTCAGCCTGTTTATGATCTGCCTGTTTGCTTCGTCCAGTTCTTTTGTAGTAATACCATCATAAACAGGGTTCGCAATTTCTGTTCTTTCTTTATTCAGTAATAACATATCCGGAATTAACGGCATTTTCCACAATGCTTCCAGATCCTTTTTGCCATAATTCACGTTATAACACCATTTATCTCTTTGTCGCTGTGATAGGGTTGTATCAGTTATAGATTGGAATTTGTCAAGCGGTTCACCAAAATAATACCGTAAAAAAGCCTGGCAGTTCTTTCTGCCCAACTGGTAATCATGGCTCCTGAACGATTTCTTTAAAAATCCGCCAAAGCCATCTATTAAACCCGACGCCAGGAAATAATACCTTCGTTTGGCAGGATAAACCAGGAACCGGTTTTTATCCATTTCAAGGCCATTCAACAAATCTTCCTGTTTAAATGCTGACTGGTTTCTGAATGCGCCGATCAATTTAAACAACTGTTGAAACAGGTTATACTCTTTAGGTTCCCTGTATATTAATTGTTGTGTGGCATTGGTTATTGATGGGAAAGGATCAATTAAAATCAAATAGTTTTCATCTTCTTTATGATGGAATTTCTTTTTTGACTCCAGTACTTTTACCGTAGTTCCAATAGGTTCATTGTTTATAGCACCGCCATCCACAGCATTAAAAACATAGTTACTGCCCTCAGGTAATTCCACATTCACATTCAGTTGATATGCCTGCTTTAAACGTTTTTTATATTCATTAAAATAATGGTGGTTAATAACAATTTTCCGGTTTGCCAGTCCCAGCGGAAAAGCCCCGGTTGCTTTAGCTGCATCGGCAAGATGCCCTTTTGTATTTTCAGTAATGATCTCGGGGGGATAATCAATTTCGATCTTCTGATCATTAAATTGATAATGTAAAAATCCGCTGTGCATCCTTAAAACATTTCGGGTAGGGTTGCTTTCTTCAATATTTGAAAAACGAATGTCTACCGGTAACCCTTCTAAATTGGTAACAGAGAGAATTACACTGAGGTATTTACTGATATAACCCGGCGATTGAAAATTAATTGATTTGGGTACTGCATTTGACGCTATTTCATCAATAGGGTTTGAATTTAAAATGGATTTCATGGCCTCTATGGAAACCACATCCCCGGTATCCATTAATTTTTTAAAAGTGGTGCCGTTTTCGTCATCCACCATATTTATCCAGCTTTTATACAATTTGGTGGGGGCATCAGCAGCTTCAGGTAAATTATAATTTCCTTCTATGATCTCATTATTGCGTTTGGTAAAATAAGTTCCGTCATTAAATGAATAAGCCAACACTGCCGCTGTCATTCCACCGGCTGATGCACCACTCAAAATTTCTATTACCACATCATGCATGGGTATTAATTCATCATCAGTACTAAGTACAGTGCCTGCAATGATTTTCTTTTTGATCTGTTCTTTTTTTTGTTCCCAGCGCTCAAGTGTTTCTATCAGGTAATCCACAACACCGGCCGTATAGGCACCAGCTGATACTGCACCTGCCATACAGATACCTAAGCGTATCTTTTTAGAATTTATTGAATTCATAGTTATAAATGTTTACTCTAATGTAATATTATAATCCGGCTTTATAAAAGAACTACCACAAAAGGGTATTTACCGGTCATAAGTTTCTATTCGTATTTTTTACAAAAATCCCTGCTTTAAGTTGGTTAGCTGCCCAATGGCCAATAAGGCAACTGGCTTTCCTAAAATTAATTTATACCTTTTGGTTGGATTGAAATGGTTTACTACCCTCCTGCCGGTACCCATTTGTTATTTAAGCTTGAAGTGTAAGTTCAGTTCAAATTTGGTTATTATTGGTATCTTTCAAATAATTCTGCTGGTTGTATTATATTATTTTTAAAAAAATTATTATTTATGAAACTAATTCATGTTCTTGGGGTTGCCTGTTTATTATGTTCTGTATTCAGTGCAACTGCCCAAAAACCTGCCGATCCCCGGTTAAAAGGCCTTGATACCTTTGCCCTGCGCATACTTAAAGACTGGAATGCAGCTGCTGTAACCATTGCTGTAGTGGAAAAAAACAAAGTAATATATACAGGTGGTTTTGGTTACAGCGATTATGAAAAGAAATTACCAGTGACAGAAAATACCCTTTTTGCTATTGGCTCCTGTACCAAAGCATTTACAGCTGCTATACTGGGTATGCTGGAAAAAGAAGGAAAAGTAAACCTCGATAAACCGGTAAGGGATTACCTGCCTGAACTGAAGTTTAAAAATGAGTATACCAACAGGCATGTTACACTAAGGGATATGATGTGCCACCGTACAGGGCTGCCCCGTCATGATTATTCATGGTATGGTTCTACCGCAAGCCGCAATGAGTTGTTAAGCCGGATAGAATTTATGGAGCCATCTGCCGAGCTGAGGGAGAAATACCAATATAATAATTTTATGTTCATGGCGCAGGGTGTATTGATAGAAAAAATTACCGGTAAAAGCTGGGAAGAAAATATGCGGGAAAGAATTTTTAATCCCCTGGGCATGAACAATTCCAAAGTTTCAATAAGTGAGATGGAGAAATCAACCGATCGTTCACTGGCATATGCCAACGAGGGGAATGTACTTAAAGTTATTCCGTATCGGAATATCGATGCCATTGGGCCTGCCGGTGCCGTAAACAGCTGTGCAAAAGACATGGCCAATTGGCTGATTACCTGGATAAATAATGGAAAATTTAAGGATAAAGAAATTATTCCTGCAGGATACTGTAACCAGGCTATAACATCACAGGTTGCAACAGGTGGTGGATTACCGGGGGATGAAAATCCAGATTTGCACATGAGCGGATATGGCCTTGCTTGGGGAATGAGCAGTTACCGCGGCCATTACCGGGTAGAACACAGTGGGGGTATTGATGGATTTATTACCAGTACTTCTTTTTTCCCATCAGACAGTATCGGTATTTTTGTTGTAACCAACCAGGGAACGCCTACTACCAGTATCCGTAATTTTATTGCCGACAGGATGCTGAAACTTTCCTACCGCAATTGGGGTAAATCGCAACTTGATAATAAAGCGAAGGATGAATCAACCTCAAAGTCCTTGCCCAATATGGATAGTATCAACCGTAAACCCAATACAAAACCTTTGCATGAAAAAACTGATTATGCCGGAGTTTATGAGAACAAAGGGTATGGAAAGGCTAAAATATTTATTGAAAGAGATACCATTTGGGCTGATTATAACGAAGCAGGATTGAGAACAAAATCATACCTGCAGCATTATCATTATGATGTTTTCAGAATCAGGTCAACAGATGAAAAAGAAGATGCCAAAGATGCACAAAAAGTGAGGTTCCTGACTGATAACAAAGGAGAGATCACTTCACTGGAAATTCAAATGGAGCCATCCGTAAAAGACATTATGTTTGAAAAAGCAGGCCCCTCCATGGAGGTAGGAAAAAAAGACCTGGAAAAATATGAGGGCGACTATGAGTTAACCGGGGCCACCGTGAAAGTGTATATTCGCGGAGAAAGTACATTGATGGTATTGGTACCCGGCCAGCCTGATTATGAATTAGTTGCCACTACAGAACATGTGTTTGACCTGAAAGTTGTAAAGGGCTACAGTGTAAAATTTGAAGTAAACGCTAAAAATGAAGTACTGAGTTTAAGTTTTGTTCAGCCCAATGGAATATTTAAAGCAACTAAAAAGAAATGATAATGAGAAATATTTTATGTTGTATGCTCCTGGTTTTTATTATTTCCTGCAAAGGAAAAGATCAATACGACAACATCATCCGAAATGGAATGATCTATGATGGCAATGGCGGGGAACCTTATAAAGCCGATATCGGGATCAATGCAGATACCATCGCTTTCATCGGAGATCTTTCTGATGCATCCGGTAAAAATAGTATTGATGCAAATGGTAATGCAGTGGCCCCCGGCTTCATTAATATGTTAAGCTGGGCCAATGAATCCCTGATCGAGGATGGTAGGAGCCAAAGCGATATACGCCAGGGTGTAACCCTTGAAGTTATGGGCGAAGGCTGGAGTATGGGGCCCTTGAATGAAGAGTTGAAAAAACAACAACTTGCAGGTCAGACTGATATCAAATATAAAGTTGAATGGAATACACTTGGCGAATACCTTAGTTACCTGGAAAAAAAAGGGATCAGTTGTAATGTAGCCTCTTTTGTTGGTGCAACCACCATACGTATGAATGTGATTGGTGAAGACAACCGTGACCCTTCTCCGGCTGAACTGGATTCAATGAAAATGTTGGTAAAACTGGCCATGGAAGAAGGTGCCATGGGAATTGGGACTTCTCTAATTTATCCACCTGCATTTTTTGCAAAGACAAATGAGCTTGTAGAATTAAGTAAAGTAGCATCTGCTTATGGAGGTTCCTATATCAGTCATATGCGTAGCGAAGGCGATAAACTTTATGAGTCGGTTGAAGAACTTATAACCATTGCCAAAGAAGCAAAAATCCATGCAGAAATTTATCACTTAAAAGCGGCAGGCAAAGATAACTGGTCAAAAATGGACAGTGTGATCAGGAGAGTTGAAAGAGCCAGGGCTGAAGGATTGGATGTAACTGCAGATATGTACACTTATATTGCCGGTGGTACCGGACTTACAGCTACCATGCCCCCAACTTTACAGGATGGTGGCTTTGGAAAACTAAGAGAACGTTTGCAGGATCCAAAAATACGGCAACAGACAACTAAAGAGATGAATTCGAAAACTGATAAATGGGAAAATTTCTATTATGCAGTGGGTACTCCGGAAAAAATTTTAGTAGTTGGCTTTAAGCAGGACAGTTTAAAAAAATATATAGGCAAGTCATTGGCAGAAGTTGCCAGGCTTCGCGGTAGATCTCCTGAAGAGACGGCTATGGATCTGATCATACAGGATAGTACACGGGTGGAATGTATTTATTTTTTGATGAGTGAAGAAAATATTAAAAAACAAATTGCAATTCCCTGGTTAAGTTTTGGAAGCGATGAAGGTTCTTATGAACCTGCAGGTGTTTTTCTCAAATTCAATCCACATCCCCGTGCTTATGGAAATTTTACCAGGCTGTTGGGTAAATATGCACATGATGAAAAACTGATCAGTTTGCAGGAAGCTGTCCGTAAACTATCAAACCTGCCGGCAAAAAATTTAAAACTCAGGAAACGGGGCGAACTGAAAGTGGGTAATTATGCCGACATTGTAATATTTGATCCGGCAAAACTAAAAGATAAGGCCACTTTCGAAAAGCCACATCAATATGCTGAAGGAATGACTGATGTATTTGTAAATGGGACCCGGGTTTTAAAGGAAGGCGAACATACCGGAGCCAAACCCGGAAGATTTGTAAAAGGGCCGGGCTTTAAAGAATAGTGATCAGGAACTTATTTTTTATTATTTATACCTGCTGTATCGGCAAACCTCTTCGTCACAAATTAAATGTGCCAATACGGGATTATTTAAAATATCTTTTACAAAAAATACATTCCCGTTTACGATCATTTTTTCATATACCAGCCTTATACCATGGCTGTAATCTACATACCAGTCCACATGCCCGGTATATAAGGGCTGAATGGCTTTTCCGGTTAACTGATGCCAGCCGTAGATGGCTACCCTGTTGGGTTTTGAAGCTGTAAAGGCAGATGCAGTTTGTACAACATCTTTTTTTATGCCTGCTATTATTTTACCCCGCTGTTTAGATCCCGTTAATCCCTGTTTTAATTGATGCTGTATAATTAGATGATGTTGCCAAAAAGTCTGCAGCGAATCCCTTTTTTCAGTTAAAGGCTGTGGTTCTAATTTAACTGCTGCATTTTTATAAATGAGATCGGCAATTTTTCTTGTCGGAAGCATACAATGCAGGTCATCTGTAACCTGTTGAGCTGCCTGTGCTGTTAACGGCATGCGCATAAAATATTCAGTATTACCAATAGATAAATAATCAGGTGATACAAACAGGGCAGCCTTATATTTTTTACCGCTACTGTCTGTATAAATGAATTTGATTTTTTTTAGCCGGAGGTTAAATGCCGGAATATTTCCGGCAATCATTAATGGAATAATTATCTTTTCTCTGGCTCTTGCAGAAAGCGGGTTTAATTTGTTAACCAATGAATCAAAATTGATCGGTTGACCGGAAACCGGGAAGGATTTATATTTTTTGGTTATTTCTTTTTTTAAAAGATGTGATGCCGAACAACCGTAAAACAAAAATATAATTGATAATTTCAGCAACTTCATGCTGTAAAATATAAAAAGAGCTGCATTATATTGTTCGGTTGGCTAAATATTTTTTATTTGAAAAAAAAGTAATCAAATATTTAAAACCCCTTCTTTCAAATTAAAATTGGTTTTCTTTGCATTGAATATGGATTTAAACATCACTTCATTAAACTCGGGCAGCAATGGTAATTGTTATTATGTGGGCAACCATAAAGATGCTGTGCTGATCGACGTTGGCATCTCCTGCCGGGAAACAGAAAAACGGATGAAACAGTTAGGACTTTCTATGAAAACAGTAAAAGCCATTTTTGTTTCGCATGAGCATGGGGATCATATAAAAGGCGTTTCAACGCTGGCCAATAAATACAGTTTGCCAGTTTATATTACTGAAAAAACAGCTATACATGGCCCGAGGTTGATAAAACATCTTTCAAGAACTTTTTCAGTGGATGGC
Organism: Chitinophagaceae bacterium; assembly: GCA_031413755.1. Classification (GTDB taxonomy): domain Bacteria; phylum Bacteroidota; class Bacteroidia; order Chitinophagales; family Chitinophagaceae; genus Ferruginibacter. Next base: position 79,950 of record JANOFR010000085.1, read on the forward strand.
CCTGTGGCAGTTGGCGAATTGACAGTAACTCCTTTTACCAAATATCATGATGCAGCTGATCCACATAGTTTTATCATCAGTTACAACGGGATAACAATTGGTGTATTTACTGATATAGGTAAAGTATGCGACCAGGTTGCTTATTACTTTAAGCAATGCCATGCTGTATTTTTAGAATCTAATTATGATGATACTTTACTGGAAAACGGAAAGTATCCGCTGTATTTAAAAAACCGCATCCGTGGCGGGCATGGTCATTTATCCAACCGGCAGGCGCTTGAATTGTTTACCACACACCGCTCCCCTTTTTTGTCCCATCTGTTTCTGGCACATTTATCAAAAGAAAATAATTCACCCGAAATAGCTGAACAGGCTTTTTTAAATCATGCAGGCGAAGTAAAAATTATTGTAGCATCCCGTTACAGGGCAACAGCTATTTTTACAATTACAGCCGAACCAAAACATGGTTCATTGGTAAGTAATGTATTTGTAAAACCTGTTCAGTTAGGTTTATTTGAATAAATGGAATTATATACCGGATTTCTCAATTCCAGGTTATGGTAATGTACCTTTGTGTCTGAAACAAAACACAGGTAATGGAATTTATTGATTATTATAAGATACTGGGGATTCAAAAAAATGCATCAGAAGAGGATATCAAAAAAGCATACCGGAAATTAGCGAGGAAACTCCATCCCGATCTGAATCCCAATGATAAAGAAGCCCATCATAAATTTCAACAGGTTAATGAAGCCAACGAAGTATTGAGTGATCCGGAAAAAAGGAAAAAATACGACCAGTATGGAAAGGACTGGCAACATGCAGAACAATTTGAGCAGCAAAAAAAAGCGCAGGGCCAGTCAGCATTTACCGGTGGTCAGCATTTTTCAGGTAATGACGACAGTGATTTTTCAAGCTTCTTTGAATCTATGTTCGGGAATTCGGGCCGCAGCAGGCAAACAAAATTCAGGGGACAGGATTACAATGCAGAACTGAGATTAAATTTAACAGATGTATTGCTTACCCACCAGCAAACACTTACAGTAAACGGTAAAAACATCCGTATAACCATCCCGGCAGGCATTGAAAACGGGCAGGTAATAAAATTAAAAGGTTATGGCGCTCCCGGAATAAATGGCGGCCCAGCCGGCGACCTGTATATTACTTTTTCAATTACACCCAACCCCCAATTTAAACGCTCAGGTAACGATCTTTATACAACGGCAGCAATAGATCTATACACCGCATTACTGGGCGGAGAAACTGTGATCGAAACGTTGAATGGAAAAGTTAAATTAAAAGTAAATCCAGAAACACAAACCGGTACTAAAATAAGACTGAAGGGAAAAGGATTTCCGGTTTATAAAAAGGAAGGGGAAACAGGCGACCTGTATGTTACGTTCGAAGTAAAATTACCCACCAACCTTACTGAAGAACAAAAAGCACTTTTCACTGAATTGTCAAAAATTAAATAATTTATTTTATGCCAGACAAAGAAATGATCATTGTAAATGAATTTTGCAGGCACCATAATATAGAGTTGTCTTTTATAAGTTCTTTAAAAGAATCAGGATTGATAGAGGTAACCAGTGTGGAAGGGAAATTATGTGTGTATGAAAACCAGCTGCCTTATTTGGAAAAAATCGTAAGGCTGTATTATGAAATGGATATTAACCTGGAAGGTATTGAAACCATCACCGGTTTATTAAACAGGATGAATGATTTGCAGCAACAGATTTTACAGTTACGCAACAGGCTCAGCATCTATGAAAATGATTGATTCTGCCAATACAAATTTTAACAGCAAACTGATCAGTCAACAAATTTTCTACCCTTTGCCATAATTAAAAAAACTATTGCTGTTACAAATCCCATAATAATGAATCCAATTATCCATAAGGCTTTTTCCCCGTCAGAAGCGGTTTTGTTATTTGCTACATATACAATTCCAAGTACCCGGTAGATCAGGCTGGTAATAACCATGATGACACCGGATATAATAACTGTAGGGTTGAAAATGGTGCTGAATATATTAAATGGATTGGGATCAGTATATTCATGTGCATTCATTGCAAATGTAAAAATTCCCTGCAGGTAAAAGATCAGGAAAAAAATTAATGAAAATACAGATAAGATAAAAAATGTAAGGAATGTATTATACTTAGTCATTTTTTTATTTCAAAATTACATGTTTATTTTCTCTTTATTAACAAACTTTTGCATTTAGTAAGGGTCTATAGCACTGTATTTGTATTACTTGTTTTACACTAAAGCATGAATCATGAAATATTTAAAACTTACTATTATTTTATTTACCGCACTGATCAGTATCGCATCTGCAACTGAAACAAAAGCACAATCGGTCTCCGTTAATTTCTCCCTGTTTCAGCAGGAACTTAGTCCCTATGGCCGGTGGATGAATACGCCGGCTTATGGCCAGGTATGGATTTATAATGATGCTGGTTTCAGGCCTTATTACACCGACGGGCACTGGGAATTTACCAATTATGGATGGTCATGGGTATCTGATTATGACTGGGGCTGGGCTCCTTTTCATTATGGAAGATGGGAAAACGATCCTTATTATGGCTGGATCTGGATTCCGGGTTACGAATGGGCCTCTGCCTGGGTTAGCTGGAGTTCTTATGATGATTATTATGGCTGGGCCCCGTTGGGCTATGGTGTTACTATAAATGTTTCATTTGGTTCAATCCCTTATAACCGATGGACATTTATACCGCGAAGAAATATTTGTGACCGGGATATAAACCGTTATTATGTTTCTCATGAAAGAAATAATAATTTCAGGCATGCTGTTGTTATTAATAATATCTACAGGGGAAATGAACATGATGGAAGATTTATGCGGGGCCCGGAAAGAAGAGATGCAGAACGTTATACCCATAACCGGATTGAGGAACGAAGGATCGATCACCGGGAAAAACAGGGACATCGGGTAAACAGAAATGAGAATAATGATAATACCCGCAGGAATTCAAATGGTAATAACCGCCCCGCTGTTGGAAATAATGATCAGTCCGCAGCTAATAATACTAACCATAGTAACCGGGGAAATGGAAATGCACCACGCAGAAATGATGTAATTGCTGAAAATAATAATAACTCCGACCGCAGGCAGGTAAATGAAAACAGAAGGCCAAACCGTGTTATTAATGAAGTTCCACAACAAAATGAAAATCAAAATGAAAGTAACAGGCAAAATGAAAACAGGATAAACAGTAATAATAACCGGCGGAATCATTCAGACAACAGGCAGCAAACCGAAAGGCCTGTAAGAGAGCAACGAAATCAACCGGCAATGGAACAAAGAAGACAGCCAACAACTGAAGAAAGAAGGCAGCCGGAAAGAGAACAAAGAAGGCAGCCGGCAACAGAACAAAGAAGACAACCAACAACTGAAGAAAGAAGGCAGCCGGCAATGGAGCAAAGGAAAATGGAACCCAGGTCTGATGATAATAACAGGCAGCAGCATTCAAATAATGGAAAAAAGAGAAATGGTTAATTAATTTTAAACCCGGACTTTTAATAATACATAGTACCCTCATTTGGTCTTTTACCAGGTGAGGGCTTTTTTTATACTGCCTGATACGTCCCTTCTTTTTGGTATAACAAGTAAAGAATTAACGCTTCTTACTAACAGGATTCTTATTAACGAATGTATGATCTGACAACAGTATAAAGAACTACCTTGTCCTATACAAACATACTTATGCAAAACCAATTTGATTTATTGATTGAAAGTTACCTCAGTAATAACATAGGAATTGATACAGAATTTTTAAATGAAGAATTATCCCGGGGCTTACAGCAAAATATCCTGCAATTACAAAAGGAAAATTTGATGACTGCGGCAGGAATAGGAAATGAGCAGGTAAAAGATCCCGATCAAAAAATGAGAAGTGATAAAATTTACTGGATGGATAAAAACCATGATAACATTTATGAACAGGAATTTTTAAAACACATCGAAAACTTTATCGAACATCTTAACAGGACCTGTTACACCGGAATAAATGGATATGAATTTCATTATGCAGTTTATGATGAAGGCAGTTTTTATAAACGGCATAAGGACCAGTTTAAAAACGACAGCAACCGGAAATATTCGCTTATCAATTATTTAAACAAAAACTGGCTGGAAGAAGATGGTGGACAATTACGGGTTTACCAGGACGATAAAATACAAAATATTTTACCTCAATCGCAAACAGCCGTATTTTTTAAAAGTGATGAAATAGAACATGAAGTAACCAGGGCCAACCGCAGCAGGATGAGTATAACCGGGTGGCTTAAACGGGTAACTTAAAAATCCCGAAAATGAACAATAATCAATGTTCAACCTGACTACCGGCAGGCAGGTGCTCAATTCAAAGACAGGATTCTGTTACTTGAAAATTGAATGTTGAGCATTGTGTATTGAATATTTATAGATTTCTGTCTGGGAAGGGTTTCAGTTTTTCAAACAGCCATCTCTCAGCATTTTCATATATACCAAACCTTTTTCACGTGCGTAATTTATATTCCGTCCGGGGATCTCTTCTGGATTTTTATAATGTGCAAGTGCCTTATCAATACTTTCCTCACGCAACAGATGCAACATCGGATAAACCGACCGGTTTGTATAATTGGCTGCATCATTTTCTTCAGCACCTGCAAAAAGGTATAAAGGATGAAAACTTGCCAGTTGATAAATACCCTCATAACTATTTTGTTTTAATAACTTCTCTGCCTGTGCAACCAGCGTGAGGTAATCATCAAAATTTTGAAATGTATCGGGAAATATCAGGAAACTGGTTTCAATATTTTTATTCTTATCCAGCCTGGTGATTTCGGCTGAAAAAGCCTCCATACAAATGGCTGTGGAACTACTTGTCTCCACCTTGTAATGTATGGATTTCTGTGTAACAACTTTGGCGGCAAAAGGACAGAAGTTACAGCCAATCACCACATCATGGATCCATTTTTTTGTTTCATCAATTATCTGGAGTTCTGTTCGCATATGATGCCGCATATCTGTTTCAGGTAAAGCTAACTGTATTTAGTTTTACCGCTTGCGGGTCACCACAATTTTTTCTGCTTCATTAATATCTTTACTCTTTATCCGTACCATATAAATGCCTGCGGAAAGATTTGGTTGTAACCGGAGATTACCGGCCGGATCGGAATAACTGTGTTTATACATTTCTCTTCCTGTCATATCATGTATTATGATCGTTACTTCTCCTTTTACTGTTTCATTGAAGAATATATTGATTTCCCCGGCGGTAACAGGGTTTGGAAAAATTTCAAACTTTGTTTTATCGCCGTACTTAACAGCAACAATTGCTGAATACTTGAATTTGCTGTCAAAATCTACCTGTTGTAAACGGTAAAATGATCTTCCTTTCAGCGGCGCATCATCATAAAATACATAATCATGATAAATGGTTGAATTACCTGTGGCGGCTACCTCTCCTATTTTTATAAAATGGCTTCCGTTAAAAGAGCGTTCTACATTAAAATGATGATTATTCAATTCGGATGAAGTTCTCCAGTTAAGTCGTACCCTTTTTGTTTCCGGTGTAGCTGTAAAAGAAAGATAAGAAACAGGTAACGGTCCACCGGTTGGTGTGGTAAATGTCCATAACGGGCCAATGGTTGTATTCTCTCCATCAAAAATTTCGGCATACCATTCATAGGCTGATTCCTGTAAAAGTCCTGGCCAGTTTACACAGGTGTTTGAGCCCGATATAACATTGGTTTCACCAATTAATGTATATGCACCTAAATTAACAGGCAGGCTAAACTCACTGTCAGCATCTGTTTCATAAGTGTTGAGGTAAGGCGAAAAAGTTTTAGCAGATAAAGTATTCAGTTGCGGATCAAATTCATAAATGCGTAATAATCCATTTCCACCACCGGCTCTTTCCTGGTAATCGGAAAGCAGGGTATGTACTGTATTGCCAGTATAGATATCACTTCTCCTGGCTTCACCATCGGTAGTATGCACATGCCCACACACATACAACTTAAAATTGGGATATACCCTGAGCCTGTTATAAATGGCAGCGCCTTGTGTACCAAAAGACTGGTCTTCATTGATACCATAATGTGTCATCATTATAATTTTGCGGTTTGGATTTGCCTGTACCAATCCTTCGGCCCAATCCAATGCGCCACCTGGTGCAGAAAAGCCGGCAGTTTGATCATACTCCAGCGAGATCACCAAAAAATCAATACCACTTGCACTGAATATCTGGTAATGATTATCATTGTTGGCTCCATTATGTCCGCCATAATAGGTTCGGCCGCCAAAATGAGTACTTCCAAAAAAAAGGTTGTAATTATTTGTTGTGCCCGATGGATTCCCGCCTGAGGTCTGGTCGTGATTACCAACGGTAAGGCCAAATGGGATCCCATGTGGTAAACCGGTTTGGGCAGGGCTTTCGATAGGAGCCATTGCAGTAACAACCCTTTCCCATTCAATTTGTTTATTAGAAACAGGCGGGTTATCTCCATTCTGAACACAATCACCCAGGCCGCCAACATAAACAATATTTAGTGAAACCCTGTTAGCAACGATCCATGCTGTTTGTGCATTATACATAGCGGCATTGGCGCCATAATGATTTCCCTGTGGTTCTTCGGTATAATATTGTGTATCGGGTAACATGATAAGTGAAAATTTTCCGGAACCACCTGTTGGTTTTTTTCTACCATAAAACCTTATGCTTAAATTTCCGCCATTGGGATCGCTTACAGTTGCACAAACATCAGGACTTGTTGTTGTGGAAAGGCTGTTGTTTGCCGGATTTGGATTGGTTGGCAGGTTGGGTGGTAGATTATTAAAACCACTGCTTACCCAATATGGCGCTCCATTAGTTGGATGGGTAGAAATATTGGTAGCCCTGATGGTTCCATTTACGCCCCCACTTATAGAATTAGTTGCTGTACTGTTACAATTTTCATTTAAACCCCAGCGGCCAAGTAAGCCCGTGCCTGAAGTTAATTCAAGATCATAGTTAGCTAATATTTGAGTTGCTGTTCTTGCAACATTCCATATTCTTACTTCATCAATTTTTCCGTTAAAGAAACCTGCAGGTTCTGCAGCTGGTGTTGCTGAATTGGAAGTAATGGCTGTTCCAATGGATGCATGTTGGATGCTGTTTAATTCCGGAACGGCACTGCCTTCCGATTCTGTTTTATCCGGCACTCCATTAATATACAAATTCCATGTTCCTGATCCATAGGTAACAGCCACATGGGTCCATACATTAAGCGGTATTGCATTTGTTCCTGTGGCAGGATGATTGGGCCCGGTAGTTTCTTCAAAGTCGGCCACCAGGATATTGCTGCTGTTGATGCCGAAAAAATAATTTACGTTCCGGCCGGCAGCTTCCGATTCTCCCCTGCCTTTAGCAACAATTGGAATTCCCGAAATACCACCTGTGCCCGTACTTGTTGATAAACCTGTACCTTCAATTTTGATCCATGCTTCAACAGTAAAAGTACCGCTGGTAGTATTTAATCCGGATGCTGCACCAAATGTTATATAATCTTCAACCCCATTAAAATCAAGTGATGCATTGCTGGCTGGATCTGCCTGGTTAAATCCTGTTACCCATAAAGGATTTCTTACCAAAGTACCCGATGATCCCCCGACAACCGAGTTGGTTGCTGAGGTACCCGAACCTTCATTAAATCCCCAACGGCCCGCTAAACCAGTACCACTTATTAATTGTGAGTTATAATTTACAAGTATCTCAGCATCACTTCTTACGGTATTCCATATTCTCACTTCATCGATCCTGCCATTAAAGAAACCAGGGCGGGTTGATGTACTGCTGTTTAGTGTTGAACCAATACAGGCTTTTACCTCACTCGCAGACTGGGGTGTAAAATTTCCTCCAACACTTAGTGTTGTATTAAGCACACCGTTCACATATAGCTTCCATTCATCGGTAGCGGTATTATAAGAAGCAGCAACATGTGTCCATACACAATTGGAAAGTACACCTCCTGCACCTGTACTTGATACCGGGTGATTGGTTGAAGTGGCATTATCTTCAAAATCAGCTACCAGCCGCATATCGGAAAGACGGTAACCTAAAAAATAATTTACATCAACTACAGCACTTTCAGCTTCAGCTCTTCCTTTAGTAATGATGGGTATCACACCTGATAAACCTCCGCTTCCGGTTTCGGTGGTAGAACCATACCCTTCAATTTTGATCCATGCTTCTAAAGTAAAATTGGTGAGCTTCAATGAAGCATCATTGTCAAGATTGACATAACTGGTATCGGTAAACCGTAATGACTGGGCATTTGCATTACCAGTTACTGCAATGATTGTAATAATGATTATAACCTGGTAAAGTAATTTCATCAAGCCAATTTTTTCCTTTTAGAAAGAGGATCTACATAGAACGGATATTATATGGCTTTCAGGTGGGCTGCTGGTAAGGCTTTTAATAAGATGGAGCATCACAAAGTAAAACTTTTACTTCATAAAAGGAAGACATTTGTTTTATTTACATCTATCAGGTCTTTTTTCATCACATCGCTTTGCCGGACTGCTTTGAGCGTTGATTGCGCTGGTAATTTATGCTTTGGGGTCTTCACGAAACAAAAAGATCCGGTTTCCAGGCAGGATTATTTATTTTCCGGAGTATTCTCTGCAAATGCTGCCGGTACGATTGTTTTTTCCAATACTGCAAATTCCAAAGGTTGTAAATGTTTACCCGTTACCCCATCTTCAATAAAAGGCCTTCTTTCACCTGTATCTGCATATCCATGTCTTTTATACCAATTGATCAATTCTGTACGTACAGTTATAACGGTCATGTAAACAACCCGGCATTTTAAATACAGGGTATATTCTTCTGCAGCTTTTAATAATTCTTTGCCAATACCAGCTCCCTGCAATTGCGGTAATACACTGAACATACCGAGGTAGATCTTTTGATCATGCAGCTGAAGGTTTACACAACCGGTAATCTGTTGTTGCTCATTTGTGAATTTTAAAAAGGCACTACTTTTTTGCAGCATAGCATCCTGCACCATATTTTCGTCAGTACGTACAGTACCTGCAATCAGGTTTGCTTCCGTTGTCCAGCCCTGTTTTGAACCTTCTCCCCTGTAAGATATATTCAGCAGGTCTTTTATAACGGGTACATCTGCTATTGTTGCAATACTGATATGTGGATTAGAAAATGAAAGCATTATTGTACGAAAATATAATTTTCAAAGCGAAAAATTGTGATTAAATCTAAACCGGAAGTTTTATGACTGATCAACATTCTTTATTCTATACTTTCAATGATGTATATGTTATTGTTAACTTCTGTAACATCATTTACAGATAGTCCCATTAATTGGTGGCCAAGTGGCGATAGCGGAGAAATTGCAATGACAGCATTTCCATCAATTATGGCTTTTCCCGAAGCTATACTGATATACAGATAACCCCGGTTTGTTTTGATAAGACTTCCCAATACAATGGTTGTGGCAGATAATTTGGGGTTTATCTTTTCTAAAGTAGCTTTTTGTATCAACACTTCCTGCAATTGCCCACGGGTATTGGCCTGCTCGATCTGCAACATAGCCAATGCAGTTTCATGCTTATCACCGGCAGTACTTTTGGTTTCGTTACTGCCGCTTTCTTTCAGGTCGGCCAAAACCATTTGCAGCATAGTCATCCTGTCATTTACTGCCTGCAGATAGTGATCGTATATTTTCTGTTTCAGTTTCATTTAAGTGTAATGGTAAAAATAACCAATCAGCATAAAGCCGCTGGAATAAAAATGAGGGCCATATCTCCATTAACTGATTTTAGTTTTGATTTTCATGACCTGGATTTAATAAGCGTTGATAAATTGTTGATGAAACTGATTTCCGGAAATACACTTACCATATTTGCCAGTCTACTGCAATGGCTTCATTTCTAGAAGTAGGTTTTTGCATTCCTTTGGTAAGCGCTTCTACCCTTTCGCCAACTATTTTTTTAAGTTTACTTATTTTCATGGTGGGATAATTATCCATAGCTTCCATAACACAATATGTGAACACCCCGTTTTTCAGATCACCTTTTTCAAGGGCAAACTCAGTCCCGGCAGCAGCAGAAATAATGGTTGCGCCTGTACTCTTTCCTACATTTACAAACAGGCTTTGCATTAACTCAAAACTGTTTTTAAGGCCTAATTTTTTTGATTGGGTAGTTTTACTTGTAATGATGACTCCCTTTGATACTACATTATTTGAATCGAGTACTGCTTTATTTATTTCTATCTGCCGGAATTCGTCTTTGTCCACTTCGCCGCTGTGACAGGCATCTATCAGCATCAGTTTTTTCCGGGCAGGAATACTGTCCAGTAAGTTTTCCAGTTCATCATATGGTAATCCGTTTTCGGATGGGGTATTAAAATTTACAGAATAAGTTGAGAGGTAATAATCATACGCTTTACTTAATAGCCCATGACCTGAGTAAGAGATGATCACTTTGTCGTTAACAGTGGTTTGGAGCAGCTTCTGTTTCAGTGCTTTCACATTGCTAACGGTTACCTTTTCATTAAACAGTGTATCAACGATGATGTTGTTTCCATACTTTTCCTGCAGCTTAAGGGTCAGATCGCGAATATCCTTTGTGCTGTATTGCAGATTGTAATTGGCATCAGCAAACTTATCAATACCAATACCAATAAAATAAGTTTTTTCTTCTTGTTTAACGGCCGGGGAATAGGTAACGGTCAAAGGCATCCGGTAGCTCTCCATTCCATTTACATTGGTTACCGATGTTTCTATCCTGTTTTCTCCTGCTGATAAAGTAATGGATATGGTAATATCAAGGCTTCTTACTGATTTTTTGCGGATGCTTTTTCCTTTTGCCCCATACAGGGGAACTTCATTTACCCAAACATTAAAACGATCTAGCCGGTAGGTGCTGTCCAGGCCTTTAATGTGTAATGTAAGTGTTTCATTTTTTTGTTCCGGTAAAATAGTGTTTCTGTTTACAAAATCAGCTTCCGGTACACTATATCCATCCCGGTAAGCTGTTGTATCGATGCTTAACTTTTTGATGCGCTTGTAATAAGCATTTCGAATCATGTTCACTACCAGCGTATCGGTATACCCCGTTACTTCCAGTACTTTGTCGGGCCTGTTGTATTTTACATCCAGTTGTTCAAAGGTTATTACATTTAAATCCTTTGATACATAGTGCAGCAACCTGGCTGCAGTTTGACTGCTTTGATAAAAGCCCGTTGGTATATGTACAATATAATTAGTACTGTCAAGGATAAAGAATGTACAAACAAACATTTTTTTATTAATATCGTATAATTTAACAATATTGTTCTTTGATGTCATTATAAAATATTTATTATCCGGGCTCATCTGAACATCTCTGATCAGTTCATCCACTCCAAAATTGAGGATCGTTTCATCCGTTTGTAATAACCGGATATTTATGATATTAACAACCCAGTTTAAAAGCATACTGCTGTCCTGGCTGTATACTTGATGCTCCGTCATGTTTTCATCGGGTTGATAAAGTATACTGTCCTTTTTTCCGGGGCTATTCAAAAAAATACCATTTTCACTATCCCAAACCTGTGTTCCAATGCCGGAGATAAATTCAATTTTTTTCCCATCCTTACTGAAATGGGAAGCTTTTATTTCAAGGAGATGCCCCTTTAATTCGGTTATTAATTTCCCGGTTGAAGCATCCCAGACTTTAGCAGTTTGATCTGATGAGCCCGTAACCATTTTATTACCATCTGGGCTGAACCTGGCTTCTGTAACTGTAAGGGCATGCCCTTTTAATTCCGTAATAAGTTTTCCGGTAGTTGCATCCCATAATTTTGCAGTTTGATCTTCTGAACCGGTGATGATCTTTTTTCCATCCGGGCTGAAACGGATTACAGTAATCTTACCGGTATGTCCAGTCAACTCAAAAACCGGAATTCCTGAAGCTGCATTTAAAATTTCAACAGAATGGTTATTTGTAATGTTAACAATTTGTTTGCCATCCGGGCTAAAGAAAAAAGAATGCTCATCTTTTGAAATATTGGTTTTATAAAAAAGTAAATTTTCTGACTGTACATCCCAAACTGCAGCAGTATCGTAATAATAACCCCTCGAAAATCCTTCATTATTATGAAGCCCGGAAAATTCTATGAATTTCTGCCCATCCGGACAAAGCTGGCTGAACCGGTCATTATAATCCGATTGATAGTTATCAATAGCAGCAATCAGTTTTCCGTTAACTGCGTCTGCTATTTCAGTATATTCTTTCAGATAAACATCAAAATGGCTAAGCAGCATAAAGATTTTTTTACTGTCTGCACTAAAACGGAGTGCCTGAATTGTATGTACATTTTTTTTAAACCTTATCAATTTTTTTCCGGTTACGGCGTCCCAGATAATAACCGTACTATCCTCTGCTGCAGTTGCAATTTTTTTTCCATCGGGACTATAACAGGCCAGTGTTAGTTTTGCCTTATGCCCTTTTAATTTGAATACCAGTTTTTTTGTATAGCTGTTATAGATCGTCCCATCGTTATCAAAATCAAATAAAATAATTCTTTTTCCATCGGGACTAAAATGATCCATTACAGTATTTACCGGGGCTTCAATATGACTATAGAGTGTTTCCCATATTGGTTCTCCTGATTTAACATTCCAAATGGTGGAAGAGGATACTTCATAACCTGTTATGATCTTTTTGCCATCAGGACTGAATTTAGCTAAGGTTACCAATGCTATGGATGCATCATTATATGACCTGAAATCATTTAAAAGGTTTCCGGTAGCGGCATCCCATAATTTTGCAGTGCCATCTTTTGAATTAGAGATTATTAATTTACCATCAAGGCTAAATTCTGCAAATGATACCTCTGCGGTATGTCCAATAGGCAGTATCAACTTTGGTTGTTGTGAAAAACAAATCCTATAAACAAAACAAAAACATATAAGCAGTATAGTTTTTAGATACATATCAAATTTTATAAAAGTTAAAACAAAATGGCCGGTTTACCTACAGGGTCTTTTTATAATCTGAAGAAATAGACGTATGTCGGGTACAAAGATCCGGTTGCCTCAAAAATATGTACTGTAACGGTATTGAAAGTTTACCCTGTTCTAATGATATATTTTTCGGTAAGTTGCAGATACTTTTAAGAGAATCAGGTCATTTAACATGTTTCTTAAAGAAATCAATGGTCCTTTGCCATGCCAGTTTTGCTGCTGCTTCATTATAACGTGCAGGTGCCGTATCATTATGAAAAGCATGGTTGGCCCCTTCGTACAGGAATAATTCGTATTGTATATTATTTTTCTTCAGCCCTTCTTCATAAGCAGCAATACCTGCATTAACCCTTTCATCTAAAGCGCCATAATGTAGTTGTATGGCGGCTTTAATATTTTTTACTTCTTCAGCAGCCGGTTGACGTCCGTAAAAAGCAACTGCTGCTTTTAAACCTGAGACCTTTACCGCAAGATTATTCGCCATAGCGCCACCCCAGCAAAATCCTACACAACCGGCAAGGCCATTGTAATCATTGCGGGAGGACAGGTAATCAAAAACATTGATAAAATTCTGCAGGTTATTATCAGCTTTTAATTCCTGAAATTTTTGCCGGGCATCATCTTCATTAACAGGAACAGTTCCTGTTGCAGATAAAGCATCAGGTGCTATCGCAAGAAAACCTGCTTTAGCCGCACGGCGGGCCACATCTTCTATATGGGCATTCAGTCCCCTGTTTTCATGAATGATAATAAGGGCAGGATATTTTTTCACTTCTTTCGGCCTTGCAACATAAGCCTGCATATGTTGGGGTACACCCGCATAACTGATCTTTTCAGTATACAGATCCTCATCACCGGTAATTTTCATACCGGATGCATTTACTTCAATTAAAGGAAGCACCGACATCGCAGCCGTTACACTGCCGGTAAGTAAAATCAGGCGGCGTATAAATTCACTACGGGTTAAGGGTGTATGTGTATAATCATCGTACAGATTAATAATTTGCTGATCCATAGTTGGTTTTTCTTTAAAATTAGAACAAATTTTCTTTAAGTAATGAAGTTCATGTTGTATAAATTTTATAATAAAACGTGCATGACAGGTTGAAGGTAGTATTAAGAAACAGTCATATCTTCCCTTAGAAATTAACTGTATAAAAAACCATAAATATTATATGTACAAAAAACTACTCACCTGCCTTTTTATACTGGCAATTTTATGTAACAGCTGTGTCAAAAAAATAACAGCCGAAGAAGAAGCAGGCCATATAAAAGCAGCCATTACTGATATGTGGGATGCCATTGAAAAGCATGACATTAACAGGTATGCAGATTATATTCATCCTGATTTTACACAATTTGGCGAAACAGATTCTGTACTGAGGGTGGGCAAGTCTGCCGAAATAAATGCCATAAAAGACTGGATGCGGAACAGCACAAATGTACATACCGAAATGCACGGGCCACAGGTTACTGTAAAAAACAATATGGCCTGGATCGTTTATTATTGGTCAGATAGTGGGATCACTGATGGAAAACCTTTCAGCAGTAAGGGAAAATCTACACGGATATTTATAAAAGAAAAGGGGCAATGGCAATGTATTCACGGGCATTATACTTTGTTGCCTTAATAATATTTACTGTTAAATTATTTTGATGAAGATTGTGAGCCAATGGCATTTATCGAAAAGCATTTAAAATAAATTTAAACTTTATCATAAAGACCTGCATCAATTTCATAAGGGTACAGGTTTCAACATGACCGATTCCCAATCACGGTATTTCTTTTTTAACTGTTCAAAGCGGGAAGGATATTTTTCTTTCAGGTCTTTTTTCTCTGCCGGATCATCTGTGAGATCAAAAAGAAATTCTTCTTTTTCAATTTGCAGGTATTTCCAGTTCTCCTGTCGCATGGCTTTTTGTTTTGTTGACTGAAAAAGTCTCCAGTAAAAAGTTCTGTCAACTGTTTTTTCTTTTCCTGTACAAACCGGTAACAGGTTTATCCCATCCAGTGGAAAAGAAGGGTCAGGTTTTGTATGGGCTACGGCTAAAATAGTGGCTGTCCAGTCCATGGTAATTGCTGCCTGTTGCGTTATACTGTTGGCCGGTATCACGCCCGGCCATCTTACAAAGGCAGGTTCCCGGATGCCTCCTTCCCATAACTGCTCTTTATTACCGGAATAAATACCCATATCAGAAAATTTTTCCCCACCATTATCACTTGTAAAAATCACCATGGTGTTTGCAGCGAGGTTTTCATCATCAACTGCCTTCATGATTTTTCCAACCGCATTATCCAGGCTGATCATCATGGCGGCAAATTTTTCTTTTGTTCCACCGGTTCTCCAATCCATACTATCCGGGTATTGTTTATCTCCGGGTGCCTGCAGTGGCCAGTGTGGTGCATTGAACATGACGCTCAGGAAAAAAGGTTTTACATGTTTTTGCTTTATTATTTCCAATGCCTTTTCCATCCATAAATCTGTGATATAGCCTTCTTTTTTTATGGGTTTTTCATTTTCATATAAATCGTTTCGGCCCTTCCTGTTGGTATGTGAAATATAATCTGTGCCCCCGGCATTAAACCCAAAAAAATAATCAAATCCATTTTTAGCAGGACTATAATTTGGGCCATAACCCAAATGCCATTTACCAATGAGGTAAGTTTCATAACCGTTTTTTTTCAGCAGGCTGGCAACAGAAGTATAATCAGGGGTGAGGCCCACCATACTATCTTTACGTGCTCCACGTAGTGGTTCCATCAAACCTATTGGCGTACGGGCCGGGTAGCGGCCGGTCATAAAAGAAGTGCGGGTGGGTGTGCATAGCGGAGCTGACGCATAGGCATTCATAAATTTTACACCCTGCGATGCCAGTTTATCCAGGTTTGGTGTTTGATAATCTTTGCGGCCATAACAACTCAGGTCAGCATAACCCAAATCATCTGCCATGATATAAATGATATTGGGTATTGCTGTTTGACCTATCACCGGCATTAATAAACCATTTATAAAAAGTACAGGCAAAAATAGATGGCGCAGCATAAATCCTTTATTTATTAAAGGATAAGGTACAGACTTTGCAGCATATTCTTTCAGCCGATTCTCAATGCCCGGAAATTTATATTGTCAAAAATTCCGGTCCACCTTGTGGCTTCGTTTCCTGAAACAGGTCTCTTTATTCCTTTTTTAAGCTTCTTCCCAAAAAAATGCTGCTTTTTAAATTTTCTGACCTTCATCAGTTCCCGGTAAAATCTGTTTTGCAGTTAACGATTGCCCCCCAATTATAAAAACAGGGAAATGCCCAGGGACCAGAATCATACTTTTTCCTAATCCAGATCATTTTTTTGTAAATAACGGCGGTATAATTTGTAGTAAAATTATTTTTCATCATAAATATAATATTATGAAAAAGATACTGGCACTGTTCCTCTTATTCCCGGTAATGAACAGCTATTCACAAAATTGGGAAAAGAATTATGACTTTGTTGATAACTGTATTTGTGGCCTTTCCAAGGTTAAAAAAAATGGGAAGATCGGCTATGTAAATAAAAATGGTCTGGAAGTAATAAAACCTCAATATGATGAAGGGTTGACTTATAATGAAGGATTTACTGCTGTAAGGGTAGATTCAAAATGGTTGTTCCTTGACAGTACCGGCAAAGCAATTACTGCGGCGATCTTTGATGATGCAACCGGATTTAAAAACGGTTACGCTGCTGTTGCAAAAGAAAACCGGTTTGGTTTTATTAATGCTACAGGTGAACTCGTGATCCAATTTACGTTTTCCAATGCCCGCAGTTTTACAGAAGGACTTGCCCCTGCTGCTAATGCAAAAGGGTATTGGGGTTATATTGATACAAAAGGAGAATGGACCATTAAGCCTGTTTACGATTTTACCGACAATTTTGAAAATGGAGAAGCCAGGGTAATGAAGGATCAAAAGATATACTATATTGATAAAAATAATAAAATATTACATGAATGATCACGTGTAATTAATTCGGTTTTCTCATTCAGGGCAGGTAATATTTAATTGATACAGGTGCTGTAAACATTTTTTGAAGTCGTAAATCTTCAGGAAACGGAGTGTAGTTTAGCTGTATGAAATAACTATTTGCCAAAATACTGTTGAAATTTTTTACCAATAACAGGTATGCCATCCCAAGCGTGCTGTCCTGATTTTTAAATAGGAATGGAACAGCTTCGGCTGATAAAAAAAATATTTTTATCTGTAAAAGTAAAAATTGGAATGATTTATGCTGGTAAATCTTTCCCGTCCCCTGGTAAATTTAATTTGTAATTAAAATATCAGGCCATGCAAAATAAATATCAGACACTTCAAACGATCTATGAACTCGTAAAAAATGATGCACATCCTACATCAAGCGTACTGTATCCAAACGAAATTATTGTACGTCAGCATTTTCCATGGGATGAAAGCGTAAAACACCTGGACGAGTTAAAGTCTGAGAATCTGATTAATATACTGCAACACTCCCCTGTTATCATTTTCATTACGGAACTGGGTTTTCAATATATCCTTTCTGAAAGGTCTAAGTCAGGTAAGTTTATGTACGCAGCCTGATCAATTCTTCTTTACTCAATTCTGTTTCCAGGTATAGGGTTTAACCTGTAAGTACTGGCAGCATTCTGTTTTGTTACTGATCTCCTGCTGCAAATTGATCTTCACATAAATCAGCGCTGGCTGAGAAAGTTGTACTGTTTGAAAAAATAATATACTTTTAGTTTTAAATTTATGTATGGAAGACTATAATAGTATTTTACCCAGAACTGAGGATGAATATCTGCAAACCAGGGTATTGGATCAAATTAAATGGAATGACAAGAAAAGTGCTGTTAATAAAAAATGGTTCTTGAGTTTGAAAATCATTGAGATCATTTTTGCACTTTTTATTCCACTTTTAAGCGGCTATATTACCCATGACGGGAATTATCTGAAACTTACTGTTGGTATCATCGGAATTATTGTAGCTGCTGCAGCCGGCTTAATTACTTTAATAAAATTTCAGGAGAACTGGGTCGAATACCGAAGTATTGCTGAGTCATTAAAGCTTGAAAAATTTCTTTTTCTTTCTAAAGCAGGCCCATATAAAGATATTACAGAACCCTACCCATTATTTGTTGAGCGATTTGAAAGCTTAATTTCTACATCAACCAAAAAATGGGTGAGTTATATTTCTAAAAAAGAAACAGTGAAGACCAATTAAGGCAGGGTTATAAGAGCCAGGTTTTTAAATGGTATATTAGTGTATTGTCAACGGCGCTCCATGGGCTAATGCATTTGTCAGGTAAGTGAATAGGTCATGTATCATCCTTTACGTAACTTCCCAAAGCGGAGATGTTGTTACAACAAAATTTGTGTAGTAGTTATTCTGAAAGCCGGAAGCTGGTTTATAAAATAGAACCCTTCCTGAATGCAGTATATAAAGAAATGGGTATTAAGTTAAAATTGCAAATAGCTAATATGAAAATCATGATTATACAGAAATGGACGATCCACAAAAAATTAAATTTGGTTAAATTTGTAATGCTGTTAATGGGTATTCTTTTTATTAAATTTCTGCCGGCTCAAACCTTTTCTTCAGGCGAATTAAAAATCGGAATAAATGTACAGGGTACTTTAACTGAAATTACGAATACTTCAAACGGTATAAATTATTTGTTCAAAGATACTGCAGCACCCTTGCTGGTATTGGTAAGTGCCAATAAAAGGTACCAGCCTTCTGCTGCGGTTTTTAATAAACCCCAAAAAAAAATTACGCTAACTTATAAAGATGCAGGGGTAAACATAGATATTAAAGTGCAGGAAAAATCACCTCATCTTGTTCTTGAAATAATAAAAGCAGAACCGGCTGATAAAATTGAAGCGGTTATATGGGGGCCTTATCCCACCATTATTAATAAAACTGTAGGAGAAGTAATTGGCGTGGTTAGGGATGGTACAACTACGGTAGGTATGCAGGTGCTGAATATAAAAACACTGGGCGGTGATTATCCCAACAATGAAGGCAGCACCTGGGCAAGAGGTATTGCTGCGGTAAGCCGAAGCTGGGGAAGTTTAATTCAGGCATATTCTATTAACCGCAGTATTAACCGGTTTGTAGACGCCTGGGGTGGCCAGTTTAAAAATATGCCGGTAACCGCTTTAAAAGGAGAGTCAGTTGTGGGAAGTAAAATTGCTTTATTCAGTTGTAATGAGCCTGCAACATTAGACAGGCTGGAACAAATTGAATTGGCAGAAGATCTGCCGCATCCAACAATTAATGGTGTATGGTTTAAAAAATCTAATCTGTTTGGAAGATCATACCTCATTTCATCTTTTAGTGAAAATGAAATTGATGATATGATCGCCTACACCAAAAAGGCGGGTTTAATCTCACTCTATCATGAAGGGCCATTTAACAGCTGGGGACATTTTGTATTAAACCCCACACAATTTCCCAATGGCAGGAAGGGCTTAAAAAATTGTGCAGATAAAGCACATGCCGCCGGTTTATTACTGGGTGTACATACGTTGACCAATTTTATAAATACCAACGACCCGTATGTTACTCCGGTTCCCGATGACCGCTTAAGCTTTACCGGGTCATCTGTATTAACCAGGGATATTGATGCAACATCAAAAGAAATTGAATTGGCTTCACCTGAATATTTTAATCAGCAAAAAGAAAATAACCTGCATACTATAAAAATCGGTAAAGAACTGATACGCTATAAAACCGTTAGCACGATGGCGCCCTATATTTTATCAGACTGCCAGCGTGGTGCCTTTGGTACAACAGCCTCTGCACACAGAACCGGGGATATTGCGGGTAAATTATTTGACCATCCTTACAATGTATTTTTTCCGGATATAAACATGCAAAGAGAAACAGCAAAAAATATTGCAACGCTCATGAATGAAACCGGTGTTGATCATTTGGATTTTGACGGGCATGAAGGCGGATTAGCATCGGGCCAGGGCGACTATGCCGTTGAATTATTTGCAAAAGATGTTTATGATCAGGTAAAGCATGATTTTATTTGTGGTACCAGTATCAGTAAAACATTTTTCTGGCATATGTGTTCGTATTACAACTGGGGCGAACCCTGGTATGGCGGGTTTAAAGAAAGCATGCAACAATACCGCATCGATAACCAGGGTTTGTTTGACCGGAATTATATGCCACACATGATGGGCTGGTATTTACTTACTGCAAATACTACTTTATCAGAAATGGAATGGATGCTGGCAAGAGCAGCCGGTTATAGTGCCGGCTTTGCTATGGTAGCCAGTGCTGATGCACTTAAAAAAAATCCATATACCCCTGAGTTACTGGATGCCATACGGGAATGGGAAGCTGCCAGGATTGGCAGGGCTTTTACAGAAGAACAGCTGGAAAGATTAAAAGACCCTAAAAATGAATTTCAGTTAAAAAAAATAAATGTAAGCAGATGGAACCTCAGTCAGTATGCAGCATCTCCTGTTTTTGTAAAAGAAAAAATGCAGAAACAACCCGGTGAACCAACACATACTACCTGGAACTATAACCAGGAATGGATGGAGCAGGCTATGCAGTTCAGGTTAAGTGTAAATGGTTCAACCGGAACAGTAAGTAATATTAAGATACAGATAGATAATTATGCAGAAATAAATATTAATGCTGTAATAAATGCAGGCGAAACTCTTTTTTGCGATGGAACAACCACTTTAAGGATTTATGACAAAACGGGTAAACTAAAAGATACACAAAAGCTGATTGCAATACCCCCGGTTATTTCTGCCGGCAATCATTCAGTGATGATTGATTGTACATTTGCCGGTGAAGAACCTCCAAAAATTGAAATGCAGTTTAAGGGAATCTCAAAAGTAGAAACCTGCAGTTTATCAAAATAATAAGTACCCATTAAAAGGGTAAATCTGCCTGTACGCTTAACTCTTCATTCTTAATTTTAATTGCATTATTTACACCCCTTCATTTTAAACGCACCTATCCTCGTCGAATAACTCTTCGCATCTTTTTTTAAATAATCACCCACATACCAGATGGTACAATCATCAACAGGGTCCACCGCTGTTTGAGTATAGTCTTCCCAGCGAAGCGTAGTTGTTTGAGCGGCTTCGCCATTTACTAAAACAGTTTCATAAAGAGTAAGTAATCCTTTTTTGTCCCCGGAGAGCCTGCCTGCAAAACGCTGGCCCGGAAAGTCATTGGCTCCGCCAAAGGAATAACCGATACCAATGTTACCTTTTTTATCCATGGCCGGACTCGCCATCCACCGGTAATTTCCTTCAGGCGCATACGTGCCTTGCTGAAATAAATTTACATTGCCTGTATTATTGATGCGGAACTCATACCACCGTACGCCGCCGCCCCCGGCAACTGTATTCACCGAATGTACGGCTACTATGGATTGCCGGTCTCCTATTCTGCGGTACACCAGCCTTGCCATGATCTTATCACCCTGCGCATCCAGCTTTTCAACTGTTCCCGGTTGAGGTACAGCTTTTGTTAATTGCCCGCCACCTAAATATTTGTATGGCGATACTTCTATCTTTACCGGACCTTCCAGTTTTGTTTTGGACGGATCCTGCCAGTCAACATGATATTTCCAAACATAAATGCCATCATCGCCAACAATATTCTTTAATTGTGTGCCCCCTGTAGCCATCATAATATTGGGAGCACCCGGTGGGGGTAATTCTTTTCCGTCGAGGTCGGCATTGATGATAAAGTTTACACCTTTTAAAATAAAAGATTGCTCGGTTGCATCTTCTCCTTTCAGCATTTTATTGCGGTCAACCACATACGCATGACGTTCTATAAAATCATCGCTTGTACTGGTAGTGGTATAATAACCGTCGGGCCATACGGCAGGGCGTGGATAATCGGGAAAGAGGTCACGCTTAAATTCATAACGGTAATAAGAGCCCAACGGATCGGAGCTTGTACTGAGGGCATAACACATGCAGTAGCTGCCTGTAGTGTCCCGCGGTCGATTTTGTCCCGGCCTCCTTGTACTTGTATCGGGTAGAGTTGGTTCCGGTTGATACAAGGTAACCGCTTCGCCGGGTTGCGGCAGTTTTACAATTGTACTGTCATTACGTAAGGCAGCTTTTCGGAAAGTAGGTATTACGATCAGCCATCGGTCAGCGAGCTGATCGTACCGGATAACAGCATCACCACTATTTACTTTTTCGCAGGCACCGCCAAAACCACGAAAGACATTATTGGTACGCACGGGCCCGTAAAGAACAGCACCGGTACTATCAAACCGTTTTCCTTTTTTAGTGAAAATGGCCATCATGGAGTTAACCGATTGAAGAATATGATCCGGCCCAACGGCCAGTGAATTATCAGAAGGGTTACGGAGTGTTGCCGATCCCTGTGGGCCTTTAAAACCCACGCCCAGCCCATCAAAGCTGGCCACTAATTTTGCTGCGGGCTTGTTACCAAATGTTGTTTGTTCTATTGAAGGAGAGCTTTGTTGTTTTGCAACCAGCTTTGTAACGGTCACCGATTCCTGCTTCCTGTTTAGCAAGCTGTCTTCAACAGCCGCTGAAAGCAAAGAAGAAAGTTCATGCGAAATATCATGCCTGGTTGAGCTGTTCGGTTTATCGGTATTGCTGATGGGCTTATCATTTTGAGCATATGCATTGATGGCTGAAAGAATAGCGAACGCTACTGGTAGAATGCTGGTGAACTTCATGGCTGTTGGTTTGTGTTTTTGAGATTGGGAGACTGATAGATGAAGTTACTGAAAAAATTAGTTGGAACAAATGTTTGCTGATAGATAGAAATCAGAAGGCGGCTAAAGAAGTGAAAAGAAAATTTATTCAGTATCCATTTTGTATAAATCCCCAATTGCCTTTGCATAAGATTCAAGTCTATCACGATAATAACTTAGCTCTTTTTTTAAAGTTTTTGCCATCTCACTATTCCAGGCATTAAAATGACTTTGTTCAAAGTGAGTGAATATAAATCCCCCTTTTTCAACAATAAAACATGGGGAAGCAAATGCTTCTTTCATATACGGATATGGATTGAGTAACATAGCTTGAGATGTCTTTATTCCAAAAGTTGTAGGAGTACCAACATATAATTTTATATGATCGTGGCTAATTTGCCATTCGTCTATTAGCTTCTCAATTGAATCAATTATTTCTTTGCCAATTACAGTTCTAGGTCTGTTCTCCTGATCTGCTCTTAGGTCTGCCACTATAGGATGAGTAAATAAGAAAAATATTTTTAATTGGGGATTCTCATTTTTCTTGCGGAGCAGTAATTGCCTTGCCTGAATATACTCAGTATTATCATCAAGTAACAATCCTTTAAGCGAAGAGCCCACAATAATTATCTCCCTTTGTTCTGTTTCTATATGAGATAAAAAAGATTGAATTCCGCTTTGTCGGGTATTAAATATACCAATCAATCCGGCACTTTTAGAAGACTTAAGCAAATCTATTTCCTGTCTGTAAGTATTTACAATGGTTTCAGTAGCCTCTGCAATCATTTCTTCTGCTTTTACTTTAAAATCCATAGCAGGTTTTTGAATCTCAAGCTTGATTTCATCAAGCATATATTTCCTATATAGGAATGATAAAATGCCAGGAGCCGCAATTGCAACACCACTTGCAATTAAAATTTCTGGTGCCCATTCATGATTTTGGAGATACAGCAGGTATGCACCAAAAATTATTGCCCCGAGGCCGCCAAATATCAAAAGTAGGTATACTAATTTTTGTGAACCATGTCCCTTCCGGACTTCGGGAGTAATATTTAAAATTGTGTCGTCTCGTTGAATAGAATTATCCATTTTTATACTGGTTTAATATTCAATCAAGTGTTTCAGAAAGAGATAGCAAAGTCGCAATTTTTTTAATTGCGAAAATAAAAATTGCAAAAGCAGAACTTTAGATTATTTAAGGGGCAATAAATTCTATAACCCTAAGATAATAATTAATTTTGGTTTAAACGTAATAAAGCATCATAAATATTTGCCATTGGTTGGAGATCAGACGTCGAAACACTTGTCCGAGATTTTGCTTTCGCTGATGTGTAACTCCTGCCAGCGAAGGAAACACTTGTCTCATATTGGGTATTATTAAAGAAATTATATTTTTTCCTTTTTGGTTCTGTCTTTTTTGGAAGGACCTTTTTTTGTGCTACTATCCTCCTTTGTCAGTGTCCCACTGAACGGAACGAAGCAGTAAACTTCTCAAAACTGTTTTTTTGGAAATTCTTTCTGTTCATTATCAATTGCTTCCAAAGTAAATGAATATGGTTGAGCATCATTACATATCCATAAATACAAACCAACTGTTTTTTTGCACAGTCAGATAATTCTTTCCATAACAATTACTTTATATTCATCTGCTTTCAGTAGGTGAATCCATTGTTTTATTTTTTATAATAGGCAGGTAAGAAATATCATTAACATAAAAAAATTAGGTAAGAGAAATTGCGTTCTGGCCGGTGGGACACGTTGCTGGGAAGAAAAATATTTTTTCCGGCAATTCTATTCAATAATTTCTAGTTCATACAATATTACTTGAAAGCAATGTTGTGGAGTAAAAACAATTATATTTAATGTTTTTGCTTGGTAAATGTTATGACAAAATATTATTGAACTATTTTCCCAATTCAATAAAATCAATACCTAGAATTTCTAGGTCTTTTTGTGTAAGCTTATAAATATTTTGTGTGCTCAGCCATTCCATGATACCTTCGGGTGTAAGCCATATTTTGGTTGTATTATCTTGGGAAGCGGTGACGATTTTTTTCCCATCAGGAGAGAAAGCTGCACTGTTTACATTGCCGGTATGTCCAATTAGGTCAGCGATTAACTCTCCAGAATCGGCATCCCATAATTTGGCAGTATTGTCTTGGGAAGCGGTAACGATTTTTTCCCCATCAGGAGAGAAAGCTGCAATGTTAATAGAGTTGGTATGTCCAATTAGGTCAGCGATTAACTTTCCAGAAGCGGCATCCCATATTTTGGCAATTATGTCTTTGGAAGCGGTAACGATTTTTTTGCCATTGGGTGAGAAAGCTGCGCTATATACATTACTGGAATGCCCTATGAGGTCAGCTATTAACTTTCCACTAGCGGCATCCCATAATTTGGAAGAAGCGTCATCGGAAGTGGTGACGATTTTTTTACCATCGGGAGAGAAAGCTGCTTTGTTTACATTGTCGGTATGCCCAATAAGGTCAACGATTGACTTTCCTGAAGCGGCATTCCATATTTTGGCAGTTTTGTCAAATGAAGTAGTAACGATTTTTTTTCCATCGGGAGAGAAAACTGCGTTGCATACACTGGCTGTATGTCCTAAGAGGTTAGCGATTAACATTCCTGAAGCAGCATTCCATATTTTAGCAGTTTTGTCTTTGGAAGCTGTGACGATTTCTTTTCCATTAGGAGAGAAATCTGCGCTGTATATATTGCCCGTATGCCCTATAAGGTCAAAGATTAACTTTCCTGAACTGGCATCCCATATTTTAGCAGTATTTTCAAATGAAATTGTAACGATTTTTTTTCCATCGGGAGAGAAAGCAGCGCTGTATACATGGCCGTTATGCCCTATTAAGTCAAAGATTAACTTTCCAGAAGTGGCATCCCATATTTTGGCAGTTTGGTCTATGGAAGCGGTGACGATTTTTTTTCCATCGGGAGAGAATGCTACTTTGCTTATAAATTCGGTATGCCCAATGAAGTCGGGGAATAAATTATTTGATACGACATCCCATATTTTGGCAGTTTTGTCAAATGAAGCAGTAACGATTTTTTTTCCATCGGGTGAGAATGCTGCGCAGAATACATTTCTAGTATGCCCTTTGAGGTTAGCGATTAACATTCCTGAAGTGGCATCCCATAATTTGGCAATGTTGTCTAAGGAAGCGGTGATGATTTTTTTTCCATCAGGAGAAAAAGCTGCAATGTTTATATTGTTGGTATGCCCCATAAGGTCAGCGATTAACTTTCCAGAAGCGGCATCCCATAATTTGGCAGTTTTATCAAAGGAGACGGTAATGATTTTTTTTCCATCTGGAGAGTAAGATGCACTATTTAAATTGTTGCTATGCCCTATTAGGACAGTTAATAAATTTCCAGAAACAGCGTCCCAAATTTTAGCAGTATTTTCATAGGAAGTAGTAACTATCTTTTTTCCATCGGGAGAGAAAGCTGCGCCGTTTTCAGTGCTGATATGACCATTGAGTTCATTAATTAACTTTCCTGATATAGCATCCCATATTTTGGAGGAGTTGATAAAGGATGTGGTGACAATTTTTTTCCCATCGGGAGAGAAAGTTGCATAATATATACTGCTGGAATGCCCTATAAGGTCAGCGATTAACTTTCCTGAAAAGGCATCCCATATTTTGGCAGTGCAGTCATAAGAAGCAGTGACGATTTTTTCCCCATCAGGAGAGAAAGCAGCGCTGCATACATTGCTTATATGCCCTATGAGGTTAGCTATTAACTTTCCTGAAGCAGCTTCCCATATTTTGGAGGAGTTGTCAAAGGATGCGGTGACAATTTTTTTTCCATCAGGAGAAAAAGCTGCACTATTTACTTCGTTGGTATGCCCTATGAGTTTAGCTATTAACTTTCCTGTAGCAACATCCCATATTTCTGCAGTGTTTTCAAAGGAAATAGTAACAATTTTTTTTCCATCGGGAGAGAAAGCTGCTTTGTATATAGGGCTAGTATGTTCAATATTGCTGAAGAAAAGCAAATTACTCTCCGTTGATCCATAGAATCCATTGTATAAAATTTTTTGTATTGAAATAGCGGGCAGGTGCGTAGGGAATTTTTGCCATGCCAGTTCTGCCAGCCTGATTGTAAACGTGGGGTTTATGTTTAACTGTTCCCTGGCTAAAGTCGCAAGTGTAAGGCTTTGAGATTTTTTTGTTTCGGTTTGAGCAATATTTCTTTGAGCTACGGCTATTTTTTTAGCTTTTTCTGCATTTTCTTTTTGTAGATTTACTGTTGTATAAATTTTCAACAGTAAAGAATCTGCCTTTTTACTATCTTTTACATTACAGCATAGTTTGTATGCTGACAACTTTTTAATTGCTAATTGATAATCGGGTTTTAAAGAATTTACCAAATCGTTTGCAGACCTATAAATAGATTCACATGCAGTATTTTGATTTTGACAAAATACCTCCACCGGGAATAAAAAAATAATTATATTTAAGTAAATATATTTCATTTGTTATCTACATTATTATTACAAATTTTTAATACTGAATCAAGATAAATGATTTGATCTATTGAAATTCCTTTATTGTAAGTTTTATCAATAGCGGTTTTAAGTGCATTGACAAAACACACTTTTGCAAAACCATATTCTTCTGCTTCAAAGTAGGTGTTCCCATTTTTTACATTTCTTCTAAACTCTTCCTGTTTAAATTCCGTAAGATTGTTCCTTGCCTCAGTTCCATTCTTTTCAGCCAGGATCGTTTTTTCATTTGCATAAATACGTCTGTCATTTGCAAATAATGCAAGAAATATTGCAGTTACAAGTAATAAAGCAAGAATACTTATTGCACTATTTCTTATCAATTTCATTTTCTTGTGTACTGTTACTTCTTCGCTTGCAAGATCATTGGGTTGCTTCCCATGTAATTTAGCAGCTAACTTTAATATCTCTTTTTTAAAAATTGGGTTATCTAAAGAAATATCTTCTTCCTTTTTGGATAGGCGCATGTCAATAAAAAAGGGCTCTGAATCAAACTTACCTTCTAGTGCAGGTGGCATAGAATTATTATCATGATGTAGAAAGCAATTACTTTCATCATCCCATTCAATTTTACCTTCTGTTAAAGCTATAAGTATGTTGTCGACAGATTTATGTTCTAGCCAGTATTCAATTTCCTTATTGACCCATTTTGATTTTTCAGATGCTGGAGATGCCAAAACGATGAAGTATTCAGACTGGTCTAATGCCTTGGAAATATTGTACCAAAGATGCGGTGAGGCCGAAAGATTTGATTCATCTCTGAAAATTTCAAGGTTGCGTTTTTTATACCATGGCTTTGCAAACTTTTGCAATGCATCCTGTAGAGATGTTGCAAACTTATCATCTGCCGCATGAGAGTAGGAAATAAATGCGTTGTACATGACTTTTTGAAGTTAATGCATAGTTGGTTTGCTTGTGTTATGAATACGCAGTATCGAAAATTGGTTGCCAATACATGACGGCTTGCTGTTGTGCTGATATTTTATTATGTCCAGCACGGATCTGAAGCCGAATAGAATTACTGATGATAAAGTTACTAACAAATGCTGAATACAATTCCGTCTGCCCGATATTAGCTTATAGTACAAAAGCCGATTGTTATTCTATCACTGTTTTGAGGTCTGTAAATACATTTATACATCCAAGTATGTTTTCATTGTGTTTGTTGTCTACCCAAGTCCTGATTGAGTTTATTTGAGTGTCAGAAAGTTGAAATTTCTCTTTTGCTTCTTTCGCTTGTTTGTCACTGCCTACAGTCCAACTATAAGACCAAGCGTCAACTAAATTGTCATTTATGCACTTTTTCGCAGTAACATCTCTATTATGCTGTGATAGTTGGCTGAGGTTGTTGCGTATGAGGATACGTTTACACAACGTCCCCTGCTACCGGCAGGCAGGGGTGCCGGAGACGTTGCAGGAAATAAAGCCCTGTATTTTAATTTACAATTGTATTGGGTTTGATTAGGATTACAGTAACTCTATGCCATCGGGGTTTCGTTATATAACTTACGAAGATTTAACAGGCCATAGCGCATACGACCTAACGAAGTGTTTACACATGTATCTGTTAATTTTGCAATTTCTTTAAAGCTTAGGTTTGCATAATTTCTAAGTACAATTACTTCTCTTTGCTCTTGGGAGAGTTTATCCAGCAATTTCCTGACTTTAATATGGGTTTCTTCATTAATAATTCGTTCCTCAATATTTTCTTCTGCAAAAGCTAACACCTCAAAAATATCTTTATCAGCACTTGTAATTATTGCAGGTTTACGTTTGATATTTCTATGATGATCTATGCTCAAATTGTGGGCTATCGTCATAACCCAGTTTTTAAAATTTCCTGATTCGTTGTACTTGCCTCTCTTTATGTTATCAATTACACGTATAAAAACATCCTGAAAAATATCTTCGGCTAAATATTTATCTCCAATCAGTAAATAAATTGAAGTGTAAATTTTATCCTTATGTCTATTGACAATTGTTTCAAATGCATTATTGTCACCAACAATGTATAATTTGATTAGATTTTCATCAGTTAACTGTGATAAGTGTTTCATTTGGTACAGGGGGTTTTTACTTTGGTATAGGGTTATTAACACCGTAAAACTACGAAGCTGTTTAAAATTTTTATGCCAATTTCGGTAAAAGGCATTAAATCTTGGACTAATGGACAAAAAAATCGGTTAAACAGAAGTTGTACTGATGACTTTGAATTTAAAACCACAACCTGATTCCGTTCAAACAGCAAAAGTGGCAAAAAATTGAACGTTGAGTACGTGCAGCAGCCTGCCAATTACTTATACATTGTTTTTATAAACTCAATGGAAATTGGAATCATTTTTTTCAAAATCTCAACGTTTATATCTTCTAGTTTTTTAAAATAAATACAGGCCTTGCTTGTTTTATGTTTCCCAAATTCTTTAAGCATGTATTCTTTCTTTTCAAAATTCGCAATATAGAGAACAATCGCTGCTTTTCTTGGTGAAAAAGCAATTAAAGGCGCATCTCCCTCATGTCCGCTTTCGTACTGATAATGATACCTTCCAAACCCAATAATACTTGGCCCCCACATTTTAGGCTGGAATCCAGATTGCTTTTTCATAATTTCAATTAAGGAGAACGAATCTTCTTGCTTCTGTTGATCAGGCAGTCTCTTAATAAAAGCCGACACACTTTTTGAAGTTTCAATCATCTTGGCTTTATATTTTGACATAGATTTCCATTTAGTTATTGCATATAATGTTAGGGCATTGCGTTCGAGGGGGCAATTGGAAGACGTTCAGCCCGGAACTGAAGCCGATGGCAGTTCTTCTATTTTGTCGTTCCAATTTTATACAGTACGCAAAATCTTTTCCATCTTCCGTCCCTTCGCTAATTCATCTGCTAATTTGTCTAAATACCTTGCCCGTTGAGTCAATGGATTTGTAATTTCTTCTATTCTGTATCCACAAATAACTCCTGTTATGAGATGAGCATTAGGGTTCAATTTTGCTCTTTTGAAGAATGTTTCAAAAGTTACTTTCTCATCAATCAATTCTTGTAGTTCCTTGTCATCAAAGCCGGTCAGCCACGCTATCACCTGATGTAATTCTTCTTTTGTCCTGCCTTTACGCTCCACTTTTGTGATATAGAGTGGATATACAGATGCAAAAGTCATCTTTGCTATTCGTTCATCATGTCCGGCTGTTGTTTTCATACTATTTCAATCTTTCTAATTTTCCTTTTCGCTTCACTATGTTTTTGTAGTCCCACTGAATTTTTTCGGATTTACCTGACCAGCGTTTCAAATCTTTGCTGTTGATTTCAACTGCGTTGTTATAAAATATCGAAGCATCTTTAAATTTTTCGCCTCTCACCATCAGTTTTTCTTCTTCAAAACTTGCACCGCTCCAAAACATCAGGCGAATGCCACGTTTTTCTTTACTGTATCCAACTATCGGGTTGCCATCTAAAAACCAGACGGGATGTCCGTGCCAGATTTTGTTGTCTGCTTTATGAAGGTGTTTGTTGATTTCCTGAAAAAGCAAATCACAAATAGTTTTATTGTCATCAGAAAGTTTGTTGTTGTATGTGATCGCATCCATATTGAGTAACGTTATTTAAACCATTTTTTCGCATTTGGTCTCCGGTGCGGACAGCCAGGCCAACAACATGGTTGTCGTTTACCAGCTTTCAATTCATTAACCATACGGTCAATATGTTCTACCCTCGTCTCCGGCTTTTTGACTATTGTAACCCAACATATCCACTCATTGCGTTGAATTGGCGTAAGGTTATTCCAATTGGCAAGTATTTGCTCAGTAGAAGTCAATGCTTTTTCCATATCGCCCGGCAAATCATGCAATACAGCATCTGCAATTTTCTTGGTCATAAAAATTTGTATGGTAATTATTTTGATGTTTGCATCATTTTGCTTTTAGTATCTTCATCCACCCTAAGCTTCACCCTCTTTTATATCATTGACAAAGGTAATGGTTTGTCAATGGGAAATTGAATTGCTCCTTTTGCAGTGTGGTATTTTTATAACTCTTTTTGTATACCCCGTCTGGTCTCTAACCAACGGGTTGAATAGCTTCAACGTTGCTTAACTGAGTATGCAATTTTTGTGTAAACCTATTTTAGGACAAGACAAAGTGAAATTACATTCTGGTCGTTGGGACACCAACCAAGGCGGAGGGTTGGCGGCATTGATGCGGCAAAATTTGCTGCAGGGTTTGAAGCCGGAAAAGGAGAGCCTGATTAAGTGTATCTCTTTTTGATAATGTTTTCAGTAGTAGTAGCATTTAAGGGAATTGCGCTGTGATTTTAATAAAATTGGTCTTCGACTGATTTTGTTATTGCCGACTTTATTATACCGGTATGATTAGTGGTATTAGATTCAATTAACATTATTAAACATTCTTTGGTTGCGGAAACTCTATGATTGATTCCCTTTTTTACAACATAAAGGTCACCTTTTTTCATTATTAAGTTTGGCTGATTTTCAATTTCCATTAAAAGAGTTCCTTTTACAATGTAGAATAATTCATCTTCATTTTCATGATTATGCCAAGGAATTTCTTGCCCCTTAATTTTAGCTACTTTTATATATTGGTCGTTTACTTCACCAATAATTCGAGGTGAAAAATATTTTTTAACTGCTAAAAAGGCATCTTTTAAATTCATATTTTAAACTGTTTTCTTTTTATAATTTTACCTTCTTTTTTTGCAAGATAGTAGAGCGTAATCCCAATAAGTAATAAGAATGATACTGTAAAAATTGAATTTTCAATCCCCACATCCCCACCTGTAAATAATTCAGGTCCATTAAAGGTAGATTGAATTATACTTCCCATACTGTCGAGTCCTGTAAGATTAGACCCATAAAAGGGTTGCGCAAAATTCCAACCTAAATGAAAGAAAAAAGGCAGCCAAATTCTTTTAGTATATACAAAAAGCATCGCCATAGTGAACCCCCAGGCCAAATCTGTAAAAAGACTAAATAGGTTTGAATTGTCATTAAACATATGCCAGGTTTCCAATATCATTCCAATGATTATTGCCAGGTTAGTACCCAACCAATTTTCACATTCCCTTATTATTAATCCCCTGATAAATAAATCTTCAATTAATGCCGCAACCATTAATACAGCGAATAGCTTTATTGAATAGTGAGTTGTTGTTATAATACTGACTTGATAGTACCCTAATAAATATAAAATGAAAATAGATAAAGAAATTGTCAGGAATCCTAAAAAAAAACCTCCAAACATTTCTTTAGGCAAATATTTTAAAGATAGTTCTGTAATTTTTCTTTTATCATATAAACGAAATAAATGGTAATATCCAAATAATAAAACTAAAAAAGAAATACAGTGGATAATTGGGTCGGCAATACCCTTATCTTGAATTAACCAGTAAAAAATTGGTTTTGAAACAAAATTTTGAATTCCTACTAAAAGTGAAAAGCAAATACCAATTCCTATGATAATTTTTGTAATTGGGAAAAAAAATACTCTTTTGATTGATACATTCATTACCTTTTCTGATTTGCTTTTTTTAATTTTTTACAAATAAAAATATAAAATACCTTTATAACAAGTACATACAAAAAAGTAGGGTAGCTACTAAACATATAGTATTGTTGATTATCAATGATTTAAATTTAAATAAAAATGAAAAAAAATAGTAAAAAGGCACATTGTGCAGTTGATTATGCTTTTCAAAGAATAGGCGGAAAATATAAAGGGCGAATTTTATGGGTATTAAGAGACGGTTTATTACGATATGGAGAATTAAATAGAGCTGTTGTGGGTATTACACCTAAAATGCTTACCCAAACACTAAAAGAACTGGAAGCTGATGAACTAATTATGCGAAAAGTTTATTTTGAAGTGCCACCAAAAGTTGAATACTCACTTACCGAATCAGGGAAAGAATTAATTCCGTTTATTAGTCAAATGCGAAGTTGGGGTGAAAAACAAATGTCAATAATTTGAAACTTTGAATTAACTATCAAACCTACTTTGCCGTTCGGAAGCCCAGGTAGCAACTGATATTCCAGTAAGGCTTATAGATGCCTTTATAGACAAACTGGA
The DNA here is from genome assembly GCA_031413755.1 of Chitinophagaceae bacterium. Classification (GTDB taxonomy): domain Bacteria; phylum Bacteroidota; class Bacteroidia; order Chitinophagales; family Chitinophagaceae; genus Ferruginibacter. The sequence continues at coordinate 113,303 of JANOFR010000085.1, forward strand.
TCAGCAAGAATTAGGTTTCAGTAAAACCTTTAAAAATACTCAGGTAAGAAATATCCGGAACATAAAAATCAGTTAAGTGAAATTGTATTTTTGTCTTTGGGACACCGGCCAAGGCGGAAAAATTCACAACACGCATCACCCATCTACGCTTTGTCTCCGCTCAGTATAAGCTGCCCGGGTAGCTTATATCAACTTATCCGGTGTGATCGGCAATTGACGTATTCTTTTACCGGTGGCATTATACACTGCATTGGCAATGGCCGGGGCAACACCCACCAGGGCTATTTCGCCAATACCTTTGGCGCCGGTAGGGCTGATGATATTATCGGGTTTATTTACAAACAACACATCAATGGGTGGCGTATCGGCATTAACAGGTACATGGTAATCGGCAAAATTACTATTTGTATAACGGCCATAGCGGTTGTCAATAAATACTTCTTCAGTTAGTGCCATACCAATGCCACCAACAGCACCGCCAACCATCTGGCTGCGTGCTGTGTTTTCTGCAATTATTTTTCCGGCATCGGCAGTGGAAACAATATGTTTCAGTTTGATAACACCGGTAACAGGATGCACATGTAGTTTTACAAAATGCACCGAGAAAGAATTCCTGGCGTATTTCTGTGATTCGGCACTGGCCTGGCCCGAATCTTTTATCACTTCTATCTGGGGCTTATTGGCCTGGTTTAATAAATCGGTGTATGAAATATTTACTGATGCATGATCCGTAACGGAAATTATTCCATTCTCATATTTTAATGCTTCGGGTTTAAAAGCAGCAAATGCAGGAACATGCGCAATAGCTATTTCTTTTAAGGTTTGTTTGAACGCAGCACAAACTTCAGTGATGGCAGTACCCACGCCGGTGGTAGATCCGGAACCGGCCTGTGTAGGACCGGGTGGCAGATCCGTATCACCTAATTCAAAT
>JANOFR010000086.1:0-63178 GCA_031413755.1 Chitinophagaceae bacterium
TCTGGATTCCCAGTAAATCGGGCGTTTCCGCTAAAAATTCAACTTTACCGAAATTGAAACGTTTAGCAGCAGGTGTTTTTGTTGCAGACATATTGTAATTAAGACGTTTAAGTGTGCAGAAGATCCTCTATTTCAGGCCATTGACGCAACTTGCGCCACTAACCCTAAATTAAAGGAGGGCAAAGGTAAGGATTATTTTCCTATTTAGTGATTACGATATACGATTTTTTGCGGAAATGGAAGGGTTTTTGTGGATAAGTTACATTTTACCCCATTTTCTAACTTTTTTGTTGATATTCAACTCATTTCTTAAACAGAAAAAGACCGGGAATTTCTCCCCGGTCCTTAAAGCTATTTTTTACTGCATAACTGTTGTTTTTGAATACGAAATTCAATAAATTGAAAAGCTACGTAAAACAAGAATGAATGAATTAAGCAACCTCAACGTCAGCACCAGCTTCAGATAATTTTGTTTTAATCTCTTCTGCAGTTGCTTTGTCAACACCTTCTTTAACTGGTTTTGGAGCGCCATCAACTAAATCTTTAGCTTCTTTCAGTCCTAATCCTGTTAGTTCCTTAACGATTTTTACAATCGCCAGTTTGTTAGCACCTGCAGCTTTTAAAATAACATTAAATGATGTTTTCTCTTCAACAGCAGCAGCGCCATCACCACCACCTGAACTTACTACAACTGCAGCTGCAGCTGGTTCAATACCGTATTCAGATTTTAAAAATTCTGCTAATTCCTGTACTTCTTTTACTGTTAAGCCTACTAAATTTTCAGCTAATGTTTTTACGTCTGCCATAATGTTTGTTTTTTTCCGGCTTCACACCCTTGTAAAGGATCCGTCGGAGCGTTTTTAAAAATTGTTGTTTATAAATATGCAACCTGATAGCTATCAGGAGTGCAAAATTCGAATAATTACAGTTCAGTTTTTAACTAAGTCTGTGGTGCTTCATCGTCAGCTTTTACTTCTTTAGCAACCGGAGTTTCCGGTATGGCTTCTGCAGTTGGTGTTTCAACAACAGGAGATTCAGCCACTTGTGCTTCTACAGCCGGTGCTTTTGCTACAACTTCCACTACAGGTGTTGTTTCAGCCTCTATTGCTGATGCTGCATCTTTGTTTAGCAAAGCGCCCAATACACGTTGTATTGGAGATTGCAATAATCCAATTACTTCACCAATCAGTTCATTCTTGGTTTTAATTTGAGTTAATGCTTTCAGCTGATCGTTTCCAACAAATACATCACCATTAATAAATGCTGCTTTCAGTAAAGGCTTTTCGTTGTTGTTCTCTTTACGAAAAGTACTGATGATCATAGCAGGCTCTTTTGGATTTTCGCTGAACATTAAGGCGGTTACCTTATGCAATGAATCAAAAACACCGCTGTATTTTTCAGCATCAAGGCTTTCGAGTGCTTTTTTAATAAGTGTATTCTTCGCTACTTTCATTTCCACCTGCTTATTAAAACAATGGTTGCGTAATTTACCAACCTGTGCTACGGTTAAGCTTTCTGTATCTGTTATGTAGAAGTTATTGTATTGAGAAAATTTGCCTTTCAGCACCTCAATCACTTCATTTTTTTCCTGTTTTGTCATTTTAGTATTTTTAATTCGCTCCAATTATTCCTCTCCGCCGATTGGCAGAAGGTTAGGTGGGGCTTTAGTTTTGAACAGATTTTGTATCAATTGCAATACCCGGACTCATAGTGCTTGCCATGCTAACACCTCTTAAATAAGTTCCCTTAGATGAAGAAGGTTTTAATTTCATAATAGCATTGATAAGTTCCTGGCTGTTTTCAGCAATTTTTTCAGATGTAAAACTCACCCTGCCAATAGATGCATGAATGATTCCCACTTTATCTACCTTAAAAGCAATTTTACCTCCTTTTAAATCATTAATTGCGCCGGTAACATCATTTGTAACTGTACCGGTTTTAGGATTCGGCATCAGGTTACGCGGACCTAATACTTTACCCAGTTTACCAATCTTTGGCATTACTGCCGGAGTGGCTACAATTACATCAATATCTGTCCAACCACCTTCTATTTTCGTAATGAATTCTTCCAGACCTACAAAATCAGCACCTGCTGCAGTTGCCTCAGCTACTTTATCGGGGGTACATAAAACCAATACACGTTTTGTTTTACCGGTTCCGTGAGGCAGCGATACTGTACCACGAATAGCCTGATCAGCTTTCTTAGGGTCTACACCCAGTTTAATATGCAGATCAACAGAACTATCGAATTTTGTTGTGTTTACTTCTTTAACTAATGTTGATGCCTCCTTTAAGGAATAAGCTTTATTAATATCAACCTTAGTATTTGCTATTTTTCTTTTTTTCGTAATCATTTTTTACAAATAGTTTAGGTCCCGAAATAACCGGGACAGGTTGATTATTAATTTTCCCAAGGGGCTTTACCGTCAACTGTTAAACCCATACTGCGTGCAGTACCTGCAATCATCCGCATAGCACTGTTAATTGTAAAAGCATTCAGATCGGCCATTTTATCTTTGGCTATCTCTTCAACCTGAGTCCAGGTAACTTTTCCAACTTTAACACGGTTAGATTCTTTACTGCCACTTGTAATTTTAGCAGCATCCATTAACTGAACTGCAGCGGGTGGGGTTTTAATGATAAAGTCGAATGACTTATCAGCATAAACGGTGATTAATACAGGAAGTACTTTCCCTTGTTTATCCTGGGTTCTGCCATTGAATTGCTTACAGAATTCCATGATGTTGATACCTTTAGAACCTAAGGCAGGTCCTATTGGTGGTGCTGGATTAGCCTGTCCTCCTTTACACTGGAGTTTGACGTAGGCGGTGATCTCTTTTGCCATTTTTTTACATTTTTTGGTGATAGCGTCTTTCCGCCCCGGCGGATTGACTCCCAAGTCTCCCGATTACTACCGGGATTCTATAAAAGAACTATTTGGGGCGGCAAAGGTAGGGGAAATATTAGTACTTTAAAGCTTTTTTTCAAAAAAAAATCCCGGAAAAACCGGGATTAAATATTGTTTTACTAATTAAAGTACTAAAATACCTTTTGCCTCCATGGTAATCTCTTTCTTTGCTTCTTTAATTGCTGCAATTTCTTCTTTACTTTTCCCGGCATCTTCTGCATAATGTTTCAGCATTTCCACAGATGTTTCTTTAAGGGTAGCGGTTCCATCAGCAACAATAGTTTTACCATTCATTGATAAAGGCACTAAAAATGCATGGTCTTTCATTTTTATCAGGATAGAACCGTTTTCTGTTTCCATACGTAACCAACAACCCTCCGACTTACAAACTTCTTTTACCTTTCCGGTTACTTTTATTTCCAAAGTAGCTGAACTTTGTAATTTATCAGTAAGTTCATTCACTGCGATGGCGCCATCGGCGGTAGTTTTTTCACCAAATGTCATTCCTTTTTTTGCATCCCCTTTTGGTGGCTGTGCCAATAATATAAAGCCTAATAATAAAGCCGGGATAAAAAATAATAATTTTTTCATTTTTTTAAATTTATAAGTAAAAAAGCCACTGAAGTGGCTTTACAATTTATACAATTTTTTCAACCTGCATATAGCTAAGTTCAACAGGAGTAGCTCTGCCAAAGATCTTAACCTGAACTTTTAGTTTTTTCTTTTCGTCGTTAACCTCTTCAATAACGCCATTAAAGTCATTAAATGGCCCATCGATTATTTTAATAGTTTCGCCGATAATGAAAGGCTCACTCATCGTCATACCGCCTGAATCGCTCATTTCATCAACCTTACCTAACATTTTATTAACCTCGGCCTTACGTAATGAAATGATATTTCCTTTTGATCCCTTACCATCAGTTAAAAAGTGCATAACATTACTGATATTGCTCATAGACTGGATCATATCATCACTTAATTTTCCATCAGCCACTTCAATCATGATATAACCGGGATAAAAATTACGTTCACGCATTACTTTTTTTCCATTCAGTACCTTGTATACCTTTTCAACAGGCAAAAATACCTGTTTAACAATATTGGTCCAGCCGTTTCGAAGGATATCTTTATCAAGATATTCTTTAATTTTCCGTTCTTTACCGCTTACTACACGGAGCACATACCATTTACTTTCCTTTTCAACCTTCTCAGTCTTTTCTACTATCGGTGTGGTTGCTTCCATATTCTTTTATTTAAATAACGAGTAAATAAATTTCATTGAGTTATTGGCTACAAAATCCATAATCCAAACTACAGCCGTTAACATCAGGGTTGCGCCCAATACAATCATAGTAGACTGTTGCAATTGATCCCAATTTGGCCAGGTTACCTTATAAACTAATTCTTTGTATGAATCTTTCAGGTATGAAGTAAATTTAATCATAATTATTAGTTGTTAATCTGTTTAATTGTTACTGTGTTAATTCGCAGGTATTTATTACTATTTTACGATTAACAACTTTTATAGCACGGGCACTAGGATTCGAACCCAGATCAAAGGTTTTGGAGACCCGTATGCTACCGTTGCACCATGCCCGTTTTTTTGTGGACCCTTATCCCGCCAACGGCGAGACAATGCCCGTATGAAAGCTAAAAGCTATTAGCGGTTAGCCAATAGCTTTTAGCATATTTTTTCAAAGATAGTAATTTTATTATTAGCAATGCCCTTTGGCTAAAAGCTAACAGCTAAAAGCTAATAACTATCCGTCTTATTTTACAATTTCAGTTACCTGACCGGCACCCACTGTACGGCCTCCTTCACGAATTGCAAATTTCAAACCTTTTTCCATAGCGATTGGCTGAATTAATACAACATTTAAAGAAGTATTATCACCAGGCATAACCATTTCTGTTCCAGCGTTCAAAGTAACTTCGCCAGTTACGTCTGTAGTACGGAAATAGAACTGAGGACGGTATTTGTTGAAGAAAGGGGTATGACGTCCACCTTCTTCTTTGCTTAAAACATAAACTTCACCTTTAAATTCTGTGTGCGGAGTGATAGAACCCGGCTTGCATAGAACCATACCACGACGTATTTGAGTTTTCTCAATACCACGTAATAAAAGACCTGCATTATCTCCTGCTTCACCTTCGTCCAATAATTTTTTGAACATCTCAACTCCTGTACATACAGAAGATAAAGGCTTTTCCATTAATCCAACGATTTCAATTGGCTCACCAACTTTGATACGGCCTCTTTCAATACGACCGGTAGCAACAGTACCACGACCCGTGATTGAGAATACATCCTCTACACTCATCAGGAAAGGAAGATCAACCAACCTTGGAGGTAAAGGAATGTAGCTATCAACAGCATCCATCAGTTCATCGATCTTTTTAACCCATTTTTCCTCACCAGCTAAAGCGCCGGTTGCAGATCCCTGGATAATTGGTGTATTATCACCATCAAAACCATATGAAGTTAATAACTCACGAATTTCCATTTCAACTAATTCCAGTAATTCCGGATCATCAACCAAATCAACTTTATTCATAAAAACAACAATTTGAGGAACGCCTACCTGGCGTGCCAACAATATGTGTTCTTTTGTTTGAGGCATAGGGCCATCAGTAGCTGCAACTACAAGAATAGCGCCGTCCATCTGGGCAGCACCGGTGATCATGTTCTTTACATAATCAGCGTGGCCCGGACAGTCAACGTGTGCATAGTGACGCAAAAGCGTAGCATACTCAACGTGAGCCGTATTGATCGTAATACCCCTTTCTTTTTCTTCCGGAGCACCATCGATATCATCATAATTTTTTTTCTCCGCTAAACCTTTTTTTGACAAAACATCGGTTATAGCGGCTGTAAGTGTTGTTTTACCATGATCCACGTGACCAATAGTTCCAACGTTTAAATGGGGTTTATCCCTTTTGAATGATTCTTTTGCCATTGTTTATTTTTTTATTCCCGATAGTCATCGGGATGTTTTGAAAATATGGTTGTCATTTTAAAGTCTGTAAACCATGGACCTGTTTTATTTTTTTTAGGAATTCGCCCTGTGGCGAGTTCATTTGCGAATTCGCCAAAAGGCGATTTCTTACTACTTTGAGCCATCAGTGAGAATCGAACTCACGACCCCTTCCCTACCAAGGAAGTGCTCTACCCCTGAGCTACGACGGCTAAATAGACAAGTCATTGGTCAGAGAGACATTTGTTGTCACTAATGACTAATGACTTAATCACTTCCTTTTTTGAGCGGAAGACCAGGCTCGAACTGGCCACCTATAGCTTGGAAGGCTATCGCTCTACCAAATGAGCTACTTCCGCCTGTTAATTTAAAGATTTGAAATGTGTCGAGCTGAAAATTAACACAATCCCAAACCGATTAAAAGAACTATTACTCTTCAAATTCCAAATTGAATCATCTTCAAATTAAAACGGTGGGCAGAGTAGGGTTCGAACCTACGTACACTTACGTGAACAGATTTACAGTCTGTCGCCTTTAACCACTCGGCCATCTGCCCAAAAATTACCCAATTTGTATCACAAATCAAAACCGGCAAGGTTAAATCTTTGTGAGCCGAAGACTGGAGTCGAACCAGCGACCTGCTGATTACAAATCAGCTGCTCTACCAACTGAGCTACTTCGGCATTGTTTTAAAGAACTGATTATCAAAAAATAAGGCTTACACAAAAGCACCCCTATTTTTTGGGAAGGCAAAGGTAAGAGAAAATGCTTAATAGCAAAACTTTGAAATGAATTTTTTTACATGGATATGATAAAATGTGAATAACCAAATAAAAAAAGTCCCGCGATGGTTGCGGGACTGAATATGTTTAGCGGTTTAATTAGGCTGCCTGTTTTTCTTTTTGTCTTTTAATTTGAGTGATTATAGATTCCAATGCAGCATCAAAACTCTCTTCAAATGATTTTGATAAATGCTTTGCAAAAAATTCATGGCGTGGAATAAGGATTTTAATCTCTGCCACTTTATCTTTAATATTATGTACAATATTATCAAGCTTTAAATACACATCTACTTTCGTTATTCTGTCGTGATACTGAGATAATTTAGAAATTTTTTTTTCAATATAAGAAACCAATTTAGTGTCTGCATCAAAGTGCACTGTTTGAATGTTTACGTTCATATCTGCTTTTTTTAATCGGTGAAAAATAATGGTAAGAACCGGGGGTGGATTTAAGCCATAGGCGGCAATATTTTGGGAATTTTTTTATAGGTCTTATTTACCAAATGAAGATAACTTATAAACCCTGTTTATCAAAATAAAATTTTGCTTTATATTGTTAATTTTATACCTGCAATGGAGCCATGAATAATCCGGCATCAGGCTTTTGGATGGGCTTTTTTATGAATATCCTTAAGTTTTTCAATAGTATTGTGCGTGTATATCTGTGTGGCTGCAAGGCTGCTGTGGCCCAGTAATTCTTTAACCGCATTTAAATCAGCCCCATTATTCATAAGATGCGTGGCAAATGTATGACGTAGTATATGAGGGCTTTTTTTATCAACGGTAGTAACCAGACTCAGGTATTTATTAACGGTGTTATAAACATATTTGGGATATAATTTCTTTCCCCGGGGGGTTATTAATAAAAAAGTATTGTCAAATGCTTTAAAATTTTTTTGCTTGTCAACAATATATTCCTGAATATCTTTCATGAGTAGTTTACTTACAGGTATTATTCTTTCTTTATTGCCCTTGCCCAAAACTTTTATGGAGTTATTATTGTCAGCAATAAATATTTCCTTCAAACCTATCAATTCGGCCTGGCGAATACCTGTATTATAAAAAAGCTGCATCAACAGCCGCTGTGTTTTACCATCCCAGGTATCCGGAAATTCAACATGCTGAAACAAGGTAGTTATTGACTTTTTATCTACAAACTGTGGAAGCCGTTTATTAATTTTTGGCGAAATAATTGCTGTCATGGGGCTTACTAAAATAGTTTGCCGCTGCAGCTGAAACTTAAAAAATGTTTTAAGTGTTGAAATTTTCCGGTTGATACTTTTTGATTCCATTCCACACTGCTTAAGCTCAGCAAGCCAGGATCTTATAAAAGAAGCTTTTATACCGGGCAGCATTGTTTCACCAAACTGCAGTTGTAAAAAATCGAAGAAATTAACCAGGTCGTTTTTGTAAGATATAACAGTGTGTTGTGAATACCTTTTCTGAAACTTAAGGTAATCGAGGAATTCCTGTATGGTTTGTTCTACACTTGGCTGCATAAAAAAACTGATACCCAAAGTTACTGTAACCGGGTATCAGTTAAATATATTGCTGATTTAAATAATCTTAGTCAAATTTACCTGCAGAAACCTGTTCTTTATAAACCGCTTTAAGTACTTCTTTGCGACGGCGGATCGACGGTTTAATAAAAGCCTGCCTTTCCCTTAACTGCAACAGTACCTTGCTTTTCTCAAATTTCTTTTTATACTTTTTGAGTGCTTTGTCGATGTTTTCGCAGTCTTTTGAATCAATAATTAACATATAATATATACCTCCTTTAGGTGATTTTAAGTTGGCAAAGATAGTAGAAATATTTAAAAAATGAAATTCTATTTGGTGTACCAACAAAATCCGAAATTTGGACATGTTTACAGGAATAATTGAACAAACCGGCACCGTAAAACAGATCATAAGTAGTGGCAGTAATAAAACATTCTGGATATCCTCTCCGATTGCTGCTGAACTTAAAGTTGATCAAAGCTTAAGTCATAATGGTGTTTGCCTTACCGTTGAAGAAATAAAAGAGGGTATGCACCGGGTTACAGCAATAGAAGAAACCCTTATAAAAACCAATTTAGGTAAATTGGAAAATGGCAGTATCATTAACCTGGAACGGTGTATGCAATTAAATGGCCGGCTTGACGGGCATATCGTACAGGGGCATGTTGACACGATCGCAACTTGTTTTGAAGTTATCAGTAAAGCTGGAAGTTGGGAATATGGTTTTGCTTTTGATAAAAAATTTGCACCGCTTATTATAGAAAAGGGCTCTGTAACTGTAAATGGTATAAGCCTTACCTGTTTTAATGTGACTGAGGACCGGTTTACAGTTGCCATTATTCCATACACATTTGAGCATACTAATATGAGCCGAATTAGAAAAGGAGATGTGGTAAATATTGAGTGGGATGTGGTGGGGAAGTATGTACAGCGAATAATGAAAAAGTAAGTTACCTTTTTTAACACCCTTGATTTACTATAAATTACTGAATGAACGATAAAAATTTTATACCTGCACTAACTGGAATAAGGTCAGTGGCTGTGTATCTGATTTTTTTTAAACACCTTAATTTTTTTTCTGCCCAAACACAGCCAAACCAGTATTTATTTCTCAATCAATTTTATACTTTTCTGACTTTTTTTTTCGTCTTAAGCGGTTTTCTGATCTATTATAAATATCATGACATCAGCAGTCTGAATAAAACAAAACTGTACAATTATTTTATTAACAGGTTAGCAAGGGTATTCCCAATATTAATTATTCTTATCAGCATTACTTTTTTACTGGGTTATTACCATGGTTTATATTCCGGTAAAGAGGCTGTAAAACTTTACCTGCTGAATATAAGCCTGTTAAAAGGCTTTTCCAGTCAGTATCTTTTAACAGGAATAGGGCCCAGCTGGAGTATGTCTGTTGAAGAGCTTTTTTACATCCTGGCTCCCCTGATATTTTTATGGACTAAAAAAATTACATCACTTTTGAAATTTGTAATACTTTTTTATTCCATTGGATTGCTTATCACATGGATATTTGCTGCATTTCCCATTGATGGATTTTTCAGCAATACTTTTTTTATGATGAATTATACTTTTTTTGGAAGGGTATTTGAATTTGCCTGCGGCATATTCCTCGCCATGCTCGTAAAAGGGAAAATAAAATCTATATTTATCAACCCTCCGGGGAAAATAATTTTATATACAGGATTAGGTATTATTATTACTTCTGTTTTTATGTTATATTTTATTGCAAAAAAATACCAGGTTATGCATGCAACTGATTCTATACCGGGTGTAATTGTTAATAATATCCTGATGCCTGTTGGAATTGTATTCGTATTCTATAGTCTTATTTATCAAAGGAGCCTTTTACAGCATTTTCTTTCAAGTAAACTAATGGTAGAACTTGGCAAGTCTACTTATTCATTTTATTTACTGCATACAACTTTTGTTTTATCATATATTTATAAATTTATAAGCACAAATATTATTGTAACTTTTGTTTCGATGATTATTATCTCATATGTTTTTTATAAACTGGTTGAACAGCCTCTGGCAAAATTAATAAAGAGAAAGTTTATCAGGAAAGTTTCTTAATTATGAATATAAAATGACTTCAAAATCTCTTACCGATATACGCAACAGGTATGGATATTTATTGACTGGAATCATATGGCTTCTTTCAACCCTGCTTTATTTAAATATACATGGCTTAGTTACTACCCTGGAGGCTGGTAAGTACATTGAAGAAGCCAAACGGCATATTGATACAGGTTCATTTTCTTCTCCCAGATTTTATTTTTATTCCACTACCCTTTTTATAATGGTCTTTGCTATAAAATTAAAAATTGGCATGTTGGGTGCTTTTATAATTCAGTCTTTGTTAAATCTTTTTGCTTACCTGTTTTTTCTAAAGGCCCTAAACAAAATATTTAAAACCGCTGTTACTCCCCTCATCATTATCCTGTACCTTCTTATTTTTAATCCCTATCAAAGCTGGATCGTTTTTTTATATACAGAATCAGCTTTTTTCAGTTCTGTTTTAATCCTTATATCAACGCTTATCCTGTATAAACCGGATAAAATAAAAAATATTTCTTTGATCATTCTGGTTTTATTATTTACAATTGTTTCAAGACCCCTGGGCATATTATTAGGAGCAGGAGTTTACTTATACCTCTTATTTTATGCCAGCAAAAAGTGGAAGATCATCCTTGTTTACAGTTCTGTATTAATGCTCGTAACAGCCTATTTTTTAATAAACCTCATTTTTAACAACATAACAGACTGGAGTATAACGCAGGCTTTTGAACAGGAAAGTATTATTTGTGATATGCCTGCTGCACTACCTTACCAAAAACTGGACCTGGCTAATTCAGGAAGCCCTGTGTACCGTCTTTGGTATTATCTATCACATAACTTTTCGCATTTCCTGCATTTTGCCAGTGTAAAAATTCAATACTTTTTTTTAATGACCCGGAATTATTACAGCAATGGGCATAATTATTTTCTTTTACTCAATGTGATACCATTATATATCCTCGCCCTGATTAGTTTTTTTATTAAGCTTCAATATTTCAGTAAAGGTTTTACTGCATTTCTTGTAAGCACTATTCTGTTATATACCTTTACAATTATTTTTCAATGTGATGATTATCACAGCCGGTTCATCCTTTCCATCTATCCACTCTTTGTGATACTGGCTGCAAAAGCAGCAGAACATTTTATATTACGTTCTTTTAAAAATAACATATAAACTACCTGTATCAGTATAGAAAAACCTGTTTCTTAACCTGAAAACAGAAAATATTTTATCGAAGAATTTTGCAAGAAAAGCAAAATGATAATAATTAAGCCGGTTAACTATAAACTGAGTATCGGCATATTGACCACAATGTGTATGGTAAACCATCTCCAGGCCATTATGTGCTGCAAAAATCTTTAGCGTTTTTTTATCAAAGTACTGGATATGCTCAATAGGTTTAAACTGGAACCATTTTTGCCTGAATATTTTTCTTTGCAAACTTTTATAGTTGGGGGTAACCATAATAACGATCCCATCATCTTCAAGCAGTGACCGAAGCCTGCTGAAAGCAGCTTCTATACCCGGAATATGTTCAATGACATCAAATAAAGTAATTACAGCATATTTATTGTCACTTTCAAAATTTTCTAAAGTGGATTTATAAACTTTATACCCTCCCTGCTGCAAACTTTCGCACATCTCTTCATCAAGTTCCAATCCTTCAGTGATCCATCCTTTATTATTCATAACATCCAGACAGTAACCCGCAGCACAACCCACATCAAGCGCAAGGATATTTTTACCCGGAGTTATAAAACGGGCTGCTTCATTTAGCCAATGTTCAAAATTTTTAACCCGTAATCTTTTTTCCTGTTCATAGCCAACATAACCATAATCTTTATTTTTAAAATAACTATGTTGATAAATAGAAGTAAGTTGTTTATTCTCTACCCTTGGATTTACATATACAAAACCACAATTAGCACATTTTACAATTGAAAAACCCTGTTTTTTTAACAGCATTATTGTTTCATCCTTATTACATAAAGAGCAGGAATAATTTTTCAGGGTAAACTCCATTAATTTTTAATTGTGAAAGTCTAAAATAAATGAACAGGTTTATAAAAAAAATTAAATTTTATTGCCTTTCATTGCCTTGCCTATTGCCATATCCATTATCCTTTCTGCATAAGGCCTGGAAACATCATTCAGTTCCCCTGTTTTTGCCTGTATCAGGTTCTTATCATTCATGTCAAGTGCAAGTTGCAGTGATTGCATGGCCAAAGAAGTTTCCGTAACTTCAACAGCTGTTAACTGATCAAAATTCTTTTGCATGAATTTTTCGGTAGTCTGTAACAATTGTTCGGCTTCTGTTTTTGCTTCGGTCAATGCCCGGTTATGTATATCTTCCTGTGCATGTTCCATAGAATCCTGCAGCATTTTTTCAACGTCTTCATCTGTTAACCCATACTGAGGTTTAACTTCAATGGATTGTTCAATTCCGCTGCGTAATTCTTTTGCATGTACAACCAAAATCCCATCTGCATTAATGACAAAGCTTATTTCTACTTTTGGCATGCCGGCCGGCATGCCGGGTATACCGGTTAAATTAAATTCGGCAAGGCGGCGGTTATATTTAACCATATCCCGCTCGCCCTGAAAAACAGTGATCTTCATTCCCCCCTGACCGTCTTTATAGGTCGTATATTGCCTTGATGCTTTGGTTGGAATTTTTGAATTCCTGGGTAACAGTACATCCATTAAACCACCCATGGTTTCCAGGCCAAGAGAAAGTGGGGTTATATCCAGCAACAAAATATCTTTGGTATTACCGGCTAATATATCAGCCTGTATGGCTGCACCCAGTGCAACAATTTCATCCGGATCAACTGTGTCATTTACATCTTTAGCAAAAAAACTTGTAACCATTTGTTTAACCAACGGCACCCTGGTACTGCCACCTACCATTACTATTTCATCAATTTCCGATTTCTTTAACCGGGCGTCTTTAAGGGCATTGTTGCATGAAACAATTGTTTTATCAATGATGGGTTTAATAAGTTCCTCAAATTTTTCCCGGGTAACAGCCAATAGTTTTCCTTCATATTCAAATTCAAAACTATCATAGGCTGTTAACTGTTTTTTTGCTTCTTCAGCTTTTAACCTGAGTAACTGCCTGTGCTTTTTTTCATCCGCTTCCATATCAAATTTATACAGCTTCATCCAATACGATACAATGGCCTGATCAAAATCATCTCCGCCTAAAAAAGTATCTCCATTTGTTGAAAGCACTTCAAAAATTCCATTTAAAATCTGTAAAACAGAAATATCAAATGTTCCGCCTCCTAAATCATACACTGCAATTGTTTTACTGGTTGTATTGTCCAGTCCAAATCCATAGGCAAGGCTTGCAGCAGTTGGTTCATTGATGATCCTTAAAACATCAAGCCCTGCTAATTTACCGGCATCCCTGGTTGCCTGTCTTTGTGCATCATTAAAATAGGCAGGCACCGTAATCACGGCTTTGCTTACCGTGGTTTTTAAAATATGTTCTGCCTGTTTCTTTAATTCTTTTAATATAAGTGCAGACAGATCAACCGGTGAATAAAATGTATTACCCACCTGCACTTTTACCAGTTTATTTTCATCATCAATAATTTTATAGCCTAAAGAACCCACATTACTTTTAATATCATGATAAGTTTTGCCCATTAACCGCTTGGCAGAAAAAATTGTATTTGCAGGATCAGATACCAGGAATTGTTTTGCTTCTTCACCAACAGTAACAGCCGCATGCTCCCCAAAATGTATAACAGATGGTACTAAAGAGCCTGCCTGTCCGGCAGGCAGGCTGCTGTTGTGTTCTTTTAAGGCAACCGGTTTTTTGCTTTCGGGGTGTATAACAGCAACCAGGCTATTGGTTGTTCCCAGGTCGATACCTACAATAATTTCATCCTGTTGTAAACTGCCGGTGGCTATGTTGATCGCTATTTTAGCCATTGGATCATTTTTTCGCAAAGGTAAGCAATAAAAAAAGGCTGTCTTCAATAGACAGCCCTGCATTATTTAATCTTACATTATTTTACCGGATGAGTACCATCTTTCCGTATCCTTTGTTAAAGAATTTATCTGTTTTATCTCCATCCGCCTTATACTTATCCAGCGATTTACCATTGAGGTTTGTTAGTACCCTGTACAAATAAACCCCATTGGCTAATTTACTGCCATACCTGTCTGTACCATCCCATTTAAAATCGGTTATATTTCTACCCACATGTAAAGGGCCCAGTTCATCAATGGTTATTTCCCGCACCACTTTTCCGGTAATGGTTAATATCTGTATCCGTATATTTTGCGGTACTTCGCTACCGGTAATGGTAAATACAAATGCAGTTGAGGTAGTGAACGGGTTCGGATAATTAAGCAAATTAGAGATCATGGCTTTTGTGATAACACTGAATGTAACATGATAATCCAATGCACCTGCTGTATTACCCACAACATCTTTACCGGAAACAATCAATTCATATTCTCCTTCTTCGGGGAACCATGGCATAAAGTCAATGGTGGCTGTATTAGTTCCGGATGACAGGCTTGCCGGGGTAAAACGCATAGAGTCGCCAAAATTATAATTGTGTATCGAGCCATCAGGGAAACGTACCTGTACTTTTATTAAAGCAGTATCACTAAGGGCAAGGAATCGGCTTTCATCTTTGAGGTTAACCAGGATATGTGGTTTTGCTGATACAATGTCTTTGTTAAGAATATGTACCCCATCAAATGTAACATCCAGTAAAGGATTGTAATTATCGGCTCTTACGTACAATTCCTTAAACAAAATATTATTAAAATGATACTGTTCCAACTGGTCATTATTTGGGTTTACTTCAACAAAAATTGTATTGGTACCGGGGTAATTCTTTGTATCAATTTTATAGCTGATCACTAACGTATCCCCCTGTACCAGTACCTTACCCTTTGGCAAGGTTAACGGATGGGGTATATTATTCCTGTCGGTGATGATGAAATTGAACTTCATACTGTCGGCAAAAGAAGCCTGGCTGATATTTTTAAAAGCCAGTTTAAAATCCACCTGGTCTCCCTGCTCAACCGAATCCTGCATAGAGAATAGTATATTGGGTGCAACCGCTCCTTCCGGAATATAGGACCCATTAACCCTCCAGTATCTTAGTTGGTATGGCGTTCCCAGAATTGTATCCTGGTTAAACATTTTAAGTTTAAGGTAAGGATATTGTACAGCGTTAATAGCAGAAATATCAAAATCTTTTGTTGCAGAGTCGATTGTATATAATGTCGTTTCTACTCCTGAAGGTGTTACCCCAATGATATTAAATGAAATAGAATCAACGGTATTTGCCTCTGATGATTGCCCACGCCAATGAAACTGACTCCAGGATTGTGCCGGACCATATAAAGGAGATATAATAGTTCCCGAACCTTTTATTGTAGGGCAAACTGCAGTCATTATTAACTTATCTGAAATGCCGGCAGAAAGACTATAAACAGGAACAAACGTATTATCCTGTTTTTTATAAATAAAATTAAATGCTCTTGGCCTGTTAAAAGAATCAATTTCAACAAAGCCTGCATTTTTAAGACGGTGGTACAAAGAATTTCCGCTACCCATTACCAGTGTATCAGCCTGCCAGGTACTGGCAAATGTATTATTAGCAGGAGTTGAATTTGCGAGGACCATTGCTACCACATAATATCCACTTGGAACCTGATCAAGGAAATTCACTGCTGCTATTCTTTTTGCCTGGGTTAATGTAGTATAATTAAAGCTATATCTTCTGGTTACTCCGCAAACATTATCACTTCCAAACTGACCAGGGCCACTTAATACATTTAAAACCGGCTTAAAATCAATAGGATTAAAGACAGTAAATACAATCATTCCGCTAACGGTACATACACTTTGCACAATATTACCACCATCAACATTTACTTCAAAATCCTGGGCCTGGTTGGCAGCAGTAGGATATACTCCATTTTTCAATTGCACTGCTTTGTTAGATTGATTGAATTTCCATTGGTTGTTTAACGCATAATTTATATTTGTTACCGAAGATTTTAAATGCTGGAAATTATGTGATTGGTTAAACCCGGCCGTGCTGTTGGGTAAATAGATAAACGAAAAATCATTCCAGATATAACCGGCCGATCCCAGTGGAATAGTAGCTGTTCTCCAATAATAAACTGTACTGTCGGTAAAACTAAGGTTTGTTGGTTTAAATTCAATTACACCTCCTGTGCCACTGGCATTATATACTTTTTTAAATGAGGAGTTGAATAATGCAGTAGTATCAAGCTCCATAATATATTGCCGCTGTTCGCTTAAAGGATTAGCCGTACTTGCATAATAAGTAACGTTCTGTTGATTTACTATAGAATAATTATAAGGCGAAATCGGGCGCAGTTCATCTTCAAAAATGTAAAAATCCTTTGTCAGTATATTATTCATTTCAGATAATTCATCAACCTTATTATCTACATCCAATGAAACAATTAATTTATTCAGGCCCTTATCTGTATTAGGGTTTATGGGAACGGAAAGGCTAAGAGAGTCCTGAAAAAGAATTGCAGGAATAAGCTGGTTATATAAAACCCTTATGGTATCATTTGGTAGTTTTTGTTTTACACTAACCCGTATTGTATCTTTTATTGCCCGCCCGATATTCATCATCTTAATATCAACTTTAAAGCTTCCGTCTGCTACTGAAATTATGCTGGGGGTAAATTTTACCAATTGATCTTCTATTACATAATCAGGCTTACCAAAAGCATTTATTTTTAAAGCAGGGTCACCATGCAGGTTTATTTCCTCTAAGTGAATCCTGGTATAATAGTCTAAGCTGTTTGGATTGCCCCCTAAGTCCTGCAGCGTACTTTTTATTTGATTACCTACAGAATTACCATACAGGTCCCTGCAAAACTTATTGTAAAAATTAGTATTGTAAAAATTTAAGAAAGGTGCAATCCCAAAATGGGTGCTGCCCAGGAATCCTATACTTCCCTTGCGGTCAAGCAGTACATATTTTTCGGAAAGAGACATACCCACAAACCCATTAATTCTGGTTGGACTGAAAGTAAAAAAATTCCCTACAGTACAGCCACTTACATGCATGAAAGGATACTTACCTGTATTTTGATAATTTTGAGGATAATTTAAATTAATGGCCAGTTCATTGGCTGATGAATGCCCGAAATACTTAACATAGCTCAGCCCCTCCTGAAACAGTTCCGTTATCCGCTGGCTTTGTTGCTGTTCAATTGTTGATACGGATGATTTTGCAAAGGTCTCAACATTGGCACCAAAAAGTGTGTCCCTGGCAATGGCCTTGTAGTTATTCATATAAATAAGAAAATCTGCATTTTCAGTACTGTCAGAACCACCTATTGTGTGCAATATATTTTTCATCCAGCCTTTTTCAGCTATGGTTTGCCCGGGTGCCTGTTGTACCTGCTCATACTCTTTCATTTTATCAAGATAATAACCAACTTCAGTTCCATTGATAGCACCCAGTCGCCCGATAGGAATTAATGGAACATTGGTACCGGGTGCACAGGATAATAAAATATCTGATGCCGGCCAACCATAGGTTTGAACCAGGTCTAATTGTTCAGCAAGAGGATTATTCTGGTTTGCAGTGTAATCTGTATAACTTAACCCACGCCCAATGATGAACACATATTTAGGTGTAACACTAAACTGTTGAAAGGCATACCGGATAAAATCTCTTATTGCTGAAGGATGTTTTTTAATTCCGAAACCAAACTGGTCGTTTAATTCATCAATATTATAAATTTTGGCATTAAAGCCACCACCAGTAACAGAGGTTCTATATTGACGGTATAATTCTACATTATTAACACCGGTTCCGTTATTATACAATACAGGGTTACTGATAATTAAATAATCACCTTGTAAGTTTACAGTAGCAAAGTTTGTAAAAGTTTTAGCGGTAAGGGCAGTTACCAGGTTTACGTTAGAAACATCCTGGCTTATCAAATTAAATTTTCGTAAAGTATCTGAAGATGGAGGCAGGGCAAATTTTACCTGACCTGGAGTACTGATGTCTCCCAGGTATCTTTTGGAATTATTGATATCATATAATATCGGTTGAGTACCATTATTATTGAAATTATTGATCACCAGATAATTTCCAGCAGCATTATCTTTTAACTCAAAATAAAAATTCTTTTCATTGTTAAAGTTAAAGGTTGCCGGATAGGTTACAGAAAAACAACTTACCACAAGTCGGTCATTGACATTTGATGAATTACCAACCATTGATACCGGTAAATTTGATGGGCTTGCCAACAGTGATAATGGTAAATTCCTGACCGTATCTTTATGGTAATTAAAATAGGGCATTGGCGTTTGCAGAACCGTTGTGTTGTAAAACTTTACGACCAGGTCTCTTGTATATAAAGCATCTCCTACAGCAGAAATGGTTAGCATAACACTGTTGGCAGGTCCTGCAGCATATCGATTCATATTCTGTAAATCCTTTGATAGCGGAAACCCTGAAAACGTGGCCCTGCTTGTCCAGCCTTCGCCAATATCATAAGAAGAAGAATACACATATTCCCCTATTACTGCAGCATAGCCCCTGTTTATCTGATCCTTATAATGCGTTTCAATTCTTCGCATAAAATATAGATCGGCAGGCAAAGTATTACCGGCTGTATTATTGACAGCTGCTAAAAACCTGAGGTTACTTCCAATGGTATTAACCGTTAAAAAATAGTTAACGGTATCCGTTTCTAAACTGTATTTATCACAAAGCTGGTAGTCTGTATTACGATACAGGTTTTTATCAGGTTTGCCATCATTCATTTCACCCCAAAATTCCAAATAATCGCCGGCACCCAAAACACCTGAAGGTACCGATGTATACATACGTACCTCTTTTCCATTGCGCCATAGTTGAAAATTTTCGGCGGGTGTTGCACCTAAACCTATAGAGGCTAATGCAGGTTGATAAATCCGGCATAAACTATCTTTAGCAATCTTAAATTTAAAATAAGTCTT
Source organism: Chitinophagaceae bacterium (assembly GCA_031413755.1). Lineage (GTDB taxonomy): Bacteria > Bacteroidota > Bacteroidia > Chitinophagales > Chitinophagaceae > Ferruginibacter. Next base: position 19,247 of record JANOFR010000086.1, read on the forward strand.
GCTGTAATCTATCCAGCTGTTATTTAACTGGGCAAAACCGGTAAGTGCCAGTAATACAATAATGGGAGTTAATATAATTTTTTTCATATTGATTCGAAATTAATATTATTCTATTTCTTTTTTTCTTGCAATATTTAATCGTATAGAAAATATATGGGTGTACAACGGACTTGATTGATTGGCCAGATTTGTAAATGCATAATCGATCATCACATTTTTAATTTTAAAACCTGCCCCTGCACTTGGCTGATAGATCCAAACCCTTTTTTGGTTTAACGTATCTGTATCTTTTAATGCTTTTTGAAAATTGGTTATCCCCGCCCTTACAAAAAATACGTCTTTGATATTAGCCTCTAACCCAACATGAGGGTCAGCACTTAAAGTATTTCCGCTGACTACCGTATTTCTTTTTCCGTCAAAAGTCAGGTCAAGATTTACTTCTGCCATCAGGCTTATTGATTTGCCAAGCTTAAAATCATATCCCCCGCCAATAATAAGCCGGGGTGCTGTAAGTTCTGTTGACTTTACAGGAATATCATTTTTAGTCAGGTATAAAACTTCCTTTTCCCGCTCGGTAAACGTAAATGACCAGGCATTGAACGTAGTGGTAATGTCTCTGGCAACTATTCCCATATGCCATTTTTTGCCATGCATTTGCAAACCGGCATCAAGACCAAAGCCCCAGGCAGAAGCAAACTTTCCCACTTTGCGGTAAATGACCTTTGCATTTAATCCAAAACTTATTTTCGTTTTTTCAGTTTCTTTTATTTTTTGGGCAAAAGAAAAAAGAAATGCATAATCAGCCGAAGAAAAGGTTTGAATATTATTATAATTAATGCTGCCATCCGGCTCTACTAAAAACAAGGTATTTGGAATATCATCAACTGCAAATCTTAAAATAGATATACCCAGTGCTCTTTTATTATCCTGTATGGGCATAGCAGCTGATAAATAATCATATTTGGCAATGCCCCCAAAATAATCAGCATGCATTATTCCAATATTGGGGAGCTCTTTTAATCCTGTTAATCCTGCAGGGTTCCAGTAACCGGCTGTTGCATCTTTAGCTGATGCTATTTGTGCGCCACCCATTGCAAGTCCCCTTGCCCCGGCACCAATATTTAAAAATTCATTTGAGTATTTTCGGAATTGTGAGAAACCAAATACTGGCCATAACAATAGGGTAAGCAAGCTTATCTTTACGTAATTTCTCATAATAACATTAGGTTAGAGATTGATTTTATTCAGGGTAGATGATATTAAACGTAATTATACTTCGTAAATTGTGTTTATAATCAATATAAAATTAAGCTTAAATTATAATCCTACATTACATAAATTTAATATTTTACCAAGACCGGATTACCATTTACTGAATTGCTGTAGCATAGATGCCAAATATGTTTAAAAAGATGCTTGTAGAATTGCAGAAAAATAGTAAACAGGCTTACATCAGCTTATCAGCGTATTAAATAAGTGGAATTTGATTTTTTTCAGTTTTTATAAGCATTTTTGCCATAATGATGCTCAATCTTGTATAAACAAAGCCTTAAAGCTTTTATTTTTTCAAAATTATGATGCCTTTACTTACAGAATTACAATGGCGGGGAATGATCCAGGACATTATGCCCGGAACTAAGGAACAATTAGATAAAGAAATGACTACGGCTTATATTGGCTTTGATCCTACTGCTGATAGCCTGCATATTGGAAGCCTGGTACCCATTATACTTTTAGTTCATTTACAAAAAGCGGGTCATAAACCTATTGCTTTAGTGGGTGGGGCTACCGGTATGGTAGGTGACCCAAGCGGAAAAAGTGAAGAAAGAAATTTATTAAGTGAAGAAGTTTTACAAGGCAATGTGGCGGGTATAAAAGTACAGCTTGAAAAATTTTTAGACTTTGATAACAGTAAACCCAATGCTGCCGAAATGGTCAACAACTACGACTGGTTTAAAGAAATAACTTTTTTAGATTTTATCAGAGATACAGGTAAACATATTACTGTGAATTACATGATGGCAAAGGACAGTGTAAAGAAAAGGCTGGAAGGAGAAACAGGTATGAGCTTTACCGAATTTACTTACCAGCTGGTACAGGGTTATGATTATTACTGGCTGTATCAAAACAAAAACTGTAAACTGCAAATGGGTGGCAGCGACCAGTGGGGGAATATTATAACCGGTACAGAACTGATCAGGAAAAAATGTGGTAGCGAAGCTGAAGCATTTGCATTTACCTGCCCGCTTATAAAAAAAACCGATGGCGGTAAATTTGGAAAAACCGAAAAAGGAAATATCTGGCTTGATGCCATTAAAACCACGCCTTACCGGTTTTACCAGTTTTGGTTAAATGCAAATGATACCGATGCTGAGAGCTGGATCAAAATTTTTACTTTTTTAGATCAGCCAACCATTGCGGATTTAATTGCCGGACAGAAAAAAGATGCATCAAAAAGGATTTTGCAAAAAGCCCTTGCCAAAGAAGTGACTATTTTTGTACATGGTGAAGAAGCGTATCATAAAGCCGTTGAAACAACTGAAAAATTATTTAATGATCAAAGCGCTCCGGCTGAAACCCTGAGTGCAGATGATTTAGAGGAAATGGAAGGTGTACAAAAAATTTATTTTTCAAAAGAAAAAATGGCAGCCGGCATCGATGTTATTTCTTTTTTAGCGGAAACGAATATTTTTCCAAGTAAAGGTGAAACAAGAAAAATGATACTGGGCGGCGGTGTAAGCATCAACCGAAATAAAATTGACAATTTACAATTGGCAATTGACAACAGTTTTTTACTGCATGATAAATATATACTTGTACAGAAGGGGAAGAAAAATTATTATTTAGTAAGTATTGTTTAAAAAAAACAGGCAGGTAAAATTTAGAATGCCTTTATTATTTTCCACATTTCTTCAGCCACTAACCGGTTACCTCCAGCATTTAAGTGAACCCCATCAGTTGTAAGTATCCCGCTAAATTTGTTTTCAGGATTATGTTTATGTCCGTACTCCAGGAATGATTTTCTCAGATCCACCAAGGCCAAATTATTTTTTTGAGCCAGGTTGCGGATAATTTTACTGTATTCATTTAAATCACCGTCCTGGGCATTACTGAAATCCGTTTTTTCCCCAATAGCCGCCGGTGTACATAAAACTACCTGTATATTTTTCGCTTTTAATTTTTTTATGATCGCCTGGTAAATATTTTCAAATTTATCTGCATCTGTTCCTGTACCGGATGTACGTTTATGCCAAATATCATTTACGCCAATGTAAATAACAACTACATCAGGCTCTTTTCGCAACACATCATCTTCCATCCGTACATACAGATCATAAACTTTGTTACCGCTTATACCGGAACCCATCAAATCATATAATTCATGCTTACCTTTTACTGTCAATATGGAATCCAGTTTTATAATATACCCTCCGGGGTTTACTGCCGCTTCGGTAATTGAATCACCAAAAAAAATAATCAGTTTCTTTTTATTACCGGGCATGAATGCTGCAATTAAAATAAATAATAAAGCAAATAATGAACTTTTCATTGTATCACAATTTATAGTATTCAGTCCTTATGTTCTTTATGACCCTGCCGGACAAATTCCCGGATTAATGTTTGCCACTCAGCGTATTTACCGAAAATTTTAAAAAAATTTTTATACCCCAGGTTAATAAAATTGTTGTATACTGTATGAATGTATGCCGATCATACTGTTAAGATAAAAAGAAAATGCATCCGGTGATGAGATGCATTTATTTATTTGAGTGTTTTTATTTTGAAGGAATATGCTTATCATTAACCGGTTCCCCGGTAATGGCTGTTATAAAATGTCGTTCTTTCAGAAGATAGCCGTTCCCATGTTCACAAAAATGAACTTTAAGGTTTTGAAGACTTATTGGATTACCCACCGGTATATCAGCAATATTTGAGTGCAGGATTTCATGTCCGTCAATGATCATAACCAATCCGCTTCCTATAGCTTCCATTTTATTGCCCCCGGTAATAATCATTGCCGTATCCTCGCCCAACCCTATTCCTATACAGGCAGGATTTGCCGCTACAGCCTGTGCAAGCCTTCCAAACCTTCCTCTTTTTTCGAAATGCGAATCAAATATCACATCACTCATAAAACCGAGGCCGGTTGTAATTTTTACTTCTCCTTTTAAATGTGCCCTTGTTGCATTGCCTTCATAGATCATGGTATTACTCATAGCCATGGCACCAGCCGAAGTGCCGGCTATTAAAATGCCATCTTCGTTTTGATAGCGGTCTAAAATTTTTTGAAAAAAAGCCGTACCTCCAAATGTACTGGTAAGGCGTAACTGGTTACCCCCGCTAAACATAACTACATCACATGCAGAAATGCGTTCAAAATATTCAGGAATTATAGCATCTGCCCGGTTACGGATATGCATTACACCAATATCTGTGCAGCCAATTCGCCCAAAAGCATCCATGTAATTATCGCCCACTTCGTAGGGAATCATGCTGGCTGTAGTGATCACTTCAATACGGCACAAAGGCCCGCCGGCTTCTTCCACGATCCGGGATAAGATCCCCAGTTCAAAAAAATTAAGGTTGTTGCGTTGTATCTTTCCGGTCTCCAGGTCGGTACCCTTATCTTCTGCCCCACCAATCGCTATTAGTTTTCCTTTAGCAAACTGCATTGATCATTTTTATGATTAACGCAAAAATAAGGGAAATCGTGTTTGTAACCGGTTTACAAGTTACTAACCAACTGTGGATTAATGGATTGGCAAAGTAATTACTGAAAATCTTTGACCAAAATGAGTACATTAAAAAATAACTGCGTTACTCAGGTCTTAGCAAAATTTGTGATCCCTTCCACCAGGTTGTCTAAGTTTTTTAAACTGGTGTACACATTTGGGGTAATCCTTACGCCATGAATATTTTCCCAGTTAATACCCACCGAATGAATTTTATACTTTTCCCATAAAAAACTATCTAATGCTCCCGGTTCTTTTCCCTCAACACTAACTAATCCGATAGCACAGCCAAATTCCTTTTTAAAAGAGGTATGCAGTTTTACATTGGGCAGATCCTTAACTTTATTCATCCAGTAATTTTTCAAATACAGTAAACGTTCCTCTTTTCTTTTACTGCCGATCATATCATGAAAATCAATGGCTTTGTCAATGGCTTCTTCAATATAAAAAGGCCTTGTGCCCAAATGTTCAAACTTGCGTATATCATTATCTTCTTTTTCGCCGGCTCCAAATAAAGGCCAGATGTCTTTTATTTTTTCTTTCCGCACATACAGGAAACCTGTGCCTATTGGGGCACCCAGCCATTTGTGCAAACTGGTACCAAAATAATCGCAGTTGAGATCAGGTATTAAAAATTCAAATTGGGCAAATGTATGGGCACCATCAACCAACACATCTATACCTTGCCTTCCGGCATTCAGGTTCATTTTCTTTGCTGCATCTGCAATTTTCCGCACGGGCATTTTCTGGCCAATCCAGTTTATCATGTGGGTTATTTGAACCACTTTGGTTTTAGATGTAAAGGCATCAGTATATTTTTTAACCAGGTAGTTCTCATCTTCACTCGGCAGATCCAGGTTTACCCATACCAGTTTTATTCCTTCTCTTTTTTCTCTTTGTTTCCAGGCGCCGATCATATTTGGATAATCCTGTTTGGTTAAAACAACTTCATCGCCTGCTTTTAATTCAATACCAAAGATCACGGTTTCCAAAGCTTCGGATGCATTGCGGTGCAGGGCAATTTCTTCTGCATGGCAACCGGCCAGTTGGGCCAGGTTTTTACGAAGTTGTTCTCTGCCTGCATCAATGATCCGCCACATAAAATAACTGGGTGCCTGGTTGCTGATGTCATAATTTGTTTTCATGGCATCGGCCACCGATTTTGGTGCAGGGGCTACGCCTCCATTATTTAAATTGATAAAGTTTGGAGCAATGGTATAAGCTTGCTGAACATAATACCAAAAGTCTTCATCAGCTGCCAGTTCAGCTGGAGATACTGAGGATGACCTCAGTAAGGCAGAATGCAGATCACGGCTCCAGGCCGGGGCAAAAAGATTTGCTGCTAAAGCAGATGCGGATAACAACCCCATCTTATGCAGAAAAGAACGGCGATTACTCATATGCCTGAATTTAGTACCGATGGTTATCGGAATACAATTTACAAATTTTGTTTTTTGTAAAGCAAGATGATTTTGGTAATTTCCAATTTCTGCCACAAAGCTGCACGAAGAGACCCAGAGATACACAAAGCGTCTTTGTTATACTCGGTGATACTCAGTGAATCTTAGTGGAATAAAAACTACAAACTGTTTTATTTATGAAGATTGTTGAAATTAAAGTGCTGAAGGGCCCAAACTACTGGAGTGTACGTCGTACCAAACTGATTCAGATGAAGCTGGACCTGGAAGAAAAAGAAAAAATGCCAACCAATGCCATTACCGGTTTCAGGGAGCGTTTAGAAACTTTGATCCCCTCTTTAATTGAACATAGATGCAGTGTGGGCACACGTGGTGGTTTTTTTGAACGGGTGGATGAAGGCACCTGGATGGGTCATGTGATCGAACATATTGCACTGGAAATTCAAACTTTGGCCGGAATGGATACCGGCTTTGGCCGCACAAGAGGAACTGGCAAAGATGGTGAATACTATGTTTGTTTTAGTTATATGGAAGAAGACGCAGGTATCTATGCTGCGAAAGCAGCAGTAAGAATTGCCCATGCATTGATATTTGAAGAACCATATGTACTGGATGAAGATATTCAAAGATTAAGAGAAATCCGTGAAGATACCAGGCTTGGACCCAGCACGGGTTGTATTGTTGATGAAGCAGCTAAAAGAGGCATCCCTTTTATTCGTTTGAATAAACATTCATTGGTACAGTTGGGTTATGGCGTGCATCAAAAAAGAATAAGGGCAACCATTGCCAGCACTACCGGTAATATTGCTGTTGATATTGCCTGCGACAAAGAAGAAACTAAAAACTTACTGGATGCTGCCGAAATTCCGGTACCAAAAGGCGATGTGGTCAGATCGGAAGAAGGATTGCAATCCGTTATTAATAAAATAGGTTACCCCATTGTTATAAAACCAATAGATGGCAACCATGGTAAAGGAAATACAACCAATATCATTAACTGGGAACAGGCCTTAAAAGCATTAGAAGCAGCCAAGGTTTATGGCCGCAATGTAATTGTAGAAAAATATATTACCGGTTTCGATTTCCGTATCCTGGTCATCAATTATAAATTTATTTGTGCAGCATTACGCACTCCTGCTGCTGTAACGGGTGATGGAAAAAATACCATTCAGTATCTGCTTGATGAAGTTAACAAAGATCCCCGGCGTGGTTATGGACATGAAAAAAGTATTAACCCAAATTACCATCGACCAGTTTACCCAAAAAATGCTGGATGATATTGGTTATACTTTGGAAAACATTCCTGCTAAGAATGAACTGGTTTTATTAAAACCTACTGCCAACCTTTCTACCGGTGGTACCAGCACCGATGTTACTGATGAAGTACATCCCGCTAACATCATCATGTGTGAGCGTATTGCAAGAATTATTGGCCTTGATATTTGTGGCATTGATATTATGGTGAATGATCTAAGATCGCCGGTTAAAGAAAACGGTGGTGCTATACTGGAAGTAAATGCTGCGCCGGGTTTCCGAATGCATATTGACCCTTCCATTGGCTTACCACGTAATGTGGCGGAACCTGTTGTTGATATGCTTTTTCCTAAAGGCAGCGCAGGCACTATACCCATTATAGCCATTACCGGTACCAATGGTAAAACAACCACCACAAGACTTACGGCGCATATTGCAAAAACAGCAGGTTATAAGGTTGGCTATACCACCAGTGATGGTGTATATATTCAAAACCAGATGATGATGAAGGGTGACTGTACAGGACCTGTATCTTCCACTTTTGTTTTAAAAGACCCTACTGTTGATTTTGCTGTATTGGAATGTGCCAGAGGAGGAATTTTAAAAAGCGGGTTGGCATTTCAGAATTGCGATGTTGCCATTGTAACCAATATTAGCGCTGATCATATCGGATTGGGCGGGATTGATTCAATGGAGCAAATGGCAAAAGTAAAAGCCGTAGTACCTGAAACTGTTTTTAAACATGGCTATGCCATTTTAAATGCTGAAGATGATCTGGTTTATGCCATGCGGGATGGGCTGGAATGCAATATTGCCTATTTCAGTATGGATGAAAATAACCCCCGGATCAAAAAGCACTGTAAAGATGGCGGGTATGCTGCTGTTTTTGAAAATGGATACATCAGCATCATGAAAGGCACCTGGAAAATAAGGGTGATCAAAGTAAGTGATGTACCGTTAACCTACGGTGGTAAAGCGGTACATAATATCATGAACTGTCTGCCTGCAGTACTAAGTACTTATTTCTGGCGCAATATCGAAATTGAAGATATCAGGCTTGCCCTGCAAACTTTCATTCCTTCATCAATACAAACGCCGGGACGACTGAATTTGTTCCAGTTTAAACATTTCCAGTTTTTGGTTGACTTTGCCCATAACCCGGCCGGACTTGAATTGCTTTGCGATTTTGTAAGCAAAATGGATGGTGAGCCAAAAGTGGGCATCATCAGCGGCACCGGTGACAGAAGAGATGAAGATATTAAAGAGTTAGGCAAAATATCGGGCAGATATTTTGACGAGATCATCATCCGTTGTGATAAAAATTTACGGGGCCGCACTGCCGAAGAAATTGTTAACCTGCTGCTAGAAGGAATAAATGAAACAAAAACAAAAGACATCCCCATTGAAATAATTTACAATGAAAAAGAAGCCATCATGCATGCATACAATACAGCAAAACCCGGTTCCTTAATTACTATTATGTGTGATGTGGTAACAGAAGCGCTGGATCTGATAAAGGCGTTGAAGGAGAAGGAGGACAATGAATAATGAATATCGAACAAGGAATCTTGAATTATGAAGTTGATAGCATCCAATCCTTGTTCATCATTCCTTGCTCCTTGCCTGCCTGCCGGCAAAGGCAGGTTCGATATTATTTTTGATTCATTTATTGTTTCATTTATTTTTGCAACTCAGACTGGGTTATGGTGTAACGGTAGCACTACAGATTCTGATTCTGTCTGGGTTCGAAACCTAGTAATCCAACAAAAGATAATGTGTCTTATATCCGGCTTTTTTTTATGTAAAGAACGGATTGTAAGCCCTTCAAATCAATCCAAAATCCTTTTGGCTAAAAGCTAAACGCTAAGTGCTAAAAGCTTAATAAAAAGCATTTGGGAGGTAAAAGCATAAACCTTACTTTTGCAGCCGAATTAATAACTGGGTTATGGTGTAAAGGTAGCACAACAGATTTTGATTCTGTTTGTCAAGGTTCGAATCCTTGTAACCCAACAAAAAAGAACTGATCACTCAGTTCTTTTTTGTTTTTGGCTAAGGGCTCAAAAGAGGAAGTAAATTGCGAAGATTATCTTTTGCACAAAAAATCCATTCGCCTTTCATTGCTGAAAATGAATTAAAGTTGATATGGAAGATTTAATGTTGACTACAAGTCTGATGCTCCGCCCCTTCTCTTCGGGAGAAGGGGAAAGGGGGATGAGGCTTTATTTGATCAACTCTGTGATCACTTTACCCACGCTCCCGTTGGGCATTTGAATTTGCAGCATGGCAGCAAGTGTTGGCGCAATATCGGTCATATAAACCTCCCGGTATGTCTTGCCTGGTTTTACACCCCAGCCAAAAAATACACAGGGTATATGTGCATCATAAGGGTTCCATAAACCATGCGTAGTACCTTTATTGCCTCCATCAAAATAACCTGGCTTAAGGATGAACTGAATGTCGCCACTCCGTTCCGCATTATAACCATTTATAAGCATTGTTTTTACAGGCTCAGCTAAAGTAACCGATGCCAGTTTATCTGTTTCAAATGCCATGACGATAAATGGCTTTGCCTGCAGTGCTTTTATAACGGATTTTTTTACCGCAGCCACCTCTTTCCCTTGTTTTTCCAGTTCATTGTAATTAAGATATACCTGGTAGTTTTGCAGGTTTTGTACTATATTTTTAACGCCAAAATCAGTTTCTATTATCAGGTTTAACTCTTTTTTTAAATCAGCGTCTTCAAAATTTCCACCGGGTATTTTATACCCGGCTAAAAAAGAAGGGATTTGTGCTACACCATGATCTGACGATAAAAAAAAAGTATAATTTCCCTTACCCAATTTTGTATCTAAATACTGTAAAAAATCAGCAATGTCCTTATCTAACCTTAAGTAAGTATCCTCTACCTCAACAGAATTAGGGCCGAATGTATGGCCAATATAATCAGTAGAAGAAATACTAACCGCTAGAAAATCGGTAACCGAACTTTTTCCCAATCCCTCATTTTCAATCGCAGCTTTTGCAAAATCAAAAGTGAATGTATTTGCAAAAGCTGTTGTTCTGAAAGATTCATATTTAATGCTGTCGGGTATTAAAGAAAGTTTATGGGGGAAGGTTACTGTCTTTTCTCCCCGAATGGTATTTTCATAAGGCATGTCATCTTTCGTACTAAGATGGTAACTGCTCAATGGCAATAAAGTTGTCCAGTCTTTGCTCATAAATTTTCCGGCCAGGTCTTTACCGTTAAATTGCTCAACCCAAGTTGGCAAGGTGTTCATGTAATGTGTACTGGTTATCCATTTTCCGGCATCGTACCAATAAGCCGCATTGGCGCTGTGGCCGGCAGGTAAAATTGCACCCCGGTCCTTTAAAGCAATCCCAATTACTTTACTTTTAAAATTATTGCTCAGTTTAAGTTCATCAGTTATGGATGTTACCCACATATTTACCGGGCTCATCTTACCTGCCTTGCCCTTATTACCAACCGTTAAAACCGTTGAATCATCGGTACAATAAACGCCCTTGCCGGTGTTTTTATCGAACCAGTTATTACCAACAATGCCGCTGATTGCCGGTACACTGCCGGTGTAAATACAGGTATGACCCACGGCAGTATAAGTAGGTACATAAGGGATAAATGTATTCTCAGCACTAAATCCTTCTTTAAGCAACCGCTTAAAACCATTTCCACCATACCGTGCATTAAAGTGGTACAGGTAATCCCAACGCATTTGATCAATAACCAGGCCTACCACCAATTTAGGTTTTACAGTTTGTGCAGAAAGTGAAAAAGAAATAACCGGTAAAAAACAAAGCAAAAGAATTAATTTACGCTGCATATTTGTGTGTTTCTGCAAAGGTAATTATTAAGTGTATGAATTGGGATTAAAGACTGTGTTACCTGAATGTTATGAGTTTTGCAGGCAATACGTTATTTTTGCCACCTGTAAACAAATAACACAAAACCAATAATATGGATGTTTTTGCAAAATTAGTAAAAGACATTGGCCCAATAGGCCAGCATATGGACAGGGCCCACGGCTATTTTACTTTTCCTAAATTAGAAGGCGAACTGGGGCCAAGGATGAATTTTAGAGGTAAAGAAATGATCGTATGGAGCCTGAATAATTACCTGGGCCTTGTTAACCACCCTGAAGTGAGAAAAGCAGATAGTGAAGCCGCTGCAAAATACGGTATGGGAAACCCCATGGGTGCCCGGATGATGAGTGGCAATACTTCAAAACATGAAGCGCTTGAAAAAGTGATCAGTGAATTTGTAAGCCGTGAAGATTCCATGTTGCTTAATTTCGGTTACCAGGGAATCATGAGTTGTATTGATGCATTGGTGAACCGCCGCGATGTTATTGTATATGATGCAGAATCGCATGCCTGTATTGTGGATGGTGTAAGGCTGCACATGGGTAACCGGTTTGCATTTAAACATAATGATATTGTAGATTGCGAAAAACAATTACAAAGAGCAACAGAATTAGCTGCAAAAAATGGTGGCGGAATTTTATTGATAACCGAAGGTGTTTTTGGAATGGATGGTGAGCAGGGAATTTTAAAAGAAATTTGTGCCTTAAAGAAAAAACCTGCCTCGCCGGCAGGCAGGTATGAGTTCCGTATTTTAATTGATGATGCACATGGCTTTGGCTATATGGGCCCAACCGGTGCCGGTGCCGATGAAGCACAGGGTTGCCAAAAAGATATTGACCTGTATTTTTCCACTTTTGTAAAAAGTATGGGAAGTATCGGTGCCTTCATCAGCGGGTCTAAAGGGGTAATTAAATATTTACGGTACAACACCCGTTCGCAGATTTTTGCAAAGAGTTTGCCATTGTTGATCGTAGAAGGAATGCTGAAGCGTATGGAAATGGTAAAGTCCATGCCCGAGCTGAGAGAAAAATTATGGTATAATGTTAACCGTTTACAAAGCGGTTTAAAAGAAAGAGGTTTTGATATTGGAAACACCAGCTCTCCTGTTACACCCATCTATATGAAAGGTGATGTTCCCGAAGCCACTCAGATGGTAATGGACCTTCGGGAGAACTATCATATCTTCTGTTCCATTGTGGTATATCCAGTTATACCCAAGGGCGATATTATTTACCGCATCATACCCACCGCCGCACACAGCGATGCCGATATTGATGAAACACTTAAAGCATTTGAAGAAACAAAAAAGAAACTGGATGCCGGTGCTTATAAAGCGGTTGATATACCGGATATGGCAGAGGTGAGTTAAGGAATGAAAATTTTATTCCCAAATAAATCAAAAACAAAGAGCCTCAAAAAGAGGCTCTTTGCATATACCAATCTAATTTAAAATTATCATGGTTCAACTTACAAGACCTTAAATAGTGGCTGCAGCTGATTCCCTACCTGTAATTTTAAAGCCCGGTTTCACTATTACCTCTATCTGGTGCAGAACCGCTGTAAGGCAATCCTACATTAACCCCGGAATTTATACATTGCGATACTGGCTGTAATTGATAATTAGTAATGGACATAAATAATGGATTAACCGCTAAGTTATTATTGTATGTGTAATTTGCCGGATTACCCCCCGGCCAGCTTGGTAAATTACCTCCCCCATTATTAAAGAAATCATTATGTGTCAAAGTCATTCCTGTAATCCTGGAAGGGTTACTTCCCCATATACTATAATCTCCAAAGCCCTGTATAATATTATTCCTGATGCTGATGTTTTGCCCGTTCCCTTTTGGCATAGATGTTAAATCAATTCCTATACGGGAAGGGTTACCAGATTTTGCAACCATGGTATTGTTATAAATCTGAAAATTATTTATCTGTGGGTCGTCAGTGCCTTCACTGATTACACCAATGCCGAAACTATTTCCAATACCTTGTCCCTGGTACATATTGCTAAACAGATTATTACGGATGATACAGTCTGTAACATAACTATATCCGCCTGGTGTATTCCCGCCGGGATGGTTATTTCTATCATCGCCTCTCGCAGTTGGTGTTCTGGTATTGAAACTAATACCATAAGACTTATTGTTAATGGTATTTTTTTCTATGATAACGCTTTCTGCCCTCCATTCTAAAATAATAGCACCTTCAACTTTACTGTTTAAAACTGTATTCGTAATAGTATTATCATGTATCCATGCACTATATGCATATGCACCTTTATAGTTATAACTTAAGTCAATAGCACCATTTTGAATATTGTTCCCGTAAATTTCAAGCCCCCCCATAACATTGAAAAATTCTATAGCGAAATCCCAACCACTTTCACCTGGATATGTGCCACCATAAGGTTGTTTAATTAAAGTGTTATTATAAATTTTTACTCCTTTTAACCAACCCTGATTCCAGTATTTAATAAGCCAGCCATTCTTTCCTTCTGGCCTGCCTGTTTGCTGCATTGTGTTATTATAAATTAACATCCCATCCTGAAATCCAATGTTTAAAGCACCTGAACCACCACCACTGTTAGGGCCATAGTCGGCAGAATTGGTTACTGTATTATTATAAAACTTATTCCCTGTTGCGTGAAATTTTCCGATATCTGTGCCGGGATTATCTTCATTAATGCCGTTGAAGATTACACCCCTCCAATAAAAGTTTTTTATTACACAATCGTGTATAGAAACATTACTTCTTCCGGTTATCCAAATGGCTAACCAGGTTTTATGATTGGCTTCACTTACATACTGGCCATTAAATGTAATTTTAGAGATGCTCTGATTTCCGTTTGTCCTGTCGGGTGATTGCAATTCAATTAGAGATGTGTATGAAGTTGCTACAGCACCTTTAATTATTGTGGTTGTTGCACCGTCGCCTTCAAGATTAACCCCTGCCCTTAGATTACTTGTTTTGGTTTCAGTATAAGTACCTGCATTAACATGAATTGTACTACCGGCAGCCGTTACATTAGAAGTTGCTTTGAATAGTGTTTTCCATGGTTTACCGGCACTGCCATCGCCTGTAATGTTGTTACCGACTGGACTGATGTAATAGTTACCCACAGCTAAATTTAGCAGTAAAGCTACTCCCTCTGCATCGTCCAAAGAAGCTGAGTCAACCAATGATGTTGTATCACTGATTGGCCCGGAATTACTCATTGGATTTGTAAATTTTTCTTTTTTACAGGCACTGAATGCCAAAGCAACAAATGCTAAAATGGCAAATGGCTTTTTAAATGTTAAACATTTCATGATAGATCATTTTATAAGTTATTTAATAATAAATATGTGAAACAGGTTTTTCCGAAAAAAAATAAGGGTCCGTCCAGGGGTTTAATGTCTGTTAATCATTTATATGCATAAGATGACCACCGGATCTGCATTTGCAACTCCGTAATATCTCAGTCTACTATAGTTTAGGAAATCTCAACACCCGAAAGGGAATAGGACCATTTTCTATTTTTACGGTTTTTCATATTTCTAAAAACCAATTAAACATATACCGGGCCATGATTTGTTAAGTGTTATTAACAACTATTAAAATAAATTTCCGTTCCTTTATAAAAATCATCATCAGGGTTAACATCTATGTATAAATTACTGCTTGTTACTTTATCCATCTTTGCTGCACCAGTTTTTGCACAAACAGAAAAGGATCCAAAGATCTTTCGAATCAACACTACATTCACTTCTTTTCCGGATACCGGAAGAGCAAAGGGGTATAGCTATGAACATGTTTTATATTCAGCCGTTGAACATTATAATGACAGCAGTGTACTTATTATAGTCCCGCCGAAATTAAAAGTAAAAAAGTATGTAGATGTGATCTGTTGGTTTCATGGATGGAGGAATAATATTGACAGTGCGGTTGCTTACTTCGATCTGGTAAAACAATTCCTGTCATCGCACCGAAATGCGATACTGGTATTACCCGAAACAACAAAAGATGCACCGGACAGTTATGGCGGCAAACTGGAACAGAAGAATATTTTTAAGAACCTGCTCAATGAGGTATTGGATAAATTAAAAAAAGAAAATATCATTGGTAAAAAAACTGAAGCAGGCAATGTATTGCTGGCAGGCCACAGTGGCGCCTTTAGGGTTATGGCATTTATATTACAGAATGGGGGAGTTGAAGTAAAGCAAACTATTTTATTCGATGCCTTATACAGCCAGGTTGATAAATTTACCAACTGGATACAGGCAGATCCATCGCACCGGTTCATTAATATTTATACCAATAAAGGCGGAACAGCAGAGCTGTCTTTAAAAATGATGCAGGGGCTCCGCGATAAAAATATTCCTTTTATAAATCCCGAAGAAAAAGAAGTGAACCCATCTATGTTAAAGACAAACAATATTATATTCATACATACCCTGAAAGAACATAATGATGTCATCAACAGGCCGGATAATAACTTTCTCCTGTTTATTGAAAACAGTCATGTATTAAAGCCCTTACTTTAATTTTTTTCCACCAGCATACTACCATGCATAAAAAGTGGACAGGCTTGTCAGCCAGAAAACATACAGTACCTTACTTTCACTTAATATTTTGTTTTTATTAAACAGTTCCAAATTTTTAAATTGCGGCAATGCCCGGCTTTAGCTGCAGCCATAAACTAATATTATAAAAAATGAACAATATTCCATTTCAAACTATCGACTGGACTGAAATTGAAAAAATAGCCTATACAGGAGAAACAGGAACTGCATTTTGGCAAACTATTCAGTTCAACAATCTTAGAATACGGTTGGTAGAATATTCCAAAGAATATGTAGCTGACCATTGGTGTAAGAAAGGGCACATCGTTCATTGTTTGGAAGGCGTATTTGTCAGTGAACTTAAAAATGGAGAAAATTTCATACTTACCAAAGGAATGACCTATGTTGTTTCTGACGAACTTAGTTCGCACCGTTCGTACTCAAAAAATGGGGTTAAACTACTGATCATTGACGGAGATTTTTTAAAGTTCAACTGAAGGATCTGAAAGATATAAAATCTAATGAACGGCTCTTGCCGGCTCAGGTAAAAAATGGCTAACCTAATTTTATGAAAAATGATTTTATAAATTCAATGTATTTGATTAATATAAATATGTAGATTTGCTGCAATTTCAAACCATGAAAACAACAGTTTATTTGTTACTTTTTTCTATTCTTATTATTTTTCAGAGTTGTTTTGAAATCATTGAACAGGTATTTTTAAAAACCGATGGTACAGGTAATTTTCAACTGGTACTAAACCTCAGTAAAAGTAAAACCAGGCTTAACTCTATTATTAAAATGAAAACCATAAACGGTTACGAGGTGCCTTCCAGGTATGAAATAAAAAATACGATCGCAGAAATTGAACAAACAGTTTCCAAAACAGCAGGGCTGAGCGATGTAAAGTCAACCGTTGATTTTACCAACTATATAGCCAGCATCAGTTGCAATTTTAATAAAATAAGCCAGGTAAATGATGCTGTTAAAAATGTATACATAAAAGAAAACTGTAAAAGCAAGGCCCCGGAAAAGATCTATGAATATAATGCAGCTGGCAACATATTTGCCAGGCTTAATTTATTTTCATTTAAAGATGAATATAAAAAACTAAACAATGCTGATAAAGAAGTATTTGCAACAGCTAATTATACTTCCATATTCAAATTTGAATCCAGCGTAACTGCTGCAACCAACAAAGAAACTAAAATTTCGCCCAGTAAAAAAGCGGTCATGTTAAAACTGAATGCTTTGGATATAATTACCGGAAAAAAATCAATTGAAAACAAAATAACCTTAACCAACTAACACTCATGAAAAAAATTATTGTAGCCCTGATCCTTTGCTGCATGGCCGGCATTATTTCCCATGCCCAAAGTTTTTTAAGCCAGGTGCCTTCCACGGCTGCCCTGGTAATAAAATATTCAGGCGAAAATTTCAGTAGATCTGTCCCGCTTAAAAAACTTGACCGCTATGGTTTTATTAAAGATAATTTTTTTAAAATGATGCATATAGATACATTGACCTCTTTACAAAATATAGGAATAAATTTTGGGGAGGACAGTTATCAATATCTAACAATGGAAGATACCTGTATGAGTTTTGTTAGTTTACTTCACCTGAAAAGTGAAGCCCAGTTTTTAAAACTTATAAAAGCAAATTACGGCTCAACAAATAAAATAATAAAGAAAAAAGATTTCAGTTTCCTGCCAATTTCAGAAACCTCGTATATAGGCTGGAATAAACGTAGGGCCGTGATTGTTAATACCAGTTATCAAAACAGGAGCAGCTACTATGATAATTTTTACCCTACTGATACAGCTGTAATAATTGATACGGCTGTGGCTGCTGTTTCAGTTATTGACAGTACGGTTTTTATAAATGAAGTGCCCCTGGAAACAGACTCAATAGAAGTTTTGCCATCGATGGATGATACAGAAACTGATTCTGACACTGAGGAAAATCGAATACGGGACAGTATCAATAATTTAAAAATGGAGTTGTGGCAGCAACAACAGGATATGATTGCCAAAAAACAACAACAGGCAGCAGCAGAAAAAATCATGGGTAATTCATTTGCAGGTAAAATGTATTCAATTGAAAATGATTTGAGCTATAAAAAGATCATAGACCCTGCTGCACACATAAGCGTATGGCTGAATACCGAGAGCATTTTAACTCAATACTCGAATTTTTTTTACAAAGGGGCTTTTAATATGCCGGGTGCTGCTCCATACTATAAGACAGATACAACAGACGGTTTTAAATCATCGGTAAATATGTATTTTGAAAAAGACAAATTACGTATGGAACAAAAAACATTTTCGGCCAATCCGAAAATGGATAAACTGGCGGTAAATGTAATGAACAGCAGGCAGAATATGGCTTTGGTAAACTATGTAAACCCGGATAATATTGGTTATTTCTCTATGAGCGTTAACACAGAAGCATTGGCCAACTATTATTATACGTTCCTGAAAAAGTACATGAGCAATACGCCTTACATGAGTGAGTATGCAGATCTGGTTAATGTATATATTGATCTGCTTGAAATAATTATAGATGAAAAAGAAATAGCTCAGTTAATACCGGGTAATTATCTCTTTGTAATGCATGATATGAAACCACAAATGGTTGACTATACTGACTATGAATATGACAGTGAGTATAACAGAAAAGAAGTAAAGAAAAGCAGGAAAGAACTGTCACCTAATTTTACTTTTGCCCTGGAGACAAATAAGGAGGGTTTTATGCAGAAAGTAGCTCATTTACCTTTAAAGTATGCCGAAAAAGGAAATTACAACTACAAAGAAAAAGACGGCTACTATGAATTGGCTTTTGAACAGGGAAAATACCCCATCAGCAGCCTTTACTTTATGGTAAAAGATGGAAAAGCTATTGTTACTACATCAATGGAAGTAATTAACATGACCATCAGTAATACTTCATTTGCTACTGATGCAGAAACAAAAAATTCTATCCTCAGTAATAATTATTCTTTAAACATAAATACCAAACGGCTGATCGAAAAATTAGATACACAGATCAGCTCAGAAGTAAATAAAAAAATAAGCGACTACCTGTTAACAAATATGGGTAATGTAAAAATGGAAAGCCGTATCAAGGATGGTATGATACAAGGCACAACCATCCTGAACATTACAGGCAACCACAGTAACAGCCTTGAGTTTTTCTTTAACATGATGGATGCCATAAACAATATCATGGAAAAGGACAGACAGGAACAAGCCAAAAAGGTTTATTGAATGAATAAAAAAAAATGGGCCTTATTGATTTTGGCTGCCCTTTTAGTATTCGGTTATATAAAATTATTTTACAAAACCTATAGCGAAAAAGCGGTACCCAAAAGTGCCGATTGCATTATTGCACTCGATGTAAAAAGAATAACTAATACCCTGATCTGGAATTATATTACCACGCCCGGCCAATGGAAGACAGGCAGGTTGTTTTCAAAAAAGACAGATAAGGTAGGCTGGAATGATATGATCGAACTACCTGATTACGTATTGGCTTTTCATACCGTTAATCAACCGGCAAATGCCTGGTATCTCTTACTTACAATAAAAGATAAAACAGATTTTTACAAAGGATTACTGCAATTTCAATTTGAAAAACTTAGTGATCATGAATACCTGAATAAAGTTTACGGTATTTATCTATTGGTAAATGATAAAAAGGTTTTGGTTGCCAATGCAGCTGTCGAAAATAAAAATTATACAGCAGCAGTGGCTGATGAGCTGTTTTACAAAAAATCATACATACCAGGAGCTACGCTTTCAAAAGCCATTAAGGTAAAGAGCCATATGGCCGTTTACCTGGCTTCAAATATTTTTTTACAAAAAGAGGCTATTATTTCAGGCAATTTTAATAAGGAAAAGATTGAAATATCGGGAAGTCTCACACCTGATCAGCAATATAATTTTACAGAAAATAATTTTTTATACAGTTCAGGCTCTATATGTACATCAGGCTTTACGCAACCTTCAGCAACATTTTTTGCCCTGCTGAATAAACCCAATAAAGAAAAAATATCAAAAGCACTAAATATAGATGTAGATTCTGTAATGATACAAACAAACAGCAGCTATAGTCTAAACCTGGCAGTCATTAACCTGCGGGCCGATTCAGCTATTACCTATACATACGATGAGGAATTTAATAAGGTAGAAAAAATGGTAGTACATAATATACAGGAGCCGTCATTTAATTTTATGATCACCGGTGACAGCGTAGCAGTAATTTACACTTACTTACAGCGAAAAAATAAACTGGAAAAAACGGCTGCAGGAGATCTATTTACACCTATGCCCCTGGTTAAATCTTATTGTAGTAAAAAAAATGAAAACCAATTAGCCATTACGGCCGCCAATTACGATCCAACTGTAGAAGACAAATCTGTTAATGCCATTTTCTTTTTTAACCTTGCCCTCACAAAAATTCCAAAAAATTTGCAAAAATTATTACCGGATGGTATCATCCAGGGACTATCCAATATTGCAGCTGTAAAATTATCAGCAACTAAAAATAATAACCAGGTTTTATTATCGGCTGTGTTTGAAAAAATGAAGAATGATCTGCCAATAATAAAATTTTAAATAACAAATACCTGAACAGGATCAGCAGCTTTATATAATGCTGATTGTTCTTTATACATTCATTTTTTTAACCCCAATTCATGAATCAACACATTGCTCATATTACGTTGGTAGTTGACAACTACGATGAAGCCATACAGTTTTATACCGAAAAATTAAATTTCACTTTAATTGAAGACACCAAGCTGAGTGAAACAAAACGCTGGGTGATGGTAAAGCCAAAAGGCGATGGACAATGTTGTTTGTTATTTGCACAGGCTGCCAATGAAGTACAAAAAAGCCGGGTGGGCAACCAAACCGGTGGTCGGGTATTTCTTTTTTTATATACTGATGATTTATGGCGGGATTATAACAACATGCTGGAAAAGAAAATAAATTTTGTGCGGCCTCCATCAAAAGAACCTTACGGAACCGTTGCTGTTTTTGAAGATCTTTATGGCAATTTGTGGGACCTGGTAGAACCAGCACTGAAATAAATAAAGCACTAAAATCAAATTACTGCATATACTTATTCCTTAACATTAATATAACATCCCTTCTTGGAAGTAATTGGTTTTATTCTTAAAAAGTCAGTATTGACAGCCCTTTCATGCATTTTAAAGCAGGTTGGATAATACAAAATCAAACACATGTTGGTTTGCATCAATAAAAAAACCGGTCTACTTTTACATTATCAAAAGCAATTACACTCTGTGAGTTGCCCGTACCGCGGTTGTTTCCGCACTTTTAACTTTTCCTGCTATTTGTCAGCTATTACGATTGCTTACTGTTAACTTTTTTAAAAATTGATCACTAACCTTAAAAATTAAATTTTATGAAACAGAACAAAAACATCATCGTAATCGCTCTTTTTGCAATCCTGTCAATTGCAACAGCAAATGCTGCCAACACAGATGACACGATCACTACTTTACCTTTACCGGTAGAATTAAAATTTGCAGGTACCGTTAAAAATCAGCCTTTATTGCAATTGAATT
The DNA here is from genome assembly GCA_031413755.1 of Chitinophagaceae bacterium. Taxonomy (GTDB): domain Bacteria; phylum Bacteroidota; class Bacteroidia; order Chitinophagales; family Chitinophagaceae; genus Ferruginibacter. The sequence continues at coordinate 40,668 of JANOFR010000086.1, forward strand.
TCTCAGGCTCCGCAGCAGAAAATGAATTCCAGATTTCAGTTACAGACGAAGCCGGATATACATTGTACAGCAGTATTGCCAGGGGTGAAAATTTTACAAAACAATTTTTACTGAATACTGAAGACCTGGGAGATGCAGTTTTGAAATTTGAGATCACTGGTTTAAAAACCGGTAAGACAGTTGCCTATAAAGTTAGCAGGCAACAAGAGGTAACCCAACAATTGAACCTGGTAAAATTATAATCCCTGGTAAACTGATACCCATTGGATTTAACAGCGGGTCCAACCGGTATATAATTGCTAACCTGTAAAAAAAAGAGGCTGTTCTCCATTGAGCAGCCTCATATATAAAAATGTAAGTACCATTTTTATGGGAATATTCCCAACTCTACATAACTGTTTGCTACTTTATTAATGGCATTTACATAAGCGGCAGTACGCATATCCGGTATTTCGGGATTACTTTTCCATATCTCCATGATCTCCCTGGTAGCAGATATCATCGTTTCTTCTAAACCACTATGAACCAGGTCAACTTCCTCAGGTCCATGCATAATAAACTCTCTCTCGGTTTCGCTAACTTTTTTATTGCTCATTTCTTCGATCTGGTTTAAAATTCGGGTATTCAGATTTTCAGTAAATCTTTTTTCCATACGGCCATAACGAACATGGCTTAAATTTTTCAACCACTCAAAATAACTTACCGTTACTCCACCTGCATTCAGGTACATATCGGGTACACATAAAATTCCCTTTTTTGCAAATATATCATCCGCTTCCGGAGTACATGGCCCGTTGGCTGCTTCACCAATAATCTTTGCTTTTACCTTTGGTGCATTTTCGCTGTTGATAACATTTTCCAGTGCTGCCGGAATTAAAATATCACATTCCAGTTCGAGAGCATCCGTATTCTTTGCTAGGTTTGTAGCACCGGGAAAATTTAAAATAGAACCTGTTGCTTTTCGATGTTTAAAAACTTCATCTTCATGTAAACCCTTTGCATTATAAATAGCGCCTTCATATTCTGCCAGTCCAACTACTAAAGCACCATGCTCACGAAAAAACTTTGCACTGTGGTAGCCCACATTCCCTAATCCCTGTACCACTACGGTCTTTCCTTCAATACCAACACTAAGGCCCTGCTTCTTCATCACATCCTCCATATTGCATACTTCACGTATGCCATAGAAAACACCGAGGCCGGTTGCTTCTGTACGTCCACGTACACCTCCCTGTGTTACGGGCTTCCCGGTTACACATCCGGCAGCATCTATTTCTCCTGGTTTTAAAGAAGCGTATGTGTCAACTATCCAGGCCATTTCCCTGGAACCCGTTCCATAATCAGGTGCCGGTACATCAATACCGGGGCCAATAAAATTTTTCTTAACTAATTCCGAGGTGTAGCGGCGTGTGATCTTTTCGAGTTCATACTCACTGTATTTACGGGGGTTGATCTTAATACCTCCTTTGGCGCCACCAAAGGGTACATTAACAATAGCACATTTATAGGTCATTAAACTGGCAAGCGCCATAACTTCATCCTGGTTAACTTCATCACTAAAGCGGATACCGCCTTTGCAGGGTGCTTTATGATGACTGTGCTGAACACGGTAAGCTTCAATTACTTCAATACTTCCATCATCCCGTTTTACCGGGAACCGCATCTGGTAAACACTGTTGCAGGCTTTTACCTGTTCCAAAATTCCTAAATCCCATTGGGTAAATTTGGCGGCTTTATCGAAGCTTCTTTCCACACTATGGAAAAAGCTGTAAGGCTTGTGAGCACTCATAATATTAGTTTTATTTTTAGCAATCGTTATTTTTAATTAATGGGCAATCAGCAACGGGCAATTTGCAAAAGGGTTTTCAGTGAACTGGGTATTATCATTTGCCTGTTGCATATTGCTAATTATTTTCTTTCTCCAGTCTGCTTATCTTCCTGTCTAATAAAAATACATAAATAAATAACCCGGTTAAAATGGTAAGGCAAACGGCTACTACCACATAAATTTTTCCATTACTCCGCATCACATCAGCCATTTCGGGTTTGGTATCCTGCGCAAAAGCTATTAAATTAAACAGTATCCCACAAACGAGAAACAAGAAACGAAAAACAAGAGACGAGAAACGCTTATTCATTTATCAGTGATTTATCTTTAATTAATTGTAATCTTATTTTTAATGTAGCAATCCATACGCCCAATAATGTCCAGCCAATAATTGCCGGATAAAAAACCATTCGCAGGCGGCTGTCAATATCTTTAAAATTCAAAGCCGGGTTACCACTTTCACTGCCTGGTGCACCGGGGTGTAAACTTCCTACTAAACGGGGTATGATCCATATACTCGGAAACAACATGGCAAATGCAAAAATATTATATACAGCACTTATCCGGGCTTTTTTATCTATGTCAGTAAATGAACCACGTAAAACAAAATAAGCACCATAGATTAATAAGGCAATGGCAGCGCCGATCAATTTAGGTTCTTTTAAAATACTGCCTAACGATTGACTTTGATCGGTAACCCATGTATAATTTGCCCAGATAGTTCCGGTGGCATAGCCCAGTATACCAAATAATGAACCTACTGCAGCAAAATGATGAGCAAAAATATCGTTGCGTAAACTGAAACCACGAAGATGTTTCATGCTGTAAACAAAGCTGGTACCAAATAAGATCATCATACCAAACCACATACAAACATGAAAATAAAGATTGCGTATCGTTTCATTCAATATAAACAACCGGGGCACATCCATCAGAAAACCACCTACAACGGTGTAGATCAACAAAAGAAAGGATAATATTTTCCACCAATTTTTCTGCAAACAATAGAAAGATTAATTGAGTCGCAAAGTTAGGGTAAACCAATACAAAGAATTAAAAAAATATCATTTTTTACCAGATCAATCCTTCCATAAATAAGGAAACAAAATAACGGCTAAAACGATAACCAATACATCCAATCCGGCTATTAAACCTGCCAACTGTAATACGGCACCTTCTTTAAATACTTCGGCAAAAGCTGCTTTACTCAAACGCATGAGTAATAAAAGCTGGGGAAGGATGACCGGGAATCCTAGAATGGCTATCAATGCAGCATTTTGCTGGGCTTTTGCGGCAATGGCACTCATTAATGTAAATACAATACTGATGCTGGCACCTCCTAAAACCACAATACCGATAAAACGAAGACTGTTATCAACAGGGTTATTTAAAAAGATAAAAAACAGCAATAAACTCAAAAGGCTCATTAAAACCATGAGCACTATATTGTACAATATTTTTGCTATGATAAATTCAACCGGTGAAGCGATTGAATAAAAATACAGCATACGTCCACGGCTTTCCTGTAAAAAACTTTTGGCTACGGCATTTACACAAATAAATAACTGGATCACCCAAAACAATCCGTTCCATACATTGGCATCTAACTTATCAACTGATAAAAAAAGAACAAAAATGGTGGAAGCGATATAAAGTAATATACCATAAAAAGTATGCTTTTGCCTGAACTCAAGCAGTATATCTTTTCTTAATAAGGCAAAAATCCGTTTGTTCATTGTTGCGAATTACTACATGTAAAATTTCTATAGTCTGATTATTTTGAATATCCGTATTATCTAATCTTTCAATTGGGCGCAATGCCGGCACCTGGGTTCGTAAATATCTTTTTCCCCTAATAATACCTGGGGTCCTTCGGCAATTTTGCGGTAACTGATATTGGCAATATTGCCGCATTTCATACAAATAGCATGCAGTTTGGTAATATAATCTGCTTTGGCCAGTAAGTTGGGCATCTGCCCAAAAGGATTACCCCGGTAATCCATATCCAGGCCTGCAACAATAACCCGGATCCCCTTTTGGGCCAGCTGTTCACATACATTGCTGATCTGGTCATCAAAAAACTGGGCCTCATCAATGCCAACCACATCTACATCCTGTGCCAGTAATAAAATAGTTTGCGAATTTTCAACAGGGGTAGATTGTATGGCATTGGTATCATGACTTACGATCTTTATATCATCGTAACGCACATCAATGGCCGGTTTAAAAATCTCTACTTTTAAATTGGCAATTTTCACTCTTTTTAAACGACGTATCAATTCTTCAGTTTTACCACTGAACATACTGCCACAAATCACTTCAATCCATCCCCGCCTTTCTCCTTTTAAATTAGGTTCTATAAACATTTAGCTATTTTTTTAAAAATCTGTTTGTAACTTAGGGGCTGCAGCCGATTGTTTACGCTTGTCTTCCTTCAGCCGGGGCATCAAAAATATAATAATAACATGGAAAGAGTGGAAACACTCCTAAAAAAGTTACAAGAACAGTTTGCACAAAAAGCTCCTCCGGGGCAATTACTCCTTACGGTTCAGATGTTACAGGCCGAATTATTTCACCTGCAGGATAATAATGGGCCTGCTTTTCATTCAGATACTGTTTCAGTAACTGCTTCAAATTTAAACATGCCTAAGAATGAACCCGGAATAAATAATACAGCCGGAGAAAAAGAAGAAAGAATAGTTGAAATATTACAGGTTGATGAAGCAGAACTGGAAGCTGAACTGGAAGAAATAAAAAGAAATGCTGAAGCGATACAGAAAATAAGCCTTCAAAATAAACCTCATTTCTCATTTCATACTGAAGAAGACATACCCACCCTGACTCATCAAAATCAACCAAAGCCGGCTGAACCGGTTAAAAAAGAAATAAATGAATCAATTGCACCGGTATCAGCTTCCATAAACGAAAAATTAAAACAATCGAAAATAGATTTAGGTGATACCTTAACAGAGGTACCGATCAGGGACCTGAGAAAAGCCATTGGTGTTAATGACCGGTTCTTATTTATTAATGATCTGTTCCGGGGCGATGAAGTGGCTTATGAAAGAAGCATAAAAACAATTAACAGTTTCTCAATTTTTCCGGAAGCCGAGTACTGGATACAAAGAGAACTGAAAGTTAAAAACGGATGGAATGATAATGAGGAACTGGTAAAACAGTTTTATCAGTTGGTTAAGAGGCGTTTTTCCTGAATGAACTGAATAATTTTTTTTGATGCACCTGCATTTGAAATAACATAGTGCTTTGCCGCATCCCCCCTTCTGTTTCTTTCAGGTTCATTATTCAGTAAATTATTCAATACTGTTTCAAGGCCAACCGGGCCATCAACACTTATACCTCCCTCTTCATTCACCAATCCAATTGCTTCATCAAATTTTTCGTAAACAGGGCCAAAAATAACCGGTTTACCATATACCGCTGCTTCTAAAACATTATGTACCCCGTCATCGCCAAAGCCTCCGCCAACATAGGTTATAGTGGCATAACTATATAATCGTGACAGCATGCCAACATTATCAATTACAAGAATATTTGTGGATTGCAGTTTTTCATTTGTGGTTTTTTCCAGATCAGAATAGAATATAGAATTCCGGAATTCTTCTTTTACATCACTTAAATTTTCCTCATTAATTTCATGAGGGGCAATGATGAATTTTATTTCAGGATTTGATTTTACAAATTGCAGCAATTCAATTTCATCCTCTTCCCAGGTACTACCAGCAACAATTACCTTACTGTTACCGCAAAACTCAGCAATAAGAGGTATAGGTTTAAAGGTACGGGCAATCTCCAGCACCCGGTCAAATCTTGTATCGCCGTTGATGGTGACATTATCTTTAAAATCAAGTGTGGCTAATAATTCTTTTGATAATGCATTCTGCACAAAAAAATGAGTAAAGCTCTCCAGCATTTTTTTCCATATTTTGCCATACCATTTAAAGAAAGGATGTTCTTTTCTGAAAATACCTGATACCAGAATGGTTGGAATATTCCGTTGTTTTAATTCCTGTAAGTAATAAAACCAATATTCATATTTTACCCAAAGAACCAACGAAGGATTTATTGCATCTAAAAACCTTTTTGCATTGGCAGGGGCATCCATTGGCAGGTAGAAAATATAGTCTGCCCCCCCGTAATCCTTCACCACCTCGTAACCACTCGGCGAAAAAAAAGTCAAAACAATTTTTAATTTCTCATTTTTAATTTTTAATTCCTCTATCAAAGGCCTGCCCTGTTCAAATTCACCCAGGCTGGCACAATGCATCCAGACAGGTTGAACGTTTAAGGTTGAAAGTTTATGGTTGATCTCCGTGAAAATACTTTTACGTCCGCTTACCCATTTTTTAGCCTTTGTGTTCCATAAAGAGGCAACCCTAACCCCAATGGAATATAAGATCAGAAATAAATCGTATAAAAATTTGCTCATCACCTGATTTCCGGCAAATCTAAAGGCAATTTTCTAATCTTAACCCCTGCATATTACAAATTCTCTATTCCTGCTGCAATCCTTATCTTTGCGCCGCATAAAATTATACTTATGAGGCCCTTACAAATGGTAGATACCAAAACCCAATACTTCAAAATAAAGAACGAGGTAGATACGGCAGTACTGGAAGTAATGGAAAGCGCTATGTATATTGGAGGAAAAGTAGTGAATGAGTTTGCTGATAAGCTTGCAAAATACCACGGAAGCAAACACTGTATTCCCTGTGCCAATGGAACTGATGCTTTACAAATTGCTATGATGGCACTTGGTTTACAACCCGGTGATGAAGTGATAACACCTTCTTTTACTTATATAGCTACTGTGGAAGTGGCAGCTTTACTGAATATTAAACCGGTTTTTGTTGAAGTAGATCCAACCACTTTTTGTATTGATCCCGAAGCGATTGAAAAAGCAATTACGCCAAAAACAAAGGCAATTATACCGGTACATTTATATGGCCAGGCTGCCGATCTTGAAAAGATAATGGCCATTGCGGCAAAGCATCATTTATTTGTAATTGAAGATAATGCCCAGGCCATAGGTGCTCATTTCAATTTCAGCGATGGATCTGTAAAAAAAACCGGAAGCATCGGACATATCGGATGCACCTCTTTTTATCCATCAAAGAACCTGGGTGCATTTGGTGATGGTGGCGCCATTTTTACAGATGATGATGAATTGGCTATAAAATTAAAAATGATCGCATCGCACGGCCAAAGTAAAAGGTATTACCATGATGTAGTAGGATGCAACTCCAGACTGGATGCCATACAGGCAGCCATCCTGACCATTAAACTAAAACACCTGGATGAATACATAGCTGCAAGGATAAAAGCTGCTGACTTTTATGATAAAGCCTTTGCAGGAAATAAATCAATCACAATTCCGTTTAGAGCGCACAATAATAAACACGTATTTCATCAATACACGCTGGTTTTAAATGATATTGACAGAGATGGTTTACATCAATATTTAGCAGCGCAGGGAGTACCTTCGATGATCTATTACCCGGTTCCGGCACACAAACAAAAAATGTTTGATGCTTTTGGAGGAAGTAATTTTAACCTTCCCATAACCGATTGGCTTACAGAACGGGTGATCTCCCTGCCCATTCATACCGAACTGGATGAGGAACAACAGAATTTTATTATTTCGGAGGTTTTAGCATTTATAAATAAATAACAAATGAAAATAGCAGTAATTGGAACAGGCTATGTTGGATTAGTTACAGGCACCTGTTTTGCAGAAACAGGCAATACGGTTACCTGTGTTGATATTGATGAAAGTAAGATCAAAAAACTTTTAACAGGTAATCTGCCTATCTATGAACCGGGCCTGGAAAAATTATTTTTAAGAAACCAAAAGGAAGGCCGGCTTCATTTTACCACATCGCTTGAAAAAGGAATTGCAAATGCACAGATCATTTTTCTTGCACTTCCAACACCGCCGGGTGAAAACGGCAGTGCAGACCTGAAATATATACTTGGCGTAGCTGATGAATTAGGTAAACTGATCACACAATATGTTGTAATAATAGATAAAAGTACGGTACCGGTGGGTACTGCAGAAAAGGTTGAGGCAGCTGTTTCAAAAAATGCAAAAACAACTTTTGATGTGGTTTCAAATCCCGAATTTTTAAGAGAGGGGGTTGCTGTTGATGATTTTATGAAACCTAACCGGGTGATCATTGGTACTTCTTCCGAAAAAGCTAAACAGATCGTGAATGAATTGTATTTACCCTTTGTACGCCAGGGGAACCCGATCATCTATATGGATGAAAAAAGTGCTGAGCTGACCAAATATGCAGCCAATTCGTTTCTGGCGATGAAGATCACGTTCATGAACGAGATAGCACAGTTATGTGAACTTATGGGCGCTGATGTAGATATGGTTCGCAAAGGTATTGGCAGTGATGAACGGATTGGCAGACGCTTTTTATTTCCCGGTATTGGTTATGGAGGGAGTTGCTTTCCGAAAGATGTACAGGCCCTTGCAAAATCATCAGCAGATGTAAATTATGATTTTAAGATCCTGAATGCTGTTATGCAAATAAATGAAAAACAAAAACTGCACCTGGTTCCAAAGATAAAAGCATATTTCAACAATGAATTAAAGGGTAAAAAAATTGCTGTTTGGGGGTTGTCTTTCAAACCCAATACAGATGATATCAGGGAAGCACCCGCTTTAACTATCATTGATGAGTTATTAGCCGAAGGCGTACAAATTACAGCCTATGACCCTGAAGCTATGAATAATGTGAAATTATTACTTGGAAATAAAATAAATTTTGCTGAACGCCAGTATGATGCTTTGGTTGATGCAGATGCACTGTTGATCGCTACAGAATGGAGTGAGTTCAGGACACCGGATTTCGGCAATATGATTTCTTTATTAAAAAATAAAGTAATTTTCGACGGAAGAAATCTATTCGATCTGGAAAAAATGCAGGAACTGGGCTTTCATTATGTCAGCGTGGGAAGAAGGGTGATTAATTAAATCATTGATTTAATGACTTTATGGTTTACTATTTTTCATTTGTTTAAATCTGTGTAATCTTTGGCAACAAAAAAAGTTTTAATTACAGGAGCAGCCGGATTTTTAGGTTCGCATCTTTGCGACCGTTTTATCCGGGAAGGATTCCAGGTGATCGGCATGGATAATCTAATTACCGGTGACCTGAAAAATATTGAGCACCTTTTTAAATTAAAGGAATTTGAGTTTTATCATCATGATGTTTCAAAATTCATTCATGTTACCGGTGAGCTCGATTATATTTTACACTTTGCCTCGCCTGCCAGCCCTATTGATTATTTAAAAATTCCGATTCAAACATTAAAAGTTGGTTCATTAGGTACACACAATTGTTTGGGTCTGGCAAAAACAAAAAATGCAAGAATTTTAGTTGCTTCTACCAGTGAAGTGTATGGCGACCCCTTAGTGCATCCACAACATGAAGAATATTGGGGTAATGTAAACCCGGTAGGGCCACGCGGTGTTTATGATGAAGCCAAACGTTTTCAGGAAGCCATTACAATGGCCTATCATAGTTTTCATAATGTACAAACCAGGATCGTCCGTATTTTTAATACTTATGGCCCCCGGATGAGGCTAAATGATGGCAGGGCATTACCCGCTTTTATTGGCCAGGCCTTACGTGGCGAGGACCTTACCGTATTTGGTGATGGAAGCCAAACCAGAAGTTTTTGTTATGTAGATGACCTGGTTGAAGGAATATACCGTTTGCTGATGAGTGATCATGTACAACCGGTTAATATCGGCAATCCTGACGAAATTTCCCTCAAGGATTTTGCTGAAGAGATCATAAAGCTTACAGGTACAAAACAAAAAATAGTTTATAAAGATTTACCAAAAGACGATCCAAAACAACGCCAGCCAGACATTACAAAAGCAAAACAATTACTGGGATGGGAACCTAAAGTTACTAGAGCTGAAGGTTTAAAAATAACTTATGCGTATTTTAAAAATTTACCAAAGGCAGAATTGAATAAATTACCAAAGGAATTTGAAAGCAAAAATTAATTCATAAACCACACTTATACATGTACCAGGAATTATTAGAGAAGAAAAAACAACTGGCAGTAATTGGCCTTGGGTATGTTGGCTTACCCATTGCGCTGGAGTTTGCAAAAAAAATAAAAGTAATCGGCTTCGATATTAATGCAAAGCGGGTTGAAATGATGCGTAACAAAATTGACCCCAGCCAGGAACTGACTGCTTCGGATTTTGAAGGTTGTGACATAGAATTTACCAACGACCTCGATGTTCTGAAGCAGGCTAATTTTTTCATTGTAGCCGTACCAACTCCGGTAGATGAACACAATGTACCAGATCTTAATCCGGTGCAACGTGCAAGCGAAACCATTGGGAAAGTGATAAAAAAGGGGGATTATGTTGTTTATGAGAGTACGGTTTACCCCGGATGTACAGAAGAAGATTGTGTACCCATCATTGAAAAATTATCGGGTTTAAAAATGGTACAGGATTATAAGATAGGTTATTCGCCTGAGAGAATTAATCCGGGAGATAAAGAACATACCATCAGCAGCATTATTAAAGTGGTTAGCGGATGTTGCGCTGAAAGTTTAGAAACCATTGCCAAAGTGTATGAATTGGTAGTAAAAGCAGGCGTATATAAAGCATCATCCATTAAAGTTGCCGAAGCAGCAAAGATTATTGAAAATACACAGCGTGACCTGAACATTGCCCTGATGAATGAACTCTCCATCATCTTTGATAAAATGAATATCAACACCTATGAGGTTTTAGAAGCCGCCGGCACCAAATGGAATTTCTTAAAATTTCAGCCAGGCCTGGTTGGCGGGCATTGTATTGGTGTTGACCCGTACTATCTTACCTATAAATCTAAAAAATTAGGTTACAATTCACAGGTTATTTTAGCCGGTAGGTTTATTAATGATGCTATGGCTGGTTATGTAGCAAGAAAAATATTGCAGCATATCATTCAAAGCGATGGTAATGTAAAGGATGCTAAAGTATTGGTGATGGGCGCAACTTTTAAAGAAAATGTAAGTGACATAAGAAACAGTAAAGTCGCTGATGTGATAAAAGAACTGAAAGCCTTTTCATTAAATGTTCATGTTACCGATCCGCATGCAAAAAATGATGAACTAAAACATGAATATGGGTTTGAATTAACAGCTTCATTAAGTAATGATTATGATGCAGTGATAGTGACTGTACCACATAATGATTATAAAAAATTAGACGATAGTTATTTTGCATCCATTACAAAGCCACACGGCATTGTTGCAGATCTAAAGGGAATTTACAGGACTAAGATCATTTCCAGAAAATATTGGAGTTTATAAATCCTTATATAAACCCTGCGTTAAGACTGCATAAGGCAGGCCGCTCAAAGAATGGCAACCGGAATGGAAAGTACAATGATTGAAAAAGATATTTTTAAAACCATAAAATATAATTCCCGCTAGGGAATGAGCATGAACACTATATTTCATTCAAAAGATCTTAGCCAGTTATCGTTTTTAGTAACCGGGGGTGCCGGATTTATTGGCAGTCATCTTGCTGAATATTTACTAAAGCAGGGAGCAAGAAAAGTAAGGGTATTGGATAACCTGGTTAATGGATTTCAATCTAACCTTGATATTCTTCAACACTACCCGGGTTTTGAATTCATGGAAGCTGATATACGGAACATTGACAGTTGTCAGCAGGCCTGTTCCGGAATAGATTATGTAAGTCACCAGGCTGCATTAGGTTCAGTTCCCCGCAGTATTAAAGAACCCGTTTATTTTAGTGAAGTAAATGTAGGGGGTTTTGCAAATATGCTGAAGGCTGCAATTGACAATGATATTAAACAGCTGGTTTATGCTTCCTCATCTTCGGTTTATGGTGATGATGCTACCTTACCTAAAAAGGAAAATATAATCGGCAACTGTTTGTCACCATATGCAGCAACCAAGAAAACAAATGAATTATATGCCCAGGTTTTTGCTGATGTGTATGGTATAAAATTGTTGGGGCTCAGGTATTTTAATATTTTTGGGCCACGCCAGGATCCTGACGGTGCTTATGCGGCTGTTATCCCACTTTTTGTAAAAAACATAATGAAACAAACACCGGTTTATATTAATGGTGATGGCGAACAAACCCGTGATTTTACTTATGTTGATAATGCAGTTCAGCTGAATATTAAAGGAATGCTTAATGAAAACCCGGAAGCACTGAACAAAGTGTTCAATGTAGCTGTAGGTGAAAATTTTTCAATTAATTATTTATATAATGCCTGCTGTACCCGTTTAAAAAGTGATTTTGCGGCTACCTACCGGGAACCCCGGGCGGGTGATATCCGCAATTCTCTGGCCGATATTTCACTGGCAAAAAACCTTTTAGGATATCAGCCAACAAAAAAATTTAATGACGGGTTGGCTGATACCATTGATTTCTTTAAAAAATTATATTCATAATCGCAGGATTTTATTATGGCATTTATTAAAACAGATTTTCCGGGACTACTCATTTTTGAACCAGCAGTACATAAAGACAGCAGGGGATATTTTTTTGAAAGTTATAATAAAAAAAATTTTAAAGCAGAGGGCCTGGAAATTAATTTTATTCAGGACAACCAGTCAAAATCATCTTATGGTGTAATCCGTGGTTTACATTATCAACTGGCCCCACATGCTCAAACAAAATTAATAAGGGTATTGAATGGAAAGATCCTGGACATTGCCGTTGATATACGCAAAGGATCTCCCACTTATGGCAAAGTTTTTTCGCTGGAATTATCTGCTGAGAATAATAAACAGGTTTTTATACCCAGGGGATTTGCCCACGGGTTTTCGGTATTGAGCGAGACGGCTGAAGTTTTATATAAATGTGATGAATTCTATCATAAAGAATCTGAAGCAGGCATATTATATAATGATACGGCTTTGAATATTGACTGGAAAATACCTGCTGAACAAGCTGTTATTTCTGAAAAAGACATTAGCTATCCATCTTTATTGAATTGTAAAAACAATTTTGTTTTTGAAAAATGAGATCCATACAATTTTAGTTACCGGCGCCAATGGCCAGCTGGGCAACGAATTAAAAATTATTGCTCCGCAGTTTCCCGGTTATCGATTCCTGTTTATTACAAAAGAAGAATTACCGATTGATGATTTTGATGCCGTATCAGAATATTTTTCAGAACATCAGGTTGTATATTGCATCAATTGTGCAGCTTATACAGCTGTTGATAAAGCAGAGAAAGAAAAGGAAACAGCATTCTTAATTAATGCAGAGGCTACAGCTAACCTGGCCAGGGTTTGTAAACAACAATATGTTCATTTAATACATATTTCTACGGATTATGTTTTTGACGGCACTTCGAAACAACCTTATAAAGAAACAGACCCAACCTGCCCGGTAAATACTTATGGGGAATCAAAATTAAAGGGAGAACAACTTGTTTTACAAAATAACCCTTCCACAGTTATCATCCGTACTTCATGGCTTTACTCCTCTTTTAAAAATAATTTTGTAAAAACCATGTTACGGCTGATGAAAGAAAAAGACAGCATTAATGTGGTGAATGACCAGTTTGGTTGTCCTACGTATGCTGCTGACCTTGCTGCGGCAATCATGCAGATCATTTCGTCGGGAAAGTATAATGACAACCCCGGTATTTATAATTATACCAATGCCGGTAAAACCAGCTGGTATGAATTTGCATTAACCATTAAAAAAATAACAGGAAATGTTTGTATCGTTAACCCTGTTTCAACAGCTCAATATCCAACTGCTGCAAAACGGCCAAAATACTCCGTTTTAGATACAACAAAAATCAAAGAGGTTTTTAATGTAACCATTCCGGAATGGAAATATAGCCTGGAAAAATGCTTAGCATTAATAAAATAAAATGTTCAGCCCACACATCCTGTTAAATAGCGGGAGCCCCATATAAAATTCAGTTTGATATTATTTATCATCCGGATTATTAAAATTAAAGATCAAGCCCGCAAGTAAACCGCCTCCCAAACAGCCTGCCAAATAGATCCATAGATCAGTCCATACAAATCCTTTCATTAAACAGGCCCCAATTGCAACTGCAGGATTAAATGCGCCGCCTGAAAATCCACCAAAGGTAAATGCACATGCTACTACTGTGAATCCTATTGCCAACCCATAAAAACTGTTACCGCTATTTCCTTTTGCTGTAGCAGAGTTCAATACAACATAGGCCAAAGCAAATGTTCCCAGGAATTCTGCACCCAGACCCTTACCCACCGATTTTACTGCACTTGTACCTGTACCTTCAACATCAAAAATAAATGTGGCAATAGCCCAGGCTGCCAAAGCGCCTCCGATTTGAGCTATCCAATAGGTTAAAGCATCACCCATATTTATTTTCCCTCTTATCAGTACAGCTAAGGTTACTGCAGGATTGTAATGTCCTCCTGAAATATGCCCTCCGGCATAGATCATTACCATTAATATACTACCAATAGCCAGGGGAGCCATAGAGCCGGCTGCACCTCCAATTGCAGCTACTCCTACAACTAAAACAAGGAACATGGTTCCAATAAACTCGGTGAAGTACTTGCTCATAATTAAAATAGTTTGGGTTAAAAAAAATATAACAGCTAAGTAAACAAAAAAGATACAATAGCTGTTAACAATCTTTACACAATAATAAATTAAAAAAATTATGATACAGGTAGGAAAACCGGCACCCGATTTTAGTTTATTCGACACAGATAAAAATAAAATAACCTTATCCGGGTACAAAGGGAAAAATATTTTATTATTATTTTTTCCGCAGGCATTTACCGGCGTATGTACAAAAGAATTGTGTGCAGTTAGAGATGATATTAGCCGTTACAGTAAATTAAATGCCCGGGTTATTGGAATATCTGTTGATTCGGTTTTTACTTTAAAAAATTTTAAAGAAGACCAGCAATATAATTTTGATCTGTTAAGCGATTTTAATAAGGACGTTTCTGCTTTATATGGTTGTTTATACCATGACTGGATCTTAGATATGAAGGGGGTCAGCAAAAGATCTGCCTTTATTATTGATAAAAACGGGATCATTCAATATGCGGAAATACTGGAAAATGCCGGCGATATGCCCAATTTTGAGGAAATTAACCTAAAGCTGGCCGTGTTTAATTGATAATTTTAATAACAATTTGCTTCATTTTAGCATAAAAATCACGTTTGAACGTTAATACATTAATAATATTGTAATATACAATTGTTGATTATTTGATGTTTTTTACATATTTTTACTATGTTGAAGAAAATTATTTACATACTAATTTTATTTTTTGGATTAACTTTTACTTCTTTTGCTCAAAATAAACCTCTAAGTTCTGGTGAACCTGCAGCAAAATTACTAAGGCCTTATCCAATACCCGCCACTACGGTGATCAATTTTGATTTCCTGCAAGGGTATGATAAATCTTATTCCCTGCAGATCTATAATTTTATGGGAAAGAAAGTAAATGAGATAAACAAAATTTCACTAAAGATCACGTTGCCCCTGGATGATTTTTACCGTGGAATTTATATTTACCAGCTTCGCGATAAAAACGGAAAAATAATGGATTCCGGAAAGTTTCAGGTGGTTAAATAATCCTCCCTACTTTTTCTTACTTACATTACCTGTACAATCAGAAATTTAAGATAGTGTGTATTCTCCTGCCCTCTTATTACGGGATGATCTGCAGACTGCGTATTAAAAACAACCTGCCTGATCTTACGCTTTGCATCTGTTGCCGCCATTTGAATGATGTCTAAAAATAATTCAGGTTGTACAAGATTGGTACAACTTGAGGTAACTAAAAATCCTCCGGGTTTAACCAGTTTCATTCCTCTTAAATTTATTTCTTTATACCCGGCTATAGCTTTATTTATAGTTGCCCTGCTTTTGGTAAATGAGGGAGGGTCAAGCATAACCACATCCCATTGCCTTCCTTCTTTTGACCATTCTTTTAAGACATCAAAAGCATTTACACATTCAAACTTACAAATATGATCCAGTTCATTCAATGTTGCATTTTTAGTACACATATCAACAGCATTTTGAGAAATATCCAACCCTAAAACTGATGTAGCGCCATAATGAGCCGCACTGATCTCAAATGAACCGGTGTAACAAAAGGCACCCAGTACATCTGCATCTTTTACAATATGCTGAATAGCCCTGCGGTTATCCTGCTGATCTAAAAAGAAACCCGTCTTTTGTCCATTGGCTATATCAACATAAAATTTAATGCCATTTTCATTAATAATAATATTCGTATCAAACGCTTCAGACAAGAACCCTTTGTGTTGTGCCAGGCCTTCCAGTTCCCTTACAGGAACATCATTTCTTTCATAAATTCCTTTAGGTGTAAAAATTTTCTCAATGGCTTTTACAATGGCAGGCTTCCAAACATCAATACCTAAAGCCAGTGTTTGAATAACAAAATATTTATTGAATTTATCTATGATCAGTTGAGGTAAATCATCGGCTTCCCCAAATATCAGCCGGCAGTTTTCAGTATACCCAATTTTTTTGCGATATTCCCATGCCTTTTGAATCCTGTTAATAAAAAACTGCTCATCTATTGTTTCTTCCTTATCCCTGGTAAGTAACCTTACCATTATCTGTGATTGGGGGTTTATATAACCACTGCCTATAAATTTTTTATCATGAGTGTACACATTTACAATTTCACCTGGTTTTGCTGCCGTATCCAGTGCCTTTCCGGTATTTACCTCATTTCCAAAAATCCATGGATGCCCGGTTTCCACCCTTCGACTTATCTTTTTGTTCAAAAAAATACTTTTCATGGCGCAAAGGTAACGTCCGTGTCATACATAGTACAGATATGGGCCTCTTATTTGCAAATAATTGCCAATTTGACGGCAAATGAGCCATTGGCAAAATGTTTGACTGTTGTACCTTCGCAACCAATTTTTAATTTATACTATGGAAGAAAAAGAAGCTATAACTCAGGAAAGTGAAGAAATGAATATTAATGCCGATGCAGATATACCCGGAAACACCCATTTGAGTAACCCAGGTGGCGAGGATGTTATGCAAAAATTACAGGCTGAAGTGGATGAACAAAAAGATAAATACCTGCGCCTTTTTGCTGAATTTGATAATTTTAAACGCCGCAATGCAAAAGAAAAGATAGAGCTCATTCAAACAGCCGGTAAAGATGTAATTATATCTTTATTGGAAGTAATGGACGATTGTGACCGGGCAGAAAAACAATTATCCGGAAGCGATGATATTACTGTTCAGAAAGAAGGTGTACAACTGGTATTTAACAAACTGAGAAATACGTTATTGGCAAGAGGATTAAAAGCAATGGAAAGTGTTAACACCGTATTTGATGTAGAAAAACATGAAGCAATTACAGAAGTGGAAGTGCCTCAGAAATTAAAAGGAAAAGTGGTTGATGAAATTGAAAAGGGTTACTACCTGAATAATAAAATTATCCGTTTTGCAAAGGTTGTAGTAGGTAAATAATTACCCCAAATCCTCTCTTTTATAAAATAGAGTAAATAATAATAGTTTTAAAAATACCAAGATCTAAAAGATGTCGAAAAAAGATTTTTACGAAATATTGGGTGTATCTAAATCTTCAACACAGGATGAAATAAAAAAAGCATACCGCAAGGTTGCCATGCAACACCATCCAGACAGAAACCCGGGCGATAAAGCGGCTGAAGAAAAGTTTAAGGCAGCTGCTGAAGCTTATGAAATTTTAAGTGATACAGATAAACGTGGCCAGTACGACCGATTCGGGCACCAGGCATTTAGTCCGGGCAGAGGGGGTGGCGGTCATAGTGGTGGTGGAATGAATATGGATGATATCTTCAGTCAGTTTGGAGATATTTTTGGCGATGACAGTCCTTTTGGAAGTTTTTTTGGGGGAGGCAGCAATAGAAGGAGTTCTGGTGGAAGAAGTCGTGGTACCCGTGGCAGTAACCTGAGGGTTAAGATCAAACTGAATTATGAAGAGCTTTCAAAGGGAGCACAAAAAACAATCAAGGTAAAAAAATATGTACTTTGTAATACCTGTACCGGAAGTGGCGCAAAAGATAAAAACAGTGTTCAAAACTGCGGTACATGTGGCGGTAGTGGACAGGTAAGAAGGGTACAGAGCACTTTTTTAGGACAGATGCAAACCGTAACCACCTGCCCAACCTGTAATGGGGAAGGCAGTACTGTTACCCATAAATGTACAACCTGCAAAGGAGATGGGAGGGTTTATGGTGAAGAAACTGTAGCTATTGATATACCTGCAGGTGTTCAGGAAGGCATGCAATTGAGTTTAAGCGGAAAAGGCAATGCCGGAGAACGTGGTGGGGCAGCCGGAGATCTGATCGTATTAATTGAAGAAGAATCGCATCCGCAATTACACCGGGATGGCCTGAATGTAGCTTTTGATTTGCATATCTCCATACCTGATGCCGTATTTGGAACTCATGTGGAAGTACCAACCATAGATGGCAGGGCAAAGATTAAAATTCCACCCGGTACACAAAGCGGTAAAATTTTCAGGTTGAAGGGTAAAGGTTTTCCGAACGTAAACAGTTATGAAAAAGGTGACCAGCTTATACAGGTAAATGTTTGGACACCCCAACATGTTACTGCACAGGAAAAAGAAATTCTTGAAAAATTACAACAGTCAGAAAATTTTCAACCCAAGCCCGAAAAAAATGATAAATCATTTTTTGATAAAGTGAGAGAGATGTTTTCTTAATTCTTTTTCTTTACTTTTTTACGCTTTTTTGGAGCATAAATATCTTCTGCTTTTTCAACCAATTGTAAAAATTCCGTTTGAAGATAACTTTTAGGATCATAGGCATTCAAAACTATATTATGTATATCCAGCCAATCAGCTTCTTTTATATATTTTGATTGTTTTACTTTAAGTGCAAACATAGCAACAGCGGTTGCAAACTGTAACTCTTTATCAAGATACTTAAATTCTAAAAAGTTAGCAGGGCATGATTGGTTCATTTGTAATAATGTAGTATCATTACAAAGACTGAAACGCATACTAACCTCAGCCAGATGTTCATTTGTAAAAGCATTTTCTTTAAACAGCTGTTCAGTGGCAGGAATGATTTCAAAAATAGCCAACACACTGTTTCCGCTTCCTATTTCTCCGCCCTCCAGATCAATCGTACTGTCTGTAACTGCAGCCCTTCTGTTGTCAAAACCAATTAACCTGTATTCTTTAACTAACTCCCGGTTAAATTGCAGGTTCATAAAAACATCATCTGCCACAGCATAAAAAGTTTGTGTGAGTTCTTTCACCAGCACTTTTTCAGCTTCATTTATATCATCCAGGTACGCATAATTACCATTACCTTTTTTAGCCAGTGATTCCAGTTTAGAATCCTTAAAATTTCCCATACCAACCCCAAGGCAGGTAAGATATACGCCACTTTGCCGCTCTTTTGTTATCAGGTCTTCCAATGCTTTTTCGGAACTAAGCCCCACATTAAAGTCTCCGTCAGTAGCCAGAATTACCCGGTTACTTCCGTTTTTATTAAATGTGTTACGTGCTAACATATAAGCTGTCATTATTGCCGCTTCCCCGGGTGTATCTCCGGTGGCTGTTAATTCTTCAATGGATTTAATTATTTTTTCTTTTTCGGCTCCACTGGTGGGTTGTAACCATATTCCTACCGTTCCACCATAGGTAACAATAGAAACAGTATCTATTGCACGCAGGTTTTTTACAAACATCTGAAATGCAGCTTTCAATAATGGTAACCGGTTAGGCATATCCATACTCCCTGATGCATCAATTAAAAAAACAAAATTGCCCGGGGGTATTTTATTAAGGTCGAGTTTTTTTGCATTGATATTTAATATCAGCAATAATTTATCCATATCCCAGGGACAGGAAGTGAGCTGTGATTCCATTCTGAAAACATCCCCGTTCAATGGCTCGCGGTAATGCAAATTGAAATAATTTATCAGTTCTTCAGTTCTTACTGCATCCGGGGGTACAATACTTTTCATATTTATAAAACGACGCACATTGCTGTACGATGCTTTATTTACATTTAAAGAAAACCCGGTATTGGGATATTTAATTGTATTTACAAATTCATTCTCTACCAGCTGAAAATAAGTTTCATTATCAATATACCAGTGTATTCTTGAAGTTTGCTTTAAGTCCTTCGTAACAGAAATTAATTTTGGCCGGTTGATGTTAACGTTGCTGGGAAGTATCTTTAAACTGATATATTGCCATTGCTCGCTGTGTACCTTTACTATTTTTGTTTCATAGCCATCAAGGCTTAAGGTAAGAGAATCAAAGAGTGTATTTACGGTAATTCCAAATCCCCCGGATGTTCCTGTAAAAAAAAGATGCTTATTGGAATGTAAGAGAATTCTTACATTTTGAAGCGGTTGATTTTTCTCATCCTTAACTTCACCACGCAAATAATACTGTGCATTTGATGTAAATGCCAGTAGCAGCAAAGGAATATAGCTAAACCGTTTTTTCAATTGCAGGTTAATTGTAACAAAATTAATACCATCCAGAGCTAAGATTTCCCTTTTAACAAAAATGATGCCTGTTAATTATCTACCAACTGGTATATTTCTTTCAGGTTCCTGCCTAACCCATCATAATCCAATCCGTAACCCAGCAGAAATTTATTTGGTACATTAAACCCAAGATAATCAATTGTAAGCGGAAATAATAATGCTTCGGGCTTATGTAACAGTGCAGCAATCTTCAAACTGGCCGGTTGCTGATTGATCAGTTGCGGTAAAAAATCATGTAATGTTTTTCCGGTATCAACAATATCTTCTATAATTATAACGTGCCTGTCTTTTAAGGGCTCATCAAGGCCAATTGAAGTAATAACATTCCCGGTTGACTTAGTACCCTTATAAGAAGCCAGTTTAATAAAACAAATTTCGGCTTCAATCGTCAGCTCTTTAAAAAGATCGGCTGCAAACATAAAAGAGCCATTCAATATAGCAATAAATAAAGGGCACTTATCTTTATAATCTGAATTGATCTGTTTCGCAAGTTTATCAATCTGCATCTGTATCTCCTGCGCTTTGATATAGGGTTGAAATTTTTTGTCTAATACCTGGATGATCATTTGCTTGAATTTTTTATTTTTATTATATTACAGGCTGATGTTATTTATTTAGAAACAATTATCTCCTGTCCGATCTTTAATTCATCAGTCATAAGTTTATTCCATTCTTTCAATTGCTTAACAGTAACCTTATAATTTCTGGCTATTGTATATAATCCTTCATTTGGCGCTACCTGGTGAATTTTAAATTTTGATTTTCCGGTATTATTTAAAGCAACGCTTAAATCCGGTTGCAAATACAATTTGGTATCCGTATCAATTATTGCATCATTATTTATATGATTGTACTCCCTGAGTGCCTTAAGCTGAATACCGTTTTTTTGCGCAATATCATATAAGGATTCATCTGCCTGTACAATATAAAATACCTGATTGCCGGTTTTTTGTTTTTTGTGCAAATAAATAAATTGGTCTTTGGTGAGTATCCCATCTTCCTCCAGGTCATTAAACTCCATTAATTTATTTAAACTGATCTGATGCCTGGTTGCGATTGCCAATAAAGAAACCCCTTTTTTTACAAATACACATTTTGTTTTGTTGATCACACTGATTTTATCCGGGACTGTTAAAACTGCTAAATTTTCATAAGCATCAATCGGGCCTTCCTTTTCCACTTTAACCGGTAAAGCTTTATCATTCCCTTCATTACTTTTTAAAATATCCATTTTAGGGATTTCATTTATAACCGCTAAACTATATTGCTGCAGATCGTATTGCTCTATATATTTTATCAGTAATACCGGGTAATGTGGATTGGTTGCATATCCCGCATTTTTTAAGCCCTTTGCCCAACCCTCATAATCCGCAGCATCAAGACTGAATAAAGAACTGTAACGTTTACTGTTTCGTAAAAAATCACTATGGTCGCGATAGCTGTCTTCTGCCTTTGTATAAGACCGGAAACATTCACCGTTGGCATCATCATCATGCGATACCCTTTCACCATACCAGTTATTTTTACATTTAATTCCAAAATGGTTATTTGATTTTTTCACCAATTCACTGTTACCATTTTCAGTTTCCAGAATCCCCTGCGCCAATGTAATGGAGGCAGGAACACCGGTACGTTTCATTTCACTGATAGCAATATCCTTATATTGTTCGATATACGTTTCAATAGAAATCCTTTGTGCATGGGCATACATTGAAACCATTAAGATCAATATTGTTACAAAATATTTATACATTTTTTATTTTTTTTGAATTAACAGGAGCCCGTCTCTGATTGTAAGTAAAACCTGCTGAACCCTGTCATCGTTTTTTATATGTTCATTAAAAGCCTGTATTGCCCTTGCATTTTTCCCTTTTACATTTACCTCTAAAACTTCGCCATGAAAAAGTACATTATCTGCCAATATCCAGCCACCCTTCTTTACTGATGGCAAAGTTAATTCGTAATAAGCTATATAGTTCACCTTATCGGCATCAATAAAAACCAGGTCCCAGTTTTCTGTTAATGTTTTAATAATTTTCTGAGCATCGCCAATGTGTAATTCAATTTTATTATCAATACCGGCTTTAATAAAATAATTATTTGCGGTTTCA